>NZ_JAWIRS010000009.1:0-20447 GCF_036320005.1 Stenotrophomonas sp. SMYL11
ATCGCAGAAATCTGTCGGAGGCGGGGGGGGGGGGGGGGGGGGGGGGGGGGGGGGGGGGGGGGGGGGGGGGGCGGGGGGGGGGGGGGGGGGGGGCGGGGGCGGGGGGGGGGGGCGCCCCCCCCCCCCCCCCCCCCCCCCCCCCCCCCCCCCCCCCCCCCCCGCCACCACACGGAAATCGCGCTTTGGCTGTTGCTGCTGCCGTTGCTTGAATGTTTCGGCGGGTGCAGGGCCGCAGGCCCTGCCGATAACCCCTACTTTGCGCTGGCGATCTGCTTTTCGATGTCGGCGGCCGTCACCGGACCGAGGAAGGTGTGCGCCAGCTTGCCCTGCGGATCCAGCAAATGCGTCAACGGCAGGCCACGCGGCGTGGCGAAGTCCGTCGGCGGATCGAACGGGTCCACGATCACGATCGGATAGGTCACCGGATGCTTGGTGAGGAAGGCCTGCATCTCCGGCACCTCGATATCCTCATAGGCCAGGCCAACTACCTCGATGTTGCTGCGCATCGCATGCAGCGCCGACAGCTCCGGCATCTCCTTGCGGCACGGGGCGCACCAGGTCGCCCAGAAATTCACGATCACCCACTTGCCGCGATGCGCGGCCAGGTCGTAGTCGCTGCCATCCACCGCCTTCATCTTCAGCGTCGGGAACTCGGCAGTGGTGCGCTCGGCCGGGGTCTCTTCGACCGGTGCCGGTGTGGTCGGCGTCGGTGCCTGTGCCGGTGGCTGGCTGCTGGCCGGGGTCGGCTCCTGGGCCGGCTTGCAGGCCGACAGCGCCAGCAGCAGGGCCAGCGGGAGCAGCAACGGGGTCTTGCGGGTCATGGCATGTCTCCGGAATCGGTGTAGATATCGCTGACCTTGCGCTTGAGGCGTTCGCGCAGGGGCAGCCGCAGATCGTCCAGTGCCGCCAGCGCAGCACGGCCCAGTGTGTCGTCGCGGTATGGCAGATGCTGCTCGGCTACCGGAATGCGCAACTGGGTGCATTCGTACAGATCGGCCAGGCTGACTTGGTCCAGGTCGCGCGAGAGCAGCCATTCGCCGCGTTCATCGCGACGCAGCAGGCCGATCTCCTGCAGATTGCAGGCCAGGTCCTGCAGCAGCGAATCGGTCAGCATCGGCTCCAGCCGCAGGATTTCATCATCGGCCAGGCCCTTGCCCTTGGCTCGGGCATGGTGGAAGCGACCGAGCAGGCGCAGCAGGCCATAGAACTCGTAGCCCTGCGGCAGGCGCAGTTCCACCGGCTGGTAGCGGAAGGCCGCCATCGACGAGGACAGCGACGCGCCCAGCAGCACCGCCACCCAGCACAGGTAGATCCACAGCAGCAGGATCGGCACGAAGGCAACCGTGCCGTAGAGCTTCTGGTAGGACTGGAAGCTGCCCAGGTAGGCGCCGATGCCCCACTTCACCAGTTCCAGGATGACCGCCGCGAGGATCGCACCGGGCACCGCATGCCGCCATTTCACGGTGTGGTGCGGCACCACCCGGAACATCAGCGTGATGCAGACGAACTCGATCAGGATCGGCGCCAGCCGCAGCGCGAACTCGGCCAGCCAGCGGCCCTCCTGGGTGCCGAACAGTGGCATCGCGAACACCCGCGCCGACACCGCCAGCGAAGCGGCAGCGAGCATTGCGCCCAGGGTCAGCACGGTCCAGTAGACCAGGAAGCGGGTCAGCTTGGGCCGGGTCGAGCCGACCCGCCAGATCTGGTTGAAGGTCTCTTCAACGCTGTTGAGGGTGATCAGCAGTGACACCACCAGCGCAATGAAGCCGGCAGCCGTGAGCTGGCCGGCACTGGCCGAGAACTGCCGCAGGTATCCCTCCGCCGCACGCGCGGCGTTGGGCACGAAGTTGGAGAAGACGTAATCGCTGAGCTGGTCGCTCCAGCGGTCGAAGACAGGGAAGGCCGAGAGCACGCCGAAGACCACGATGGCCAGCGGCACCAGCGCGAACACCGTGGTGTACGCCAGTGCCGCCGCTGCCTGGAACAGGCGGTCGTCGAGGAAGCGATGCCACAGGAAGCGGCCGAAACTGATGGCCCGTGCGCGATCCCGCGCGCGCTCCATCCACAGGTTGAGCGTATCCAAAGGTTCCATCGGCGAAAGGGTACCCGATGCGGAATGCTCGCAGGATAGCCATACTGGTGGCCACACGACGAGGAGAAGCGGGCACGATGGGCGAGATTCTGGTGCTGTACTACAGCCGGGGCGGTTCAGTGGCACGGCTGGCGCGCCAGATCGCGCGGGGCATCGGCGAAATGCCGGGCATGACCGCGCGCCTGCGCACAGTGCCGCCGGTGGCCGCCGTGACCCAGACCGCACAGCCGCCGGTTCCCGACGATGGTGCCCCCTACGTGAGCGTGCAGGACCTGGTCGAATGCCAGGGCCTGCTGCTCGGCAGCCCCACCCGCTTCGGCAACATGGCGGCGCCGGTCAAGCACTTCCTGGACGGGCTGGGCGCCGAATGGGTCAACGGCACCCTCTCCGGCAAGCCGGCCGGCGTGTTCACCTCCACCGCCTCGATGCATGGCGGCCAGGAATCGACCCTGCTGTCGATGCAGGTGCCGCTGCTGCACCATGGCTGCGTGATCGTCGGCATCCCGTTCACCGAACCGGCGCTGAGCCACACCACCAGTGGCGGCACGCCGTATGGCGCCAGCCATGTGGCCGGTACAGCCGACGACCCGCAGCCGACCGACGATGAAGCCGTGCTGGCGCGCGCGCTGGGCCGCCGGGTGGCCGACATCGCGCAGCGGTTGGCCCGATGAGCGCCGCCCCGCGCACGGTCCTGCTGCTGGCCCTGATGGGGTTGGCCGCGCTGTTCGCCGGCTGGTTCATCAATGACAAGCACTGGCTGGCCACCCAGCTGGTGTTCACCGCGCCACCGCTGGCGTTGGCCTTTGCCCTGCGACTGGGCTGGCGCAAGGCCGGTTTCTGGGCCTCGGTGCTGGCCCTGGGCTGGTTCAGCCACGGGGTGATGAGTGCCTGGAGCCACCCGGAAACACGCTGGCTGGCGCTGATCGAGATCGCGCTGGCCCTGCTGGTGATCTTCAGCGCCAGCCTGCCGGGGCTGCGCGCCCGCTTCGGCAAGCGACGCTGACGCTGCGCCCGCCGGGCCGTATCATCTGTGTTCCTGGCCCCGCGCCGCTGTACCTGTCCTGGTTTCGCGCATGCACATGATGGAAGAGCTCCTGGTCGTCACCACCGGTGGCACGATCGACAAGATCTACTTCGACGACAAGTCGGACTACCAGATCGGCGACCCCCAGATCGGCATGATCCTGCGCGAGCTGGGCGTGACGTTCCGCTTCAACGTGATTCCGATCCTGCGCAAGGATTCGCTGCACATCAACGATGAGGACCGCGAACTGATCCGCGCCACCATCGCCGCGCAGCCGACCCGCCACGTGCTGGTGACCCACGGCACCGATTCGATGGTGCAGACCGGCAAGGTGCTGGCGACGATCCCGGACAAGACCATCGTGATGACCGGCGCGCTGAGCCCGGCACGTTTCCGCGGCTCGGATGCGGAGTTCAACATCGGCTGCGCGATCGGTGCGGTGCAGTCGTTGCCGAGCGGCGTGTACATCGCGATGAACGGGCGGATTTTCGACCCGCAGCACGTGCGCAAGAACGTGGCCGCGAACCGCTTCGAATCGGTCTGAGGAACAGCGTGCCGACCAAGGTCGGCACCTACCACGACGCGGCGGCTCGCATCACCGCGCGGCCCCATGCAAAAACGCCCCGGCCGGAGCCGGGGCGTGCCCATGGAGAGGGGCTTGGGCTCAGTACTGGGCGTTGAGGGTCAGGCCCGAGAAGGTGCTGTAGGCCTTCACCCGCACATACCACGTGCCGGCAGCGGGACTGTTGATGGTGCAGGTCTCGCTGTTGCCGCTCAGGTACGGGCGGCAGGTGTAGGCGGTATCGGTCGGGGCACTGCCCTGGCGAACGTACAGGTCGGCATCACCGCTGCCGCCACTGATCGCCACGCGCAGCTGGGTGCTGCCGGCCGGAACGTTGACGGTATAACTCAGCGAAGCGCCGCTGGCAGCGCCCAGGCCAGTCACCGGTACGTTGTTCTGCAGCACGTTGCCACCCGGGTTCGGATTGCCGCCACCGTTGATCGCTGCAGCCACAGCGGCATTGGCGTCGATGATGCCGGCGCCGCAGCCACCCGAGCAGGCGCCCGGCAGCGGACGTGCGGTGCTCTTGATGATGCTTTCCACCTGCGCCGGGCTCAGCGGGCTCGGGGCGACGGACTGCATCAGCGCGACCACGCCGGCCACGTGCGGTGCCGCCATCGAGGTGCCGTTGTACGAAGCGTAGCTGGCGCTGCCCGGGGTGGTGGTGCCGCTGTTGAGGGTGGACAGGATGCCCTGGCCCGGTGCCGAGATGTCGATGCCGTTGCCATAGTTGGAGAAGCTGGCACGCGCACCGGCCGAGGTGGTGGCCGCCACTGCGATCACGTTCGGGCAGTTGGCCGGCACCGACGAGGACACGTTGGTGTTGCTGTTACCGGCGGCGACCACCACGGTGGTGCCACGGCCGACAGCGCCATTGATCGCATTCTGGTAGGTGGTCGAGCAGCTGCCGCCGCCGCCCAGCGAGAGGTTGATGACCTCGGCCGGATTGGCATTGGCCGGCACGCCGCTGACGCTGCCGCCGGACGCCCACACGATCGCGTCGGCAATGTCGGAGGTGTAACCGCCGCACTTGCCGAGCACGCGCACCGGCACGACCTTGGCGTTGAACGCAGTACCTGCCACGCCGGTGCTGTTGTTGGTCACCGCCGCCACCGTGCCGGCCACGTGGGTACCGTGCCAGCTGGAGTTCGAACCCGGGTAGCCCGCCTGGCACTCGTTGTCGCCGTACCAGTCGCCCTCATCGTTCGGGTTGTTGTCGCGGCCGTTGCCGTCGCGCGCCATCGCCGCATCACTGATGAAGTCGTAGCCCGGCAGGATGTTGGCATTGAGGTCGGCGTGGTTGGTGATGCCGGTGTCGATCACCGCCACGACCACACCGGTGCCGGTGGCCTTGTCCCAGGCCGGCCGGATGTTGATGCCGGCATTGGAGGTACCGAAGCCCCATTGCTCGCTGAAGCGGGTGTCGTTCGGGGTCAGCGTGGCACGCATGATCTGGTCGACTTCAACGTATTCCACGTTCGGGTCGGCGGCCAGCTTGCGCATCAGCTGCTCGGATTCGGCCTGGTCGAGCGGACGATCGGTCTTGACCAGGGTCGGGCCGACGGCCAGCTTGCGGACCTGCTGCAGGCCCAGCGCGCGGCCCTGGCTGCTGGCCAGGCCGGCGGCGGCACTCTTCAGCGAAGAGGCCAGTGCGGTGGTGTTGGCCACCGGCGCGCTGCCGTCGCGGTACTTCACGATGAAACGCTGGTGTGTCTGTGCGGACTGCAGGCCGCTGAGCTGGACATCACCGGCCAGCGCAGGCGTGGCCAGCAGCAGCGATGACAGAACGGACGCACCAAGGACCACCCACACTCGACGCACACGCGGTTGCGTTACCTGGGACATCGTATTTCCCTTTCTTGTGGTGTGAATGCCGGAATCGGCAGAAGCACCGGCCCGAACCCTGGGCTGGCTTGCGTTGGCGAGGTTCGAAGTCCGGCGAGCCAGCGGATCCCCCTAACGATCCGCCGTGCAGATGACGCTAATGACCAAAACCGGACACCACAAGATTTTCAGCGTCTTTTCAGCAAGATGAAATGTTCGTTCTGAGACTTTTCGGGTCGAGGGTTTGTGAAGGTGAAGGAACTTTCTCCTGCCCTGCACGCACCTGACTGGGTCATCACGTGTCCTGCGATGACTTTGCCGACATCGGCGTCCACTGCTGACACCGTGCCCGCGGTACGCCTGCCCATCGCGTCGGACGCGCTGACTACTTTGCCTGCGGGAGGCGCGCCGGTCGGATCCGCTGACCTTTGACCGGCTCGCCGCGTGCAACCGGCTGGCCATCGGCCACGTAACCGGAGAACTGTGCCGGGAGCGCTTCGCCGACACCGAACACGGGCCCGGCCTGCAGCTGGTAGTGCAGGTGCGGTTCAGAGGAATTGCCGCTGTTGCCGCAGTCACCGAGGTGCGCGCCGCTGCGGACAGCCTGTCCCTGCGCCACACGCACACTGCCCTGGCGCAGGTGCGCCAGCACCGAGTATTCCTCGTTGCCGTGGTCGAGGATGACGCGGTTGCCGGTGAGCTGGGCGGCATTCATCTGGCCCGGCACGTTGTCGGCGACACCCTCGATCACGTCCACCACCGTGCCGTCGGCGGGCGCGAGGATCGGGCGACCGAAGCAGTAGTAATCATCGTTGCGCAGGCCATCGCCACGGTGCGAGCGGCCATCGCGGACCAACAGCAGATCCAGCGCGAAGCGCTGGCCGGCGTGGGTCGCATGGTAGTTCTGTTCGACGGTACGCCCACCCCAGAACACGTAGTACTCATCGTCGAACGGCAGTTGCAGCCGTGTGCGGGTCTGGTAGTCGAGGAACCCGCTCGTTGCGGCCTGCGGTGGCGTGGTCTGGAGCGGGCGGATGTAGAAGCCGCCAATCCGCCCGTCGGCATCGATGGCCCACAGCACCTGGATGATGGCCGGGCTCCTGGCGAAACGCGCCTGCCGCAGATAGGTGTCGAATCCATCAACCTTCTCGACCTTCTCACTGACCAGCTCGGTTTCTGCGCCCCAGCCCGTCAGCACCTGCTCGCGCAGCGCCACCAGGTTCTGCGGGGACTGCAGCCCCGCCTGCATCTGCGGCGTCATCCGTTCCCACAGGGCGTCGATGTGCCCTTCGTAGAACTGCGTGGTCAGCGCGGCTCCCTGATGGCGCGGATCTGCGGCCGCGGCCGCGCTGATGAGGGCACAGAAGGAAACAACCAGAACTGCAAACAGGCGCGGGAGCAATGTCATGTCAGGCGTCCTTTCGATCCGGATCGGGAATGCCGGCAACGATCGCTGCCAGCTGCGTGCGGTACTCGGCCAGGGCAGTGCGGCCCATCGGCGTCAACTGCAGGGTGGTCAGTGGGCGCTTGCCGCGGAACGACTTGTCGATTGCGACCAGCCCTGCCGCTTCAAGCTTGCTCAGATGGCTGGAGAGGTTGCCCTTGCTCAACCCGCTGAGATGCTCGACAAAGCCGAACTCGGCCGATTCGGCACCTGCCAGGATCGACAGGATCAGCAGGCGTGCCGGCTCGTGGATCAAGCGGTCGAGCTGGAGCAATGCTTTGGAATCAGGCAGCTGGGTCATCCGACGTTCGTCCGCGCCGCCATGAACGCGCGCATCTCCACCTGCAGCCGCTGGAAGCGCTGGTGGTCACGCCAGCCGACCACGATCAGTGCGACGGATGCCAGCGGAAACACGGCCGTGCTCGGGCCGAAGCCATACGCCTGCCCGGTGAAGGCCAGCGCGGCCTGGCACAACAGGAACACGCCCACGATGAACTCCAGCGGTGTACGCAGCCAGCGCCACACCGCCCAGGGCAGCAACGCCACCACGGCCAGGTAACCGATGGCGCGCAGGTCCCAGGGCAGCTCGCCCATCGGCGCCAGCCGGGTCAGCACGCTGCCGATCACCAGCACGCTTACCAGCGCGGTGAAGGCAATGAAGAAGCGCTGGAAATTGCGCTCGACCGGCGTAACCTGCTCCTCGACCTGGCCCAGCCGCTGGTAATAACGGCGTGCCAGCCATTGCTTGCCGACGATCCACAGCACCGGCACGGCAATCAGCACGATGCGCAGCGCCAGGGTGGTCGGCAGCAGCGCGCCGGCAAGGAACGAGGCCAGGCAGGCAATGCCGCCTGCCATCGCCGACAGGCCCCCGGCACTTCGCGAGTACCGCGAGTATTCACGGGTCAAGGCCTGCAGGCGCGAGGAAGGATCAATGACGGACGGCTGCTGCATGACACGCTCCATCGGGGTCGCTTGAATTTAGTTTGCATTGCAAACCTATTTGCGTCAAGCGCCCGTCTACTGCGGTCGACGGGCGGGCCCACAACGCAGAAAGCCCGTCACGAGGACGGGCTTTCCAGAAGAGCAGTCGAGCATGGCGCGACGCTACGGTTCGGCGCGGGCGATCAGCCCAGCTTGACCAGCCAGTTGTGGCGGTCCGGCAGGCGGCCGTACTGGATGTCGGTCAGCTCCTTGCGCAGCGACATGGTCACTTCGCCGGCCGGGGCGTTGATGTCGCCCACCGAGAAGCCCTCGCCCTTCAGCTGGCCGATCGGGGTGACCACCGCCGCGGTGCCGCAGGCGAACACTTCGGTGATCTCGCCGGAGGCAACGCCGTCCTTCCACTCTTCGATGCTGACCTTGCGCTCTTCGACCTTCATGCCGCGGTCGCGGGCCAGCTGCAGGATGCTCTCGCGGGTGATGCCTTCGAGGATGCTACCCGACAGCTGGGGGGTAACCAGCGTGCCGTCCTTGTAGACCAGGAACACGTTCATGCCACCCAGTTCTTCCAGGTACTTGCCCTCGACCGGGTCGAGGAACAGCACCTGCGAGCAGCCCTGTGCCTGCGCCTTCTGCTGCGGCAGCAGCGAAGCCGCGTAGTTGCCGCCGCACTTGGCAGCACCGGTGCCGCCCTTGGCTGCGCGCGCGTATTCGGTGGACAGCCAGATTGACACCGGGGCGACGCCCTTGGCGAAGTACGGGCCGGCCGGGCTGGCGATGACGTAGTAGCCGGCCTTGTGCGCGCCGCGCACGCCGAGGAAGGCTTCGTCGCCGATCATGAACGGACGGAAGTACAGGCTCGACTCATCGGCCGACGGCACCCAGGCGCTGTCGACGGCGATCAGCTGCTTCAGCGATTCGACGAAGATTTCCACCGGCAGTTCCGGCAGCGCCAGGCGCTGCGCCGAACGCTGCAGGCGACGGCCGTTGGCATCCGGGCGGAAGGTCCAGATCGAACCGTCGGCATGGCGGTAGGCCTTGATGCCCTCGAAGATTTCCTGGCCGTAGTGCAGCACGGCCGCGGCCGGGTCCAGCTGCAGCGGACCGTAGGCGCGCACGTTGGCGTTGTGCCAGCCGGTGTCCTTGTCCCAGCGCACTTCCACCATGTGGTCGGTGAAGTGCAGGCCGAAACCCGGCTTCTCCAGGATCTGGGCGCGCTCTTCAGCGCTGCGCGGGTGGTCCGAACGGGTGACGGCGAAGCTGGGAATGGACTGGGACACCGGAGATTTCCTGTTCTGGTTGCGGGTAATGCCGGGCCCGCGTCACTGCGGGCCGTGGGTCAAAGCATGCCGGTCTCGAGCCGGGCCGCCTCGGACATCATGTGCTGGTTCCACGGCGGGTCGAACACCAGGTCGACGTCGGCCTCGGCCACCGTCGGGATCATTTCGAGCTTGCTGCGCACGTCGTCGACCAGGATCTCGCCCATGCCGCAGCCCGGCGCGGTCAGGGTCATCTTCACGTCGATCTCGCGCTTGCCTTCGTCCAGGTGCTTGATCTCGACTTCATAGACCAGGCCCAGTTCGACGATGTTCACCGGAATTTCCGGATCGAAGCAGGTCCGCAGCTGCTGCCACACAAGCTGTTCCACCTGTTCATCGGTGGCGTCGGCCGGCAGCTCCAGCGGTGCCGGTGCCTCCTTGCCGATGGCGTCGCCATCCTTGCCGGCGATGCGGAACAGGTTGCCCTCGACGAACACCGAATAACTGCCGCCCAGCGCCTGGGTGATGTACCCATAGCTGCCGGCGGGCAGGGTCACGGTGTCGCCCTGCGGGACCATCACGGCCTCGCAATCGCGTTCGAAGTGGACAGGTTCGCTGCTACGGGAATACATGGGGACCGATATGGGGCCGTGGCCAAGGCCACGCAAGACGGCATTCTAGCCCAGCCGCCCTGCGGCCGCCGGTGCACTGCGGCAAACCACAGTATCCTGTGGGTGATCTTCAGGGAGCTTCGATGTCCTCCAATGCCGCGCGTGCCAGGACCGTGACCTGGCTCTGGCCCATCATGCTGTTGCTGGGTCTGCTTGTTGCTCCCCTCGCCTGGATGATGCTGGCGCTGATGACCGGCCGGCAGGTCGGCTGGATGGCGGTACTGACCGCCCTGGAACTGGTGTTCATGCTGCGCATGGGCACGCTGGGCCCGGGCCGGCTGCGCATCGCCCTGGTCGTGCTGGGCACCCTCCTGGTGGCGGCCGTGGCCAACTGGGCCATCGCCAGCGCGTGGATGGGCGGCTCGATCGGGCTGGACCTGTGGGACGCCACGTTGCGGATGGGTCCGCACCTGGCCTGGACCCTGATCACCCTCGCCAATGGCGCGATGGAATGGCTGTGGCTGGCCCTGGGCGTGGCCGTGGGCGCCTGGCTGGCGCGCTGAGCCCTACATGGGGTCAGAGCCCTTCCCTGCGGAAAGGGATCCGACCCCGGCCTTCAATGCCCGCCGTCGAGCGCCTTCAGTTCGCTCACCAGCGAGGCCGCCGCTTCCGCACCATCGCCGTACAGCATGCGGGTGTTGTCGGCGTAGAACAGCGCATTCTCGATGCCGGCAAAACCGGTGCCCTTGCCGCGCTTGATCACCACCACGTTGCGCGCGTTGACCACATCCAGCACCGGCATGCCGTAGATCGGGCTGGCCGGGTCGGTGCGTGCCACCGGATTGACCACGTCGTTGGCACCGATCACCAGCACCACGTCGGTGTTGGCGAACTCCGGGTTGATGTCGTCCATGTCGGCGATCAGGTCGTAGGGCACACCCGCTTCGGCCAGCAGCACGTTCATGTGCCCGGGCATGCGCCCGGCCACCGGATGGATGGCGAACTTCACCTTCACCCCGCGCTGGCCCAGCCGCTGCGCCAGCTCCCAGATCTTGTGCTGGGCCTGCGCAACCGCCATGCCGTAGCCCGGCACGATCACCACGCGTTCGGCGTAGGCCATCATCGCCGCAACGTCCGACGCCTCAATCGGCTTCTGCGCACCTGTGATCGCCTGTGCCTCGCCACCAGCGCCACCGCCGAAGTTGGAGAACAACACGTTGCGGATCGGCCGGTTCATCGCCTTGGCCATCAGCCGGGTCAGCAGGATGCCCGCCGCGCCGACCATCATGCCGGCGATGATCAATGCCTCGTTGCCCAGTACGTAGCCTTCGAACGACACCGCCAGGCCGGTGAACGCGTTGTACAGCGAGATCACCACCGGCATGTCGGCGCCACCGATCGGCAGCGTCATCAACACGCCCAGTGCCAGCGCCAGCACGAAGAAGGCGACGATCGCCCAGGTGTTGAGCGTGCTGGCCGCGATGATCGCCAGCACCACCACCGCCAGTGCCACCACCAGGTTCATCACCTGCTGGCCCGGCCAGGTCACACGCTTGTCCAGGCGGCCATCGAGCTTGGCCCAGGCGATCACCGAGCCGGACAGCGACACCGCACCGATGGCCGCACCGACCACCGCCAGCAGCAGCACCATGCCCGAGGGTTGGCGGGCAGCGAGGTCGGCCAGCGCCTGCGCACTCCAGTGGCTGGTATCGCGGTTGGCAAGGAAGGCGTAGCGCAGCAGTTCCACTGCACCGATGGCCGCGGCCGAGCCGCCGCCCATGCCGTTGTACAGCGCCACCATCTGCGGCATGTCGGTGATGGCAACCTTGCCGGCTGACCACCAGGCCAGGCCCGCGCCCAGCAGCAGTGCCACCAGGATCAGCGGCACGTTGTGCAGTTCGGGCAGGAAGAAAGTCGCCACCGTGGCCAGCAGCATGCCCAGCCCGGCCCAGCGGATGCCGCTGCGCGCGGTCAGCGGCGAGGCCATGCGCTGCAGGCCCAGCAGGAACAGCGTGGCGGCGACGAGGTAGCTGGCCTTGACCAGCCAATCGAGCAGTTCGACGGTGCTGATGTTCAAGCCTGCGGCTCCTTCGGCTCGTCCTTGCCGTCCTTGGGCGCGCTCGGCTTGAACATTTCCAGCATGCGCGCGGTGACCACGTAGCCACCGGCGGCGTTGCCGGCACCAAGCACCACGGCGAGGAAGCCCAGGGCTTTCTCCAGCGGTGTCTGCGCGTGCCCCAGCACCACCATCGCACCGATCAGCACGATGCCGTGGATGAAGTTGGAGCCCGACATCAGCGGGGTATGCAGGATCACCGGCACCCGCGAAATGATCACGTGGCCGGCGATGGCTGCCAGCATGAAGATGTACAGCGCTACGAACCCGTCACTCACCGGCAACGCTCCTGCTCTGTCTTCGTCGTCCCATCATAACCATGGGCTGAACCCGGTGCGCGCCCGGCGTCAACCGAAGCCGCGATCACGCGTTGTCGATGGTGACCCCGAGCGAGGAACCGTACCCTGTGCTGGTGAGCAGCCCCGCCCCCCCGAGCGCCGAGACCGATGCCCTGCCGGCGTCGCTGGAGGCGTTCCTGGCCAGTGTTGGCCCGCGCGCATTCCGCTTCGCCGAGGCCGGCCTGCGCCAGCGCGAAGACGCCATGGACGCGGTGCAGGACGCGCTGCTGCGCATGCTGGACTACGCCGACAAGCCGGCAGCCGAATGGGCGCCGCTGTTCTGGAGCATCCTGCGCCGGCGCGTGATCGACCTGCAGCGCCGGCGCCGCTTCCGCCTGCCGTTCTGGCGCGACAACCAGGACGCCGACGGGGGCGAGATCGACTGGGCCGACCCCGGCCCGGACCCGGCACAGGCGCACGAACAGCGCCAGCAGTACCAGCAGCTGGTGGACGCGTTGCGCCGCCTGCCCGCCCGCCAGCGCGAGGCCTTCACCCTGCGCGTGCTGCAGGACCTGGACGGGGCCACCACCGCCCGCGCCATGGGCTGCAGCGAAGGCGCGGTAAAAACCCATCTGGCACGCGCCCGCCAGGCGCTGCAGGATTACCTGGAGATCCACCCGTGAACCGCTCCCTGCCTTCCGATGACACCCTGCGCAGCCTGCACGCGCGGTCGCTGCACGCGCTGTCGCCGGCAACGCTGGCCCGGCTGCGCCAGGCTCGCCACGGCGCCACGGCCACCCATCGCGGGCGCTGGCGCTGGTGGCTGGCCAGTGCCTGTTCACTGGTGGTGGCACTTGGTATCGGCCTGCAGTTCACCGGCCACGGCACCCTGACGAGCCCTGCGCCGGCACCTGTGCTTGCCTCGGTGGAAGACAACAGCGCGCTGTACGACGAAAATCCCGATCTGTACCTGTGGCTGGGCGACACCGACCTGGCGATGGAGTGAATCATGTCCCGACCGCACACCCTGCCCCTGCTGATGACCCTGTTGCTGCTGCCGGCCCTCCCGGCGCTGGCGCAGAGCGCCGCGCCCGCCCCTGCCGCACGCCCTGCGCCGGCCGTACCGCTGCCAGCGTGGGAACACCTGAGCGAAGCGCAGCGCGAATCCCTGCTGGCGCCCCTGCGCGACCGCTGGAACAGCGCCGATGCCGGCCAGCGCCAGCGCATGCTCTCGCATGGCCAGCGCTGGCAATCGATGAGCCCGGAGGAGCGCGACAAGGCCCGCCGTGGCCTGCGCCGCTTCGAGCACATGAGCCCGGAACAACGTGAGCAGGCACGTGCCCTGTTCGGTCAGATGCGGGATCTGCCCCCAGCGCAGCGCGACGCACTGCGCGAGCGCTGGTCGCAGATGACGCCGGAGCAGCGCAAGGACTGGGTGCGCGAGAACCCGCCGCCGGCGAAGCCGCGGTAACGCCGACATCCGCAGGGTGGGTGCGGCCCCTGGTCCGCACGCTGGGCCGTTCCTCCACGCACGGCGTGGATCTACGGGGAAGGCAACCGGCGCTACCGGCTCACGCCTGCCAGCGTGTCTTCGCCAGCAGCTCGTCGTCCCAGTCGAAACCCAGCTGGCCCTCGCGCACGAACAAGGCGACGAAGTTGAGCAGGTTGCGCGCATACATCTCGCTGGCCTGGGTCGCGCCGCGGCTGGCCAGGCCCAGCGGGCCATCGATGGTCACGCCCTGATGCTCGATGCACTGCCCCGGCTGGGTCAGTGCGCAGTTGCCACCGCTCTCCGCCGCCAGGTCCACGATCACGCTGCCGGTGGCCATGCCTTCCACCATTGCGGCGGTCACGATCGTTGGCGCCGGTCGCCCCGGCACTGCGGCGGTGCAGATCACCACATCCACGCTGCGCAGGTGGTCGGCCAGCCGGCGCTGCTGCTCGGAGCGCTCCTCATCGGTCAATGCGCGCGCATAGCCGCCCTCGCCCGCCGCGCTGACCCCGAGATCAAGGAAGCGCGCGCCCAGCGACTGGATCTGCTCACGGGTTTCCGGGCGTACGTCGAAACCTTCCACCTGTGCCCCCAACCGGCGCGCGGTGGCAATGGCCTGCAGGCCCGCTACACCGGCACCGATCACCAGCACCTTGGCCGGCCGCACGGTACCGGCGGCGGTGGTCAGCATCGGGAAGAATCGCGGCGCACGCTCGGCCGCGATCAGTGCCGCCTTGTAACCGGCCATGCCCGCCTGCGAACTGAGCACGTCCATCGCCTGCGCGCGCGTGGTGCGCGGCAGCTGCTGCAGTGGGAACAGGTGCAGGCGGTCGCCAGCGGCCAATGCCGCAAGCGCCGGATCGCTGCCCGGGGTCAGCAGGCCGACCACGCTGGCAGTGGGCTTGAGCTGCTCCAGCACTGCCACCGGCGGTGCCTGCACGCACAGCAGGATATCGATCTCGGCCCAGCGACCTTCATCGAAAACGCGTGCACCGGCGTCGTCATAGGCAGCATCGGTAAATCCCGCCGCCAGACCGGCGCCGGCCTCATACCAGACAGTGATGCCCAAGGCACCGAGCTTGCGCGCGGTTTCCGGCGTCAACGCCACGCGCCGTTCGCCCGGCGCGGTCTCCTTGATCCCCAGCAACGCCACGGCCATGCAGGTCCCCGCTGATCGGTGAGTTTTCCCGATCCTAGCAGGCGGCCACGACTCAGTGCAGGGTTGCGCTGCCCGGGTCCAGCCGATCGATCACACCCTGCATCGCGCTGTCGAAGGCGCCATCGTCGACGTGGGCGCGCAGGCGGCCCAGCCGCACCATCACCGCCAGTTCTTCCGGCGAGGCCACGCAGAAGCGCACGCCGCGGCGGTTGACGAACAGCAGGCGCGAGGAAATCGGGCTGACCCAGGACAGCTTGCCGGCCTGCACCTTGCCGTCCTTGTCGACGAAGTCCAGCCAGTTGCCGATTTCCATGCGGCGGAAGCGGTCGGCGTCGGCGTTGTCGAAATCGTCGGCGTCGATCTGCCCGCCCAGCTCCACCGCTGGCGACTCAGCCACCGGCGGCGCCGGCAAGGCAACCTGCGGCAGTTCCGGCAACGCGCGCTGCAGTTCCGGCCGCGATTCGGCAATGCCCTGCAGGGTGTCGTGCAGGGCGTCGATGGCACCGGTGGCGGCATCGCCGTGCACGCCGACACTGGCAAATACCTTGGCCAGCACCGGCTGCCAGGCCTGCAGCCACGGCTTGCCGACGATCTGGCGGCGGGCCTCGGCCACTTCCTCCAGCAGGCCGTCAGCCAGGCTCAGGGCCTCGGCCACCGACGCGCCCTCCTCGCCCTCGCGCAGCAGCGCCAGGGTCAGGTGGTGCTGCCACGGCTGGCGCAGGAACTCGGCGATGGCCGGCGGCAAGGTGGCATCGCCGATGCGGCGGTCCAGTTCGGCACCGGCCCGGCTGCGGGCCATTTCCAGCTTCTCCTGGCCGCGCTGCGTTTCGGCGGCGCGGCGCTCGGCGATTTCCACGCGGCGGCGGTGCTGCACGAGGAACTCGCGGAATTCTTCTTCCAGGGTCAGGAAGATGGCCAGGTTCTCGTTGAACTCGGCCACCAGGCGTTCGATGATCTCCTCGACCTTGGCCATCAGCATGCGCTCGGCCTGGCTTTCGCCGGTATTGCCCTCGCAGGCTTCGGCCAGCGAGTTGAGCAGCTTGCGGGCCGGGTGGGTCTTCTGCACGAACATGCGCCGGTCGAGCATCGCCACCTTTACGAAGGGCACCACCAGGCGGCCGATCAACTCGCGCGAACGGCCCTCCAGCTCGCGCTCGTCCAGCATCACGTCGAACAGCATGCCGACCAGATCGATCGCATCTTCGTCCTGCGGGTCCAGCCGGGTCTGGCCAGGATCGACGCCGAGACGGGTGGCGCTGGACAGCACTTCACTCTTCAGCCGCTGCGCAAGTGATTCGCCGTCCTCGCCGATGGCCGCACGCAGGGTGGCGCTGGGCGTGGCCTGCAGCAGCGACAGCACCGACATCATCTCGCGCTGGCTCAACGGGCGGTGCTGGCCGACCGCGACCTGCGCGGCAGAGGTGGCGTCCTCGCGAACGTGACGGGTCTGCTGCAGCAGCTCATGCAGGGCCTCAAGCAGCATTCCCTGCTGGCCCGCATACGCCTCGCCGTTGCCGGCATCCTCGCTCCCGAGGTGCTGCTGCATGTGGCCACGGCGCTCGGACCAGCGCGCGGCGAAGCGCTGCGCCCAGGCCGGAGCGGCCTGTTCATCATCGCTGAATTCGGATTCGAAGCCCGCCGCGTGGCGCGGCTCGACCAGATCGTCCACCCCCGGCGCCATGCGCGGGTCGGGCGCGGCCGACAATGGACGCCGCGGCGCCCCCATCTGCGACATCACGCCAGCGGCGGCCAGCTGCTCGTCCAGCTTCTCGTAGATGCGGCCCACCGGCGCGCGCAGGTCGCGCTCGCACAGCTTGATCAGCACCAGGTGCACTTCCGGCGCCAGCTCGCAGCCGGCAAAGGCCTCATGGATGGCCACGCCCAGGTGTTCGGGGCTGACCGGGTTGTGGTCGGCATCCAGCTCGGCACCGCCGATCAGGCGGCCCAGGCGGCGGTCCAGCCGCGCCAGCACCGGCTTGAAATCACGCAGCAGCACGGTGGCGAAATTGCGCACCGCCAGCCGCGACTCCAGTACATGTTCCGCCAGCAGGCTCAGGCCATCCTCGGCCGGTCCGGACAGGGTGGCTTCGGCCGACAGCGGCTCGCCACTGGCCAGTGCATCCCAGGCCCGCTGCAGGTGGCCGGCGAAGGCGGCGGCGATGTCCTCGCGGCGGCGGCGCAGCTCGCGCATCGCATCCAGGAACAGCAGCTGCGACGAGCCTGCATTGCCGGCGCGGTCGAACAGTGCATCGTCGAAACGCGCCAGTGCGGCCCCGAACGCCTGGCACAGCGCCGGCAGGACCATGTCCCGGGCACGCTGAAGCTGGACCGGGTCACGGCCCGGCGATCCCATCGGTGTGGGCGCGCTCATCATTCGGGAAGGCTCCCCACCTTCTCTGGTACGACAGACAGCATGGACATCGCGACGGCCGGCACACCCCATGTACCGGTACGTCGATGGTAGGCCGGCCAGCCCGTCACGGACAGTGAAACAGTCCTCACTTCAAACCTCATGACCGGCGGCCCGGCAAGATGGATATCGTAAGCCGTGCGAGGCCCACGAGGCGAGAGGAAGCGGTCGTCCCTTTCCCGCCAGTGGCATGATGTTCATCACAGTTTGATATTCAGGGGCGGGACGCGACACAGACGGCGTCATTGACCACCCCGACTATAATCAAACACCCGTGATGACCGGTTCAGACTCCATGCCCGACCCCGCTGCCCTGCTTGCCCTGGATGCCCGCCGCTCGGTGCCCTCGCGGCAATTGGGCGAGCCCGGACCGGATCCGGCCACCCTGCAGCGCATGCTGGCCTCGGCCGTGCGCGTGCCCGACCACGGCAAGCGCGTACCGTTCCGCTTCCTGAAGATCGCCGGCGATGCACGTCACACTCTGGGCGACTTCCTGGCCGAGCGCAGCCGCCAGCGCGACCCGCATGCCGGCGAGGCGGTATTCGAGAAGGACCGCCAGCGCTTCAGCCATGCGCCGCTGGTGATCGTGGTGGTGGCCAGCCCGCGCCCGGATCCGAAGGTGCCCGAACAGGAACAGCTGATGACCGCCGGCTGCGTCTGCTTCGCCCTGCTGCAGGCCGCACAGGCGCTGGGCTTCGGCGCGCAGTGGCTGACCGCCTGGATGGCCTTCGATCCGGCGGTACAGGCCCACCTGGGCCTGGCCGAAGGCGAAGGCATCGCCGGGTTCATCCACATCGGCACGCCCAAGGCCGATGTTCCCGAGCGCGAGCGCCCCGATCCGGCCGCCCTGCTGCGCGACTGGATGCCACCGGCATGAGCCTGCCGGCACCACCGCCGTCGCTGTATCTGGTCGACGCCAGCATCTACGTGTTCCGCGCCTGGCACTCGCTGCCGGACCAGTTCCAGGACGCGCAGGGCTGGCCGACCAATGCCGTGCACGGCTTCGCCCGCTTCCTGCTGGACCTGCTCGAACGCGAACGCCCACGTCACATCGCCATCGCCTTCGACGAAGCGCTCGACAGCGGCTTCCGCCATCGGCTGTATCCGGCCTACAAGGCCAATCGCGACCCGGCACCGGAAGCCCTCAAACGTCAGTTCGTACACTGCAAGGCGCTGTGCGCGGCGTTGGGCCTTGCGGTGCTGGCCCACCACGAATACGAAGCCGATGACCTGATCGGCAGCGCCCTGCACGTGCACCGTGGCAGCCATCGCGGGGTGATCATCTCCGCCGACAAGGACCTGTCGCAGCTGCTGCTCGATCACGACGAACAGTGGGATTACGCGCGCAACCAGCGCTGGGACGTGGCCGGCGTGAAGACACGGCACGGCGTGCACGCGCACCAGATCGCCGATTACCTGGCCCTGTGCGGCGATGCGGTGGACAACATTCCCGGTGTCAGTGGTGTCGGCAGCAAGTCCGCCGCCGTGCTGCTGGCCCACTTCGGCAGCATGGACGTGCTGTACGAACGCCTGGACGAAGTGCCGTTCCTGCGCCTGCGCGGCGCGGCACAGATGGCGGTGCGCCTGCGTGAGCAGCGCGAGCACGCCCAGCTCTGGCGCCAGCTGACCACCATCGCGCTGGACGCGCCGCTGGAGGGCAGCCAGCCCGGACTGCTGCGCCAGGCAGCCGATCCGGAGCTGCTCGGTGGCCTGTGCCAGACCCTGCGCTTCGGCCCGATGACCCGCCGCCGGCTGTTCGATGCCGCCGGCGTGGCCGACCCTCTTCCCACCCACAGCGAGCCCGCATGAGCCAGCGCTACACCGAAGCCCCGCGTGTCGTCTATGAAGGCAAGTACCAGCGCATGCTGGTGCGCGGCACCTGGGAATACAGCGAACGTACCCATGCCGGTGGCCTGGCCGCGATCATCATCGCCGTCACCCCGGAGGACAAGGTGCTGTTCGTCGAGCAGTTCCGCGTGCCGCTGCAGGCACCCACCATCGAGATGCCGGCCGGCCTGGTCGGCGACATCCACGCCGGCGAATCGATTGAAGTCTCGGCCGTGCGCGAACTGGAAGAAGAAACCGGCTGGACCGCCGATCACGCCGAAGTGCTGATGATCGGCCCGACGTCGTCCGGCGCCAGCAGCGAGAAGATCGCCTTCGTACGCGCTACCGGCCTGCGCCGGATCGGCGAAGGTGGCGGCGATGACAGCGAGGACATCACCGTGCACGAGATTCCACGCAGTGAGGCCGCGGCCTGGCTGGTGCAGAAGATGGGCGAAGGCTACGAGCTGGACGCCAAGCTCTGGGCCGGCCTGTGGATGATCGAGCACCACCTGGACGGGCGCCCGCGTGGCTGACGCCGACATGCATGCGCTGCCGGCGCTGCTCGGCGCCGACGACCCGGCGATCTACACACTTCACCGGCCGCAGGGCGCTTCGCCGTACCTGCTGCTGGCCGACCACGCCGGCCAGCAGGTGCCGCGCGCCCTCGCCGGCCTGGGCTTGCCACAGGTCGAACTGGACCGCCACATCGGCTGGGACATTGGCATTGCCGGCACCACCCGCCAACTGGCCGAACAGCTGGATGCCTGGGCGATCGAACAGACCTATTCGCGGCTGCTGATCGACTGCAACCGCCCGCTGGCCTCGCCGACGCTGATTCCGGAAGTAAGCGACCACACCGTGGTGCCGGGCAATGCCGGGCTGTCGGCGGCGCAGCGGCAACAGCGCATTGATGCGATCCACGCGCCGTACCACGCACGCATCGACGCCGAACTGGACGCACGCCGCGATGCCGGCCGCCCCACCCTGCTGGTGATGATGCACAGCTTCACCCCGGCGATGAACGGCGCGCAGCGGCCGTGGCATGCCGGCGTGCTGTACCACCAGGACACGCGCTTTGCGCACGCACTGCTGCAGGCACTGCGCGACGAAGGCGACCTGGTGGTGGGCGACAACGAACCGTATTCGGTCAGCAGCACCAGCGACTACGCCGTGCCGGTGCACGGCGAAGGCCGCGGGCTGGTGCACGTGGAACTGGAGATCCGCCAGGACCTGATCGCCGATGCCGCCGGGCAGCAGGCATGGGCGGAGCGGCTGGCGCGGATCTTCAGCGCGCTGCAACCTCAGTTGTTGACCGCCGGGTGATTTATCCAGGCCTGGTAGTGCCGGCCGCTGGCCGGCCTCACCCGATCAACACACCCAAAGCCGGGTGGGGGCCGCCGGCGGCGC
>NZ_JAWIRS010000009.1:20457-31428 GCF_036320005.1 Stenotrophomonas sp. SMYL11
CCGCCGCGCCCCCCCCGCCCACCGCCCCCCCCCCACCCCGCGGGGGGCCGCCCCCCCCCCCCCCCCCACTACCGCAATACCGGCGCATCCATCCACGGGAACGGCTTGAATCCGTACACCTGCACGGTCGCGCCGATGGCTTCGAATTCATCCTTGATGGCCTGCGCACGGTTGCGATCCAGGGCTTGCCCCAGCAGCAGAGGCAACGCACGGCAGCGTGCCAACGCCTCGCCCATCGGAATCTCCAGCAGGCGCGCCACGCGCTGCGCTGCGGCTTTGATCTGCCCCTCCGGGCACACTCTCAGCATCAGATCGAAGGACGCGAAGATGCCCGTGCCTACGCCGGCACCGCGCGCAGCCGCCTGTTCCGCAGCACCCGCTTCGACCAGGGCCTCGTCGATACCCTCGACCTGTTGGAACGCGTCGTACTCGGCGTAGTACGCCAGCGCCTGCGCGTAGTCCTGCAGCGACGACAGCGGGCGTTGCCGCTTCTGCACATCCAGCACGTCGGCAAACGTGGCCGGTTCCAGATACGGGAACAGCCCCATTGCTGCCAAAGCGGCCGATCGCTCGCCGTCGTCATCCAGCACTCCATCACTGGATGACGGCAACCACAACCGCGCAGCCAGCAGGTCCTCGTCGCTGGCCATCACCCAGCCGAAGGCGTTCCACACCTCATCGTCATCGTTGCAGGCAGCGAAGGCATGCAGGGTCTGTTGCAGGTCCAGCAGTTCGATCATGCGTCGGTGCTCAGGCAGGCAGTCGCTGCCGAGTCTACCGGCGCCGGGCGCAGGCCCAGCGCGATCAACACGCCGAGCGCGGCGAACAGCGCGGCACCGTACTGTGCATTGACCATGCCCTGCAACGCATCAGGGCTGGTTGCCGCCTGCGCGCCGCGCGCGGCGTTGGCGACCATCACCAGTACCGCCAATCCCAAGGCGCCGCCGATCTGCTGGGCGGTGGCCGCCATGCCGGACGCGACGCCTTGCTGCGGACCCGGCACGCCCTGCCCGGCCACGATCCACATCGCCGTCCAGCTCATGCCCTGGCCGACGCTGAGCACCACGATGCCCGGCAACAGCGGCCAGTAGCTGGCGCCATGCGGCATCGCCAGCGCCACCGCAGCGATGCCGACGGCACCGGCGGCGAAGCCCCAGGCCAGTACCTGCCGCGGCGAACGGTGCCGCAGCATGCGTTCGGCAATACGGATGCCGAAGGTGCACACCAATGTCGGCAGCAGGAAGGCCATGCCCGCCTGCAGCGGGCTCCAGCCATAGCCATCCTGGAAGTAGAGCGCCAGGAAGTAGTACTGCACGCCATAGCTGCTCATGAAAGCGAAGGTCAGACCCAGCGCGGCGCGCAGGCCGGGCAGGCGCAACAGCGAAAACTGCATCAGCGGGTCACGGCTGCGCTTTTCGATCTGTACGAACACCGTCAACAGTACGGCTGAAAGCAGCAGGCAGATGAGCGTAGCCGGCGCCGTCCAGCCCCACTCCGGCCCTTGCACCAGGGTGGTCACCAGCAGGCTGCCGCCAGCGGTGACGGTGAGGCAACCGGCCAGATCGAATGAGCGTCCCTGCACCCGTGGACCATCGGCCGGCAACCACACACCGGCCGCGACCGCGCACGCCGTGGCCAGCGGCACGATCACCGCCAGCACCGCCGGCCAGCCGAACGCCTGGGTCAGCACCCCACCGAGCAGCGTGCCCAATGCCAGGCCCACTGCGCTGGCCATGCTCCAGATCGCCAGCGCGCGGTTGCGCACCGGCCCTTCTGCGTACAGCGTGTTGATCAGTGCCAGCGTGGCCGGGAACAGCAGCGCCGCCCCGACGCCTTGTGCGGCGCGCGCGATGATCAACAGCGTGGCGTTCGGCGCCAGCGCACCGAGCAGCGAGGCCAGCGCGAACAGCAGCATGCCCAGCCGGTAGAAGCGGCGGCGGCCGATCAGGTCGGCGGCGCGCCCACCCAGCAGCAGGCTGCCGCCGAAGGCCACGGTGTAGGCACTGACGACCCATTGCAGCTGCTGCGCGTTGATCTGCAGCGCGCGGCCCATGTCATGCAGGGCAACGAAGATGATGGTGGCATCCAGGGCGATGATCAGCTGGGCGGTGGCCAGCAGGGTCAGCGCCCAGCGCGGGTATTTGAGGGGAGGCATCGGCGGTCTGGCGCGGTGGGGGAGCGCAGTCTCATTGATGCGAGTCAATCAATAAACCCCTCCCCGGCCATATCTGTCATGATTTTCGGCATGAATGGAGCCTCGATGGACCTCAATGCGGTGCGCATGCTGGTGCAGGTGGCCGAAGCCCGCAGCTTCACCGTGGCCGCCGGCCAGCTGGGCCTGAGCCAGTCCGGCCTGTCGCGCGCGATCGGGCGGTTGGAAGTGTCGCTGGGGGTGAAGCTGCTGCAGCGGAACACCCGCAACGTGGCGCTGACCCCGGATGGCCGCCAGTTCGTGGAACAGGTGGCACCACTGCTGGCCGGCCTGGACGATGCCGAACGGCAACTGGCCGACCGCCCGTGCACGCCCTCGGGCACATTGAAGATCAGTGCGCCGTCGATGTTCGGGCGGAAGGTGCTGGTGCCGATGCTGGCGCCGTTGCTGCAGCAGCATCCGCAGCTGCAGGTGGAAGCGGTGCTCAGCGACCGTCTGGTCGATCTGGTCGAGGAAGGTTTCGATGCCGCGCTGCGCACCGGCGTCATCGCCGACCAGCGCATCGTCGCGCGGCCATTGCGGCCTCTGCGCTGGGTGACCGTGGCCAGCCCGGGCTATCTGGCCCGCTGTGGCGCACCGGACGATGTGGCCGCGCTGCAGGATCATGCCTGCCTGGCGGTGCGCAACCTGCGCAGTGGCCGGCTGGTGGACTGGCAGTTCCTGCAGGACGGGCAACTGCGCGAGTTCACGCCGCCGACGCGGATGGTGTTCGACAGCGGCGATCCGCTGGTGGAAGCGGCCATCGCCGGCATCGGCATCGTGCAGGTGATGGATTTCGCGGTGGCCGACGCGTTGGCCGATGGCCGCCTGCAGCGCGTGCTGCAGCCCTTCGAAGGCCGCAGTCGCGAACTGTCGTTGATCTACCCACCGTCGCGCCAGCATTCACCGAAGCTGCAGGTGTTGGCCGACGCGTTGCTGGCCGGGGAGTGGTAGCGCCGGCCGCTGGCCGGCGCTACCGGTGAGGCGTTGCCGGCCAGCGGCCGGCACCACCGATCAGGCGAAGCTATCGGTGGCGCGCACCAGCGCGTCCACGTTCTCGGCTTCGAACGCCGAATGACCCGAAGCCGGCGTGATTTCCAGCTTCGCCTTCGGCCACACCTTGGTCAGGTCCCAAGCGTTGGCCAGCGGGCAGACCACGTCGTAGCGGCCGTGCACGATCACGCCCGGGATATCGGCGATGCGGTGTGCGTCGCGCAGCAGCTGGTCTTCCACCTCGAAGAAGCCGCCGTTGACGAAGTAGTGGTTTTCGATGCGGGCGAAGGCCAGCGCGAAATGCGGGTCTTCATGGCTGTTGATGAAGTCGTCGTCCACATGCAGGAAGCTGGTCGCGCCTTCCCACACCGCCCACGCCTTGGCCGCTTCCAGGCGGGTGGTTTCGTCGTCGCTGGTCAGGCGGCGGTGGAAGGCCGAGATCAGGTCATGACGCTCCACCGACGGAATCGGCTTGAGGTAGTGCTCCCACGCATCCGGGAACAGGCGGTTGGCACCTTCCTGGTAGAACCATTCCAGTTCCCAGCGACGCAGCATGAAGATGCCGCGCAGGACCAGTTCGGTCACGCGCTGCGGGTGGGTTTCGGCATACGCCAGCGCCAGGGTCGAACCCCAGCTGCCACCGAATACCTGCCAGCGATCGACCTTGAGGTGCTCGCGCAGTTTTTCGATATCGGCAACAAGGTCCCAGGTGGTGTTGTCCACCAGGTCCGCGTGCGGGGTGGAACGGCCGGCACCGCGCTGGTCGAACAGGATGATGCGGTACCTGGACGGGTCGTGGAACTGGCGCATCTTGTCGCTGCAGCCGCCGCCCGGGCCACCGTGCAGCATCACCACCGGCTTGCCGTCCGGGTTGCCGCACTGTTCGAAGTACAGCGTGTGGCGGTCGTCGACCTTCAGAGTGCCGACGTCGTAGGGGGTGATGGCGGGGTACAGCGTACGCATGCTTGCAGCTCCAGGGTGATGCCCTGCCGGGGCAGGAGAACCTCCATTCTAGGCCGGACGCCGGCCCAGGGTGATGCGGTCGCGCTGCTCCAGGTCCTGCACGGTCTGCACCTCGGCAAACCCCGCTGCGTCGAACAGCGCGCGGATCGCTTCGCCCTGGTCCCAACCGTGCTCGATCAGCAGCCAGCCGCTGGGCAGCAGGTGGGCCAGGCCACCGTCGACGATGCGGCGGATGTCATCCAGGCCATCCGCGCCGGAGGCCAGCGCGGTGGCCGGTTCAAAACGCAGGTCGCCCTGCTCCAGATGCGGGTCGTCGCTGGCAATGTATGGCGGGTTGCTGGCGATCAGGTCGAAGCGCGCGCCCTGCAGCGGCGCATACCAGTCGTGCCCGCCCTCGGCGAAGCGGACGTTGCGCAGTTCATGGCGCGCAGCATTGCGCGCGGCCACGGCCAGCGCGCCCGGGCTGGCATCGGTGGCCAGCACCTGCGCCTGCGGCCGTTCGCTGGCCAGTGCAAGTGCAATCGCACCGCTGCCGGTGCCCAGGTCAGCCAGCTGCAGCAATTGGTCTGGCGGCAGCCGCTCCAATGCCAGCTCGACCAGCAGCTCGGTTTCCGGACGCGGGATCAGCGTGGCCGGGTCGACCTCCAGGTCCAGCGTCCAGAAACCGCGGCGGCCGGTCAGGTAGGCCACCGGCTCACCGGCCACGCGGCGGGCCAGCAACGCTTCGAAGGCAGCCTGGTCGGCGGCGGCCAGCGGATCGGTGGCATGCGCGAAAAGCCAGCTGCGCGGGCGCTCCAGCACATGCAGCAGCAGCAGTTCGGCCTCATGGCGAGCTTCGACGCCGCCAAGCCGGGTGCTGGCATTGGCCACCACCTGGCGCAGGGAGGGTTCGGTTTTGACAGACATGCCGCAATTGTAGGGTCGAGCTTGCTCGACTGCTTTTGGTTGAGATGACCGGCGGGTCCGCAAAAGCCGTCGAGCAAGCTCGACGCTACAAAAGCGGAATCTGTTCAGGTTCTGCCCGAGCGGATAAAGAGGGACTATTGGCCCTATTCAGCCGTTCCGGAAGATTTTCCTTGTCACACAGGCAGTTGCAGGATGAAAGCGTCCGGGTTCAGTGCCGGCTCAGTGCATTTTGATAGTCCTCATCTATCAAATAGATGCAATCAATGGATTGTTCTTATCGATAGCGAGTCGGTACTCTAGGTCCTGTCGATTCACCCACTCCCCTTCACCCAGAGGAATAACGATGTCCCTGATCAACACCCAGATCCAGCCGTTCGAAGCCAATGCTTACCTGAATGGCGAGTTCATCAAGGTTTCCGACAGCACCCTGAAGGGCCAGTGGTCGGTCCTGATCTTCATGCCGGCCGCCTTCACCTTCAACTGCCCGACCGAGATCGAAGACGCCGCTGACCATTACGCCGAGTTCAAGAAGGCCGGCGCCGAGGTCTATATCGTCACCACCGACACCCACTTCTCGCACAAGGTGTGGCACGAAACCTCGCCGGCCGTCGGCAAGGCCCAGTTCCCGCTGGTCGGCGACCCGACCCACCAGCTGACCAACGCCTTCGGCGTGCACATTCCGGAAGAAGGCCTGGCCCTGCGCGGCACCTTCATCATCAACCCGGAAGGCGTGATCAAGACCCTGGAGATCCACTCCAACGAGATCGCCCGTGACGTCTCCGAAACCCTGCGCAAGCTGAAGGCTGCCCAGTTCACCGCCGCCAACCCGAACCAGGTGTGCCCGGCCAAGTGGAAGGAAGGCGAGAAGACCCTGACCCCGTCGCTGGACCTGGTCGGCAAGATCTAAAGCAGTACCGGCCTGCCGTGGCCCCACGCCACGGCGCGCCTTTCATCCCCGTGCCGGTCCCCCCCCGCCGGCGTGGGGGTGAACCCAAGACAGCCAACGCTCGCCCGCCTTGGCCAGCCAGCCCCTTCCACGGTCGCTGTCTTGGGTTCACCCCTACCCCCTGCTGGTCCGCTACCTTCTACAGCGGTGCCACGCCCCCTGTTTGCCTGAAGCCAGGAGATGACCCGATGTTGGACGCCAACCTGCAGTCGCAGCTGAAGACCTATCTGGAGCGCGTGACCCGCCCGATCCAGATCACCGCGCACGCCGACGACGGCGCCAAGTCGCAGGAAATGCTGGAACTGCTGCAGACCCTGGACAGCCTGTCGGACAGTATCTCGCTGCAGGTGCTGCGCGATGGCCAGGGCCGGGTGCCGTCCTTCGACCTGGGCACCCCGGGGCAGGACATCCACCTGACCTTCGCCGGCCTGCCGATGGGCCACGAGTTCACCTCGCTGGTGCTGGCGCTGCTGCAGGTCGGCGGCCACCCGTCCAAGGCCACCGCCGAGCTGATCGAGCAGGTGCAGAACCTGGAAGGCGAGTACAGGTTCGAAACCTACTTCTCGCTGTCCTGCCAGAACTGCCCGGACGTGGTGCAGGCGCTGAACCTGGCCGCGGTGCTCAACCCGCGCATCCAGCACGTGGCCATCGACGGCGCCCTGTTCCAGGACGAAGTCGAGAAGCGCGAGATCATGTCGGTGCCGACCGTGTACCTCAACGGTGAAGTCTTCGACCAGGGTCGCATGACCCTCGAGCAGATCGTGGCCAAGCTGGACACCAACGCCAGCAAGCGCGATGCCGAGAAGATCGCCGCCAAGGATGCCTTCGACGTGCTGGTGGTGGGCGGTGGCCCGGCCGGCGCGGCAGCAGCGATCTATGCTGCACGCAAGGGCATCCGCACCGGCATCGCCGCCGAACGTTTCGGTGGCCAAGTGCTGGACACCATGGCGATCGAGAACTTCATCTCGGTGAAGGAGACCGAAGGCCCGAAGCTGGCCACGGCGCTGGAACAGCACGTGCGCGAGTACGAAGTGGACATCATGAACCTGCAGCGCGCCAGTGCGCTGGTGCCGGCCGGTGAAGACGGCCTGCTGCAGGTGCAGCTGGAGAACGGCGCGGTGCTGAAGTCGCGTTCGGTGATCCTGTCCACCGGCGCACGCTGGCGCCAGATGAACGTGCCGGGCGAAGACCAGTACCGCAACAAGGGCGTGGCCTACTGCCCGCACTGCGATGGTCCTCTGTTCAAGGGCAAGCGCGTGGCGGTGATCGGCGGCGGCAACTCCGGCGTGGAAGCGGCCATCGATCTGGCCGGCATCGTGTCGCATGTAACCCTGCTGGAGTTCGATTCCAGCCTGCGCGCCGATGAAGTGCTGCAGAAGAAGCTGCGCAGCCTGGCCAATGTCACCGTGCTGACCAGCGCACAGACCACCGAAGTGCTGGGCGACGGCAGCCGTGTCACCGGCCTGGTCTACAAGGACCGTGTCGGCGGCGACGCCCACCGCGTCGAGCTGGAAGGCATCTTCGTGCAGATCGGCCTGCTGCCCAACACCGAGTGGCTGAAGGACACCGTGGCGCTGTCGCCGCGTGGCGAGGTGGTCATCGATGACCGCGGCCAGACCAACCTGCCGGGCGTGTTCGCTGCTGGCGATTGCACGACGGTACCCTACAAGCAGATCATCATTGCCATGGGCGCCGGTTCGACCGCCGCACTGAGCGCGTTCGACCACCTGATCCGCTCGTCGGTGAGCAGCAGCAGTGGTGCTGTTGCTGAAGCTGCCTGATCCACCGTTCCCAGATCACCGGGAACATTGTCTGCCTGTCGGGTAACCATGCCGTCAGCCGGTCCGTTACCCCTGGGGTGTAAGGATGAACCTACGTGATCTGAAGTACCTGGTAGCCCTGGCCGACCACAAGCATTTCGGCAGGGCTGCCGCCTCCTGCTTCGTCAGCCAGCCGACGCTGTCCACGCAGATCCGCAAGCTGGAAGAAGAGCTGGGCCTGCCGCTGGTGGAACGCGCGCCGCGCAAGGTGATGCTGACCCCGGCTGGGCAGGAAGCAGCAGCACGGGCACGGGTGATCGTGTCCGAAGTGGAACAGCTGAAGGAAGCGGCACGTCGCAGCCGCGATCCGGAAGCCGGCACGGTGCGCCTGGGGATCTTCCCGACCCTGGGTCCGTACCTGCTGCCGCATGTGATTCCGCGCATCCGCGATCGCTTCCCGGAGCTGGAACTGCTGCTGGTCGAGGAAAAGAGCGATGTGCTGCTGGACCGCCTGCGCGAAGGCAAGCTCGACGCTGCACTGCTGGCCCTGCCGGTGATCGACGACCAGCTGCATGCCGAGTTCCTGTTCGAGGAACCGTTCCTGCTGGCCGTATCCGGGCGCCACCCGCTGGCCCGTCGCGAACACCTGGACGTGCAGGAGCTGGCCACGCAGAAGCTGCTGCTGCTGGAAGATGGCCACTGCCTGCGCGACCAGGCACTGGAAGTCTGCCGCCTGTTCGGTGCCAACGAGAAGTCCGAGTTCCGCGCCACCAGCCTGGAGACGCTGCGGCAGATGGTCGCCGCCGACGTCGGCATCACCCTGCTGCCAAGCCTGTCGGTGCAGCCGCCGGTGCCGCGCTCGAACAACATCCGCCTGCTCGACTTCACCGGCGAAGGCCGCCCCAGCCGCCGCATCGCCATGATCTGGCGCCGCAGCTCGGCCATGAACGACTTCCTGATGGAGCTGGCCGATCAGTTCAAGCGCCTGCCGCAGGCGCTGTTCACCCTGGAAGCGGTCAACGCCGCCGGCGACACTACCGCCCTGCCCGGCCCCGCGCTGAACGGCTGAACCCCCGCAGCACCGGCCTGGAATCGGCAGGAGTCGATTCCGGTCGCATTTGTCCCCACAATACAGACAGGCGGCGCCAGCAGGTGCCGCCTTTTGCATGGCTTTCAACCAAGGAGCTTCACCATGAGTACCGCCAGCGGCCTGCCGCCGTCGATCACCGTTTCCACCTTCGACATGGACCGCCTGGACGCCATGCTCGAATCCCCTGCGCTGAGCCAGACGCCTGCCGCGCTCGCGCTTGCTGAAGAACTCAACCGTGCCACCGTGCTGGCACCGGACCAGATTCCCGAAGGCATCGTCATGATGCATTCGCGCGTGGAGTGCGAAGATGAAGTGTCGGGCGAGAAGCACGTCCTGACCCTGGTCTTCCCCCGCGAAGCCAACGTCGATGAAGGCAAGGTTTCCGTGCTGGCCCCGGTCGGCAGTGCCCTGCTCGGCCTTTCGATCGGCCAGAGCATCGACTGGAACGCGCCCGGCGGCCGCAAGCTGCGCCTGCGCGTGACTGCGGTCCACAACGACCGCCCCTGATTACCGCTGCGCACCGCGCGCGATTCGATCCCCCTGCACCAGGAGCCGTAATGAGTACCCCGTCCAAACTGTCCCAGCTGCGCGAACTGTCCGTGGTCGTTGCCGATACCGGTGACTACGAGGCGATCAAGCGCCTGCAGCCGGTGGACTGCACCACCAACCCGACCCTGGTGAAGAAGGCGCTGGACCTGCCGGTCTACGCCGAGCTGATCGAACGCGAACTGGCCTGGGGCCGCCAGCAGAGTGGCGACCGCGAAGCCGTGGTGCACGCCGTTGCCGACCGCCTGACCATCGGCGTCGGCGCGCTGCTGAGCACGCTGGTGCCGGGCCGCGTGTCCACCGAAGTGGATGCCGACCAGGCCCACGACACCGCCGCCACCGTGGCCAAGGCCCGCCAGTTCATCCAGATGTACGCCGATGCCGGCGTGCCGCGCGAGAAGATCCTGATCAAGATCGCTGCGACCTGGGAAGGCGTGGAAGCCGCGCGCATCCTGCAGGCCGAGGGCATCGACTGCAACCTGACCCTGATCTTCAACCCGACCCAGGCGCTGGCCTGCAGCGAAGCCGGCGCGTTCCTGATCTCGCCGTTCGTCGGCCGCATCCTGGACTGGTACGTGGCCAACGGCCAGATCCCGGCCAGCATCGATGAAGACCCGGGCGTGAAGTTCGTGCGCGGCGTGTATGCCGAATTCAAGCGCCGGGGCTCGCCGACGGTGGTGATGGGCGCCTCGTTCCGTTCGACCGCGCAGATCGAAGCGCTGGCCGGCTGCGACCGCCTGACGATTTCGCCGGACCTGCTGGAGAAGCTGGACGCCGACCACGGGGAGCTGCCGCGCAAGCTGGTGGCCGGTGTGGCCGATGGCGTGGCCGTGACCCCGATCGATGCGGCGAAGTTCGCGGCGGATCTGGCGGCCGATCCGATGGCGACCGAGAAGCTGGCGACCGGTATCGATGCGTTTGCCAAGGATCTGGAAGCGCTGCGCCAGCGGATCCGCGAGGCACTGTGATTCCGGCCAACGGCTGAGCCCCTCGTGGCGGGGGCTTGGTCGCGAAGAGCGGGTCATGCGGTTGGCAGGGTGGGTAGGCCGTGCAGGGGACGCTGCAAGTACGTCCATGTAAGCTCGGTCGCCGCTTGCTCGTGTGCGCTGTCCTGCGCACACGGCAAGACCGGGGTTGGGCGTCCTGCCCAACTCGCCCGAGGCATGCCTCGGGCCCATGCGGCTCACGCCCCTGCACGGCCTACCCACCCTGCCTTCGACAGTTTCCTGCGGCCGCCCGCCACGGAAGAAAGAAGGAAGAGCAAAGCGGGTCGCGCGCTTCGCTTGCTCGGAGCCGAGCATGGCTCGGCTCTAAAAGGGCAATGCAGAACCAAACAAAAAGGACGCGGCGAACGCCGCGTCCTTTTTGTTTTCCATCAGTTCGTCAGTAACCCAATGCTCTTTCCCACCGTCACCGGGAAACTGTCGGGGGGGGGGGGGGGGGGGGGGGGGGGGGGGGGGGGGGGGGGGGGGGGGGGGGGGGGGGGGGGGGGGGGGGGGGGGGGGCGGGGGGCGGGGGGGGGGGGGGGGGCGGGGGGGGGGGGGGGGGGGGGGGGGGGGGGGGGGGCGGGGGGGGG
>NZ_JAWIRS010000009.1:31438-71326 GCF_036320005.1 Stenotrophomonas sp. SMYL11
TGGCAGGACCGTTGGCGCCATGGATGGCGCCATCGAGCCCCCAGGGACGGGTTCACGGCGTGTCCTGCCAACCCACACCGCCCCACCCAACAAGCAGCAACCCAGAGCCGCTTTGGCTTTGGCTTTGGCTTTCAGCCGTTGACGTTGCCCGCCGCAGGCGGACCCCCGCGCGTCAGCGCGGCGCCTCCACATCCAGCCCGATCGGGCAGCTCACCCCGGTGCCGCCAATCCCGCAGTAACCATTCGGGTTCTTCGCCAGGTACTGCTGATGGTAATCCTCGGCGTAGTAGTACGCCGGCGCCGGATACACGATCTCGGTGGTGATCGGGCCGTAGCCGGCCGCATCCAGCTGCGCCTGGTAGGCCTCGCGGCCGGCCAGCGCGGCGGCGTACTGCGCCTCGTCGGTAGCGTGGATCGCCGAACGGTACTGGGTGCCGGTGTCGTTGCCCTGGCGCATGCCCTGGGTCGGGTCGTGGCTTTCCCAGAACAGCTGCAGCAGCCGCTCCAGGCTCACCACCGCCGGGTCGAACACCACCTGCACCACTTCGGTGTGGCCGGTCAGGCCCGAGCACACCTCTTCATAGGTCGGGTTCGGGGTAATGCCGCCGGCATAGCCCACCGACGTGCTGTACACGCCCGGTTCGGTCCAGAACTTGCGCTCGGCGCCCCAGAAGCAGCCCAGCGCGAAGCGGATCTGCTGCAGGCCGGCGAAACGGTCCTTCAGCGGATGGCTGTTCACGAAGTGCTGGTTGCTGTGCAGCGGCAGCGGTTGGTCACGCCCCGGCAGTGCTTCTTCCGGGCGCGGCAGGCGCTGCTTGAAGGCGCCGATGCCGAGGATGCCCTGGCCAATTCCCAACATGATGCGCTCCTACGCCGGAAGGCCGGCTATGTCGTCTGCATCTGAAATGGGGGCGTCCGGCGCGTGGCCCAAGTCCAGCGCCGCCACGATGTCCTCGGCCTGCGGCCGTGCCGCATCAGGGATGCCCACCCGCAGCACGCCGAACAGCGGCAGCTCGCCCATGCCGCCCAGCAACGACTCGCCGAACACGAAGGCCGGGATGCCCGCATCCTCCAGCGCGTGCTTGACCAGGTGGGCGTCGAACAGATTGTCGGCCTTGTACACGATGTGCATGCGGCAGCTCCGTGGGACAGGGTTCCAGCATACGCCCCGGGACTGAATGGTGGCGCTGTGCTCGCCGGCCAGCGGCCGGCGCTACCGGAAGAGAGGTTGGTAGTGCCGGCCGCTGGCCGGCATCCCCACACCCCACCGGGCAGCCCTGCCCCGTACGCGCTAGACTGTTGGTCTTTCTGCCCTTTTTCGCCCCAGACTCATGTCCGAGCACACCCCCGCCAGCCCCGAGACCCCCGCCGACAGCCACGAGAAGCGCGATTTCATCCGCCAGATCGTGCGCGAGGACCTAGCCAGCGGAAAGCACCAGGCGATCAAGACCCGTTTCCCGCCGGAACCGAACGGCTACCTGCACATCGGCCATGCCAAGTCGATCTGCCTGAACTTCGGCATCGCCGGCGAGTTCAGCGGCGTCTGCAACCTGCGCTTCGACGACACCAACCCGGCCAAGGAAGATCCGGAATACGTGGCCGCGATCCAGGACGACGTGCGCTGGCTGGGCTTCAGCTGGAACGAGCTGCGCCATGCTTCTGACTACTTCCAGGCCTATTACCTGGCCGCCGAAAAGCTGATCGAACAGGGCAAGGCCTATGTCTGCGACCTGTCGGCCGAGGAAGTGCGCGCCTACCGCGGCACCCTGACCGAGCCGGGCCGCCCGTCGCCGTGGCGCGACCGCAGCGTCGAGGAAAACCTCGACCTGTTCCGCCGCATGCGCGCCGGTGAATTCCCGGATGGCGCGCGCACCCTGCGCGCGAAGATCGACATGGCCAGCGGCAACATCAACCTGCGCGATCCGGCGCTGTACCGCATCAAGCACGTCGAGCACCAGAACACCGGCAACGCGTGGCCGATCTACCCGATGTACGACTTCGCGCACGCGCTGGGCGACTCGATCGAGGGCATCACCCACTCGCTGTGCACGCTGGAATTCGAAGACCACCGCCCGCTGTACGACTGGTGCGTGGACAACGTCGATTTCGCCCATGACGACACGCTGACCCAGCCGCTGGTCGACGCCGGCCTGCCGCGCGAAGCAGCCAAGCCGCGCCAGATCGAGTTCTCGCGACTGAACATCAACTACACGGTGTTGAGCAAGCGCAAGCTGATGGCACTGGTTACCGAGCAGCTGGTGGACGGCTGGGAAGACCCGCGCATGCCGACCCTGCAGGGCCTGCGTCGCCGTGGCTATACCCCGGCGGCGATGCGCCTGTTCGCCGAGCGCGTGGGCATCAGCAAGCAGAATTCGCTGATCGATTTCAGCGTGCTGGAAGGCGCGCTGCGCGAAGACCTCGACAGCGCCGCGCCGCGCCGCATGGCGGTGGTCGACCCGGTCAAGCTGGTGCTGACCAACCTGCCGGAAGGCCACGTAGAACAGCTCACCTTCAGCAACCACCCGAAGGACGAGAGCTTCGGCAGCCGCGAAGTGCCGTTCGCACGCGAAGTGTGGATCGACCGCGAAGACTTCGCCGAAGTGCCGCCGAAGGGCTGGAAGCGCCTGGTCCCGGGTGGCGAAGTGCGCCTGCGCGGTGCCGGCATCATCCGCTGCGATGAAGTGATCAAGGATGCCGACGGCACCATCACCGAGCTGCGCGGCTGGCTGGACCCGGAATCGCGTCCGGGCATGGAAGGCGCCAACCGCAAGGTCAAGGGCACCATCCACTGGGTCAGCGCCGTGCATGGTGTGCCGGCCGAGATCCGCCTGTACGACCGCCTGTTCTCGGTGCCGAACCCGGACGACGAGTCGGAAGGCAAGACCTACCGCGACTACCTCAACCCGGAATCGCGCCGCACTGTCACCGGCTATGTCGAGCCGGCCGCGGCCAGCGCTGCGCCGGAGCAGTCGTTCCAGTTCGAACGCACCGGCTACTTCGTCGCAGACCGCCGCGACCACACCGAGGCCAAGCCGGTGTTCAACCGCAGCGTGACCCTGCGCGACACCTGGTCGGCCTGAGGACCTGCGCGGGCGCCAGCACGGCGCCCGCATGACTCCGACGATGATCACCGCCCTCTCCGTCCTGCTCTGGTTCATCTCGCAGCATCCGCTGCTGACGTTCTTTTCGGCGATGGTGCTGGCCGGGCTGGTCTCTTGGTGGCGGCGCTTTCCGGGCTACGCCATCGTGGTGTTCCCGCTGGCGATGCTCAATATCTTCCTCGGTCACTTCCTCAACGCCGCCTTCCTCAACGTGGTGGGCGAGCCTGGCGAAGCAGTGATCGTGAAGTCCGAGCGCACCAGCTCGACGATGAACGAGCAGTACATCTGGCGCTACGAAGGGGTGCTGCGCACCGCCGAGGGCCGCGACGTGGAGGTGGTGTTCCACACCAACACCGCCTCGCTGTGGCCGCTGGAGAACGCGATCCGCATCCCGGCGCCCGACCAGCCGTTCGTGGTGAAGTACACACCGGGTTTCCCGCACAACTTCGTCATCCTCACCAACGAATCGCCGCACGGCATCGCCCAGGCCCGTGCCAGCGCGCGCGAGCGCGTGGAAGTGGCGGCGCGCAAGCTGCACTTCAGCCCCGACAATGCCGATTTCCGCGCGGACTATCGCCGCGAGCTGGAAACCTGGCTGCGCGATCATGGCAGCGACCCGCAGCAGCAATCCGACGCGCAGCGATATCGCGCCGAACTCGACGCGCTCGACCGCTAGACCCCAGGCCTTGCCTGGATGTTCCACCCCATCCATCCACAGGCCTGACATGACCATGACCTCCACCGACCTCCTCCCGCTGCTGCAGCAGGTCCTGCAGGAGGCCGGCATCGCCAGCCACGCCGACGGCGACGCGCTGCTGCTGGACAGCGGCCTGCGCCTGACCCCGCATGCGATGGCCGCGCACGCGCGCGACAACGGCGGCTGGCAGACCTCCACCGTCATCGAAAGCCAGCATCCGCTGCTGTTCGCCGATGGCCTGTTCGAGTACCAGCACGCAAATGGCGCCGATGAGCAGGCATCGCTGTTGTCCGGCTTCCAGGCCTGGGCCCGGGTGGACCTGGTGACCCTGCAGACCGCGATCGGCGCCGAAGATGCACAGGGCCTGCCGATGATGGGCCTGACCTATCCGGCCGGTGACGATGGCGAGGAACACGAGCGCACTGTGGTGCTGGGGCCGTTGGCGCACTACCGTTCACAGGAAGTGGATGCCTCCACCTGCAGCGAAGACGATCATGGTTCCTGCCCCTGCTGCCTGTTCACCCGCAGCATGGAGGCCTTCAACGAGCTGCTGAAAGCCCGCCAATTCCTCGCCATCCGCCTGTTCGCCTCGCGCGATGCCGACGGCCTGTGCGAGGCCGATTGCCGGGTCAACGGCCACGACTTCGGCGCCGCCCTGCCCCTGCTGCGCGCCTACGCGGCCAGCTGGCCGCAGGCTGGGCTGGAATTCCGCAAGCAGTATGTAGTGATCCGCACCGGTTCGCCGGGCTGACCCACCGCCACACCCGATACAGGCCGGTGCAGCTACACTGCGCGCCGGTTTCCGAAGCAACCGCACCTTCTTCCATTCCCTACGAGGCACCCCCGCGATGCTGTACGCGCAAGTCCACCTGACCCTTCCCGCCTGGATCCACGACCAGATCGACCTGGATCGTCGATATCCGGGCGATGAGGCCAAGGTCGCGCTGGCGATCGAGCTGTCGCGGCTGAACGTCGAGCACGCCAGTGGCGGCCCGTTCGGTGCGGTGGTGTTCGGCCCGGATGACAAGGTCATCGCCGCCGGCGTGAACCGGGTGATGCCGCACGCGACCTCGCTGGCGCACGCCGAGAACATGGCCTACATGCTGGCCCAGCAGCGCCTGCAGACCCCGCGCCTGAACGCGGTGCTGTCGCCGGTCACCCTGGCCACCAGCTCGCAGCCGTGCTGCCAGTGCTACGGCGCCACCGTGTGGGCCGGCATCGACCGCCTGCTGATCGGTGCCAACTCCGCCGACGTCGAAGAGCTGACCCCGTTCGATGAAGGCCCGCTGCCGGCCGACTGGGTGGGCGAGCTCAACAAGCGCGGCATCGAAGTGGTGCAGGGCCTGAACCGCGACGCCGCGCGCAGCGTGCTGCGTGCCTATGGGGAAAGCGATGGCGCCCGTTACTGAGGCCGGCATCGGCCTGCTGTGCCTGTGCCGGCAGGGCTTCGAACCCGAGCTGGCCGGCGAGCTGCAGTTCCGCGCCGGCGAAGCCGGTTTCGCCGGTTATGCGCGCACCCAGCGCAATGACGGCTATGTGCTTTTCATGTGCGACGAAGCCGCGGCACTGGCGCCGCGCCTGCGCTGGCGCGAACTGATCTTCGCGCGGCAGAAGCTGGTGGTGCTGGCCGAGCTGCCGCAGCTGGACCCGGCCGACCGCATCACCCCGATGCTGGAGGTGTTGGCCGATGCGCCGCGCTTCGGCGACCTGTGGGTGGAACATCCCGATTCGGACGCCGGCAAGCCGCTGTCCGGGCTGGCCCGTGCCTTCGGCAATGCGCTGCGCCCGGCGCTGCGCAAGGCCGGCAAGCTCACCGACAAGCCGAACGACCGCCTGCCGCGCCTGCACGTGGTGTTCGTCGACGGCACCCACGCCTTCGTCTGCGTGGCCGACCCGGCCGACAGCGCGCCGTGGGCACTTGGCATCCCGCGATTGAAGCTGCTGCCCGAAGCGCCGTCGCGTTCGGCGCTGAAGCTGGACGAAGCGTTGCTGACCCTGCTGACGCCGGAAGAGCGCGAGGCGCTGGCCAGGCCCGGCATGCGCGCGGCCGACCTGGGTGCCGCACCAGGCGGCTGGACCTGGGTGCTTACCCGCCAGCACATGCACGTGCTGAGCATCGACAACGGACCGCTGCGCCAGCACGTGCTGGACACCGGCCTGGTCGAGCACCTGCGCGCCGATGGCTTCCACTGGCACCCGGAACAGCCGCTGGACTGGATGGTCTGCGACATGGTCGAGCAGCCGCGCCGCGTGGCCGAACGCATGGCCACCTGGTTCCGCCAAGGCTGGTGCAGGCACGCGATCTTCAATCTGAAGCTGCCGATGAAGAAGCGCTGGGACGAAACCCGCTTGTGCCTGGACCTGTTCCAGGAGCAGGCCGGCAAGCCGCTGGTGGTACGTGCCAAGCAGCTCTATCACGACCGTGAGGAGATCACGGTACTGGCCTCGCCGCTGCGCTGAGGAACATGCCCGCCGGGCATGGCCCGGCGCTACCGAGGAAGGGAACCATGCGATACCACCCGCTCGCCATGCTGATCACTGTGCTGGCAGCCGCACCGGCCATTGCCCAGCAGCTGCCGCACACCCCTGCACAGAGCCAGCCCCTGGGCCCGACCGGCGGCGCGATCCGCCAGCAACCGCTGGATGCCGGCCGGGTCAGCGGCAGCGTCGAGATTGCACGGCCGGCCGGCGAGGCACAGGTGACCGTGCGTTCGCTGGAACCGAGCAGCGTGGTCGGCCAGTACCGCATCCACTTCGCTGCGCTGGATGTGAACGGTGATGGCTTCATCAGCCGCGAGGAAGCGCAGGCCAATCCGGCGCTGGCCGACGAGTTCAATGCGTTGGACGTGAAGCGTCGCGGCAAGCTGGATCGTGCCGACCTGGCTGGTTGGCTGGTTGATTGATCCGCCGTCGCGATCTTCATCCTCGCATGGCGTGGATCAACGGCGGTAACGGAGCCCGCTTCTGGTAGGTGCCAACCTTGGCTGGCACATCCATCAGGCATCCTGGGCCCAGATGAGGCGAGGGTATTTCCAGCCTTGTGCCAACCAAGGTTGGCACCTACCGGAGCGGCGTTGGCACCTGCCAGAGCGGCCTGTATTCCGGTCAGACCCCAGCGGCGCGCTTCCAGAACGCCTGCACCAGCGGCGGCCATTTGCCGACACAGCCCAGCGCACGTCCACGGGCCAGGGTCAGGTGTATTTCGTCGTTGGAGAACAGGCGGTTGATCGCATCGAAACTGTAGGCGGCGATGTGGTTGTCGCTGCGCCGTTCGCGTGCCCAGCGCTGCAGGCGCTGCGGCGACAGCCGCGGCTGGCCGCGGCGTTCGGCCGACGGCGCCAGCCACTGCTGCAGGGCGGCGACATCGCGCAGCCCCAGATTCACGCCCTGCCCAGCTAGTGGATGCACCACATGCGCAGCATCGCCCAATGCCAGCACGCGGCCGGCCACGTAGTGACGGGCCAGCTGCCGACGCAGCGGGAACGCCGCACGCGGTGATGCCAGCCGCAGTTCGCCCAGGCGCGCGGCGAACGCTCGCGTCAGTTCGCGGTTGAAGGCGTCCTCGTCCAGCGCCAACACACGCGCTGCTTCATCCTCGGGCAGGGTCCAGACGATCGAACTGCGGCGCTCGGCCACCGGCAGCAGCGCCAGCGGCCCGGTCGGCAGGAAGCGCTGCCATGCGGTGGCCTGGTTCGGCAGTTCGCTGTCCACATAGGCCACCACGCCACGCTGGCGGTAGTCATGCTTCTCAACCTCGATCCCGGCCAGCTGGCGCAGGGTCGACTCGGCACCGTCGGCGGCCACCGCCAGCGCCGCTTCCAGGCGGCGACCGTCATCCAGGCGCAGGCGCACGCCGTCTTCATCCTGTTCCAGCGCTTCCACCCGTGCCGGGCAGTGCAGCTGCACGCCCGCCGCCGGCAGCGCCGCCCACAGGCGATCCTGCAGCAGGCTGTTCTCGACGATGTAGCCCAGCTCACGACGACCGAAGCGATCGGCGTCGAACAGCAGATCCTCGCCACCGGCCGCATCCCACACCTGCATGCGCCGGTAAGGCCAGGCGCGGGCCTGCGCGATCGCCGGCCACACGCCCAGGCGGTTCAACAGTTGAACGTTGTCAGCGGCGAAGGCGAACACCCGCAGGTCCGGCTGTGCGGCCTGCCACGGTGCCGGTTCACGGCCTTCCACCAGCGCAACCGACAGGCCGGCATCGGCCAGCGCCAGCGCACACGCGGCACCGACCACGCCACCACCAACGATGGCCACATCAAGACGCGTGCGCCGGCTCATGCGGCTTCTCCGCGGCACAGGCGCGGCACGTCACCACGGAAGCCCATCGCACCACCGACCAGCATCGACTGCACCGACGCGCGCTGTGCGGCCACCAGGCCGAGGCTGCGCAGCGGCCGCATCAGCGGTGCCGGGTTGCTGGTCAGGCGCGCCAGCCCACCGGAGAACGCCACCGTCTGCCGGCGATCTTCCTCGCGACGCGCGACGTAGGCCTTCAGCAGTGCATCACTGCCGGCATCCTCATGCGCATCCTCCAGCAGTTCGGCCAGGGTCAGCGCATCGCGAAGGCCCAGGTTGAAGCCCTGTGCGCCCAGCGGATGGATGGTCTGCGCCGCATTGCCGAGCAGCACCGTGCGCTCACCGGCCAGCGCGCGTGCCAGCACCTGGATGAGCGGGTAGGCGCTGCGCGGCCCCGACTCAAGCAGGCGGCCGGCACGCCAGCCGATCGCGTTCTGCAGGCGTTGCAGCCAGGCCGCATCGTCCAACGCCATCACCGCATCGGCCTGGTCGCGCGCTACGCCGTGCACGGTGCCGAAGTGACGATCGCCACGTGGCAGCAGGGCCGTCGGGCCGGTATCGGTGAAGCGTTCCCAGGCGGTGCCATCCGGCGCACGCTGGCTGCGCACGCGGGCCACGAACAGGGTCTGCTGGAAATCATGGCGGTCGACCTCGATGCCCAGCGCGCCACGCACGCCGCTGGTGGTGCCATCGGCCCCCACCACCAGCCGTGCCAGCAGTACGCGTTCGCCGGCCTCGTCAGCCACCCGCACCTGGCGGTAACCATCGATCACCTCGCCCAGCCCCAGGAACCGCATCGGCCGGTAACGGCGCAGCCGTGGCAGTTCCTGCAGGCGGGCTTCCAGCGCCTGGCCGAAATCGCGCGCGACCACCACCTGGCCGAACCACGGCCGGTCGTAATCGACCGCTTCGAGTTGCACACGGCCGAAATCGCCGGCGCGGCTGACATGGATGCGCCGGATCGGGCCCGGTGCCATCGCCAGCTTCTGCATCACCCCTAGCGCGGTCAGCGCATTGACGGTGGCAGCGGCGAAACTGAGATTGCGCTGGTCGAACACCGCAGGCAGCTCGCCGGCCGGGCTGGCCTCAAGCAGGCCCACGTCGCGGCCCAGGCGGTCCAGGGCAATGGCCAGGCTGGCACCGACCAGGCCACCACCGACAATCAGCACGTCATGTCGTTCACTCATGTGTTCATGATACGCGCTCGCCCCGACTGTACGCCGAACGGGCGGCACCTGCGCCAACCTGCGCGGCGGGCTAGAATGAAACCTGAATCCGCTCCGGGCCCCCACCATGTCCGATACCGCCAACCGCGCCTTCGTCCTGTCCGTACTCGTACTGCTGCTGGCGGCGACCCGGGTCAATCACTTCGCGGCCATTCCGGATGCCTCCTGGGCCGTGTTCTTCATCGGTGGCTTCTACCTGGCGCGCTGGACGCGCTGGGCGTTCCCGCTGCTGATGCTGTTCGCGGTGCTGGTGGACTGGATAGTGATCCGCAGCAGCGGTCTGGATTTCTGGCAGCACTACTGCGTGTCGCCGGGCTACTGGCTACTGCTGCCGGCCTACTTCTCTTTGTGGGCCGGCGGCATGCTGCTGGGCCGCAACTACCAGAGTGCGCGCTGGCCGGTACTGGCCAAGGGCGCACTGCTGCTGGTCGCCTCGGTGGCGGTCTGCCACCTGCTGGCACAGGGCGGTTTCTACTGGAGCAGCCGCAACGTGGCCGAGCCGACCCTGGCCGGCTGGGCACAGAACTACGCGCAGTGGTTCGGGCCCTACCTGCGCACCACGGCGATCTATGTGGCGCTGGCCGCCGCCCTGCAGCTGGCCGTGGAGCAGGTGCTGAAGCTCCAGCAGGCCCGCCGCGACATCCGCCACTGAGCCGCGCCATGGGTCATCGCCTCTCGCGCATCTACACCCGCACCGGCGACGACGGCAGTACCGGCCTTGGCGACGGCCAGCGCGTAGCCAAGGATGACGCCCGCGTGGCGTCCTACGGCACCGTCGACGAGGCCAATGCCGCGCTCGGCCTGCTGCTGGCCGCGCCCCTGCCCGAGGATGTGCGCGCGCTGGTGGTGCATCTGCAGCACCAGCTGTTCGACCTGGGCGCCGAGCTGTGCATTCCCGGCCATGCCGCGATCCACGCCGCCGACGTCTCGGCCCTGGAACAGCAGCTGGACCATTACAACGCCGACCTGCCGATGCTGAAGGAATTCATCCTGCCGGCCGGCGGCGAAGCCGCCGCGCGCTGCCATCTGGCCCGCACCATCGTCCGCCGCGCCGAGCGCGACACGGTCACCCTGGCCCGCCACGAGGCTGTGCGCAGCGAGGCGCTGCAGTACCTCAACCGGCTGTCGGACCTGCTGTTCGTGCTGGCCCGGGTGCTGGCCCGTGCCGATGGCCACGGCGAAGCGCTGTGGCAGCCACAGCAGCGCCAGCGCTGAGTCGGCACGATGCTGGTCTATACCCACCCGTCCTGCCTGCTGCATGACCCCGGCCCCGGCCATCCGGAGTGCCCGCAACGCCTGCAGCATGTCCTGGATGCCCTGCACGCTGCATTCCCCGGCCAGTTGGACTGGCGCGAAGCGCCGCCGGCCAAGTTCGGTGAACTGACCCGGGTCCACGACAGCGCCCTGCTCGACTTCGTTCTGCAGCCGCAGACCGCGCCGCTGCGCCAGCTGGACATGGACACCTGGACCTCGCCCGGATCGGCCAGCGCCGCCGTGCACGCCGCCGGCGCCGGCGTGGCCGCGGTCGATGCGGTGATGCTGGGCGAGGACCCGCTGGCCTTCTGCGCGGTACGCCCGCCGGGCCACCACGCCACCAGCAGCACGGCGATGGGCTTCTGCCTGCTGAACAACATCGCCATTGCCGCCGCCCATGCCCGCGACCGCCATGGCCTGGAGCGGATCGCGGTGGTCGATTTCGACGTCCACCACGGCAATGGCACCCAGGACATCTTCCAGCACGACGCCCGGGTCTCTTACTACAGCACCCACCAGGCCGGGCTGTTTCCCAATTCCGGCCTGCGCCGCGACCGTGGTGCCGGCAACCTGATGAACATCCTGCTGCCCCCCGGCAGTGGCGGTTTCCGCTTCCGCAATGTCTGGGCCGACGAGATGCTGCCGGCCATCGACGACTTCCGTCCGCAACTCCTGCTGATCTCGGCCGGCTTCGACGCCCACCTGCGCGACCCGCAGGCCGACCTGATGCTGGAGACCGACGATTTCGCCTGGATCACCCGTGAAATGCACGCGCTGGCACGCCGCCATGCGGCCGGCCGGGTGGTCTCGATGCTGGAGGGAGGCTACGACCTGCAGGCCCTGGCCGAGTGCAGCGTGGCCCATGTCCAGGCCCTGATCACACCCTCTGCGGGTGCCTCCGCCGGATGAACCCGAACCGGCAGGCTCCGGCGCCCTTCATTGCCCCTATGCAAGGGATGGGGCAAGCTACCGTCCGTTTTCGCCCGAATCCGAACCGCGTGCGCCGAGCCCTCCGCCTGCTTCCCCTGCCTCTGAGCATCGCCATCAGCCTGCCGGCGATGGCCGATGATAAGCCGCTCAACTGGGGCCTGTGCCCGGCCACCGACGTCATTCCTGCGTTCACCGACGCCCCCACCCCGGTCCCGGCCCAGGACAAGGCTCCTGCTGCGGCCGCCCGCGAGAACCAGCCGACCGACATCGAAGGCGACCAGCTGCTGGGCACCACCACCGTGCCGCAGTACGAGGGCAACGTGGCGCTGCGCCGGGGTGACCAGTTCGTCGGTACGGACAAGCTCAGCTTCGACACCGAGACCGGCAACTACATCGCCGACGGCAATGTCCGCTACCAGGACGGGTCGATCCGGATGGTCGCCAAGCGTGCCGAAGGCAACCAGGAAAGCGACACCCACAAGATCTCCGACATCAAGTACCAGCTGGTGTCGCGCCGGGGCAACGGCGATGCCGAGTCGGTCGACCTGCAGGGCGCGGTCGGCCAGATGCACCGCTCCACCTACACCACCTGCGACCCATCGCAGCCGGTATGGAAGCTGTCGGCGCCGCAGATCGAAGTGGACAACGACGAAGGCTTCGGCACGGCCCGCAACGCGGTGCTGCGCATCGGCAATGTACCGGTGCTGTGGGCGCCCTACTTCAAGTTCCCGATCGATGACCGTCGCAAGACCGGCCTGCTGTTCCCGCAGCTGGGCATGTCCGGCCGCAACGGTGTCGACTACGCGCAGCCGATCTACTTCAATCTGGCGCCGAACTACGACGACACCCTGACGCCGCGCTACATGAGCCGACGCGGCCTGCTGCTCGACAACGAGTTCCGCTACCTCTACAACGGCGGCCGTGGCGAGGTGCTGACCAGCTACATGCCCAACGACAAGCTGCGCGACCGCGACCGCGGCCGGGTGATGTTCGACGGCTACCACAACGTGAACAGCCACTGGCAGGCCCGCGCCAACCTGGCCTGGGTAAGCGACGAGCGCTATGTCGAGGACTTCGCCAACCGCTTGGTGGGGGTGACCGCCTCCAACCTGCAGAGCACCATCGGCCTGTACGGCACCGGCCAGAACTGGACCGCCGGCATCATGGCCGACCGCTGGCAGCTGACCGACTACACCCTCGACGAGCGCGCCCTGCCCTACAACCGCGAGCCACGCCTGTTCTTCAACTGGAACAAGCCGGTGCTGCCGTGGCTGGAAACCGGCATCTACACCGAAGCGGTGCGTTTCACGCATGACGACATCAACTTCAAGAATGCCGTCGGCGCCGGCGAGGATCTGCAGTACACCCGTAATGGAGTGCAGTGGACCGACGGCGTCGGTGTCAGCGGCGGTTCGCGACTGGACGTGAAGCCGTATGTGTCGTTCCCGATCAGTGGCGCAGCCTGGTATGTGACCCCTACCCTGGCCTACCGCTACACCGCCTATCAACTGGACCGTGGTCTAGTGGATGGGGTAAGGGGCATCCAGGCCCAGATCCTGCGCTCGCAAGGCATCGACCCGGCCACGGCCACCCCGGAACAGCTGCGCGGCAATACCTCGCCCAGCCGCAGCCTGCCGATCGGCAGCCTTGATGCCGGCCTGTTCTTCGATCGCGAGACGTCGATCGGTGGCAAGTCATTCCTGCAGACCCTGGAGCCGCGCCTGTTCTACCTGCGCACGCCCTACCGCAACCAGGACGAGCTGCCGATCTTCGACACCCGTGACTTCACCTTCAGCTGGGGCCAGCTGTTCCGCGACTCGCGCTATACCGGCGCCGACCGCCAGAACGATGCCAACCAGCTGACCCTGGCATTGGGCACCCGCTTCATCGACCAGACCACCGGCAAGGAACGCTTCTCGGCCGCAATCGGCCAGATCCAGTACTTCGACGAATCACGGGTCAGCACCACGCCGGGCGGCGCGCCGGTGGAGAAGGGCAAGTCGGCGTGGATCGCCGACGGCAACTACATGATCAACGACCGCTGGACCCTGGGCGCCACCTACCAGTGGGACCCGAAGTACAAGCGCGAGGATCTGGCCAGTGTCCGCGCCCGTTATCTGATGCCCAACGATGGCGTGATCAACCTCAGCTACCGCTACCGCATCAATGCCGGCGCCCCGGCGACCGCCAACAAGCATGACCGGACCCTGCTGGAGCAGGCCGACCTGTCGTTCCTGTACCCGCTGAATGCGCGCTGGAGCCTGGTGGGCCGGTATTACTACTCGCTGCAGGACAAGGAACCGCTGGAGATCATCGCCGGCGTGCAGTGGGATAGCTGCTGCCTGGCCGTGCGTGCGGTGGCCCGCCGCTACGTGCGCAACCGCGAAGGCGACATGAACAATTCCATCCAGCTGGAGTTCGTCCTCAAGGGCCTCAGCTCCATCGGCCAGGACACGGACCGTACGCTGCGCCGTGCTATCCTCGGCTACAACCGCGACGACCTCTATCTCGTGCCGCCCAGCAACACCGGAGCGACCCGGGATGACTACGATCCGAATCAGATCCCATGACCAAGCGCTTCCCCGTTCTTCTCGCCTCCCTGCTGGCGGTGTCCAGCGTGTCCGCCCCCCTGCAGGTGCTCGCGCAGGAGGCGCAGCCGTTGGACCGCATCGCCGCCGTCGTCGACGAGGACGTGATCCTGCAGAGCGAGCTCCAGCGTGCGATCGCCAACATCAAGGCGCAGTACGCCGGCCGTGAGAACCAGCTGCCGCCGGAAGACGTGCTCAGCCGCCAGGTGCTCGAGCGCCTGGTGCTGGTCAAGTTGCAGGTGGCCCGCGCCCAGGGCAGCGGCATCCGCGTCAGCGACCAGGAGCTGAACCAGGCGATGAATGCCATCGCCCAGCAGAACGGCTCGAACCTGGATGCACTGCGCCAGCGCCTGGCCCACGACGGCATCGACTTCAACGATTTCCGCGCTTCGGTGCGCGATGAAATCACCGTGCAGCGCCTGCGCCAGAGCTTCGCGCAGAGCCGCATCAGCGTCAGCGAGGGCGAAGTCGACGCCGCGCTGAAGCAGCAGGCCACGGTTGGCAACCAGTACCACCTGGCGCACATCCTGATCGCCCTGCCCGACGGCTCCAACGCCGACCAGATCGCCACCGGCCAGAAGAAGGCCGACGGCGTGAAGGCGCTGCTGGACAAGGGCGAGCTGGACTTCAACGCGGCCGCCGTTCGCTATTCGGACAGCCCCAACGCGCTGGAAGGCGGCGACCTGGGCTGGCGCAGCCTGGACGAAATCCCGCAGGCCTTCGCGCAGATGATGGAAAAGATGAAGCCCGGCGAAGTGGTCGGCCCGATCCGCGGCCCCAGCGGCTTCCAGCTGCTGAAGCTGGTGGACGTGCGTGATGCCAGCGCCGCCAGCGGTGGCGAGCACACGGTCACCGAGTACCACGGCCGCCACATCCTGGTGCGCGTGGACGATCACCAGACCGACGCTGCGGCCAAGGCCAAGATCGATACCCTGCGTGCCCGCATCGCCGGTGGCGCGGACTTCGAGACCGTGGCCAAGGAGTCCTCCGAGGACAACAACAGCAAGGGTCAGGGCGGCGATCTGGGCTGGTTCCCGGCCGACGCGTTCGGTCCGGCGTTCGGCCAGCAGGTGTCCGGCATCCAGGACGGCGGCGTCAGCCAGCCGTTCCGCACCGATGCCGGCTGGCACATCGTGCAGCGCGTGGGCACCCGCCAGACCGACGTGACCACTGACAACCAGCGTGCCCAGGTCCGCGAGACCATCGGCCGCCGCAAGCTGGAAGACGAGTACAACCGCTTCCTGCAGGAACTGCGTGGCGAAGCCTACGTCAGCTTCCGCAGCGGCGACCGCGCGGAAAACACGGCCACGCCGCCGCAGTCCTGACCGATGCGCCCCGAGCTCGCTCTGGTACCGGGCGAGCCCGCCGGGATCGGCCCGGAGCTGTGTGTCCGCCTCGTCCAGCAGCCGCGTGAAGATTGCCGGCTGCTGGCTTTCGCCGACCCGGATACCCTGCGCGCGGCCGCGACCGCGCTGAATCTGCCCCTGCAACTGCTGCCCGAGGACGCCGAAGCACGCGTCCCCGGTGATCTGCGTGTGCGCGTGGTGGCCAATACCGTTCCCAGCCACTTCGGCCAGGCCAATCCGGCCAACGCCGGCGCCGTCATCGGCGCCCTGCTCGATGCCGGCCAGGCCTGCCTGTCCGGCGAACTGCACGGCGTGGTCACCGGCCCGGTGCACAAGGCGGTCATCAACGAAGGCGGCATCGCCTACAGCGGCACCACCGAACTGCTGGCCGACCAGGCCGGGGTGAAGGTGGTGATGATGCTGGCCAACCACATCGTGCGCGTGGCCCTGGCCACCACCCACCTGCCACTGCGCGAGGTGGCCGACGCGATCACCGCGCCCGGCCTGGAACACACCCTGCGCACCGTGCACGCCGCGCTGCGCCGCGAATTCGGCCTGCCCGCGCCACGCATCGCCGTGCTCGGCCTGAACCCACATGCCGGTGAAGACGGTCATCTGGGCCGCGAGGAACTGGACCTGGTCATCCCGCTGCTGCAGCGCCTGCGCGCGGAGGGCATGGACCTGATCGGGCCGCTGCCGGCCGATACCGCCTTCCTGCCGGCCAAGCTGGCAGGCTTCGACACCGTGCTGGCGATGTACCACGACCAGGGCCTGCCGGTGCTGAAGTATTCGGGCTTCGAGCAGGCGGTGAACCTGACCCTGGGCCTGCCCTACCCGCGCGTGGCGGTGGACCATGGCACCGCACTGGACCTTGCCGGCCGCGGCATTGCCGATCCTTCCAGCCTGCAGGCAGCAACGACGCTGTGTGCGCAGCTTGCGCGGCAACGTACACTGAGCGCATGAATTCCCCGCATTCCCCCTCCGGCCCGGTGTTCACCGCCCCGGCCAAGAAGCAGCTTGGCCAGCATTTCCTGGCCGACCGCCACTACATCGACAAGATCGTGATGGCGGTCAACCCGAAAGACGGTGACCGCCTGGTCGAGATCGGCCCCGGCCAGGGCGCGATCACCCTGCCGCTGCTGCGCGTGCATCCGAAGCTGACGGTGATCGAGTTCGACCGCGACCTGATCGCGCCGCTGACCGCCGCCGCCGAGCCGCTGGGCGAGCTGACCATCGTCCACCGCGACGTGCTGCGCGTGGACTTCACCGAGCTGGCTGCCGGCCAGCCGATCCGCCTGGTCGGCAACCTGCCCTACAACATCTCCTCGCCGATCCTGTTCCATGCACTGGAACATGCGGCGGTGATCCGCGACATGCACTTCATGCTGCAGAAGGAAGTGGTCGACCGCATGGCCGCCGGCCCCGGCAGCAAGGTGTACGGCCGGCTCAGCGTGATGCTGCAGGCCTACTGCCAGGTGACCTCGCTGTTCGTGGTGCCGCCGGGCGCGTTCCGGCCGCCACCGAAGGTCGATTCGGCCGTGGTGCGGCTGGTGCCGCGTGACCCGGCCACGATCAACATCCACGACCCCAGGCGTTTCGCCGAGGTGGTCAAGGCCGCCTTCGGGCAGCGCCGCAAGACCCTGCGCAACGCCCTGAACAACGTGGTGTCCGCCGAACAGTTCGTTGCCGCCGGCGTGCGTCCCGATGCCCGCGCCGAACAGCTGGACGTGGCCGAATTCATCGCTTTGGCCAATGCCTCCTGATTACACTGCCGGTATGGAAGACGCTGACGTTTATGCCATCTCCGTCGAAGTCGCTCCGCGCTTCCTCGACGATCAATCCGCGCCGGAAGACGGGCGCTATGCGTTCGCCTACACGATCCGCATCCACAACCAGGGGCGTGTTGCCGCGCGCCTGGTCGCACGCCACTGGCGCATCACCGATGCCAACGGCCGCGTCGAGCATGTCGATGGCGACGGGGTGATCGGCGAGCAGCCGCGCCTGCGCCCCGGTGAAGACTTCCATTACACGTCCGGTGTCATGCTGGGGACCGATCACGGGACCATGCAGGGCCACTACGACATGGTCGCCGACGACGGCACCGAATTTGCCGCGCCGGTCGCACCTTTCGTGCTGGCCATCCCGCGTACCCTGCACTGACACGGAGGCCGAACGATGAGTGTGTGGGCGATCGGCGACCTGCAGGGCTGCTATGACGTCACCCAGCGACTGCTGGAGAAGATCCGTTTCGACCCGGCGCAGGACACCCTGTGGTTCTGCGGCGACCTGGTCAACCGCGGTGGCCAGTCACTGGAAACGCTGCGGCTGGTGCATTCGCTGCGCGAGCACAGCGTGGTGGTGCTGGGCAACCATGACCTTTCGTTGCTGGCCGTCGGTGCGCGCACCGAAGAGGAACAGCGCAAGGTCAACCCGGACCTGCTGCGCATCGTGCAGGCCGAGGACCGCGACGAACTGCTGGACTGGCTGCGCCTGCAGAAGCTGGTGCACGTGGACCGCGAGCTGGGCTGGATGATGGTGCACGCCGGCCTGGCACCGAAGTGGACCACGCAGATGGCCGAGAAGCATGCGGCCGAAGTCGAGGTGCAGCTGCACGGCGCCGGCTACCGCAAGCTGTTCCGCAACATGTACGGCGACAAGCCGAGCTGGGCGCCCAACCTGTCCGGCTACGACCGCTCGCGCGCGATCATCAACGTGCTCACCCGCATGCGCTACTGCACCCCGCGCGGGCGCATCGGTATCGAGGACAAGGGCACGCCGGGCACCCAGGAACAGGGGCTGTATCCCTGGTTCGAAGTGCCGGGCCGGGTCGAGCGTGACCTCAAGGTCGTCTGCGGCCACTGGTCGGCGCTGGGCCTGACCATCACCCAGGGCGTGCACGCCATCGACACCGGCGCGGTCTGGGGCGGCAAGCTGACCGCGATCCAGCTCGATACCGATGAACTGCGCGTGGTTCAGGTGCCAGGCCGCGATGTACCGGCACCCGTGCCCAACGCCCGCCCGCCAGCGCGCCCGGCGCACGAGCGCCCGCAGGGCAAGGAACAGGGCGGCGGCAACGCTCCGGCCGCCAACCCGGGCAACCGCGGCCCGCGCCGTCGTCGTCGCCGTGGTGGCGGTGGTGGTGGCTCCGCCGGCCCCAACAACAACAGCACCCCGCCGCAGGCATGACGCGGCGCGGCTGGGCGCCATGGACGGTGCTGCTGCTGGCGCTGGCCCTGGCCAGCGGCTGCCAGCCCACTTCGGCCCCGGCCCCCACCGGCGCTGGAAACGCCGGCCACACGCCATCGCAACCACAGGCGCCTTCGCCGCCACTGGTGGCTGCGGCGCGCGCGCAGATCGGCGTCACCACCCGCTACGATCCTGCTTACCAGGTGCTGGCCTACCCCGGCGGCGACGTGCCACTGGATCGCGGCGTGTGCACCGACGTGGTGGTGCGCGCCCTGCGCGATCTGGGCCTGGACCTGCAGGCGCGCGTGCATGAGGACATGCGCGGCAACTTCAGTGCCTATCCTGCGATCTGGGGCCTGCCACGGCCGGACCGCAACATCGATCATCGTCGTGTACCGAACCTGATGCGCTGGTTCGAGCGGCAGGGCTGGCAGCAACCGATCACGGCCCTTGCCTCCGACTACGCGGCCGGCGACATCGTTGCCTGGAAGCTCAACGGCAACGGCCTGCTGCACGTGGGCATCGTCTCCGACCGGCAGCTGGCCGATGGCACGCCGCTGGTGCTGCACAACATCGCGCGCGGCACCCGCGAAGAGAACCTGCTGTTCCGGCACGCCATCATCGGGCATTACCGGATGCCGTAGCGACAGTCCCGGTAGTGTCGACTGTTAGTCGACTGCTCCTGACGCCCTCTGAAAACCCCGCGCTGCGCGCGATAGTCGACTAACAGCCGACTCTACCCCGTCGGTGTTTTCGATGGTATTTCCGCGATCAGCGGCGCACGTAGTGCACGAAGCGGAACGCGTAGGCGTGGCGCGCATCGGCCGGATGCGGCTCGCTGCTGGTTTCCTGCCAGACCCCCGGGTCAACCTCGGGGAAATGGGTATCGGCGGGGACTTCAGCATCCACCCAGGTCAGGTACAGGTCACTGGCCTGGTCCAGCAGCTGGTGGAAGATCTCGCCGCCGCCGATGATGCACAGCTCGCTGGCGCCCTCGCCTTCGGCAATCAACTTCGCTTCGTCCAGCGACGCCACCGCACGCATGCCCTCGAATGGCACCTGGCCGCTGCGGGTCAGCACCAGGTTGGTCCGCCCCGGCAGCACGCGGCCGATCGACTCGGCGGTCTTGCGCCCCATCAGGATCGGCTTGCCCAGGGTGAGCGCCTTGAAATGCTTGAAATCATCCGGCAGGTGCCAGGGCATGGCATTGCCCTGGCCGATGCCACGGTTGCGATCCAGCGCCACGATCATCGACAGCTTCATTGCTACAACCTCCTCAGCTGGCGTCGATCTGCAGGCGTTCGCAGGCAGCGTTCGCGGCACTGGCGGCTCGCAATGCTGCAGCCAGCGCCGGGCTGGACGTGGACTGCTCATCCAGGCCGCTGATGATCTTCTGCTTCTGCGCTTCCTCGATCTCCTTCAGGCCCGGTGCCGACAGGATCTCCGACGACAACGCCGCGTTGTCGGTGCCCGCACCACGCGCCAGGAACGCTTTCAGCTGGTCGCTGGAGTAGACGGTGGCCAGGCGCTGTTCAAGCTCACGCTGATAGGCCGGATCCTCGACCCCCGCCTTCAGGTGCTCGGTCATCGCCGTGTACATGCCGGTTACCGCCTCACGCATCTGCGCCCGGCAGCCTTCCGGCACGTCCTGGGGCAGCGTCGTGCTGCCGTTGAATGCCCCGGCGAACGCCTGCACTTCGTCGCGCATGTGCTTGTGCACGATCTGCTCATTGACCTGCCTGGCCAACGACAGCGCATCGGCCGGTCCGGCCTGCACCATGGCCAGCGGCAGCATGCCACACAGCGCCAGCAGGCCCCTGGAAATCAGGCGGGTACTCATACCGCCACCGGCGCCTTGATCGCCGGATGCGGGTCATAACCATCAATGCGGATGTCGTCGAACTGGAAGCCGAACAGGTCGGTCACCTCCGGGTTCAACCACAGCGTCGGCAGCGCGCGCGGTTCACGCGACAGCTGCTCGCGGGCCTGCTCGAAGTGGTTCGAATACAGGTGCGCATCGCCCAGCGTGTGCACGAAGTCACCCACGCCCAGGCCGGTGGCCTGCGCCACCATGTGGGTCAGCAGCGCGTAGCTGGCGATGTTGAACGGCACGCCGAGGAAGATGTCGCCGCTGCGCTGGTACAGCTGGCAGCTGAGCTTGCCGTCCACCACGTAGAACTGGAACAGGTTGTGGCACGGCATCAGCGCCATCTGCGAAAGCTCGCCCACGTTCCAGGCGCTGACCACCAGCCGGCGCGAGTCGGGGTTGCGCTTGATCTCGTCCACCAGCCACTGCATCTGGTCGATCTCGCGGCCGTCGGCGGTGGCCCAGCTGCGCCACTGCTTGCCGTAGACCGGGCCGAGGTCGCCGTTCTCGTCGGCCCACTCGTCCCAGATCCGCACCTGGTTGTCCTTCAGGTAGCCGATGTTGGTGTCGCCCTTCAGGAACCACAGCAGCTCGTGGATGATCGAGCGCAGGTGCAGTTTCTTGGTGGTGACCAGCGGGAAGCCTTCGGCCAGGTTGAAACGCATCTGCCAGCCAAACACGCTGCGGGTGCCGGTGCCGGTGCGATCGCTCTTCTCGGCGCCGTGTTCCAGCACGTGCGAGAGCAGGTCCAGGTAGGCCTTCATGCCTTGCCCTCGGCAGCCACCGGCAGCACCGGCTGCAGTACCGGCGCGCGGCGCGACATCGCCAGCAGTACCAGGCCGAAGGCGATCAGCGGCAGGCTGAGGATCTGGCCACGGGTCAGCCAGTCGAACGCGACGTAGACACCGTTGTCGGGCATGCGCACGAACTCCACCGCGAAGCGGAACAGGCCGTACATCAGCGCGAACAGGCCGCCGACCAGATAACGGTGGCGCGGCTTGGCCGACACGGCCCACAGCACCACGAACATCACCAGGCCTTCCAGGAAGGCTTCATACAGCTGCGACGGATGGCGCGCGAACTGGTTCAGCGCGCCGCTGGCGAACTGCGCCTGTAGCGTCGCATGGTCCAGCTGGTTCAGCGGCGCTGGCAGGCCGGACGGGAACACCACGCCCCAGGTACCGTCGGTGTACTTGCCCCACAGCTCGGCACCGATGAAGTTGCCGATGCGGCCGAAGCCCAGGCCCAGCGGCACCAGCGGCGCCATGAAATCCATGGTGTCGAAGAAATGCAGCTTGTGCTTGCGCGACCACCACCAGCAGGCACCGAGCACGCCCAGCAGGCCGCCGTGGAAGCTCATGCCGCCATCCCACACCTTGAACAGCAGCAGCGGGTTGTGCAGGAAATCGCCCAGCGCGTAGAACAGCATGTAGCCGATGCGCCCGCCCAGCACCACGCCGAGCATGGCGTAGAACAGCAGGTCGGAGAAGCCGTTGGCATCGACGCCCGGCAGGCGCCCATCGGCGATGCGCCTGCGGCCCAGCAGCCAGGCTGCGGTGAAGCCGAGCAGGTACATGATGCCGTACCAGTGCACCTTGATCGGCCCCAGCGAGAGGGCGATGGGGTCGATGTCGTGGAAATAGATCATGGAAGGTGCCTTGCGGTTGAACGCCTATTCTCGGGCCAGTGCCGCCCCGGCTCAACCAAGGAGCTGGGGCGAGTTCGGCAACGCGTCATCGTTCGACCGCGTCGAGGCCGGAAAGTGCCCTTCGATCAGGCTGGAGACCTCGTCGATGGCATCCTGCAGCGCTTGCACCGGATTGGCCCCACGCAGGCCCTCGCGCAGGTGGGTGCAGACCCGCTGCCACTGTGCCGGGCTGACCCGGCCGTGCAGGCCCCGGTCGGCGACGATCTCGATGGCGTGGTCAGCCAGCAGGAGGTAGATCAGCACGCCATTGTTGTGGGTGGTATCCCAGGTGCGCAGGCGGGCAAAGGCATGCTCGGCAGCCTGGCGCGGGGTGACCTTGTGCCACAGCGCGGCCAGCGGCAGGTCCGCTTCCACCGCGAACATCACCTGCCCACCGTGGCGCTGCTCACCGGCCGCGATGGCCTCGGTGATCGCCTGCAATGTGGCGGGCGGGAACGCGCGCCGTACCGACGGCGAAAACACGTGCCGACATAGACGTTGGATCATCACCAGCCCCCCGAAGCACCGCCACCACCGGAGCGGCCACCACCGCCACCCCAGCCGCCGCCACCACCGAATCCACCGCCCCCGCCGAAACCGCCTCCGCCGCCCCAGCTGCCACCACCCCAGCCGCCACCGCCGGCAAAGCGGCCCGGGTGGCCGGAGAGCATGGCCACGATCAGGCCGACGATGCCGGCCAGGCCACTGGCCAGCAGCGTGGACGTGAACAGGAACGCCGCCAGCGCCGCACCGGCACCGCCGAGCAGGCCTCGCAGCGGTCGCGGCACGCGCGAGAACACGCCGCGCAGGATGCTGCCGGCGAACACACCGATGAACAGCGCCAGGAACCAGGTATCGCCACCACCGCTGGGCTCACGCCCGCGATGGCCGCTGACCGGTGCCGGCAGCGTTTCGCCGTCGATCAGCTTGACCAGCACCGCCGTGGCGTCGGTGATGCCACCGGCGTAGTCGCCGCTGCGGAAGCGCGGCACCAGGTATTCCTGGATGACCCGGTTGGCGATGGCATCGGGAATGGCGCCTTCCAGACCGTAGCCCGGCTCGATGCGCACGCGCCGGTCGTCCTTGGCCACCACCAGCAGCACCCCGTCATCCACGCCCTTGCGGCCGATCTGCCATTGGTCGAAGACCCGCGTGGTGTACTGCGCGATGTCCTCGGGCTGGGTGGTCGGCACCACCAGCACCTGCAGCTGGCTGCCCTTGCGCTGTTGCAGCTCGATCGCCTGCTGCACCAGCGCCTGCTTCTGCGCGGCATCCAGCGTGCCGGTGGTATCGACCACCGGCGAATCCAGCGCAGGAACCGGCGCCAGCTGCTGCGCATGCGAGGCCAGCGGCAGCCACAGCAGCAGGGCCAGCAGCGCAGAGGCCAGGCGCATCGATCAGGTCCCCGGCTGCGATGCCGGCTGCTGCTGCGGCGTGTTGCCGAAATCGACCGACGGCGCGTTGGAGATCTGCGCTTCGTTCTCCACCGTGAAGTTCGGCTTGGTCTTGTAGCCGAAGATCTTGGCGGTGATCACCTGCGGGAACGAGCGGATGTAGGTGTTGTAGTCCTGCACCTGCTGGATGTAACGGCCGCGGGCGACGGTGACCCGGTTCTCGGTACCTTCCAGCTGCGCCTGCAGGTCGCGGAAGTTCTGGTTCGACTTCAGTTCCGGGTAGTTCTCGGTGACCACCAGCAGCCGCGACAGCGCGCTGCCAAGTTCGCCCTGGGCCTGCTGGAACTGCTTGAGCGAGGCTTCGTCATCGGCATTGACGTTGATCTGGCCAACACGCGAACGGGCGTTGGTCACTTCAGTCAGCACGCGCTCTTCCTGGCTGGCGAAACCCTTCACGGTCTGTACCAGGTTGGGCACCAGGTCGGCGCGACGCTTGTACTGGTTGATGACCTCCGACCAGCTGGCCTTGACCGCTTCATCCTTCTGCTGGATGGCGTTGTAGCCGCAGCCGGAGAGCAGGGAGGCCAACAGCATCAGGGGCAGGACACGGGTGAACAGGCGCATGGCGGAGGTTCCGGGTGGGCTTGGCGCCGAGCATGCCATGGTTCGGGTGAAAGACCGGCCATCGGGCACCGCCCCCTCCGCGGTGGTTGGCGAGGAAGCGCTATCGGGGTCGGCCGGGAGGGTGGGTTGGCTGGGGGGCGCTGCAAGTACGTCCATGTAAGCTCGATCGCGCTTGCTCGTGTGCGCTGTCCTGCGCACACGGCAAGACCGGGGTTGGGCATCCTGCCCAACCCGCCCGTGGCATGCCTCGGACCCATGGCGCTCACGCCCCCAGCCAACCCACCCGCCCGGCCTCATACGGCTTCCTGCGCACCGCGGGAAGATCAAAAGAAAAAAACAGAAGCAAAAGCCGGTTCTTCAAGCATTCGTGTCGACCAAGGTCGACACCTACCAGAGCGGAACGCCGTTGCGACAGACCGCGGGAATCTGTCGAAGGCGGGGTGGGTCCGGTTGCGGGGGTGTCCGCGGCATGGATGCCGCGGCCAAGCCTCCATGGACGGATTCACGGCGTCCCCCGCCACCGGACCCATCCCGCCAACCCACGGAATGCAGGCTGTTGCTGTTGCTGTTGCTGTTGCTTCGGCGGGTGCAGGGCGCAGCCCTGCCGGAAACCCTCCCCTCTCAGCAAGCTTCAGCCACAGCAGTGCGAGGACGACCCAGCCACGCCAGCAGCAAGCCCGATGCCGCCAGCAGGCCACCGGCCACCGGAATCGCGGCATAACCCAGGCCCGAACTGATCACCGCACCGCCCAGCGCCGCACCCACGGCATTGCCCAGGTTGAACGCACCGACGTTGATCGACGACGCCAGGCCCGGCGCCTCGCTGGCCGCCTGCATCACCCGGATCTGCAACGGCGGCACGATGGCGAAAGTCGCCGCGCCGAACAGCAGCACACCGAGCGCTGCGGTAACGTGGCTCATCAAAGCCAGCGGCAGCACTAACATCAACACGGCCAGGACCGCCAGCAGGATGCGGGTGGCACCATCCAGCGACCAGTCGGCCATGCGCCCACCGATGCCGTTGCCGAAGGTGAAGCCGATACCGATCAGCGCCAGCGACATCGCGATGAAGGCGTTGGAGGCACTGGTCAGTTCGGTCAGCACCGGCGCCACGTAGGTATAGAGGGTGAACATCGCGCCGGCGCCAAGCACGGTGGTGGCCATCGCCAGCAGCACCTGCGGCTGCAGGATCGCTCTCACTTCGCGGCGCACGTCCGGGCGCGGCCCCGGTGCAGATGCCGGCAGCGCGAAGCCGAGCGCGGTGATCGCGACCAGGCCCAGCACCGCCGTGCCGGCGAAGGACAGGCGCCAGCCCAGCTGCTGGCCGACCCAGGTGGCCAGCGGCACACCGCCGATATTGGCGATGGTCAGGCCCATGAACATGGTGGCCACGGCCGCGGCCTGCTTGTCCTTCGGCACCAGGCTGGCGGCGACCACCGCACCGATGCCGAAGAAGGCACCGTGGTTGAGGCTGGTGACCAGGCGCGACAGCAACAGCAGTCCGTAGTTCGGGGCCAGCGCCGACAGCAGGTTGCCGACCACGAAGATCGACATCAGCAGCATCAGCGCGGTGCGCTTGCCAAAACGGCCCATCAGCAGGGTCATCACCGGGGCGCCCAGCATCACGCCCACCGCATACGCGGTGATCAGCATGCCGGCGGTGGGGATGCTCACGCCCACGCCGTCGGCGATGACCGGCAACAGGCCCATCGGCGCGAATTCAGTGGTGCCGATGGCGAAAGCGCCGACGGCGAGGGCCAACAAGGCGACTCTGGAGTTCATGGGGTCATCCTGCGTGGGGCAGGTCCTGGAAAAGAGCGCGTAGCCTGCGCGCTTTGTCGGCCCGGATTAAGCCTCGCCCCGGGAAAACACTGTTGATCTCAATTCACAGCTGGCGGGAACCGCCCCGCCGGGTATGGCCCGGCGAGCCCAATGGGTCCCATAACGCAGAACCCCCGGCGCTGGCCGGGGGTTCTGGGAGACACATTTGCCTGTGATCTGCTTACCAGTCGCCGGCACCCGGCACGTGGTGTTCGCGCGCGCGGCGGCGCATCAGCAGGTTCAGCCATTCCACCAGCACCGAGAAGCCCATGGCGGCGTAGATGTAGGGCTTGGGCACGTGCACGTCCAGGCCATCCAGGATCAGCACCGCACCGATCAGCAGGATGAAGGCCAGTGCCAGCATCTTCACGGTCGGGTTGGCATCGATGAAGCGGCCCAGCGGGTTGGCGGCCAGCAGCATCACCAGCACCGACAGCAGGATGGCGGCGACCATCACCGGGATGTGATCGGCGATGCCGACGGCGGTGATCACCGAGTCCAGCGAGAACACGATGTCGATGATGGCGATCTGCAGGATGACCATGCCGAATACACCCGAGGCCTTGCTGGTGGCCGGGTTCTCGTCTTCGCCACCGGTGATCAGTTCCTTGATCTCCATGTAGCCCTTGATGATCAGGAACAGGCCACCGACGATCAGCACCAGGTCGCGGATGGAGATGCCCATGCCGGCCACGGTGAACAGGTTGGCGGACATGTGCGCCAGATAGGCCAGCGACACCAGCAGGGCGATGCGGGTGATGCAGGCCACGGCGATGCCGAGCTTGCGCGCGAACGGGCGACGCTCTTCCGGCAGCTTGCTGACCGCGATGGAAATGAACACCAGGTTGTCGATGCCGAGCACGATTTCCAGTGCGCTCAGGGTGAACAGGGTCACCCAGGCATTGGGGTCGGCGAGGAACTCAAAGGACATGGAAACTCTTCAGGACAGTGGGGGAATGGGATCAGCCGTAATTGCCGGCCATTGCATGCGGGACCACAACCAGCGCCCAGCACAGAAGCACGTTCATCATCAGCACGAAGACCGCCGCCGAACCCATGTCCTTGGCGCGACCGGCCAGTTCGTGGATCTCGCTGCCGTAACGTTCGATCACCGCCTCGATGGCCGAGTTGGCCAGTTCCATCGCCAGCACCAGCAGCATCGAGCCGATCAGCAGCGCGCGCTCGACCGGGGTCTGGCCAAGCCAGACCGCGACCGGGGTCAGCAGGATCAGCAGGTAGACCTCCAGCCGGAACGAGGACTCATGCAGCCAGGCGGCGCGCAGGCCCTGCCAGGACCAGCGGGCGGCCTGGAAGATGCGGCGCGGGCCGCGGGGCAGATGGCCGAACTGATCAGCCACGGGTGGAACATCCAGCAACAGGGGCGCGGCGCAGCGACCGCTCAGACGCACGGCAGGGAATCATGGGTGCACAGGGATAGGCAGATGGCCGCCATTTTGCCACAAGGCCGCCAGCCGCATCCCGGCACCGGCCCGGTGAATGGACTGCCAGGGGCAAGCCCCGGCCCGCCCAAGCTTCTATGATGACTTTCCCCTTCTGCTGGAGCGCCTGATGTCCCGTCGCCGTACCTGCCTGCTGATGCTGGGCCTGCTGACCGCCGCCCCCCTGGCCCAGGCGCTGAGCCCGGCCAAGCCGCCGCGCGTGCCCGAGCAGGTCTCCAACGTGGCCTGGGCCGGCGACATGGCCCACTTTGCCAGCGCCGACCAGGCCAGCCCGCCGCCACGGGGCGGCATCGAGTTCATCGGCAGCTCCTCGATCCGCATGTGGGAGAGCCTGGCCACCGACTTCCCCGGCCAGCCGGTGTTCAACCGTGGCTTCGGCGGTTCGGAAGTGCGCGACAGCACCTGGTATGCCGGCCAGATCGTGGTGCCGTATGCGCCATGCAAGGTGTTCTTCTACGCCGGCGACAACGACCTCAACAGCGGCCGCAGCGCCGTGCAGGTGCGCGACGATGTGGTTGCCTTCGTGCAGCGCGTGCATCGCGACCTGCCGAAGACGAAGGTGGAGTACCTGTCGATCAAGCCTAGCCCGTCGCGTGCGCACCTGCTGCCGGCGATCAACGAGGCCAACACGCTGATCAAGGCGGCCCTGGCCAAGCTGCCCAACACCGGTTTCACCGACGTCTACACGCCGATGCTCGGCGCCGATGGACAGCCGGACGCGACGCTGTTCCGCGAGGACATGCTGCACATGACCCCGGCTGGCTACGCGATCTGGACCAGGGCGCTGGGACCGAAGGTGAAGTGCGATTGAAGCAGGCCTGCGTCGGGCATGGCCCGGCGCTACCGCGACAACGCGTGTGCTCCGGTAGTTGCCAACCTTGGTTGGCATGGGGCACCGGCGTGAATCCTGTTGAAAGCGCCGACCAAGGTCGGCATCTACCGCGGCAGCTGGAGCCGCGTCAGCGGAAGATCACCGTGGCCTCGGTGCCCTGACCCGGCTCGCTGGCCAGGCTGACCTTCCAGCCGAAGCGGTCGCACAGCCGGCGCACGATCGACAGGCCCAGGCCGGTGCCCTGCGGGCGGCTCGGCTCGGCGCGGTAGAACGGCTCGAAGGCCCGCGACAGTGCGTCGGCCGACATGCCGATACCGGTATCGCGCACCACCACCCGGTCGTTGTGCACATGCACGTCGATGCGCCCCTCATCGGTGTAACTGCACGCGTTGCGCACCAGATTGCTGACCACCACCTGCAGCACCCGCGGCGGCGCATGCAGCTGCACCGGGCCATCGCTGTGCAGGTGCACCGACACCGGGCGCGTACCCAGCAGTTCGTTGGCGTTGTCCACTTCATAGCGGACGATGTCATTGACGTCGAACAACTCGACCTGGGGCTCGACGTCAGCCTCGCGGGCCAGGATCAGGAAGGCATCGATCACCGCCTCCATGTCACGGCCGGCACGCTGGATGCGCTGCAGGCTGCGGCGCAGGCGCGGCTCCAGGCTGTCATCGCCCAGCGCCATGTCGCTGGCCACGCGGATGACGGTCAGCGGTGTGCGCAGTTCATGGCTGGCATCGCGGGTGAAATTGCGCTCGCGCGCCACGTGCGCGCTGACCCGGTTGGCCAGCGAATGCAGTGCGGCCGCCAGCTGGCGGGTCTCGCCCTGCATGTCCGCCGGCAGCTTGTTCGGCTCCAGGTCGGCCGCCTCCGGGTGGCCCGGGTCCCAGCGCGAGACGCGTCGCGCCAGCCAGTTCACCGGCGATACCAGGCGCTTGGAAGCACGATAGGTGACCCAACTGGCGCCATACACCGCCAGCAGGGTCAGCAGCACCGGCACGATGCCGAACCAGAACGCCAGCATCTCCGCACGCGAACGCAGGAACACCAGGTAGAGGCGGCCGGCCGGGCGCACATCGACCAGCACCAGCTGGTCGTCCTTGGGTAGTTCGTGGAAGCCGGGCTCCAGGTTGCGCAGATTGGCCGGCAACGACAGGGCCGACTGCCCGCTTTCCAGCAGGTAGCCACGGATGTTCTGGGTGTTGGGTGGCGGCTGCACCGGCGAGGCCTCGTGCAACGTCCAGAAGTACGCCGCCTCCTCGCGCAGGGCGGCGCCGACCAGGCTGTGCTTGATCACCAGCGAAACCAGCCACGCACCGAGCAGGATGCCCAGGCTGGCCAGCACTGCCTGCAGGATGAAAGCGATACGGATCTTGCGCGGCAGGCCGTGCGGCATTGCGGGGTCCCGGTCAGAGCGCTGCGATTATAGGCAGCGCACCGCGCCGTTGGGATGCACGGGCGATGACCGGCGGCACTGCCGGACGGTCATCCCCTGCCCTGGTGCCTGGCCGCAGCCCGGCCCGGCCTGCGGCTGCACCGGCGCGGGCCTGCTCAGGCCATCGGCTGGGCGATGTCGGCAATGCGGTAGCCGGCACTCTGCACGGTATGCAGCAGCGGACGGTCGAACGGCTTGTCGATGATCTTGCGCAGGTTGTACAGGTGGCTGCGCAGGGTGTCCGAATCCGGCAGGCCGTTGCCCCAGATCTCGCGTTCGATCTCCTGGCGGGTGACCACGCGCGGCGATTCGCGCATCAGGATGGTCAGCAGGCGCAGGCCGATCGGCGACAGCTGCAGCTCGGTACCGGCACGGGTGGCACGCATGCTGACCGGATCGAGCACCAGGTCGGCGACCTTCAGCACTTCCGAACCCACCTGGCGGCGTTCGCGGCGGATCAGCGCGCGCAGGCGGGCTTCCAGCTCCTGGATCGCGAACGGCTTGGTCAGGTAGTCATCGGCGCCGAAACCGAGGCCGGTGAGCTTGTCGTCCAGCGTGTCGCGTGCGGTGAGCATCAGCACCGGGGTGGACTTGCGCGCATCGTTGCGCAGGCGACGGCACACTTCGATGCCATCCAGGCGCGGCAACATCAAGTCGAGCACCACGACGTCATAGCTGTTTTCCGCCGCAAGGCGGTAGCCATCCAGGCCGTCCTGTGCATAGTCGACTTCAAAGCCGCGACCTTCCAGGTATTCCCCGATCATCTCGGAGATGTTGCGGTTGTCTTCGACCACCAGCACCAAGCCGGAGGTCTCCTTCGTCTGACGCATGTGATTCCCTCTAACTTCAGCTTTGTGAAACATGCCGGATCGACGGTGGACGCGATGTGAAGTTCCGTCAAGAGGTAAAGAAACGGTTCAGAGCAGCGGCCTGAGCAGCGGCCAGACGTTGTCCAGCACCTTCGGCTGCGCCTGTGCGGTCGGGTGCAGCCCGTCGGCCTGCATCATGCCCGGCTGCAGGGCCACGCCCTCCAGCAGGAAGGGCAGCAGCGGCACCTTGTACTGCGTGGCCAGCGCCTTGTAGGCCGCCGCCAGGCGCTGGCGATAGGCTGGCCCGTAGTTGGGCGGCACATCGATGCCCAGCAGCAGCACTTTGGCACCGGCCTTCTGGCTGGCCTGCACCATCTTTTCCAGGTTGCCCTGCACCTGCGCCGGGGTCAGCCCGCGCAGTGCATCGTTGCCACCGAGGGCAATCACCACCACGGTCGGTTTTTCCTTCGCCAGCAGGGCGGGCAGGCGGGTCAGCGCGCCGGCGGTGGTTTCCCCGCTCATGCTGGCGTTGACGATGCGCGCCGGGGTTTTCGACTGCTGCCTGACCCGCTGCTGCAGGAGGCTGACCCAGCCGGCGTCGGCAGGGATATTGTGGGCAGCACTGAGGCTGTCGCCGAGCACCAGCACGGTGCCGGCCGGACCTTTGGCACAGGCCAGCCCGGGCAGCAGCAGGAACCCTAGCAGCAGCACCATCATCACGCCGGCTCGCCGGCTCCATCCCATCTTGCGCATTGGAGTCTCCTCATCGACAGCCTGTCCCCCCGCAGCGCGTCCGTTGCCATCGCCGTCGACCAGGTCGGCAAATCCGTGCAGGGCCCGGAGGGTGAAGTCCACATACTGGACAACATCACCCTGACCGTCCATGAAGGGACCAGTGCGGCCATCGTCGGCGCCTCCGGTTCCGGCAAGACCACCCTGCTCGGCCTGCTGGCCGGGCTGGACCTGCCCAGCCGCGGCCGCATCGCGCTGGCCGGCCAGGACCTGGCGGCGCTGGACGAGGAGGCCCGCGCCCAGCTGCGCGCGCGTGAGGTCGGCTTCGTGTTCCAGAGCTTCCACCTGCTGCCGGCACTGACCGCCGCCGAGAATGTCGCGCTGCCGCTGGAACTGGCCGGGCGCGAAGACCGGGCGCGGGTCGATGAAGTGCTGGCCCAGGTCGGCCTGGCCCATCGCGCCCGCCACTATCCGCGCCAGTTGTCGGGCGGCGAGCAGCAGCGCGTGGCACTGGCACGTGCCTTCGTCACGCGCCCGCGCATCCTGTTCGCCGACGAACCGACCGGCTCGCTGGACCACGCCACCGGCCAGCACATCAGCGACCTGCTGTTCGAACTCAACGCCGGCAGCGGCACCACCCTGGTGCTGGTCACCCACGACCTGCGCCTGGCCCAGCGTTGCCAGTACATCCACCGCATCGACGACGGCCGCCTGTTGCCGGTCGAGCGCGGGGCGCAGGCATGAACCTGCTGCGGCATGCGTGGCGCGCGCTGCGCCGCGAGGCGCTGGCCGGCGACCTGCTGACCGTGTTCGCCGCGTTGGTGCTGGGCGTGGCGGTGATGACCGCGGTCGGCACGCTGGTGAACCGGGTCAACCTGGCACTGACCGGCAGCGCAGCGGAAATGCTTGGCGGCGACCTCGGCATCGCCGGGCGCGACGACCCACCGCAGGCGTTCGCCGAAGAAGCGCAGCGACGCGGTCTGGCGCATACCCGCATCGCCAGCTTCGGCAGCGTGCTGTTCCATGGCGAGGCCAGCCAGATGGCCAGCATCAAGGCCGTGGCAGCCGGCTATCCCCTGCGCGGCACGCTGCGGGTGCGGGCCACGCCCGGTGGCGCCCTGATCGCCAACGCCGGCATGCCGGCCAAGGGCCAGGCCTATGCCGACCCGCGCCTGCTGCAGGGGCTGGGCCTGAAAGCCGGTGACGACCTTGAATTCGGCGCTGGCACGCTGCGCATCGCCGGCATCATCGAGGCCGAGCCGGATACCGGCGGCGACCTGCTTACACTTTCCCCCACCCTGCTGGTCAACCGCGCCGATGTGGAAGGCACCGGCCTGCTCGGTCCGGGCAGCCGCATCAACTACCGGCTGATGTTCGCCGGGCCGGCCGACCAGGTTGCCGCGCTGCGCCAGTGGTTGCTGCCGCAGGTCAAGGGCCTGCGCCTGCTGAGCGTGGACGACACCCAGCGTGGCGTGCGCCAGGCCTTCGACCTGGCCGGGCGCTTCCTCGGCCTCAGCGCGCTGCTGGCGGTATTGCTGGCCGGCGTGGCGACCGCGCTGGCGGCGAACCGCTTCGCCCTGCGCCGCATCGACCAAGTGGCGATCCTGCGCTGCCTGGGCGCGCGCCAGCGCGACATCCTGTCCGGTCTGGCACTGCAGCTGCTGATGCTGGCGGTGCCGGCCTGCGCACTCGGCATCGGCCTGGGCATGGCTGCACAGGAAGGCCTGGTGCAGGTGCTGGGCAGCCTGGTGCCGCAGCGCCTGCCGCTGCCAGAGGCAATGCCTGCGCTGACCGGTGCCGGCATCGGGCTGTTGCTGCTGTTCGGCTTCGGCCTGCCCCCGCTGCTGCGCCTGCGCGGGGTGCCGCCGATGCGTGTGCTCAACCGTTCCTTCGCCGCCCTGCCGCCGGCCTCGCTGCTGGCCTACGTGGCTGCCCTGGCGGCCAGTCTGCTGCTGGCGGTGCAGGTCACCGGCGACCTCAAGCTGGCGCTGTGGGTGCTGGGCGGCCTGGCCGCGCTGGCGGTGGCGGCCGGCGTGGTCGGCTTCATGCTGTTGCAGCTGCTGCGCGGCCTGCAGCACCGCCTGCATGGCCACTGGCGGCTGGGCCTGGCCGCGCTGACCCGGCGCCGGATACTGGCGGTGATGCAGCTGGTCGGGCTGTCGCTGTCGCTGTGCGCGCTGTTGCTGCTGGCGGTGACCGGCCCCGGCCTGCTGCAGCAGTGGCGCGAGCGACTGCCCGCGGATACGCCGAACTACTTCCTGATCAACATCCAGCCCGAACAGCGCGACAGCGTGCTGGCCGCACTGCGCGGGTTGGGCGCCAACGACGCCGGCATCGAACCGATGGCCACTGGCCGCCTGATCGCGATCAACGGCAAGCCGCCGCTGCGCGTGGACCGCTCGCCGGAACAGAGCGGGCAGCCGGCACAGGGCGAAGGCCAGCGCGATGACGACGACGAGAACCGGCCGTTGAACTTCAGCTGGCGCAGCAGCTTCCCGCCAGCCAACACGCTGGTCAACGGTACGTTCTGGAAGGCAGACAGTACCGCCGCCGAAGCCTCGGTGGAAATCGGCTGGGCCAAGCGTTATGGCGTGCAACCCGGCGACCGCATCACCATTGCGGTGGGCGAGCAGGAACGCGAGTTCACTGTCACCAGCGTGCGCAAGGCCGACTGGAACACTTTCCGTCCGAACTTCTTCGTGCTTCTGAACCCGAACGCGGTGGGCGATACGCCGCACAACCTGCTGTCGGCGTTCCATCTGCCGGCCGGCAAGGCAGCCGGACTGGGCGAGCTGGTCCGTGCGCAGCCGAACCTGTCGCTGCTGGACGTGGACGCAGTGATCTCGCAGGTGCGCGATGTGATGGAACGGGTGGCACAGGCGGTGCAGCTGGTGATGGTGTTCAGTCTGCTGGCCGGCGTGCTGGTGCTGCTGGCCGCGCTGCAGGCCACGGCGGGCGAACGGCGCTACGACAGCGCGGTGCTGCGCACGCTGGGCGCGACCCGGCGCCAGCTGCGCGGCGCGGTGCTCGTGGAATTCGGTGCGCTGGGCACGCTGGCGGCGTTGCTGGCGGTGGGCGCGGCCGCTGCGATCGGCGTGGTGGTTTCGCAGAAGGTGTTCGAGCTGCCGTTGCTGCCGCCGTGGCCGGGCCTGCTGATCGGCGGCGTGGTCGGCATCGGCTTGAGCCTGCTGGCAGGCTGGTGGGGTACGCGCGCGATCCTGCATACGCCACCGGCACTGGCCCTGCGCGAAGCCTGACGCGATCGTGACACGCTCGGGTGGGGCGCTATGCTGCGCGCCCCACCCGATCAGATCGTCCGGAAGCGGAACCTCGTTCACCGCGCTCCCGATGTTCAAGGAATGAAGATGAAATACGGCGTCTGTCTGCGCATCCTTCTGGCCAGTTCCCCGCTGCTCACCGCGGTGCTACCCGCAGGCGCCCGCGCGGCGGAGGGCTATGTTCCTGACGCGGTGCAGGCCTTCGTTCTGGAAACGGTGCTGGCCGATGAAGCGCAAGCCTTCCACGAGGGCCACCCGACCTATCTGGTTCCGGCCAGCGTGTCACGCACGCGCAGCGATGCCGACGTGGTGGCCGGCCTGCGTGCTGAGTTCGACCGGTTCTACCGGGGCCAACCGAAGCCGAGAAAGGAAGTGGCGCACATGGCGATCCTCGTCGCACAGACCGCGCTGCTGCTGCCGGACCGTAGCGCCTGCAGCACGGATCGAGTGCGTTGCCACCAAGCTGTCATGGGCGTCCGCACCCGCGATGACGAGGCGGGCCTGCAGGCCACCCTGCGTGCCTTCCAGGACGCCGGGCTGGACCTGACCACCTTGAGGGGGCCGGTGTCCTGAGTGCAGGGCATCCACGCATGGCGTGGATGCAGCGTGCGATCACCGATGGAGAGCGTGCCGAGCAAGCTCGGCACCTACCAGAAGCGGATATGCGGCACGGTAGATCCACGCCATGCGTGGATGCGGTGTGCGATCACCGGCGAAGAGCGTGCCGAGCAAGCTCGGCACCTACCAGGAGCGGATATGCGGCACGGTAGATCCACGCCATGCGTGGATGCGGTGTGCAACCGCCGGCGAAGAGCGTGCCGAGCAAGCTCGGCACCTACCAGAAGCGGATATGCGGCACGGTACCTGACCGGAGGATCCGCGCCATGAGTCGAGCAGGGCTCGACTTACTGGGCCTTTTCCACGTACTTGGCGAACACGTCGTCGATCTGCTTGTCCTTCACCTTCTTGCCGGCCTGGATCTCTTCGGCCTGGGTGAACAGCGGAATGATCATCGCCATGCCGTCGATCTTGGTCTTCAGGTGCACGCCCGGGGCCTGGCCGAGGAAGCCGTCCCAGCGCTGGCGCACCTTGGCCCAGTAACCGGCAGTGGCCTTCCAATAGTTGCGCGCCGGGGTGAAATCGACCTCGGTGGTCTTCACGTAATCATTGAAGCCGAACTCGCGGGCGATCTCCACCTGGCTGCCGTCGGCATTGCGCTGCACCTTGGTGTTGAACTGCTCGTGGGTCCAGCCGTTCGGGGTCAGCGTGTGGCGGTTGATCACGGCCAGCGCGTTGTAATCGCTGCGCTTGGTGTACTCACGGCGCGGCAGCGGACGCCAGCTCAGGTCGCTGCTCCAGCTAGGCACGTTGTTGGTGTAGGTCCACTTTCCGGTGCCGCAGTAGCGCGGTGCGTCGCTCACTTCGTACACGCACTGGGTCCAGGCGCCCTGGTTCACCGCCGCCGGAATGCTGCGCACCTTCCAGGTCTGGTCGGCACTGAACTCGAAACGGTTCGGTGCTTCGTACACCCAGTCCTGGCGCCAGTGCTTGGTGATGTGGCCGCTCTTCTCGTCCAGCAGCAGGTGCTGCAGCACGATGCGCTTCGGCGTGTCCTCGACCACGATGACCACTTCGCTGCCGCCGCTGCGCATCGCCGGTGCGCGCTCGTAGCCCGGCTTCAGCAGCACGGTCTCGTCGAAGGCGAAATCCACGGTGTACTCACCCTGCATGGCAAGGATGCTGTTGTGGTCACGGGCGATATCGGAGGGCTGCGCGCTGGCCACGCCGCTGGCGGCGAGCACAAGCAGGGCGCTGGCTGTCTGGAGCTTCATCGGGGTCTTCCTTCGGGGTTGCAGATGCGTTGAGAGGCCGTCCGTGGCCGACAGGCGTTCCATCAGGAGTGAGTCACAGGCGGATCAGCGGCAGGTCGCCGGGAATCCGCGGCGCCGGACGCCGCGCGGCATCGGCACAGCAGCAATCGTCGATTGCCAGCTCGCCTTCGGCACCTTCCAGCCGTGCAATGCGGCGCGCGGTGGCTGCGCCCAGCGAGGACAGGGTCGACAGACTGGCGGCCAGCGTGCGGCCATCGTCGGCGGCATGCAGGCGCAGCGCGCACAGGCGCCAGCGCTGGCCACCCAGATGACCGGCCAGGCGCCGCCACAGCCGTTCGCCGACGCTGCCATCGCTGTCGTGCTCGGGCCCCGGCGGCAGCGCGGCCACCAGCCGGTCCCAGGCCAGGAAGTCGCTGTCCGGCAGCAGGTACAGGCGCCACACGCAGCGGCCGCGGCCATCGAGGAAGCACAGGCTTTCGCGCAGGCCTTCGCTGTCCACGCCCTGGCAGGCATGTACACGCACCGCCTGGCGCCAGCCGCCCAGTTCGTTGCCGTCGGCGTGGTACAGGCACAGCACGGTGCCGAGCGTGGCCAGCTGTGCCGGGGTCGGCCAGGCCGCGCTGTACGGCGCGGCGATGGAGTCATTCCTGCGTGCGGACAGTGCTCGGCTCATGAGGTCACCAGGAAACGGCAAGGCTGGCGGAGAAGGTGCGGCCCGGGCTGCTGAAACGATCGCTCAGTGCGCGATTGGTGATCAGGCTCGGGGTGATGGACGACCATTCGATGTAGCGCTTGTCGGCCAGGTTGAAAACGCCGACATTGAAGGTCGCACCCGGCGCGAAGTTCCAGTGCGCCATCAGGTCCAGCACGCCGTAGCCGGCCGGCTGGTAGACGAACGGCGCCGGTGCGTTCGGATTGGTCTGCGCAGCAGGCGGCGGCAGGCGCTTCTTGCGCTGCACGAAGGTGCCGGCCAGTTCGACGCCCCAGGTATCAGTGTCGTACATCAGGCCCAGCGTGCCACGCAGCGGATCGACCGAGGCCAGCGGTTCGTCATCGGTCCGGTTGTCACCACGCGACCAGGCCAATGCACTGCGCAGCGCCCAGCCCTTCAGCGCCGGGCTGAGTTCACCGAACTCGATACCGGCCTTCATTTCCGCGCCATAGATGCGTGCGTCGGCGATGTTCTGCGACTGGAACACGGTCAAGCCCTGCGCGTTGCGGCCGGTATCGACGTTGGACTCGATGAAATCCTTGTAGTCGTTGTAGTAGCCGCTGACACTGACGTATGCCGCCGGTGCGATGAAGCGCAGGCCCAGTTCGTAGCCGTCGCTGGTTTCCGGCTTCAGGTCCGGATTGGCGATGGCGGTATAGCGGAAGGCCACGTTGGTCAGGCCGATGTTGACGTCGTTGTACGGCGGCGAACGGAAGCCACGCGCATAGCCGGCGAACAGCGACCACTGGTCGGTGAAGCGCCAGACCATGCCCAGCTTCGGCGACACGCTGGTCTTCTTCAGCTGCGCCACGGCCGTGGTCGGGTTGTCTTCGGCGAAGATGCTGTCCACCTCCGGCTTCAGCTCGTAGCGGTCCACGCGCACGCCCGGCACCAGCGACAGCTTGCCGTCGGCCAGGCGTATTTCATCCTGCGCGTACAGGCCCAGCTCGGTGGTCTTGCTGATCGGGAAATCACGCACCGGGAAGGTGTCGGGGGTAACGGTGTTGCTGACCACACCGGCACGGTTGACCTGGTAGCCGTCGCGCTTCTGGCGGATCTCGGTACGCGTGCCTTCGAACCCGTAGGTCAATGCGTGCTCGACGCTGCCGGTGGTGAACGCCTTGTTGAACTGCGCCTGCAGGCCATAGGCATGCTGGTCGAAGGAGAACACGCGGTGGCGGCGGCTGCCGTCGGTGCGGGTCTCGTCGGTCTGCTGCCGGGTTTCGCTGTTCTGCGCGTACACCTGCCAATGCAGGCTGTCGGCGAACGGCTGGTCCAGCGCATCCATTTCGTGGGCGAAGGAGACGCGGGTGCGCTTCTGGGTGTCGTGGGACTTCATGCCGGTGGCGGCTGCAAGTGCGCCCGGGCGCGGCGCAACGCTGGCGATCGCCGACAACACATTGGTATCGGTGGTGTCTTCGTTGCCTTCCACGGTCAGGCGGAAGCGCTGGTCTTCGCTCGGTGCGTAGACCAGCTTGCTGAGCAGGCTGCGGCCGTCGCGGTCCTGCGGATTGGACGCGGTGCGGGTGTCGTTGTCGCTGCGCACCGTTCCCTTGTTGTCCGTCTCCTGGCCCTGGTGGTGGTTCACATTGACCAGGCCGCTCCAGTGCTCTCCACCGAAGGCAGCGGTGGCACCGCCGAGCAGGCCCTTCCACTCGCCGTCGTAGCCGAACTTCAGTCCGAAGTAGCTGTTCTTGCCGTCCTTGAGGTAGTCGGCCGGGTCCTTGGTGACGAACGCGACCACGCCGCCCAGTGCATCGGAGCCGTACAGCGAACTGGCCGGGCCGCGCACGATCTCCACACGCTTGAGCGTATCGAGGTCGGTGAAGTTGCGGTTGGAACTGGCGAACGAACCGATGTCGAAACGGGTCGGCATGACGATGCCGTCGGTCTGGATGCGCACGCGGTTGCCATCCAGGCCACGGATGCGGAAACCATCCAGGCCGAAGCGGGTCGCGCTGCGGGTGACCGACAGGCCTGGCTCGTAGCGCACCAGATCCTTGATGTCCTGCACCAGGTACCGGTCCATCTGCTCACGGTCGATGACGTCCACGGTGGCCGCCACGTCACTCACGGCCCGCTCGGTGCGGGTGGCGGTGACCTGCACCCGATCGAATTCGCGCGCATCGGGCGCAGCGGCGGCGGCAGCGTGGGCGGACAGCGGCAAAGCCATCCAGACAGCGAGACACAGGGCGGTATGGCGGGTCATCAGGTTCATTCGGTCAGGCAGGGGAACCCCCGGTTACCGGCACACCCGGAAGGTGCACGCGGTAGACCGAGGGGGAGAGAGCGGGAGCGGACGGGTCGCCCACCCTGTCGGCGCTGCCGGCAGGAGGGAGGGAGGCGGGCGACCAGGCCGCGATTACTTGGTCAGGATCAGCTTGTCGTTGCTGGTATGCCGCAGGCGATAGAAGCGGTCGCCGTGCTGGATCAGGATTTCACGACGGCCCTTGAGCAGGGCTTCGCTGTCGATGACCTCTTCCGGCGGAACGACACGGACCGGACGATCGCGGAGGGTCAGCGTTTCGGGGCGCAGCAGTACAGGTTGAGCATTCATGAGCATCTGGACTCGTGCGAGGGACGAGTTAAATGATAATGATTCTCAGTTGACAATCAACAACCATTCTCAATTTCATTGATGGGATTAATGATCGAATTCTGAAATTCGATAGATTTCATCAATTGGATCGCGATACAGGTGTGTAGAGTCGAGGGTTTGTCGAATGCGGGTTGTTTTAGCAGTAGACAAAAAAAGGACACTACCAACTC
>NZ_JAWIRS010000009.1:71336-76299 GCF_036320005.1 Stenotrophomonas sp. SMYL11
GGGTGGTCTCGCTGCCGGCTAGCTGCCGCGCGTGTGACTCCCCCGACACAACACCCCCTCGACTCTACCAAGGCCCGAGCCCGAGCCGGCCCGACCGAGACCCCCGAGGCCCGGTCGGCCCCGGGGTTCAGGCGAAGACGGCTTCGACCTGCGCCCAGCCGGCCGCGTCGACCTGCTCCAGCACGTCCAGTGCCTGCAGGTTCTGCAGCAGCTGGCTAACCCGGCTGGCGCCGAGGATCACGCTGGAGACATTCGGGTTGCGCAGGCACCAGGCAATCGCCAGCGTCGCCGGGGCATGGCCCAGCGCGCGTGCCACCTCGCTGAAGCGCCGCACCTGGCCCAAGCGGGCCCCGGCGTCGGCCCCCAGCACCAGGTCCTGCAACCACTCCATGCCTTCCCGCCCCAGCCGCGCATCGGCCGGGATGCCCTGGTCGTACTTGCCGGTGAGCAGGCCCGAGGCCAGCGGCGAAAAGATGGTGGTGCCCAGCCCAGCGCGGGCATACAGCGGCGCGTACTCGACCTCAACCCGCTCGCGGTGCAGCAGGTTGTACTGCGGCTGCTCCATCGACGGGCCCTGCAGGTTGTGCGCCTCGGCGATGTCCAGCGCCTGCTGGATCTGCGCCGCCGACCACTCCGAGGTGCCCCAGTAAAGGATCTTGCCCTGCCGTACCAGGGTATCCATGGCGTGCACGGTCTCGGCGATCGGCGCGTCCGGATCCGGGCGGTGGCAGTAATAAAGGTCCAGGTAGTCCACCCGCAGGCGCTTGAGCGCGGCATGGCAGGCGTCAGTCACGTGCTTGCGCGACAAGCCGCGCTGGGTCGGGCGCGGGTCCTTGGCGCTGCCGAAGAACACCTTGCTGGACACGCAGAAACCGTCGCGCGGCAGGCGCAGGTCGGTGATCACGTCACCCATGACCTGTTCGGCGCGGCCGTTGGCATAGCCCTCGGCGTTGTCGAAGAAGTTGACGCCATGATCCCAGGCGGCGGCCACCAGGTTGCGGGCCTCATCGCGCGGGACCTGGTCGCCGAAGGTCACCCAGGCGCCGAAGGACAGGGCGGAAATCGGCAGGCCGGTGGAGCCCAGGCGACGGTATTGCATGCGAATCTCCTGCTGCGGGCCCGCATCCGGGCCGGGATCGAACCCCATTCTACCCGCCGCCGCCAGCCACAAGCCCTTGCCGTTGCTGGCCTGATCGGCACCGATGGCCGCGCGCACGCTGCTTTTTCTTGCCCCGGCCCCTGCCCTGCACTAGGCTTCCCGTTTTTCGCGACGCCCCAGGGGAGTCACTCACATGGTCGAAGGTTTGGGCAGGATCGGCTTCGGCCTGTTCGGGTTGGCGGTGCTGATCGGCATCACCTGGTTGTTTTCCAATAACAAGCGCGCGGTTGACTGGAAGCTGGTTGCCACCGGTATCACCCTGCAGATCGCCTTTGCGGCGCTGGTGATCCTGGTGCCGGGCGGGCGCGATGTGTTCGACGCGCTGGGCAAGGGCTTCGTCAAGATCCTCAGCTACGTCAACGAGGGCTCGGGCTTCATCTTCGGCTCGTTGATGGACACCAAGAACTACGGCTTCATCTTCGCCTTCCAGGTGCTGCCGACCATCATCTTCTTCTCGGCGCTGATGGGGGTGATGTATCACCTGAACATCATGCAGGCGATCGTGCGCGTGATGGCCTGGTCGATCACCAAGGTGATGCGCGTGTCGGGTGCGGAAACCACCAGCGTCTGTGCCAGCGTCTTCATCGGCCAGACCGAGGCGCCGCTGACCGTGCGCCCGTACATCGCCAGGATGACCCAGTCCGAGCTGCTGACCATGATGATCGGCGGCATGGCGCACATCGCCGGCGGCGTGCTGGCGGCCTACGTGGGCATGCTCGGCGGCGGCGACCCGGTGCAGCAGGCGTTCTACGCCAAGCACCTGCTGGCGGCCAGCATCATGGCGGCACCGGCCACGCTGGTCGTGGCCAAGCTGCTGATCCCGGAAACCGGTACCCCGCTGACCCGCGGCACGGTGAAGATGGAAGTCGAAAAGACCTCCAGCAACATCATCGACGCGGCCGCTGCCGGCGCCGGCGACGGCCTGAAGCTGGCGCTGAACATCGGCGCGATGCTGCTGGCCTTCATCGCCCTGATCGCGCTGCTGAACGCCCCGCTGACCTGGATCGGCGATGTGACCGGCCTGGCCGCTGCCATCGGCAAGCCGACCAACCTGTCGACCATCTTCGGTTACGTGCTGGCCCCGATCGCCTGGGTGATCGGCACCCCGTGGGCCGATGCCACCACCGTCGGTTCGCTGATCGGCCAGAAGGTCGTGATCAACGAGTTTGTGGCCTACACCGAGCTGTCGCAGATCGTGAACGGCCAGATCGCCGGCGTGAGCCTGTCCGAAGAAGGCCGCCTGATCGCGACCTACGCGCTGTGCGGCTTCGCCAACTTCAGCTCGATCGCGATCCAGATCGGCGGCATTGGCGGCCTGGCCCCGGAACGTCGCCACGACCTGGCCAAGTTCGGCCTGCGCGCCGTGCTGGGCGGTACCATTGCCACCTTCATGACGGCGACCATCGCCGGCGTGCTGACGCACTTCAGTTGAACCCTTGGTTGAGAAAAGATTCCCTATGAGCAGCAGTGTCGTTGTCGTCGGTTCCTTCAATGTCGATCACGTGTGGCGGTGCGAGTCGCTGCCGGCACCGGGTGCGACCATTGCCGGCCGTTACAGCACCGGCCCCGGTGGCAAGGGCTTCAACCAGGCCGTGGCGGCCTGCCGCGCCGGCGCCGACACGCACTTCGTGTGCGCGCTGGGCGACGACGCTGGTGGCGCCACCGCCCGTGATCTGGCCGCGCAGGACGGCTTCGGTCTGATCGCCGAAGCCAGCAGCGAACCGACCGGCACCGCCGGCATCTACGTCGATGCCCGTGGCCGCAACACCATCGTGATCGGCCCGGGTGCCAACGCCGCGCTCAGCACCGACTTCCTGCAACAGCAGCAGGCCCTGCTGACCCACGCCAAGGTGGTGCTGGTGCAGCTGGAATCGCCGGTGCAGACCATCGAAGCGGCACTGGCCACGGCCCGCGAGGCCGGCGTCACCACCGTGCTCAACACCGCACCGGCCGATGCGCCCTCGACCATCGGCCTGCTCAAGCTGGCCGATGTGATCACCCCGAACGAGACCGAGTTCGCCGCCCTGCTCGGCCGCCATGTCGGTGAGCGCGTGGATGCCAACGACGTGGCCGCGCTGGATGGTGCCAGCCTGCATGCGCTGTGCCGCAAGCTGGTCGGCAACGGCACCGTGGTGGTCACGCTGGGTTCGGTGGGCGTGTTCGTCTCGCATGCCGACGAGAACCTGCGCGGCGATACCCAGCCGTACTACCGCGTGGGTGCCGAACAGGTGCAGGCGATCGACACCACCGGTGCCGGTGACGCCTTCAACGGTGCGCTGGCCGCCTCGCTGGCGCAGGTGGCCGACGCCCCGTTCGCCCGCCACGTGCGCTTCGCCAACCAGTTCGCCGGTCGTTCCACCGAGAAGGAAGGCGCCGCTGCGGCGATGCCGCGCTTCACCCCGGCCGATTCCGAGGCAAAGTAAATCCACGCCATGCGTGGGTAGAGAAGCCCGGGGGCGCAGGCACCCGGGCTTTTTTGTGCATTCTGCAGGCCCGCCAGGCCTGGCAGAGCCTGGGGTAGCCGCCTACCATCGCCCGCCCTTGGGGGCGGCGGAAGCAACCGTCAAGCATCTGTTGATGCCGGTACGGCATGAGCTGGGTGCGGATCGGCCTGAACCGGAACGCCCCCGACACGGCCGTAGCGCCGCCCGCGCCCTACAATGGGCGCATGCAGATCGGCCCGTACACCATTGCCCCCAACGTCGTGCTGGCGCCCATGGCCGGCGTCACCGACAAGCCTTTCCGCCTGCTGTGCAAACGGCTGGGCGCGGGTCTGGCCGCCTCGGAAATGACCATCAGCGACCCGCGCTTCTGGAACACGCGCAAATCGATCCACCGCATGGACCATGACGGCGAACCGGCACCGATCAGCGTGCAGATCGCCGGCACCGAGCCGCAGCAGTTGGCCGAAGCCGCCCGCTACAACGTGGACCACGGCGCGCAGATCATCGACATCAACATGGGCTGCCCGGCCAAGAAGGTGTGCAACGCCTGGGCCGGTTCGGCACTGATGCGCGACGAGCAGCTGGTGGCGCGCATCCTCGAAGCCGTGGTCAACGCGGTGGACGTGCCGGTCACGCTGAAGATCCGCACCGGTTGGGACTGCGACCATCGCAATGGTCCGCTGATCGCGCGCATCGCCGAGGACAGCGGTATCGCGGCACTGGCGGTGCACGGCCGTACCCGCGACCAGCACTACACCGGCCAGGCCGAGTACGCCACGATCGGCGAGATCAAGGCCGCGCTGCGCATTCCGGTGATCGCCAACGGCGATATCGATTCGCCGCAGAAGGCCGCTTTCGTGTTGCAGCAGACCGGCGTGGACGCGGTGATGATCGGGCGCTCGGCGCAGGGCCGGCCGTGGATCTTCCGCGAGGTGGCGCATTACCTGGCCACCGGCGAGGAACTGCCGCCGCCGTCACTGGCGGAAGTGCGCGACATCCTGCTTGGTCACCTGCATGCACTGCATGCGTTCTATGGCGAGCCGCAGGGGGTGCGCATCGCGCGCAAGCACTTGGGCTGGTATGCCAAGGACCGGCCGGAGAATGCCGCCTTCCGCGCGGTGGTCAACCGTGCCGAAGATCCGGCCAGCCAGATCGCATTGACCACCGAGTACTTCGACCGCCTGATCGCCGGGGAACCGGCGTTGTCTTCGGCGGCCTGACCGCGCCAGCCCCTCGTAACCCGCCCGACTGCCTTGATCCGTAGAGTCGAGCTTGCTCGACTGCTCCATACCGTAGAGTCGAGCGTGCTCGACAGGGGTTCTGGAGCGTAGAGCCCGCGCGACGCTAACCGCCCCCACCA
>NZ_JAWIRS010000009.1:76309-149937 GCF_036320005.1 Stenotrophomonas sp. SMYL11
GTGTCCTCGCTCCTCCCTCCGGTGGCGTGCGGGGGCGGGCCCGGCCCCCCCCCCCCCCCCCCCCCCCCCCGACTCTACGCGCCCCTTCCATTGATCACGCTCGACGCTACAAGAGCCCGCCCCCATGACCCCGCCGATTTCCTCCCCGACCTACCTGCACGGATTTTCCGGCACCGAACAGCAGCGCCTGATGACCCAGGCCCGGCTGCTGGAATCGAGCATCTTCGGCCAGATCGACTACAGCGGCGCGCGGCGCCTGCTGGAAGTCGGCAGTGGCGTCGGCGCGCAGACCGAGATCCTGCTGCGCCGCTTCCCCGAGCTGCACGTGACCGGCGTGGACCTGAGCGAAACACAGCTGGCCACCGCGCGCGAGAACCTGGCGCGCACACCGTGGTGCAGCGACCGCTACACCCTGCAGCAGGCCGATGCTGGCGAACTGCCGTTCGAGGCACGCAGCTTCGACGCGGCGTTCCTGTGCTGGGTGCTGGAGCACGTGCCGTCACCAGCACGCGTACTGAGCGAGGTGCGCCGCGTGCTGGCGCCGGGTTCGCCGGTGTACATCACCGAGGTGATGAATGCCTCGTTCCTGCTCGACCCGTACTCGCCGCATATCTGGCGCTACTGGATGGCGTTCAACGATTTCCAGTACGACCACGGGGGCGACCCGTTCGTCGGCGCAAAGCTGGGCAACCTGCTGCTGGCCGGCGGCTTCCGCGACGTGCACACCGAGATCAAGACCATCCACCTGGATAACCGCGAGCCGGCACGCCGCAAGACGATGATCGCGTTCTGGGAACAGCTGCTGCTGTCGGCTGCCGACCAGCTGTTGCAGGCCGGATCGGTGGACGAAGAAACCGTGGAAGGCATGCGTCGCGAGTTCCGTCTGGTGCAGAACGACCCGAACGCGGTGTTCTTCTATTCGTTCGTGCAGGGCCGCGCCACGGTGTATTGATTCGGTGGAGCCACGTCATGCGTGGCTGCCTTCGCCGATGCCCCCCGCCATCCACGCATGGCGTGGATCTACTGATCAATGCACGGCGGTATGGTCGACCGCACCCGGCGGTGCTGCCGGCTCCTGCCAGATCCGCTGCCACATCGCGGCCAACCGGCGTCCGACGTCGGCGCGTGCAGCCGGGCTGCTGTAATCCACCCGCACCTGCTCGGGCGTGATCGCCCGCCACTGCCCATCAGCCTGCTTGGCCACCGCGAAGTTGAACGTGTAGTCCGGCTCCAGGCCCATGCGCAGGTCACTCAGCACCAGCCGACCGTCCACCACCTGCGCACGCATGAAGCCGCGATTGAACCAGGTCAGCTGCTGTACCGCCGGGATGCCCCCTGCTTCGCGCAGGGCCTGCACGTTGGATGCGTGGCCTTCGAACTGCATCGGCCCGTGGTCGGCCACCAGCGAGCGGTCGCCCACCACGTAGCCGTTCGGCGTCATTGCCACCACGCGCCACAGCAGGGTGTTGAACGGCATTGGCACCGAGAAGCGCGGCGCATCGCCCAGGCCCATCGCCGCCAGGCTCTGCTGGGCAGCACGGTCGACCTGCGCCTTGGCGATCAGGCCCCAGCCCAGGTAGGCACTGCTGACCAGCAGCGCCAGACCCAGCACCTTGCCTGCCCAGGGCCGAGCGCTGCCGAACCAGGCCAGCACGCAGCCCAGCAGCAGCCACAACGTATAACCCGGGTCGATGATGAAGACGCTGGAGCCCATGGTCGGGTGCGGGCGCAGCGGCCACCACAACTGCGTGCCGTACACAGTGAACGCATCCAGCACGGGATGGGTGACCAGCGCCAGCAGGATCACCCAGAACCAGCGTACCGGTGACTGCGCGACGCGGCCATTGCCGAAGCGCTTGAACAACCACCAGATCAGTGCCGCCACCCAGGGCAGCACCAGCAGTGAGTGGCTGAAGCTGCGGTGCTCGATCATGTTCGCCACCGGGTCGGCGGCAGTGAAGCCGAGCCACAGAGCGTCGAGGTCCGGCAGGGTGCCGAGCGCGGCACCGGCCAGCAGGGCCGCACGGCGATGGCCGGGCGGGGCGATGGCAGCAGCGACGGCGCCGCCGAGCACGATCTGGGTCAGGGAATCCATGGGCCGATGCTAGCGGCTTGCGGGCGCGCCGTCTCACTCCCGAACACCGCGTCTGTAGAGTCGGCTGTTAGTCGACTGCTCTTCCGTCTGGCAGTGGAAACCGCGCGCTACGCGCGATAGTCGACTGACAGTCGACTCTACAAAAGCGGGTTATGCCGCCTGCGACAACCGCGCGCCAGGAAGTTCGACCAGGGTCTGCCCATTGTGGTCGAGCAGGCGTAGCGCGCCATCATGGTCTTCGGCCAGTGCGGTCAGGCTCTCCACCCAGTCGCCGTCGTTGGCATAGACCAGGCCATCGCGCTCGATCAACGCGGCGCGGTGAATGTGGCCGCAGACGATGCCATCCAGGCCACGCCGCCGCACGTCGTCCAGCCCGGCCTGCACGAAGCGCTCGATATAGCGTTCGGCCGCGCCGCTGCGCTTCTTCAGGAATTCCGACAGCGACCAGTAGCGCATCCCCAGCAGGCGCCGCACCGCATTCAACGCCTGGTTGCCGGTGAGGATCCGGTAGTACAGCCAGTCGCCGAATTTTTCCTGCAGGCCACCGAAGTGCGTCACGCCGTCGTACTCGTCGCCATGCGCAACGAGCAAGCGACGGCCATCGGCGGTCACATGGATGGCGCGACGGCGCACCTGCATGGCCGGCAGCATCAGACCGCACACGTGGCGCAGCGAGGCGTCGTGGTTGCCGGGGATATAGACGATCTCGGTCCCGGCACGGCGCAGCGCGTGCAGGGCCTGGATGACTTCGCTGTGCGACTGGCGCCAGTTGGCACGGCGATGCGCCATCCACCACAGGTCGATGATGTCGCCCACCAGGTACAACCGTTCGCAGCGCAGCTGCGAGAGGAACCGCGCCAGCTCGGTGGCATGGCAATGACGTGACCCCAGGTGCACGTCGGAGACGAACACTGCGCGCCGGTGCGGCGACAGGTTCGCCAGCGCGCTCATGCCGGCGTCCCCGCGTCGCGCAGGTAGCGTTTGCGCTTGTTCGGCCGGATAGCGCACAGGTCCACTTCAATCAGGCCGTCGATCGAATCACTGAAGTCCGGGTCGACACCGAATGCAAGGAAACGGGCGCCACCGGGTTCGCACAGATCGGTGTACTGGCGGTACAGCGTCGGCACGCCGGTACCCAGTGCGGCCAGGTTGGCCTTGAGCACATCGAACGCGGCACCGGCATCCAGTTCGCCGAAACTCGGCGGCGCGGCGAAGTACTGGAAGGGGCGGTTCGATTCGGCCAGGCCGGCGCTACCGCTGTAGTAGCGCTGGTAGTACGCCACCAGCTGCTCGCGTGCATCGCGTGGCAGCGCTGCGCTGATCGACACGGCGCCGAACAGGTAGCGGATGCCGGGCCGGCACTGCAGGTAGGCGCCGATGCCCTGCCACAGGTAGTCCAGGCTGCGGCTGCCCCAGTAATCAGGCACCACGAAGCTGCGGCCCAGCTCCAGACCCTCTGCAATGTGGGTGATGGCATCGTCGGAATAGCGGAACAGCGATGCGCTGTAGAGCCCGGACAGGCCGTGCCGGGCCAGCGCGTGGGCACCACGCATGATCCGATAGGCGCCGGCGATGCGCTGCGCGGCCGCGTCCCAGATCACGATGTGTTCGTACCGCGGGTCGTAATCGTCCAGATCGCGGCTGCGTCCGGTGCCCTCGCCTACCTGACGGAAGGTCAGCTCGCGCAGGCGCCCCAGCTCCAGCAGCAGCGGCGAATCGGCGGTACAGGTCGCCAGCAGGATCTGCTTGCCGTCGGCGGTCTGGCCCAGTTGGGTCGCCGCGGCGATGCCTGCAGCCACCTGTGAAGGCGGCACCGGGGCAGCCAACGGCTCGGGGCCTGCAACAGCAGCTGCATCGCCCGCCGCCCCATTACGGCCCAGCGCATACAGCGCGCGGCGCACCGCAAGCAGCTGTGCACCCGGGTCGTCGCCCTTGCCCAGCTGCATCGGCTCACCGATGCTCAGCCGCAGCGGACGGCCACGACGGGTGAACATCTCGCGCGCCAGCAGCGCGGTGCCGGCCGGCTTGAACAGGGTCGAGGCGCCGTAGAACAGGGCCGAGTTGCGTGCCTCCACACGTACTGGCAGCACCGGCGCACCGGCAGCGCGGGCAAAGCGGACGAACCCGCGCTGCCAGCGACCATCACGGATGCCGCGCAGCGACAGCCGCGAGACCTCGCCGGCCGGGAACACGATCACGCACTGCTCGGCGGCCAACGCCTCCTCGACGGCATGCAGGCTGCCACGCTGAGCCTTGCCACCGAGGATGCGCACCGGTAGCAGCAGGTCCTGCAGTGGCGCGATTGCCCCCAACAGGTCGTTGGCCACGATCCTCACGTCACGGCGGATGCGGCCGACCGCGTCCAGCAGGGCGAGGGCATCCAGTGCCCCGGAGGGATGGTTGGCGACGATCAGCAGGCGGCCGGCCGGGATCCTGGCCAGCGCGGCCGGGTCCACCTTGTACTGGCCGTCGATGAACTCCAGGCCGGCGGCGACGAAGCCGAAGCCACGCAGGCCTGAACTGCGCTGCAGGAAGGCTTCGATCTGGTCCAACCGCGACCAGCGGCCGACGCTGCGCAGCAAGGGCCGGGCCAGTTGGCCACGACGACCATGGAACCAATCGGGGAAGCGTTGCTGGAGACGCTGTTCAAGTTCCTGCATGGCAGATCCACTCATGCCCGGCGGCCGGATTGGCCGACAGCCTGCGCCCGGCAGGCGGCAGCCAGATGGCGGTTTTTGGGCAGAACGATGACGGCTGGCCGGTCCTGGGGCGGGCGAGGTGGCCCGCGCAGTCGGGCCGGTAGCAGCCCGGTACGTTGTCACGCTGGTGGAACACTGGGCCTCGAGGCTGGGCCTCAATCCCGGCCGGACGGCCCCTGCCGGGCCTACATGGGCTTAACCACCGGCAACCGGTACAGGTTCACAATGCACAGGCGGCGCACCCCGTGTATCATGCGCGCCCATCTTTCCATCCGAATCAAGGGATATTACGCCTGATGTCCAGCTATCTCTTCACCTCCGAGTCGGTCTCCGAAGGCCATCCGGACAAGGTTGCCGACCAGATCTCCGATGCGGTGCTGGACGCGATCCTGACCCAGGACCAGCGCGCCCGCGTGGCCTGCGAGACCATGGTCAAGACCGGTGTTGCCATCGTCGCCGGTGAAATCACCACCAGCGCCTGGATCGACCTGGAAGCCCTGACCCGCAAGGTCATCACGGACATCGGCTACGACAGCTCCGACGTCGGCTTCGACGGCGCCACCTGCGGCGTGCTGAACCTGATCGGCAAGCAGTCGCCGCACATCGCCCAGGGCGTGGATCGCAAGAAGCCGGAAGAAATGGGCGCTGGCGACCAGGGCCTGATGTTCGGCTATGCCACCAACGAGACCGACAGCTACATGCCGGCCGCGATCCACCTGTCGCACCGCCTGGTCGAGCAGCAGGCCAAGATCCGCAAGAAGAAGAACTCGCCGCTGTCGTGGCTGCGCCCGGACGCCAAGAGCCAGGTCACCCTGCGCTATGAAAACGGCGTGGTCTCGGCCATCGACGCCGTGGTCCTGTCGACCCAGCACGCCCCGGGCATCAAGCAGAAGGACCTCATCGAGGCCGTCCGCGAAGAGATCATCAAGCCGGTGCTGCCGGCCAAGTGGCTGCACAAGGGCACCAAGTTCCACATCAACCCGACCGGCAAGTTCGAGATCGGCGGCCCGGTGGGCGACTGCGGCCTGACCGGCCGCAAGATCATCGTCGACACCTACGGCGGCTGGGCCCGTCACGGTGGTGGCGCCTTCTCCGGCAAGGACCCGTCCAAGGTCGATCGTTCGGCGGCCTACGCGGCCCGCTACGTGGCCAAGAACGTGGTTGCCGCCGGCCTGGCCGACCGTTGCGAAGTGCAGGTCTCCTACGCCATCGGCGTGGCTGAGCCGACCTCGATCTCGGTCACCACCTTCGGCACCGGCAAGATCAGCGACGACAAGATCGAGAAGCTGATCCGCAAGCACTTCGACCTGCGCCCGTACGGCATCATCAAGATGCTGGACCTGGTGCACCCGATGTACCAGCAGACCGCGGCCTACGGCCACTTCGGCCGCAAGCCGAAGGAGTTCAGCTACCTCAACGGCGAAGGCGAGACCGTCAACGCCACGGCCTTCTCCTGGGAGAAGACCGACCGCGCCGCCGCCCTGCGCGCCGATGCGAAGCTGAAGTAAGAAACACGAAGGGCCGCTCACGCGGCCCTTCTCTTTTTCGGTAGAGCCGGCCGCTGGCCGGCTTTTTCATGGCCTCCGGAAACAATCGCGTGGTTGCCGGCCAGCGGCCGGCACTACCGGTTGCCGATACAATCGCCCCATGTCGACCGAACTGAAAACCCACCAGCTGTCCATGACCGTGCTGATGTCGCCGGACATGGCCAATTTCTCCGGCAAGGTTCACGGTGGCGCGATCCTGCGCCTGCTCGACCAGGTCGCCTACGCCTGCGCCAGCCGCTATGCCGGCCGCTACGTGGTCACCCTGTCGGTGGACCAGGTGATGTTCCGCCAGCCGATCGCGGTGGGCGAACTGGTCACCTTCCTGGCCTCGGTGAACCATACCGGCACCTCGTCGATGGAGATCGGCGTCAAGGTGGTGGCCGAGGACATCCTCAAGCGCAGCGTGCGCCACGCCAACAGCTGCTTCTTCACCATGGTGGCCGTGGATGAGGAAGGCCGGCCGACGCCGGTACCGCCGCTGCAGCCGGCTACGTCCGATGAGAAGCGCCGGCAGGCCGCCGCGTTGATCCGCCGCCAGCTGCGCCAGGAAATGGAACAGCGCCATCTGGAACTGCTGGCGTCGAACCCGCCGTCGCCGGAGGAATGAGGGTGTGCGGGGCAAGCCCCGCACCCAGCGAGGCCGCAGTTGCCGGCCAGCGGCCGGCACTACCATTTCGAATTCGCCGGACCATGCCCGGCGGATGCATTTCACCCGGTGTTCTGAACACCCTGCGAAACACCGTTCACGCAGGCCACCAGCGCGCGCAGCAGCTCGTCATCCTCGCGCCCGCTTTCGCGCCAGCGCTGCAGCAGATCCACCTGCAGCACGCTGATCGGATCGACGTAGGGATTGCGCAGGCGGATCGAAAGCGACAGCCGCGCATCGTGGTCGAGCAGCGTCTGCTGGCCCATCAGCGCCAGCAACCAATGCCGGGTGAGTTCAAGCTCACGTTGCACCTGCGGGAAGAAGCGCCCGTGCAGGTCGCCCGACAACAGCGAGAACTGCTCGGCAATGGTGATATCGCCCTTGGACAGCACCATCGCGATGTCGTCGAGGAAGGTGCGGAAGAACGGCCAGTCACGCGCCATCTCGCGCAGCGTCTGCTCGTGGCCAGCATCGACTGCCGCCTGCAGGCCGCTGCCCACGCCATACCACCCGGGAATGACCGCACGCGCCTGGCTCCAGGCGAACACCCACGGAATCGCGCGCAGGTTGCCCAGTGCTGCGTCCTGACCGAGCCGACGCGACGGGCGCGACCCCAGCGTCATCCGCTCGATCACGTCGATCGGCGTGGCCGTGCGGAAGTAGTCCATGAAGCCAGACTGGCCGACGAAGGCGCGGTACACCTCGCTGCTGGAGCCGGCGACCACATCCATCACCGGCCGCCAGTCGTCCTCGCGCGGCTCCGCCGCACGCGGGCGCAGGCTGGCGCGCAGCACGGCACCCGTGGCCTGTTCCAGGGAGCGCAGGGCCAGCGCGCGGATGCCGTACTTGCGGTGGATCACCTCGCCCTGCTCGGTCACCCGCAGGCGGCCATCGATGCTGCCGCGCGGCGATGCATCCACCGCATGCGTGGTCTTGCCACCACCGCGGCTGATCGAGCCGCCACGGCCATGGAAGAAGGTCAGGCGGATGCCCGCCTCGGCCGCCACCTCCAGCAGTTCCACTTGTGCACGCTGCAGGCCCCAGCGCGAGGCGGCGATGCCGCCGTCCTTGCTGCTGTCCGAGTACCCCAGCATCACCATCTGCACGTCATCGCGTGCACGCAGGTGCGTGCGGTACACCGGATCGGCCAGCAGGTCGCGCAGGGTCGCAGTGCCACGCTTGAGGTCATCGACCGTCTCGAACAAGGGCGCGATATCCAGCGGTACCGCGTCGTTGTCATCCACCAGACCACCACGGCGCGCCAGTGCCAGCACCGCCAGTACGTCGCTGCGGTCGTGTGCCATCGAGATGATGTAGCTGCCCAGTGCATCACCACCATGGCGCGCACGCGCATCGGCCAACGCCGCGAACACCGCATCCAAACGCTGGTTGCCTTCGTCCTCACCCTTTGGCAAAGGCACCTCGCCACCGGCATGCGGCGCCAGCAGGCGCGCGCGACCCAGTACATCCTGGCCCTCCCACGCAGCGTCGCCGCCCAGCACCGCGGCCAACGCGCGTGCATGCACGCTCGATTCCTGACGCACGTCCAACCGCGCAAGGTGGAAACCGAACGTCTTCACCCGCCACAGCAGGCGCTGCACGGCGAAGCCACCGGCATGTTCGCCGCGGTTGGCGCGCAGGCTGTCCAGGATAAGCTGCAGATCCTCGATCAGTTCATCAGGACCGGCGTAGGCGCCTTCGCCGTCATCCAGTGTGGCCTGCAGGCGTGCGCGCATGCGGTCATTGAGCAGGCGGTAGGGCATGTCGGCATGGCGTGGGCGCGACTGCACCTGCGGCAGCAGCTGCTGGTAGTGCGCCACGCGCGCCTGCAGGGCATCACTGACACCCACCCGCTCGGTGGATTGGCTGAGCAGGCTGGCCAGCTGCAGCAGCTCCTTCTGGTAGCGCGCGAGTACCGCCTGCCGCTGCGCATCCAGCGTGTTGCGGATGGTATGGGCATCCACGTTCGGGTTGCCGTCCATGTCGCCGCCCACCCAGGTGCCGAAGCGCAGCAGTCGCGGCAATGGCAGTTCTTCGCCATAGGTATCGCGCAGCGCCTGCTGCAGCGATTCGTACAGCACCGGAATCACCCGGTACAGCACCTGCACCAGATAGAAGCCGACGTGCTCGCGCTCGTCATCAACGGTGGGCCGCACCGGCGAAGAATCGGTGGTCTGCCACGAAGCGGTCAATGCCATGCGGAAGCGCGCGGCATCGGCGGCGGCCTCACCCGGCGTGCGCTGGCCGTCAAGGTTGTCGACCAGGCTGGCCACCATCAACTGCTCTTTTTCCAGCAGCGCGCGGCGTACCGCTTCGGTCGGGTGTGCGGTGAACACCGGTTCGATATCGATGCGGGGCAACCACAGCGCCAGCTCGTCCAGCCCCACGCCCTGCGCCTTCAGGTGCTGCAGCGCGTCCTGCAGGCCATCGGGCTGCGGCGCGGTGGTGCCGGCCCGCTGGTAGTCGCGGCGACGGCGGATGCGATGCACGCGCTCGGCGATGTTGACCACCTGGAAGTAGGTGCTGAAGGCCCGCACCATGGTTTCGGCCTGTTGCGGCGCGCGCCCGGCCAGGCCGTCGGCCAGCTCGGACAGCGGCGCCTGATTCTCGCGGCGGGCAATGGCGCGGGTGCGCACGTCCTCGACATCGTCGAGGAACGCGGCGGATACCTGCTCGACCAGCAGATCGCCGACCAGCGCGCCAAGCCGGCGCACATCATCGCGAAGCGGAAGATCGGGAGAAGCGAATTCGATGCTGCTGCGGTACTCGTTCATCGGCGACGCACAGGCCTCGGTCAACGGATCCAGACCCCAAGCCTAAACCAGAACGGGCATCGTGCTGCGATGCAAAAATGGTTTCATCTGCACGCATCGCCTGATGTGACCGGAGTGGAAGCTCCGACGGGAACCACTGTGCGGGAAACACCGACTTGGTAGAGTCGACTGTCAGTCGACTGCTCTCCTGTCAGATCTTCGAAAGCCCGCGCTGCGCGCGATAGTCGACTAACAGTCGACTCTACCCCGTCGCGTCATGGCGGCCCCCGTTGCAGGGGCCGCCGTCATGCGCGGATCAGCGCTTCTTCTTCGCCTTGCCCTGCTCGGCCGGGCCGATGGTCTGTTCCAGCCAGCGCTCGCTTTCGGCCAGCATGGTCATGATCGACTCGCGTGCACGGTAGGCATGCGATTCGTTCGGCAGCATCACCAGCCGCGCGGTGCCGCCCAGGCCCTTCACCGCCGCGAACATGCGCTCGCTCTGCATCGGGAACGTGCCAGAGTTGTTGTCGTCCACGCCATGGATGAAGAGGATCGGATCCTTGATCCTGTCGGCGTAATTGAACGGCGCCATCTTCTGGTACACGTCCTGCGCCTGCCAGTAGTTGCGCTCCTCGGCCTGGAAGCCGAACGGGGTGAGCGTGCGGTTGTAGGCGCCGCTGCGGGCAATGCCGGCCTTGAACAGGCGCGTGTGCGCCAGCAGGTTGGCGGTCATGAACGCACCATAGGAATGGCCGCCGATGGCGATGTGATCGCGATCGGTCACGCCACGGCGCACCACTTCATCCACCGCTGCCTGCGCGTTGGCCACCAGCTGTTCGATGTAGGTGTCGTTCGGCTCCTTGTCGCCCTCGCCGATGATCGGCATCGACGGGCTGGCCAGCACCACATAGCCCTTGGCCAGAAACGCCTGCGGGCCCCAGTAGCTGACCGCGTTGAAGCGGTACGGCGAATCGGTGACCTGGCTGGCCGCGGCCGCGCTCTTGAACTCGCCCGGATAAGCCCACATCAGCAGCGGGCGCGGGCCGTCGCGCTTCGGGTCGTATCCCGGCGGCAGCAGCAGGGTCGCGGTCAGGTCCACGCCGTCCTTGCGCTTGTAACGGATCTGCTCCTTCTGCACGCCCTTCAGCTGCGGCAGCGGATGGGCGAAGTGGGTCAGCGCACGCGGCGCGGCGCCGGCATCGGCCAGCGACTGCACGTAGAAGTTGGCCGGCTCGTCCGGGCTCTCGCGGCTCAGCAGCAGCGAGCTGGCCTGGTCGTCCAGCAATGCCACCGGCAGCGCGTAACTCGGCGCCTGCGAGTGGAACAGGCGCGTGGCCTTGCCACTGGCGATGTCGAAGCGGTCCACGAACGGGCGGTCGCCTTCCGGCGAAGCACCGGCGCCGGCGAGGTACAGGCTGCTGCCATCGGGGCTGGTCTGCAGCAGCGAACGACCGCGCGCATCGCTGACCATCAGCGCCCGGCCCGGATCGGCGTAGCGGTCCTGCGCGTCACGATCCCACAACAGGCGTGGCTCGGTACCGGCGTTGTCCGGGGCGATCAACCAGGTCTTGGTCCTGCGGGTCTTCCACCACGATTCGGTCAGCAGTGCGAGATCGCCACGGGCCCAGCTGATGCCAGCGTAGCGACTGCCCAGCTGGGCGACGGTCACCGGCGGCCTGTCGAACGGCGCAGCCTGCATGAACACCGCATCGCGCACCTTGGCGTCCCTGTTCGGGTCGCCCCCGTCCTGCGCCTCGGCCCAGACCAGGGTGGCATCGGCATCTCCGCGCCAGCTGATATCGCGCACGCCGGTCACTTCGGCATCGTTGCCGGTCGGCAGGCCTTCCACCAGCGGACGCACGGCCACGGTGTGCACCAGTTTGCCGCTGGCACGGTCGATCACTTCAATGCGGCGCGGGAAGCTGCTTACCGGCACCACGTACGAGTACGGCCGCTGCACCGGCTGGCGCAGTACGAAGCGACCATCCGGCGATACCGAGAAGCCGATGAAGATGCCGGCTGCGCCGATCGCGCGGGTGCTGCCATCCAGGCTGACTTCCATCGGCTGGGTGGTGGCGTAGTAATCGAACTGGCGCGCGTCGACCTCGTTCTTCAGCAGGTCCTGGTAGGTGCGGATCGACACCACGCCGCCGCCCTGGCTGGTCTGCTGCACGGCCGGGCCGGTCGGAATGCCGTCGGCGGCCGGGGCCGCACCAAGGTTGGCCGGGCGGGTGAAGACTACCAGGCCGCGGCTGTCCGGCAACCACTGGTAGCCGCTGCCGATCACCGTGTTCAGGCCGGCAACCAGACGACGGGCACTGCCGCCGGCCACGTCCACCAGCCACAGTTCATTGGCGCCGCTGGCGGCGTCGACCTGGTTGAAGGCCAGCCACTTCTGGTCCGGCGACCACATCACGCTGGCGATCGACAGCGTGGCCGGCAGGCCGCTGATCTGCCGTTCCTTGCCGTCGGCCACGTTCATCAGCCACAGCTTCTCGCCGAAGCTGAAGCGGCTGTCGGAGAAGGTGCGCGGGTTGATGCGCAGGCCAGCCAGCTTCAGTTCGGGCTGCGCCACCACCTGGATCGACGGCAGCGACGGCATCTGCATCATCGCGGCCACGTCGCGGCGCGGGGACAGGTACAGCGAGGGCGCGCGCGGCGCGTCCACCACCGCCTGCAGCGCCGCCGAAGGCAGTTCGTAGCCGTTGACGCCCTGGGCCTGTACCTGGGCGGGCTGCGGGGACGCGGCCCAGGCCAGCGGAGCCACCGCCAGCAGTCCCATCGACAGGACCAGGCCGGTCCAGCGCCGTGTGCGGCGCGCGTGCATGCTCATCGTTCCACCTGTGTGATGCGTGAAAACACCGACCTTAACAGGCCGTGCACGCGATCCCACCTGCCGATGGTTGGGTCATCGGGATGTCATGCCGGGGCCGCGATATAATGGGGGTTCTCCCCTGCCGAGGGGCGCTGCGACCGGATCCCATGAGGCCCGGCCAGGCTCGGTAAGGTGGCTTTGTAACAACGGCGCCCGGCTAGATGCGAGCACCCGCTCGCCCACAACCGGAGCACACGAATGAACGCTGTTGCCAAGACCTTCTCCACCGAAGGTGATTACAAGATCCGCGACATCACGCTGGCCGACTGGGGCCGCAAGGAACTGGACATCGCCGAGCACGAAATGCCGGGCCTGATGTCGATCCGCCGCAAGTACCAGGCCGAGCTGCCGCTGAAGGGCGTGCGCGTGACCGGCTCGCTGCACATGACCATCCAGACCGCGGTGCTGATCGAGACCCTGAAGGACATCGGCGCCGACGTGCGCTGGGCCTCGTGCAACATCTTCTCGACCCAGGACCACGCTGCTGCCGCCATCGCCGCCACCGGCACCCCGGTGTTCGCCTGGAAGGGCGAAACCCTGGAAGAGTACTGGGACTGCACCCTGGACGCGCTGACCTTCACCCTGGCCGACGGCACCCTGACCGGCCCGGAACTGGTGGTCGACGACGGCGGTGACGTGACCCTGTTGATCCACAAGGGCTACGAGCTGGAAAACGGCAGCGACTGGGTCAACACCGCCTCTGCCTCGCACGAAGAACAGGTCATCAAGAACCTGCTCAAGCGCGTCGCCAAGGAGCGCCCGGGTTACTGGGGCCGCGTGGTCAAGGACTGGAAGGGCGTCTCCGAAGAGACCACCACCGGCGTGCACCGCCTGTACCAGCTGGCCCAGGCCGGCACCCTGCTGATCCCGGCGATCAACGTCAACGACTCGGTCACCAAGAGCAAGTTCGACAACCTGTACGGCTGCCGCGAGTCGCTGGCCGATGGCCTGAAGCGCGCGATGGACGTGATGCTGGCCGGCAAGGTGGCCGTGGTCTGCGGCTACGGCGACGTCGGCAAGGGCTGCGCGGCCTCGCTGCGTGCCTACGGCGCGCGCGTGATCGTCACCGAGATCGACCCGATCTGCGCCCTGCAGGCGGCGATGGAAGGCTATGAAGTCAACACCATCGAATCGACCCTGGGCCGTGCCGACCTGTACGTCACCACCACCGGCAACAAGGACATCATCCGCATCGAGCACCTGAGCGCGATGAAGGACCAGGCCATCGTCTGCAACATCGGCCACTTCGACAACGAGATCCAGGTCGATGCGCTGGTCGCGTTCCCGGGCGTGAAGCACGTGAACATCAAGCCGCAGGTGGACAAGTACATCTTCCCGAACGGCAACGCGATCTTCCTGCTGGCCGAAGGCCGCCTGGTGAACCTGGGCTGCGCCACCGGCCACCCGAGCTTCGTCATGTCCAACAGCTTCGCCAACCAGACCCTGGCCCAGATCGACCTGTGGGCGAACAAGGACAGCTACGAGAAGAAGGTCTACCTGCTGCCGAAGAAGCTGGACGAGGAAGTGGCCCGCCTGCACCTGGAAAAGATCGGCGTGAAGCTGACCACCCTGAGCCAGGAACAGGCCGACTACATCGGCGTGCCGGTGGAAGGCCCGTTCAAGCCGGACCATTACCGCTACTGATCGTGCCGGGGTCGGATCCCTTTCCGCAGGAAAGGGCTCCGCCCCCCTCTGCCGACGCGAGCAGGTGGTCGTGGCGCTACATGTGCTGCCGATCATCCTGCAGCGCGCTCTGGCACTGCGCGACGAAGTCGCTCTGCCAGCAAGCCAAATCGAATCCCTCGCGCTGCTGGAATGAAACGGTCTCGGCGCTGAGCGCATAGCAGCGATTCTGGCTCAGGCGCAGCGCCGCCATCGTGTCACCCGCCTCCCAACAGCGTTCGATGCAGGCCTGCATCACGGCATAGTCCGGGTTGGTCTTGGCGCCACCGAAAGCAAACCCCATCTGCTGGGCCATCGCCAGCACAGGATCGCCGGCCGCATCGGCTGCACGCAGAATCCGCAGTACACCGGGCTCGGGAATGCCGAATGCCCAGTTCGCCAGGACCGCCGCACGCGCCGACGCCACAGCCGCCGCGTGCTGCCCCAGGCGCATCTGCTGCCCTGCCAGCATGGCCCATGCCCGCTGCAGCTCGGGAAAGCGGCTGCAGGCATCTTCCAGCAGCACGATGGCTTCAGCCGGTGCACCGGCCTGCACATGCCGCTGCGCGCGCTCAACCAGAAGCAACGGCGAATCCGCATCTGCAACCTCGTGCTCGGGTGGATCGCGATCTTCATCGTCACCGTCCCACCCGCCACCGGCATCCAGCCACCGGACGAAGGCGTCCAGCGAGGAATGGCTGAAGACCATGCGCCCTTCGTCATGGAACATCTCGCAGACCACCGGCGGCTCAGCTTCGCGCCCCAGCGGCCAGTACAGACCAAACAGATCGCCATTCCCCAGTGCGCCTTCGGCGACCGGCCAGAAGCCCTGCGGCGGGTACGGTCCCGCGCACGGTTCAGCATCCAGGGTCAGGTCATGAAGGCATTGCGGAGCGCGCATGTTCGATGTCCAGGCAGTGTCTACCGTCCATTATCACCGCGCTGCGCCTGGTAGTAGCCTCGGTCAAGGCAACTCCCCCACCCCGCGCTACGATTCACCCATGACTCCGGCCATCAACCTGCTCAAGCGCGAGAAGATCGCCCACACCGTGCGCAGCTACGTGCACGACGCCCACGCCGAATCGTATGGCGGCGAAGCCGTCGACAAGCTCGGCCTCGACCCGGCCCAGGTGTTCAAGACCCTGTTGGCCAGCACCGAGACACACGAACTGCTGGTGGCGATCGTGCCGGTGGCCGGCCAGCTGGACTTGAAGGCGCTGGCCGAAGCGGCCGGCTGCAAGAAATGCGAGATGGCTGCTGGAGACGCCGCACAGCGCGCGACCGGTTACCTGGTCGGCGGCATCAGCCCGCTCGGACAGAAGAAGCGCCTGCGCACCTTCCTGGATGCCAGTGCCGAAGCGCTGCCCGCGCTGCATGTCAGCGCCGGACGCCGTGGCCTGGAAGTGGAACTGGCGCCGACCGACCTGCTGCGACTGACTGCCGGCCACTACGCTGCCATCGGCAAGTCACGCTGATGCGCTGGCCCTGGTCTGCAGCGCCGATACCCCGGCTCGACGATGCACAGGCCGATGTGCTGCTGCAGGACCTGCTTTCGCGCGATGCAACGCGCATCAACGATGCCGCGCGTACGGTCGCTCGGCTGTTCAGCGCCTCATCGTTGGACGCGCTGGTCGCGCATGTGGATACGATCGAACGCAGCTGCCAAGGCATCGCCCTTGGCGGCATGCTGATCAGCAACCAGGCGCACCTCAAGGCGGCCCTGCAACGGCTGCGCTACTGGCAGGCACACGAAGGCTGCCTGTGCGCGCTCTACCCATCCTATGTGTTTTTCAGCCCCGAGCCGCTGCTGCAACAAGGTCACGTGCAGCTGCGTGCACGGGGCGAAGCGGAGGACGGCTGGGGCGAATGCTACCGGCTGACGTGCACCTGCTGCGCGCAGCAATGGAGCGCGACCGAGCGCGAATACCACTACACCTGGTGGGAGTGGAAGCCCGAGCCCGCCCTGCAGACGCCTTAGTTGAGCTTGAACGTGACCGTGCCGCGTATCAGGCTCATGCTTGGTGCCTTGCCTGCCGCTTCACGCTCGTAGCGCCAGTCACGCGCGTGCTTGAGCGCCGCCGCATCGAGCAGCGGGTAGCCGCTGGATCGGGACAGGATGATCGCCTGGGTCTTGCCCTGCGCATCCAGCAGCAGCATCAGCTCGACACCTCCCTGCTGGGCCTCGCGCATGGCGGCCGCAGGATACGTCGGGACCGACGAAAGTCGCCGCTGGTGCCAGCCTCCTTCCCGGGCAATCAAGGGCGTGCTGGAAGAGAGTGGGCAACGTGCAGGCATCTCCAGGTCGAAGCCTGCAGCCCCTTGCGAAGGCCGGGTGGTGGCTGGCGCACCACAGGCGATCGCCGACACGCTCTGCAGCAACAACTGCTGACGCGAAAGCGCTGCAGCGTCATCCGCTTCCACATGGAACGTGCAGCGCCCCGACGTTGCCTGCGCCTGCAGTGAACCCACGTCGGCATCACGGATCGGCGTCACGTCGGACAGGGCCCCACAGGCAGCGCCTGCATCGTATTTTGCTGCAGAGCCCTCACACGCGGCCAGCAGGCCTGCGGCGACCCATGCGAACGGCATCCAACTGCGAACATCCATCCCTGTGCTCCCTGCGTTGATTCACCGCCATGGTAGCGCCCCGCTGCAAACTTCCCTGTTCACATGCCGACTGTCCGGCCGCAGCGTGGGCTCACGGCCGCCAGTTGGCGTTGTTCTCCCAGAACGCCACCGAGCGCTGGTAGGCCTCCCGGTCCAGCGGCACACCCGAACCACCCTCCTCCACGCCCAGCGCATTGCGCATCATGGTGATCGGTGCCATCGGCACTTCTTCCGGTTCGGCGGTATAGATGCAGCCGACGATGCCCCAGTCGGCCTCGATCGGTGAACCTTCCTTCGCCAGCTGCTCGGCGCTATACAGGATCACCACCAGATAGTTCGCGCGCGGCGACTCCACGCCCTCGAACCAGCGCACCAGCACCGGCAGTTCCTCGCGGTTGCGCGCCTCGTAGCCGCTGCGCAGCTGGTGGCGGTTGGCCTCGGTGACCGGCACCGTCAGGCAACGCGTGCTGGTCCAGTTCTCGTAGACGAACAACTTGCAGAACGGCGCGTAGCCGTCGAGCACCTTCAGCGGCGCGTGCGCATTGAGGTGCGCCTCGAACTGCTCGGCAGTACAGTCCTGGATGGTGTTGCCACGCGGCACGCGCGGGAACAGGCGGGGACGGGCGAAGTCGGTGAGGACGATGGACATGGCATGCACGAACGAGAACAGGCCCTCAGGGTAACCGTCGATGCGCTTGAAGTCTGCTTCACATTTGCCGGCCACAGTGCGCGCACATCTCCCGGAGAGTCCTGCATGAACCGCTTCCGCTCCCCCCTGCTGTCCGGCCTGCTGGCCGTCCTTCTCCTCCCTGCCATGGCCCCATCCTCCGCGTCTGCCGCACCATCGCGCGTGCTGCTCGTCGTCAGCAGCGAAGGCCGGGACCAAGGGAAGACCCGTCCGGGCTTCGAGATGGACGAATTCGCCCAGGCCTGGCTCATCCTCAAGCAGAACGGCTTCGACATCGACGTGGCAAGTCCGCGTGGCGGCGCCGTCGAGGCTGACAAGTACAACCCCTCCGAGGCCTTCAACGCAGCTGTCCTTGCCGATTCCCAGGCCATGGGCAAGCTTGCCGCGACCGTGCCCACTGCACAACTGCGTGCCAGCGACTACCAGGGCGTCCTGGTGATCGGCGGCAAGGGTGCCATGTTCGACCTTCCGGCCGACAAGGCCCTGCATGCCACGATTGCCGGAATCTGGCAGCAGGGTGGACTGGTCGCGGCGGTATGCCATGGTCCGGCCGCACTGGTGGGTGTTCGCCTTCCCGATGGCCGGGCCATGGTGGAAGGCCGCGCCATGACCGGATTCACGGAAGAAGAAGAAGCACTGTTCGGCAAACGTTGGGCGAAGGAGTTCGCGTTCCAGCTTGAACCGCGCATGCGCGAGCTGGGCGCACGCTGGCAGGAGGCACCGCTGATGATGCCCAAGGTCGTAGTCGATGGACGCCTGCTGACCGGTCAGAACCCGTTCTCGACCGCCGCACTGGCTGACGCCTTCGTGCGCGCCAGCGGGCGTGTGCCACTGGCACGCCAGGCATGGCGCGATGAGCGCAGCATGGCGCTGGTGGAGCAGCACCTGCAGCAGCGTGATGGTCAGGCGGCGCAGATACTGGCGCAGCGCCCGTCCGACCATCACGTCGAGCTGATCGGCATGCTGGGTTTCTACCAGCTGAAAGCAGCAAAGGACGCCACTGCAACCGCCGACGCGCTGTCCATCATGCAGCTGGCCAGCCCGCATATGGACGAGCCGAGGCTGCAGGTCGCGATGGCAGAAGCGCACTGGCGCCTGGGCCGGACCGATCTGGCCCGTTCGCAGGTACTGGCTGTGCTGGAAAAGCAGCCCGGTCTGGACGAAGCTAACGCTCTCCTGGCCCGCATGCAGCCCTGACCATGGACGCCGAGCGCCTGCGCCTGCTGTTGATTGAAGACAACCTGCCGTTGGCCTCGGCCATCATCGACATGCTGCAGGCGCATGGCCATCTGGTCGATTTCGCCGCTGGCGGACACGTCGGGCTGCAGTTGGCGCTGGCGTCACCGCCGGATGTGCTGCTGCTCGATATCGGGTTGCCGGGCACCGATGGTACGACGGTCTGCCGTCGGTTGCGCGAGTGCAGTGATCGGCACGTCCCCATCCTGATGCTGACCGCACGCGATGCGATCGACGACAAGCTGCAGGGCTTCGCTGCGGGCGCGGATGACTATCTGGTCAAGCCCTTCGACGATGCCGAGCTGCTCGCCCGCTGTCTCGCCCTCGCCCGCCGCCATCGCGTGGGTCAACCGAACCTCCTGCAGATTGGACCGTTGAGCATCGACCGCCGCAGCGGCCAGGCCTGGCGCGCGGGATTGCTGCTGGAGCTGGCACAGGTTCCGCAGCGCATCCTGCTCGTACTGGCCGAGGCCTGGCCGCGAACCGTCACCCGCAGCGAGCTCGTTCAACGCCTGTGGGGGGATGAAGCACCTCCTTCCGATCCGCTGCGCTCGCATCTGTACCTGTTGCGGCAGGTACTGGACAGGCCGTTCGAAGGCGAGATGCTGCGCACCGTCCACGGTGTCGGCTTCCGTCTGGAAGCTTCGCCATGAAACCGCGGCCCACCCAGCACCTGCGCCGTCGACTGCTGATCACATTCACAGCCTTCGCGCTGTTCACCGCCATGGTGTTCGGCACCTACTCGCTGGTGTTCATGTATGTGGTGGAAGACAGCATCTTCAACGCCCAACTGGACCGTGAAGCACGGGCTCAGCTCGCCTGGCACGCGCTCGAAGGGGACTGGCGTACACCTGCCGATGCCGCAATCCAGCTGCATCGTTCACCCTCTACCTTCCCCGACGATCTGCGCAGCGAGTTCGCAAAGGAACCGTGGCGCTCGGAGTTCGCGGGTGTCGATGGTCGGCACTACCATCTCAAGCGAATCGATCCCCCGGCCGGCGCCCGCCCTGCTTGGCTTGTTTCGGAGGTCAGTGCGCAACTGGTGGTCCGGCCGATCCGCGATCGGGTCGTAATGCTGCTTGCCGGCACAGCACTGCTGGTCCTGATCGCGGCGATCGTCCTCGGCATCTGGCTCGCCCATCGCAGCACACGCTCGCTCTACGCGCTGGTCGAGGAGGTTGAAGCGCTGCAGCCGGAACCAGGCCCCGGCGTGCGCCTGGCAGCACGTTTCGACGATGACGAGATTGGCGTGCTCGCGCGCGCCCTGGATGGATTGTCCGCACGCGTCGCTGCCTTCGTTGCCCGCGAACACGCGTTCACGCGCGATGCCAGCCACGAACTGCGCACACCCTTGAGCGTCATCTCCAGTGCGGCAGGCCAGTTGGCCAGCGAGTCGGGCCTGTCCGAGCGTGGCCGCCAGCATGTGCAGCATATCCGTCTTTCGGCACTGCAGCTGCAGCAGGCCATTGCGGCGCTGCTGGCGCTGGCTCGCGAGGAAACCGCCAGCCACGGCGCTCCGCCGGTCAAACTTGTGCCGCTGCTGGAACGGGTGATCATCGAGCAGTCTCCGTTGCTGGCTGCACGGCCGGTCGAGGTACAGCTGACTGTGCCCGACGGGGCCACGCTGCGCGCGCCCGAGGCGGCCCTGCGCGTAGTCCTGGCCAATCTGGTCGGCAATGCGTTCGCGCATACCGCGCAGGGCCAGGTCCTGATTGCATGGCAGGACGCTCAGCTGCTGGTGCACAACACGGCAGGTGCTTCGCCCTTCCTTGGCAACTGGCCCGAGCCGCGGCCATTCGACAAGCGTGATGGCAGCGAGGGCAACGGTCTGGGCCTGGATATCATGCGGCGACTGTGCAGCCACTACGGGCTCGAACTGGTCATCCAGCACGGCGGTGGCGGGGTGATGGCCCGCTTGAGGGGGCAGCCAGCCGAGGCATGAAGCGCCTCCGGCGGTCCAGCCCCGTCAGTGCCGAGCGGTAGCGGCAGCTACAACGCCATCCGCTCGCGCAGCTCCCGCGCCTGCCGGCGCGACACCTCCACCTCGCTGCCGTCGTCCAGTGCCAGGTCATAACCATCAGCGATGCTGGGCGTCACGCCTCGGATGCGGCGCAGGTTGACCAGCGTGTTGCGGTTGGCACGGAAGAACAGATCCGGCGGCAGGCGTGCTTCCAGCGCACTCAGGCTGCGGGTCAGCAACGCGTTCTGGTCGCGGAACCACAGCCGCGTGTAGTTGCCATCCACCACCAGCCGGCGGATCTCCGAGACCGCCACGAACCAGCAGCGTTCGCCCTCGCGCACGAACACCTGGTCCTGCGCGCCCAGCGTGCTGCGCGGCTCCGGCGTTTCGCCCGCCACCACCTCGCGCTGGCGCGCCCGCTGCAACGCTTCCAACAAGCGCGGTGCCTCGACCGGCTTCACCAGATAGTCCAGCGCGTTGGCCTGGAACGCGCGCACCGCGTAGGTGTCGTAGGCAGTAACGAAGATCACCGCCGGCACCGTCTCCAGCCCGTCCAGCACATCGAAGCCACTGCCGGAGGGCATCTGCACATCCAGCAGCACCAGGTCCGGCGCCAGTGTGGCGATCGCCTCGCGCGCGGCCGGCACATCGTCGGCCTCGCCCACGCACTGCACCCACGGCAGCGCCGACAACAGCGTGTGCAGCTCCTGCCGCGCCAGCCGCGCATCATCAACGATCAATACGCGCAGCACGCCACTCATTGCGGAATCTCCAGCAGGGCCTGCATGCGGTCGCCGACCGGCTGCAGGGTGAAACGACCTTGCGTACCGAGCTGCGCACGCAGGTACGCCAGGCCGACGCCATGCCCAGGGGTGGGCTCGTTGGCGCTGCCCAGCGGATTGTCCACCTGCAGGCGCAGCACGTCATTGTCCAGCGTGGCACGGATCTGCACCTCGCCGCCGCCGGGGCGGCTGGCGATGCCGTGCTTGATCGCGTTCTCCACCAGCAGCTGCAACGCCATCGCAGGCAGCTGCGCCTGCATGGCATCGGCATCGATCTGCTGCCGCACCTGCAGGCGCTGCTCGAAGTGGATGGCCTCGATGGCCAGATAGTCGTCGACCACCGCCAGTTCCTCGGCCAGCGTGACCTGCTCGCTGCGGTTGTGCGCCAGCGCCTGGCGCAGCGTGCGCGACAGGCGGGTGACCATGTCGCGCGCACGCTCAGGATCTTCCAGGATCAGCGCACGCAGGTTGTTCAGCGCATTGAACATGAAGTGCGGGTTGAGCCGCGCACGCAGCGCATCGCGTTCCAGCGCACTGCGCTCGGCTTCGGCGCGCAGGCGGGCCAGTTCCGCCCCGCGTATCCGGCGCAGGCTGTGCAGGCTTGCCCAAAGCGCTGCCCACAGGGCCAGCATCACCGCAGTGGTGTACCAGTAGAGCAGCAGCGCCTTGGGGCTGAAGTCGGCCGTCTGCCGCCCCAGGCTCACCCAGTTCCAGGCCAGCGCCGAGTGCAGCGCGATGTTCACCAGCAGCTGCGCCACTGCCGCGCCCAATGCCACCGACAGCGCCAGCCGCAGCAACAGCCCGGCCGTACCGCGCGCCCACCAGTCGGCACGCAGCGCCAGCGCACGGATGGCACCGCTGCATCCAAACAGGGCCAACGCCAGGCCCAGTGTGATCAACACGCCTGCGCTTCCGGCATCGCTGAAATAGGCTTGGCGCAGGCCGATTCCGGCAACGCCATAGAGCGCCCATACCAGCGCATTGAGCAGCCAGAAGCGTACCGTCGAGGAGGAATCCGGCATGTCCATTCCGAGGCGTGTTGAAACTCAGTGGTGACGGTCGAGGAAGGCCTGCACCTGTTCCTGCAACCAGCGCGGATCATCCCACATCAGGAAGTGGAAACCCTGCGCGCTCATCGCGATCTGTACGCCCTGCAGTTTCGCGTACTGCGCCTGGAACACCGCCCGGGTGCCGTCCTCGGTGCCACCCATCGGCTGGTAGCCGGCCCAGCTGCCCAGCACCAGCGTCGGTGCGGTGATCGAGGCAATGCTGTCACGCAGGTCAGTGGTCATCACCGCATGCATGGCATCGGCCGTGGTCTGGCGATCGCTGTCTTCGCCCCAGCGGCCCAGTTCGGCCTGGCGCTGAGTATCGCGGGTCATCCCCGGCAGGCCCGCCTTCAACTGCGCCTGCCATTGCGCGGCGTCGGCGGCCAGCATGCCCTTGCGCAGCTGGTCGGCCACCGGCCGCACGCTGTCAGCGGTGGCCTTCGGGTCACGCGCGGCCGGCAGGAATGGCAGGGCGTCAACCACCACCAGCGCGCTGACCGCCTTCGGCTCGGCCTGCGCCATCTGCAGGCCCAGCAGGCCACCGAGGCTGTGGCCAACCACCACCACCGGCCCCAGATGCTGGTCATGCAGGTAGGCCAGCAGCTGCCCGCGCATCGCCGGCAGGAACTCGACCGGGCGCGGATCGGCCGCGAGCGCACCGGCAAAGCCGGGCAGCTGCACCAGATGGCACTGCACATCCTTCAGGGCCAGGCAGGTCTCGCGCCACACCTCGGCGCTGCTGTTGAGGCCGGGAATCATCAACAGCGGTCGGCCCTTGCCGACCACCTCGACCTGCACCTTGCCGGCGGTCGAGTCAGTGGCGGCATGCGCGGAACCGGAGCCGAGCACGGCCATCGCCATGCCGATCATCGCCAGCCGGGCCAGCGCCTTCATTGCGTACCAGAGTGCCAGGAAGATCTTCATCGTCTGCTCCTTCATCAGGTGGGTGGTGCCGGGATGGGATCAGCGTGCCGTCGGTCCAGCGCCCCCGGTTGCGATTCCGGAGCAACGGCCGATCGCCGGGGCGAACGGTCGCAGGCGGCTGACGATATACGCCCGCAGAAATTGACAACATCCATCTTGATGAAGCGATATACTAATCCGCACCCGCCGCTGCCGCCCGTGCCATGACCGCCATCAGCTTCGAGTTCTATCCGCCCAAGACCGACGAACAGCGCAGCCAGCTGGACCGCGCCGCGGCCAGGCTGAAGGACTACGGTCCCGAGTACGTGTCGTGTACCTTCGGCGCCGGTGGCTCGACCCTGAGCTATACCTCCGAGACCGTGCGCCATCTCAACCAGCACCATGGCTTCGATGCCGCACCGCATCTGTCCTGCGTCGGCGGCACCCGTCAGGAAATCCGCGAGCTGCTCAAGCTGTATCGCGCCATCGGCTGCCGCCGCCTGGTCGCGCTGCGCGGCGATCTGCCGTCGGGCATGGGTTTCCCCGGTGACATGCGCTATGCCGCCGAACTGATCGACTTCATCCGCGCCGAGCACGGCGATGCGTTCCATATCGAAGTGGGCGCGTACCCCGAAACGCACCCGCAGGCTTCCGACGCACTGGCCGACCTGAAGCATTTCAAGGCCAAGATCGACGCCGGTGCCGATGCGGCGATCACCCAGTACTTCTTCAACCCCGATGCCTACTTCCATTTCGTCGACGAAGTGCGGCGGCTGGGCGTGCAGGTACCGATCACGCCCGGCATCATGCCGATCGCCAACTTCAGCCAGCTGCGCCGCTTCTCCGAACAGTGCGGTGCGGAGATCCCGCGCTGGATCAGCCGCAAGATGCAGGCCTATGGCGATGATGCAGAGTCGGTGCGTGCATTCGGCACTGAAGTGGTGGCCAAGCTGTGCCAGCGCCTGATCGAAGGCGGCGCACCCGGCCTGCACTTCTACACCTTGAACCTGGCCAAGCCGACCACTTCGGTGCTGAAGCTGCTGCAGGGCTGAAAGCACGGCGCGCAAGCGTGATCGGCGCTACCCTGCGAGGATGATCCGGCTTTCCTTCCTGCTGTTGCTGCTGCCGCTGTGCGTGCTGTCGAGCGTCGCCCACGCACAGTCCACACGCCTGAACCGCTGCACCGATGCCCAGGGCCAAAGCGTCTACACCGACCGGCCCTGCGACAGCCTGGGCGCGCGGTCGCGGTTGCCACCGCCTGCGCCCGCCGGCAATACCCTGCAGCGCGACACCCTGGGGGCACGCTGCCCGCGGCGGCTGAGTGAACTGGTGGACGCGCTGCGCGTCGGCATCGTCAGCAACGATGTGAATCGGCTGTCCTCACTGTATCTGTGGGGCGCGGTTTCCGATGCGGGCGCGCAGCGCATCCTCGGCCAGCTGGAATCCTTGGCGCGGCGGCCCCTGGTGGACGTGGTGCCGGTGTATCCGTCACAGGCGCTGCCGCAATCGCAGGATGAGGATCAGAGCCCTGCCGCGTTGGGATTCGACCCTGTGGCCTCTGTGGCGCGGCATCCCATCGGCCTGCGCCTGGAGCAGACCCTGCCCGGCAGCGCGTCGCGCGCTTCGACGGTGCTGGGGTTGCGACGGCAATACGGGTGTTTCTGGATCACGCTGTGATCGCGAGCATCCATCCACGCATGGCGTGGATCTACTGCCTCCATCCCACACGGTAGCGCCGGGCCATGCCCGGCGAGCGAAGCAGCCTTACTCCGGCCACAGCGCGCGGATGGCGGCGATGCCCTGCCCGCCATGGCGGCGCGCTTCGGCGATGTGACCGCGGCCCATGCCGCCCAGCGCATAGATCGGCAGTGACACCTGCGCGCGCAGCTCGGCGAACGCGTTCCAGCCCAGCGGCACGGCATCGGGATGGCTGGCCGTGGCCTGCACCGGGCCCAGCACGGCGAAGTCGCAGCCCAACCGCTGTGCGGCCTGCAGCTGCTGCAGGTCATGGCAGGACGCGGCCACCAGCTGGCCTTCGGGCAGCGGACGCTGCGACAACTCCAGCAGCTGCTCGCTGCCCAGGTGCACCCCAACGCCCAGTACGCGCGCGCGTTCGATATCGCGGTTGAGCAGCCACTGCACCCCGCTGCGACGATGCGTGCGCACGGCCTGTTCGACCATCGCCTGGCGCTGCGGATGTGCCGTCGGCAACCGCAGCTGGATGCGCTGCTGGCCCGCCGCCACCACACGCTGCAGCTGTTCATGCCAATGCTGCATGCCGCCCTCATCATCGGCCGGCGCCGGGGTGATCAGGTAGCTGTCGGGCTGGCGCAGCGCGGCCACCACCGGCAGGTCGGCCGGTGGCATCGAATAGCGACCCAGTTTGTCCGGCGCCACCCAGGTAATGGCCTGACCCTCGCGGCCACGTGGCGTCCCCTTCCAGCTGCGCACGTGGCGCACTTCCAGGGTCAGGTACTTGTCCGGGTAGCGCTGCGGCACATCCATCAGCCATTCGCCGACATCGGCTTCGATGCCCAGCTCCTCGCGCAGCTCGCGAACCAACGCCTGCTCGGAGGTCTCGCCGGATTCGCGCTTGCCGCCGGGGAACTCCCACAGGCCGGCCATGTCGCGGTTCTCGGTACGACGGTTGAGCAGCACGCGGCCACGGGCGTCGGTGATGACGGCGGCCACGACGTGGATCGATCGGGTGGGGGGAGCCATGGGGGAAGCATGCCCAGAACAGGGCGGCCCGCGCAATCTCGGATCGGGCCGGATCAGCCCCACGAAACAGCCGCCATGAAAAAAGAGCCCCGCTTTCGCGGGGCTCTTCGGGGTCAGCTCAGCTGGCCGTGGCAGTGCTTGTACTTCTTGCCACTGCCGCACGGGCATGGATCGTTGCGGCCGATCTTCGGCTCATCGCGCTGCGCCTGTGCAATGCCCTGCTGGGCAGCCTGCACCTGCGCGGCTTCCTCGTCGGCGCTGTAGCCGCCCACGTCCTGGTGCTGGAACTGCGACTGGCTCAGGCGCGCTTCGGCCTGCTGGCGTTCGGCCGCTTCCAGCGCCTGCACTTCCTCGTCGCTGCGGATGCGCACGCGCGACAGCAGGGTCACCACTTCGCGCTTGACGTTCTCCAGCATGTCCGAGAACAGCTCGAAGGCTTCCTTCTTGTATTCCTGCTTCGGCTGCTTCTGCGCGTAACCACGCAGGTAGATGCCCTGGCGCAGGTAGTCCATGCGCGCCAGGTGCTCCTTCCAGCTCTGGTCCAGCACGGTCAGCATCACGTGCTTCTCCAGCGCGCGCATGGTTTCCTCACCGACACCGGCTTCCTTCTCGGCAAAGTGCTGGTTGACGCGCTCCTGCACCTTGGCAGCGATGGCTTCGGCGTCCAGCTCTTCGTGCGACTTGACCAGGTCGGTCAGCGACATCTGCAGGCCGAAGTCCGACTCCAGGGTTGCTTCCAGGCCACGCAGGTCCCACTGCTCGTCGATCGAGTTCGGCGGCACGAAGCGGGCCACCACGTCGAAGATCACGTCGTCGCGGATGCCGTCGACGTTGTCCTTCACCGACTCGGCGTCCAGCAGTTCATCGCGCTGTGCGTAGATCACCTTGCGCTGGTCGTTGTTGACGTCGTCGAAGTCCAGCAGGTTCTTGCGGATGTCGAAGTTGTGGGCCTCGACCTTGCGCTGCGCCTTCTCGATCTGGCGGCTGACCAGGCGGTCCTCGATGACGTCGTCTTCCTTCATGCCCATCATGCGCATGGCCTTCTGCACCCAGTCGGAGGCGAAGATGCGCATCAGGTTGTCTTCCAGCGACAGGTAGAAGCGGGACGAACCCGGGTCACCCTGGCGGCCGGAACGGCCACGCAGCTGGTTGTCGATACGACGCGATTCATGGCGCTCGGTACCGACGATGTGCAGGCCGCCGGCAGCCTTGACGGCCTCGTGGCGCTTCTGCCAATCGGCCTTGACCGCGGCCTTCTGTTCGTCGGTCGCGCCTTCGCCCAGCTCGTGGATTTCCGCTTCCAGCGAACCGCCCAGCACGATGTCGGTACCACGACCGGCCATGTTGGTGGCGATGGTGACCGCGGCCGGACGACCGGCATTGGCGACGATGGTCGCTTCGCGGTCATGCTGCTTGGCGTTGAGCACTTCGTGCTTCACGCCGGCCTTGCGCAGGTGCTCGGACAGCATTTCCGAGGTTTCGATCGAGGTGGTACCCACCAGCACCGGCTGGCCACGCTTGGCGCACTCTTCGATGTCGGCCAGCACCGCATTGAACTTGCCCTTGCGGTTCAGGAACACCTGGTCCGGGCTGTCCTTGCGGATGGTCGGGCGGTTGGTCGGGATCACCACCACTTCCAGGCCGTAGATGCTCTGGAACTCGAAGGCTTCGGTATCGGCCGTACCGGTCATGCCGGACAGCTTCTTGTACATGCGGAACAGGTTCTGGAAGGTGATGCTCGCCAGCGTCTGGTTCTCGCGCTGGACCGGCACGCCTTCCTTCGCTTCCACCGCCTGGTGCAGGCCATCGGACCAGCGGCGGCCGGACAGGGTGCGGCCGGTGAACTCATCGACGATGACCACTTCGCCATCGCGCACGATGTAATCCACGTCACGCTGGTAGATCGCGTGCGCGCGCAGCGCGGCGTTGAGGTGGTGGACCACGGTCAGGTTCTGCGGCGCGTACAGGCCTTCGGTCTCGCCGTCGAGGATGCCGGCCTCGACCAGCAGCTGCTCGGCGTGCTCCATGCCCGCTTCGGACAGGTGCACCTGCTTGCCCTTCTCATCGACCCAGAAGTCGCCTTCGCCGTCTTCCGCTTCCTGCTTGACCAGGTTCGGTACGACGCGGTTGACGCGAATGTACAGCTCCGGGGAATCGTCGGCCGGTCCAGAGATGATCAGCGGGGTACGCGCTTCGTCGATCAGGATGGAGTCGACTTCGTCGACGATGGCGTAGTGCAGGCCGCGCTGGTAGCGGTCGGCCTTGGACAGCGCCATGTTGTCGCGCAGGTAGTCGAAGCCGAATTCGTTGTTGGTGCCGTAGGTGATGTCCGAGGCATAGGCTTCGCGCTTGTCGCTGTGCGGCATGCCCGGGTACACCACGCCCACGCTCAGGCCCAGCCAGTTGTACAGCTTGCCCATCTGCGCGGCGTCGCGGCGCGCCAGGTAGTCGTTCACGGTGACCACGTGCACGCCCTTGCCTTCCAGCGCGTTGAGGTACACCGGCAGGGTCGCCACCAGGGTCTTGCCTTCACCGGTGCGCATTTCTGCGATCTTGCCCAGGTGAAGCACCATGCCGCCGATCAGCTGCACGTCGTAGTGGCGCATGCCCAGCACGCGGCGACCGGCTTCGCGGCAGACCGCGAACGCTTCTGGCAGCACCTTGTCCAGGGCTTCACCGTCGGCGATGCGCTGCTTGAACTCCGGCGTCTTGGCCTGAAGCTGCTCGTCGGAAAGCTTCTCGATCTCCGGCTCCAGCGCATTGATCTTGGCGACGATGCGGTTGAGCTGGCGCAGCTGTCGTTCGTTACGACTGCCAAATACGCGGGTAAGCAGGCTGTTGATCATTGAAGGAACCGGGTTGGATGGACACGACGCCCGGCCTCCCCCTTGGGATCCGTCCGCCGCAAACGAAACAGGGCGCCTGGCGCCCTGTCGATGGCAACACCCATTGTAGCTTGGGACGGCCGCAAGGGGTTTCAACCCTTTGGCGGCAATGGCATCCGAACACTCCCGGTAGTGCCGGCCGCTGGCCGGGTACGCGTCAGCGCATGCGCGCTGGCGCTCCCACGCTTCGCTGCGCGAACCGTGGGCCCCACTTACCTCGCCTCCACACCCCCGCGCCTACGGCGCTGCCCCCGTACTCCGGGGGCGGTAGTGCCGACGGCAGCCGGCACCCCAATGGGGCATCAGCCGCGGCTGACGCGGCCGACCGGCGTGTTGCCGCCGTCGCCGAGGAACTTGCGCGGGTTGACCACGTTGCCGTTCTCCCACACCTCGAAGTGCACGTGAGCGCCGGTCGAACGACCGGTGGAACCGGCCTTGGCCACTTCCTGCCCGGCACGGACCAGGTCGCCGACCTTCACCACCAGGCGCGAATTGTGCGCGTAGCGGGTGACGTAGCCGTTACCGTGGTCGACGTCGACCACGTTGCCGTAGCCGCCCTTCACGCCGGAGAAGCTGACCACGCCTTCGGCCACGGCCATCACCGGGTCACCGACCCTGGCGTGGAAGTCCATGCCCTTGTGGGTGGCGGCACCGCGGCCGAACGGGTCGGCACGGGTGCCGAAACCGGAGGTCACGTAGCTGTTGCGGATCGGCATGCGCGACGGCACGGCGTTCTGCTGCAGCTGGTGGTCGAACATCAGCGATTCCATCACCGACAACTGGCGGCCTGAAGCAGCGAAGCGCTGCTCCAGCACCTGTAAGTCGGCGTTGACGTCCTTGACCGGGATGTCGCTGGTCGGGCCGCCGGCGTCGCCGTCACCGAGACCGGGGGTCTCGTTGAAGTCGAACTCGCCGTCTTCCAGCTTGCCCATCTGGGTCAGCCGTTCGCCGAGGGCGTTGAGGCGGGTGGCCTGGGCCTGCAGCTCGCCGAGGCGGGCCGCCAGCGCGTTGACCTGGGTCTGCGCATCGCGCTTGACCTTGGCCAGCTCTGCATCCTGGCGCTCGACCTTGGCCTGCAGGCGGGAATCATTCAGCGCGCTGGCGCCAATGCCGCCGGCAAGGCCGATAATGCAGCCTACCCCGAGCACGCTGCCCAGCAGGGCGCGGGGGCGGTCCTCGAAATAGAACCGCAAACGCGCGATCGGCGACGCTTTGGCCTGTCCTTCACGCGTTTTGATTACGATCTTTTTGAATGCCATCAGTGAGTTTTCATGTCTGAGCCGAAATCCAGCGTTCGCCCCGCGTCAGTGCCGAAGCCGGCGCTGGATGCGGTGATGGCGGACAAAAGCGGGAACCCGCTGCGGCGTGCCTTGTGGCTCGACGCGCTGGACCGTCAGTTGCGCCCCCAGTTGCCGCCACCTCTGCGCAGCCGTTGCCGGCTGGCCAATGTGGACGGGGAACACCTCGTTTTTCTCGTCGAGTCCCCGGTCTGGCATGCCAAGTTGCGGCTTGCCGAAGCCCAGTTGCTCGACGCGGCCCGTTCCATCGGGCTGAAGGCCACCAGGGTGACCATCAAGACTGCGTCTCCCACTCCCACGCGCTCCCCAGCGCTCGACAACCGGAATGGACCCCACGCAGTTTCAGCCGCCACGCACAAAGGGCTACGCGACGCCTTGGCTTGCCTGCAGGACGTTCCTTCGAAGCCGAAGAAGCGGTCCTGACGACAACGGAGCATCCGGCTCCGCTCCCCGTCGCGCGTGTCACCACGGCGTGAAACATTTCGGGGGCCGGGTCGCATCCTAGCTGCCATCCGGGGGCCTGTCGTTAGATTGTTGTTAAAACTGCGTTAAATTCAGGCTTCCGATCCAACAGGTTCACAAAACCGTGACCTCGAACCGGCCTTGACGCGCGTCAAGCATGCTGAATGCGCCGGACACGCCTGAAACGACAACGCCGCCCTGGAAGGCGGCGCTTTTGTCTTTCAATTCAACGATCTACAGGAATCAGGCGTAGGCCGGAGTGGCATATTCCACCGGGTCCGGGGTGGCCGGCGAGTCGAAGCTGACCCATTCCCAGGCGGTGGCGTCGGCCATCAGCGCCCGCACCAGCTTGTTGTTGAGGGCGTGACCGGACTTGAAGCCTTCGTAGGCACCCAGCACCTGGCCACCGGCCAGATAGAGGTCGCCGATCGCGTCGAGGATCTTGTGGCGCACGAACTCGTCGGCGTAGCGCAGGCCGTCTTCGTTGAGCACGCGGAACTCGTCCAGCACGATGGCGTTGTCCATCGAACCGCCCAGGCCCAGGTTGCGCTCGCGCATGTATTCCAGGTCGCGCATGAAACCGAAGGTGCGCGCGCGGGAGATTTCCTTGGTGTAGGCCAGCGTCGAGAACTCGATTTCCTGGCGCGACTGCTTGGCCGGGATCATCGGGTGATCGAACTGGATGGTGAAGCCCAGCTTGTAGCCCTCGTACGGGCTGAAGCGGGCCACCTTGTCGCCCTCAGTCACTTCCACGGTCTTCAGCACGCGGATGAAGCGCTTGGGCGCGTCCTGTTCCACGATGCCTGCCGACTGCAGCAGGAACACGAACGGGCCGGCCGAACCGTCCATGATCGGCAGCTCGGCCGAGGACAGTTCGACGATGATGTTGTCCACACCCAGGCCGGCCAGCGCCGACATCAGGTGTTCGACGGTCTGGATCTTGGCGTCGTTGCAGGTCAGGCCGGTGCACAGGGTCACTTCGGTGACCAGTTCGGCCTTGGCCGGCACTTCCACCACCGGGTCCAGGTCCACGCGACGGAACACGATCCCATGGTTGACCGGTGCCGGGCGCAGGGTCATGTAGACCTTGTCACCGCTGTGCAGGCCAACGCCGGTGGCGCGGATCGTGTTCTTGAGGGTGCGTTGCTGGATCATGGGGGATGGGCCGGAAGTGACACATTAGATTAACACGCGCCCTCCCCTACCCTGGCTGAAACGCCAGTGAAGGCTGCCGGCAGGACGCACCGGCACGCCGCGGGGACGCGCGTGAAGCAGGGCAGCCGGGCCCATCCTGGCCCGGCGCCCGCGTTTTCAGGACATGGTGGCGCAACCCGGGGAGGACAAGCCCCGGGCGCCCCGCTTAGTCCGCCTGGCGGCGCAGGAACGCCGGGATGTCCAGGTAATCGTTCGGCAGTTCCGCCGCCGCCGGGGCCGAAGCGGCCGGGGCCGAGGGAGCGGAGGCTGCCGCGGTATCGCTGCTGGCGCGACGCAGGCCCAGACCCATGCCGCCCACGGCCTTGGACACGGCGTCGCCGCCGTTGTCGAAGTCACCGAATTCCGGCTGGCCGGTGGTGGCATTGCGGACCAGCTTGATCGGCGCACGCTCGCCCGGACGCTGGGTCTTGCTGGCCGACACGCGGTTCAGGCCGGTAGCGACCACGGTCACGCGCACTTCGTCCTGCATGTCCGGATCCAGCACGGTACCGACCACCACGGTGGCGTCCTCGGAAGCGAAGCCATCGATGGTGCGGCCGATCTCGTCGAACTCGGCCATGGTGAAGTCGGCGCCGGCGGTGATGTTGACCAGGATGCCGTTGGCACCGGCCAGGTTCACATCGTCCAGCAGCGGGTTCTGGATCGCGGCTTCGGCGGCGGCCTGGGCGCGGTCATCGCCACGGGCGGTGCCGGTACCCATCATCGCCAGGCCCATTTCGGACATGACGGTGCGCACGTCGGCGAAGTCGACGTTGATCAGGCCCGGACGCACGATCAGGTCGGCGATGCCCTGCACGGCGCCCTGCAGCACGTCGTTGGCGGCACGGAAGGCCTGGATCATGGTCGCGTTGCGCCCCAGCACGGTGATCAGCTTCTCGTTCGGGATGGTGATCAGCGAGTCGCAGTGCTGGCTCAGTTCCTCGATGCCCTTCAGCGCCACCTGCATGCGGCGACGGCCTTCGAACGGGAACGGCTTGGTGACCACGGCCACGGTCAGGATGCCCATTTCCTTGGCCAGCTGTGCCACCACCGGCGCAGCGCCGGTGCCGGTACCACCGCCCATGCCGGCGGTGATGAACACCATGTCCGCACCCTGCAGCGCGTCCATGATGCGCTCACGGTCTTCCAGCGCGGCCTGACGGCCGACTTCCGGGTTCGCGCCTGCGCCCAGGCCCTTGGTCACGTTGGTACCCAGCTGCAGCTGCAGCTTGGCACCGCAATTCTTGATGGCCTGCGAGTCGGTGTTGGCGGTGATGAATTCCACGCCGTCCACCGCCGAGTTGACCATGTGCGCCACGGCATTGCCGCCGCCGCCGCCCACGCCAACCACCTTGATCACCGCATTGGGTGCCATCTTTTCGATCAGTTCAAAATGCGCCATGTCCGTGTCCTCGTTGTATCCGCTTTGGCTGGCATGGGCATTCGGGCGTCCTGCCGTCCTGCTGCATGCCGACGTTGCGGCTGTGTGGGTTGTGTGTTGCCGGTGTTGCGTTGTGCTACGGGTACTGCGGGTGCTGCGCCCGGGCGATGCCCGGTGTTACGGGTTCCGCGTCAGAACTCGCCGCGGAACCAGGTCTTGAGTTTCTTGAACATGCTTCCAGCGCGCCCGGTCGGCAGCGACGGCCGCCGCGGGTGCTCGATCTGGCTGCCCATCAGCAGCAGGCCCACGCCGGTGGCATGCACCGGGTTGCCCACCACTTCGCCCAGGCCGGTGACGTGCTGCGGGATGCCCACGCGAACCGGCATCTGCAGCATTTCCTCGGCCAGTTCGACCACGCCTTCCATCTTCGAAGCGCCACCGGTCAGCACCATGCCGGCGCGTACCAGTTCCTCGAAGCCGGAGCGGCGCAGTTCGGCCTGCACCATCTCGAAGATTTCCTCGTAGCGGCCCTGCACGGCCTGCGCCAGCGAATGGCGCGGCATGCGGCGCGGCGGGCGGTCGCCCACCGACGGCACCTGGATGCTTTCCTCGGCGGTGGCCAGCTGGGCCAGGGCGCAGGCATAGCGCACCTTGATCTGCTCGGCTTCCGGGGTCGGCGTGCGCAGCATGTGCGCGATGTCATTGGTGACGTGGTCGCCGGCGATCGGCAGCGAAGCCGTGTGGCAGATCGCGCCCTGCACGAACACCGCGATATCGGTGGTGCCGGCGCCCATGTCGACCAGCACCACGCCCAGCTCGCGCTCGTCAGCGGTCAGCACCGCCACGCTGGAGGCCAGCGAGGACAGCACCAGGTCGTCCACCTGCAGGCCGCAGCGCTGGACGCATTTGCTGATGTTGGCCGCAGCCGACTGCGCGCACACCACCAGGTGGGCATGCACTTCCAGGCGCACGCCGGTCATGCCGACCGGGTTGCGGATGCCTTCCTGCGAATCGTCCAGGACGTACTCGCGCGGGATCGCGTGCAGGATCTTCTGGTCGGCCGGAATCGCCACGGCCTTGGCCGCATCGAGCACGCGATCCAGGTCGCCCCAGGTCACTTCGCCGTCGCGGATCGGCACGATGCCGGGCGAATTCTTGCACTGCACGTGGTTGCCGGAAATCGAGGCATACACCGAGCGGATCTCGCAGCCGGCCATCAGCTCGGCTTCTTCCACCGCGCGCTGGATCGACTGCACGGTCGATTCGATGTCCACCACCACGCCACGCTTGAGCCCGCGCGACTCGTGCGAGCCGATGCCGATCACTTCGATCGGGTTGCCCGGCGAGTACTCGCCCACCAGCGCCACCACCTTGGAGGTGCCGATGTCCAGGCCAACGATCAGCGATTTGTCACCCTTGCGATTCATGTCCTTTCCTGCGTCCTGCTGGCTGGGGTCGCCGGCGTTTTCGCCGGCGTGGCCGGGGTACCCCAGCTCAGCGTGAAACCATTGGTGTAACGGAGGTCGGCGCGCTCGATCGGCGCGTCCTGGCGGTTGAGCTGCGGCAGCACCTTGACGAAGCGCTGCATGCGCGAGCGCGCGTCGTCGCGGCCGACCACCACTTCGGTACCGTTGCTCAGCACCAGCGACCAGCTGCCGCGCGCATCCATCGTCACCCGCCGCACGTCGACGCCGGCCGGTGCGAACAATGCACGCGAGTCGCTGTACAGCTTCATCACTTCTTCGGTCTGGCTGTCGGGGCCATCCAGTTCGGGCAGCGCCAGATCGGCCAGCTTCTTCGGCGTGGGGAACAACTTGCCCTGCTCGGAAACCAGGCGGTCGTTGCCCCAGCGCGCGAACGGCTTGTGCTCGACCAGGGTCACTTCCAGCACGTCCGGCCACTGCTTGCGCACCTGCGCGCTTTCCACCCACGGCAGCTGCTCCAGGGCGTCCTGCGCGTCCTGCAGCTTGACCGCGAAGAAGCCCGCATGCGCGTACGGCAGCAGCACCTGCTGCAACTGCTCGGCCGGCACCCGCTTGAACTCACCGTGCACGCGCAGCTTCGCCAGCGGCCAGCGCTCGGCGCCGACCCAGCCATTGACCACGGCCACCACCGGCAGTGCAACCACCGACAGCGCCAACAGCCAGACGAAGATGCGCAGCAGCGCGTTCATGCGTGCGATGCCTCCAGGGTCTGTTCCAGCACGCGCCACACCAGTTCCTCGAAACCGATGCCGGCCTGGCGTGCAGCCTTAGGCACCAGCGAATGGCTGGTCATGCCCGGCGCGGTGTTCACTTCCAGCAGGTAGAAGCGACCACTGTCACGGTCGCGCATCACGTCCACGCGGCCCCAGCCACGGCAGCCGGCGGCACGGAACGCGGCCAGCGCGATGCGGCGGATTTCCTCTTCGTCGTCACCGTCCAGGCCCGGGCACAGGTACTGGGTGTCTTCGGCGACGTACTTGGCGTTGTAGTCGTACCACTGGCCCTTGGGCACGATGCGGATCGACGGCAGCGCGACATCGCCGAGGATGGCCACGGTCAGTTCGTCGCCGACCACCATCTGTTCCATCAGCAGCTGGCCGTCGTAGCGCGCGGCCAGCGCCACGGCTTCATCGAGGCCGGCGTCATCGGTGACCCGGCTGATACCCACGCTGGAGCCTTCATTGGCAGGCTTCACCACTACCGGCAGGCCCAGTTCGGCTGCCAGTGCATGCACCGTGGTCGCGTCCACCTTCCGGTACTGCGGGGTGGGCAGGCCCAGCGACAGCCACACCTGCTTGGTGCGGATCTTGTCCATGCTCAGCGCCGAGCCCAGCACGTTCGAGCCGGTGTACGGCACGCCGAAGGCGTCCATCAGGCCCTGCACGATGCCGTCCTCACCGCCACCGTTGTGGCCATGCAGGATGTTGAACACGCGATCGATGCCACCGGCGGCGAGCGCCTTGGCCAGCGCCGGAATGCCATCCACCGCGAACGCATCGACGCCGCGCGACTGCAGCGCTTCCAGTACGTTGCGGCCGGAGTCCAGCGACACCTCGCGTTCGCTGGAGCTGCCGCCGAGCAGCACGGCGACGCGGCCGAACACGGCCGGGTCGGTCACGCGCAGCGGCGGGAAGGTCAGCGCGCTCACGCCTCGCCCTCCCCCTTGAAGCCTTCCACCGCGATATGGGTGGCCACGGCACCGATGTCGCCGGCACCCATCATCAGCAGCAGGTCACCGTCCTGCAGCACGTCCGGCAGCACGCTGGCCAGCTCGGCGGCCTTGCCCACCACCACCGGCTCGCTGCGGCCACGCGCACGGATGGCGCGGGCCAACGCATGCGAATCGGCACCAGCAATCGGTTCCTCGCCGGCCGGGTAGACCTCGCTCAGCACCAGTGCATCGACGCTGGACAGCACCGCGGCGAACTTGTCGAACTGGTCGCGGGTACGGCTGTAGCGGTGCGGCTGGAAGGCCACCACCAGGCGCTTGTCGGCCCAGCCACCACGGGCGGCGGCGAACACCGCTTCCAGCTCGCTCGGGTGATGACCGTAGTCGTCGATGATGCGGACCTTGGCGCCGCTGGCGGTGGTCACTTCGCCCAGATCGTTGAAGCGACGGCCGACACCGGCGAAGCCTTCCAGTGCGCGCGCGATCGCGTCCGGTGCCACGCCCAGCTGCCAGCCCACCGCAGCGGCGGCCAGCGCGTTGAGTACGTTGTGCTTGCCCGGCAGCGCCAGCACCACTTCCTGGCTGGTGCCCTGCGGCAGGCGCAGGGTGAAGCGCATGCGCGAGCCTTCCTGCACCACGTTCTCGGCGCGCACGTCGGCCTGCGGGCTCATGCCGTAGCTCATCACGTGGCGCGGGGTCTTGGCAGCCAGAGCCGCGACTTCTGGATCGTCGATGCACAGCACCGCCAGGCCGTAGAACGGCAGGCGCTGCAGGAACTCGGCGAACGCCGCCTGTACGCGGGCAAAGTCGTTGCCGTAGTTCTCCAGGTGATCGGCGTCAATGTTGGTGATGATCGACATCAGCGGGTTCAGGCGCAGGAAGCTGCCATCGCTTTCGTCGGCCTCGGCCACCAGCCACTGTCCACCGCCCAGCTTGGCGTTGGCGCCGGCAGCCAGCAGCTGGCCACCGATCACGAACGTCGGGTCCAGGCCACCTTCGCTCAGCACTGCAGCGGTGAGGCTGGTGGTGGTGGTCTTGCCATGGGTACCGGCCACCGCGATGCCGCGGCGGAAGCGCATCAGCTCGGCCAGCATCGCCGCACGCGGCATGATCGGAATGCGCTGGCTGCGCGCTTCCATCAGTTCCGGGTTGTCTTCGCGGATGGCGCTGGAGACCACCACGCAGTCGGTGCCCAGCACGTTGGCTGCGGAGTGGCCGCGCATGATGCGCGCACCCAGGCTGGCCAGGCGACGGGTCGCCACGTTGTCGGCGTTGTCCGAGCCGGACACCTCATAGCCCAGCGTCAGCATCACTTCGGCGATACCGCTCATGCCGGTGCCGCCGATGCCGACGAAATGCACGCGCGGGAACGCGCGCACCAGGTCGTTGGTGTCGTGCAGGCGACGGATCATGCGCGGCCTCGCGCAGGGCAGGCGCGGTGGCATGCCTTCTTCATACAGCTTCCTCAAGAATGATATCGGCGATGCGCTCGGCGGCATCGACCTTGGCCAGGGCACGCGCGGCTCGCGCCATCTGCATGCGGCGGGCGGGATTTTCGGACAGATCGCGCAGCAGTGCGGCAATGCCGTCGGCCAGCGTTCCGTCCTGCTTCAGCAAAACCGCCGCGCCGCGCTCGACCAGGTACTCCGCATTGCGGGTCTGGTGATCGTCGACGGCAGCGGGGAAAGGCACCAGCACGCTGCCGACACCCACCGCACACAGCTCGGCCAGCGTCGAAGCGCCCGCACGGCACACCACCAGATCGGCCCAGGCAAAGGCCTCGGCCATGTCGGCGATGAACGGCGTGATTTCAGCCTGCACGCCGGCCTTGGCATATGCCTCGACCGCTTCGGCATGCAGCTTTTCGCCGCTCTGGTGGCGAACCTGCACCGGCACACTCGTGCCCAGCGCAGCAATCGCCTGCGGCACGCCGGTGTTGAGCGCACGCGCGCCTTGGCTGCCACCGACCACCAGCACGCGCAGCGGACCTTGGCGGTCAGCGAAACGCTGTTCCGGCGGTGCGATGGCGGCGATCTCCGCACGTACCGGGTTGCCGACGAACTCTTCGCCCTTGGCGAAGGTGCCCGGGAAGCCGGTCAGCAGCCGGCGCGCATAGCGCGACAGGATGCGGTTGGTCATGCCGGGAGCGCGATTCTGCTCGTGCACCAGCAGCGGCAGGCCGTGCAGGCGTGTGGCCATGCCCCCCGGGCCGGACGCGAAACCACCGAAGGCGACCACCGCACGCGGCTGGCGCTTGCGGATGATCATGCCGGCCGCGCGCAGCGCGCGCATCAGCCGCCACGGCGCGCCCAGCAGGGCCAGCTTGCCTTTGCCGCGCAGGCCGGTGATGGCCAGCGTGTCGATCGGAATGTCGTGCTGCGGCACCAGGCGGGTTTCCATCGCACCATCGGCGCCCATCCAGGTGACCGGTACGCCGCGGGCGCGCAGCACGCGGGCCACGGCCAGACCGGGGAAGATGTGACCGCCGGTGCCACCGGCCAGGATCATCACCGGGCGCACGTTATCGGTGGCTGCGCTCATGACAGCCTCCCGAAGGTCGGTTCGATGCGCGACTGCAGGCGGCTGGTACCGCGTGCGGCGTTCGCTGCAGCGGCAGCCGTCGGCTCGGCGCTCATCGGCACGCTGGCCGCAGCCGGTGCGGCCGGCGCGTCCACGGGTGCATCGGCCACGGCCTCGTCGCCACCGCCGATGCGCACGGCCTGGCGACGCTCGGCGCGCTTGAGTTCATAGGACACGCGCAGCAGCAGGCCCATCGCCACGCAGGTCATCAGCACCGACGAACCGCCGGAGGAGATCAGCGGCAGGGTCAGGCCCTTGGTCGGCAGGATGCCCAGGTTCACGCCGATCGAGACGAAGGTCTGCATGCTGATCCACAGGCCGATGCCGAAGGCGATGTAACCGGAGAAGTGGCGCTTCATTTCCACGCAGCGCATGCCCAGCCAGAACGTGCGGCCGACCAGCAGCGCGTACAGGGCCACGATCACGCAGGTGCCGAGGAAGCCGAACTCCTCCGCGGTGACCGAGAAGATGAAGTCGGTATGTGCTTCCGGCAGGTAGTACAGCTTCTGCACCGAGTTGCCCAGGCCAACGCCGGTCCACTCGCCGCGGCCCACGGCCATCAGCGCGTTGGACAGCTGGTAGCCGTCGCCCTGCTGGTCGGCCCACGGGTCGAGGAAGGAGGTGATGCGGCGCATGCGGTACGGCTCGATGATCGCCAGCGCGCTCATGCCGACCAGGCCGATGATCACCGGCATCGACATGCGCGGCATGTTCACACCGCCCAGCACCAGCATGCCGGCGGTGATCGCCAGCAGCAGGGTCGAGGAACCGAAGTCCGGCTGCAGCAGCAGCAACAGCACCAGCGCACCGGCCACGCCCAGTGGCTTGAGCATCGCCGGCCAGGTCGCGTTGACCTCGTCGCGGAAGCGCACCAGGTAGCTGGACAGCCAGACGATATAGAGCACCTTCACCGCTTCCACCGTCTGGAACTTGGAGATGCCCAGATTGATCCAGCGGCGTGCGCCGTTGACCGTGCTGCCCAGGCCCGGTGCGAACACCGCCAGCAGCAGCACGAAGCAGCCCAGCAGCAGCATCTGGTTGTACTGCTCGATGGACTTCAGTTCAGTGCGGGCGGCAACGACCGCCAGCACGATACCCACCGCCAGGAAGATCAGGTGGCGGTTGAGGTAGTAGAACGGGCTGCTCATCAGAGCGATCGAGCTGGACGCCACCATCACCACGCCGATGCCCGTGAGCGCGATGATCGCGCCCAGCAGCCACTTGTCGTAGCTGCCTTCGATGGCCTCAAGGCGTGTTGCCTGGCGGGACAGGTCGTTCATCTCAGCGCACCTTCAACGTGGCCAGGCCGATCAGCACGAGCACGACGGAGATGATCCAGAAGCGCACGATCACGCGCGGCTCCGGCCAACCCTTCAGTTCGAAGTGGTGGTGGATCGGTGCCATGCGGAACACGCGCTTGCCGGTCAGCTTGAACGAGGCGACCTGGATCATCACCGACAGCGTTTCGATGACGAACACGCCGCCCATGATCACCAGCACCAGCTCCTGGCGGGTGATCACTGCGATCGTACCCAGCACCGCACCCAGCGCCAGCGCGCCGATGTCGCCCATGAACACCATGGCCGGATAGGTGTTGAACCACAGGAACCCCAGGCCCGCACCGGCGATGGCCGCGCAGATGATGACCAGCTCGCCGGCGCCCGGGATCTGCGGGATCTGCAGGTAGTTGGCAAACACCACGTTGCCCGAGGCGTAGGCGAACACGCCCAGTGCGCAGGCCACCAGCACGGTCGGCATGATCGCCAGGCCGTCCAGGCCGTCGGTGAGGTTCACCGCGTTGGAGAAGCCGACGATCCAGAAGTAGGCGATGGCCACGAAGCCGATGCCGGCCAGCGGCAGCGCGATCGACTTGAACATCGGGATGTAGAAGGTCAGCGCCGCCGGCACGTCGGCCGTGTAGAACAGGAACAGGCCCGCGGCCAGGCCGAAGATCGACTGCAGCAGGTACTTCCAGCGCGACTTCAGGCCGTTCGGGTCGCGGCGGACGATCTTGATCCAGTCGTCATACCAGCCGATGGCGCCGAAGCACAGCATCACCGCCAGCACCAGCCACACGTAGCGGTTGCGCAGGTCGGCCCACATCAGCACCGACAGGGTGATGGTGAGCAGGATCAGCGAACCGCCCATGGTCGGCGTACCGGCCTTGGAGAAATGGGTCTGCGGACCGTCCTTGCGGATCGGCTGGCCGCCCTTGAACTGGGCAAGCTTGCGGATCATCGCCGGGCCGAGCCACAGCGACAGGAACAGGGCCGTCAACGCGGCAAGGATGGCGCGGAACGTCTGGTAGTTGAACAGCCCGAACAGGCTCTCCAACTGCTGCAACCATCGAGCCAGTTCATACAACATGCGGGGATTCCTCTCCTTGCGCCAGCAGCGCTTTGACAATCGTGTCCATGGCGCTGCCACGGGAACCCTTGACCAGGCAGCGCACGCCGGCGTGCAGCTCGTCCTTCAGCGCCTGCGACAGCGCGTCATGGGTGGCGAAATGACGGCCGCCTTCACCGAAGGCGGTGGCGGCAGCGGCGCTGAGCGGGCCCAGCGCATACAGGCGCTTGAGGCCAGCAGCGCGCGCGCGGAGCCCTGCCTGCGCGTGCAGCGCTTCGGCGTCCGGACCCAGCTCGCGCATGTCGCCCAGCACCAGCCAACCCTCTTCCGGTGCGGCGGCAAGGGCGTCGATGGCCGCGGCCAGCGAACCGGGGTTGGCGTTGTAGCTGTCGTCCACCAGCACCGCGCCGTTGCGCAGCTGATGGGCGATCTGGCGGCCCGGTACCGGCTGTGCTTCGGCCAGGCCGGCCGCGATCAGCGCCAGATCGACACCGGCGGCCAGCGCCAGGCTGGCAGCGGCCAGCGCATTGCTGACATTGTGGCGACCCGGCAGGCCCAGCACCACGCGGGCTTCGCCGCCCGGTGCGACCAGGGTGAACTGGCTGCCCTGCGCGCCGGCGCGGATGTCGCGCGCGGTGATGTCCGCGGTGTGCTCCAGGCCATAGCGCAGTACGCGGCAGCGCGGCGGGGTGCCGACGAAGTGCTGTTCGAACCAGCGGCCGTAGGCATCGTCGACGTTGATCACGGCCACGCCATCGGCCGGCAGCGCGGCATAGATCGCGCCCTTGGTCACTGCCACGCCGAGCAGGCTGCCCATGCGTTCCAGGTGCGCCGGGGCGATGTTGTTGACCAGCGCATAGCGCGGGCGGGCGATGTCGGTCAGGTAGGCGATGTCATCCGGCTTGCCCGCGCCCATCTCGTAGACCGCGTAGTCGGCATCTTCCGGGGCATCGATCACTGCCAGCGGCAGGCCGATCTCGTTGTTGCGGTTGCCCGGGTTGGCGTAGACCACCTTGTGCGCATGACGGGCCACCTGCTGCAGGATTGCCAGCAGCAGACTCTTCACGCTGGTCTTGCCGTTGCTGCCGGTGATCGCGAACACCTCGGTATCGCGGTCACGCTGCATGCCGGTGGCGATCTTCGCCAGCGCCAGTTCGCTGTCGGCCACCAGCACCTGCGGCAGTTCGATCGGCAGCAGGCGCTCGACCAGCAGCGCGCTGGCACCGCGCGCCTGCGCGTCGGCGGCAAAGTCATGGCCATCGAAACGCTCGCCGCGCAGCGCCACATACAGGCTGCCCGGGCCGAGGCTGCGGGTGTCATTGCTGACCGCATCGATGGCCACGTCGTCGCCGTGGATCTCGCCGCCGGCCCAGTGTGCGATCAGCGAAAGCAGGGTGCGCTTCATGCGATGCCCTCCCCGGCCTGGGCCGCCAGCACACCGGCCTTGGCGGCCAACGCAGCGGCGGCCACTTCGGTGTCGTCGAAGTCATGGCGCACGCCATGCACTTCCTGGTACGGCTCGTGGCCCTTGCCAGCGATCAGGATGATGTCGCCGGCACCGGCACGCTTCACCGCCAGGCCGATCGCACGCGCGCGGCTGCGCTGCACGGTCACGGCGGAGGCATCGGTGAAGCCGGCCAGGATGTCGGACACGATCACGTCGCCATCTTCGCCACGTGGGTTGTCGTCGGTGACGATCACCTGGTTGGCCAGGCGTTCGGCGATCGCGGCCATCTGCGGGCGCTTGCCGGTATCACGCTCGCCACCGCAGCCGAACACGCAGAACAGCGTGCCCTGCAGGTGGCCGTGCAGGCTGTCCAGCGCCTGTTCCAGTGCGTCCGGGGTATGTGCGTAATCGACCACCACGGTCGGCAGGCCATCTTCGCCGCCCAGGCGGTTCATGCGGCCACGGATCGGCTGCAGCGCCGACAACACCTCGGCAATGCGCGGCAGCGGCTGACCCTGCGCATGCAGGGTGCCGGCCACGGCCAGCAGGTTGTCCACGTTGAAGCGGCCCAGCAGCGGCGACTGCACCGCCGCGCGCTGGCCGTCGATGACCAGTTCGAAGGCAATGCCACGGCCGTCCAGCTGCAGCGCCTCGGCGCGCACGCTGGCATCGGTGGCACCGCGCGAGCTCAGGCCGATCGGTTGCACGCCCGCCGGGAGGCCGGCGAACAGCTGGCGACCGAACGCGTCGTCAAGATTGATCACCGCGGCCTTCAGTCCCGGGCGATGGAACAGCCGTGCCTTGGCCGCGCCGTAGCTGGCCATGTCGCCGTGGTAGTCCAGATGGTCGCGGGTGAGATTGGTAAACACCGCCACGTCGTAGTGCACCGCATCCACGCGGCCCTGGTCCAGCGCGTGCGAGCTGACTTCCATCGCTACCGCGCGCGCACCGGCATCACGCAGCTGCGCCAGCAGCGCATGCATCTGCAGCACCAGCGGCGTAGTGAAACCGGTCGGCTCAACCGAACCATAAAGTCCGGCGCCCAACGTGCCGATACTGCCACTGGGCGTTCCGAGCAGGTGCCAGGCCTGGGCCAGCAGCTGCACGGTGGAGGTCTTGCCGTTGGTGCCGGTCACGCCCACCATCGCCATCGCCCGCGACGGTGCGCCATGGAACTGGTCGGCCATCGCACCCATGCGCGCGCGCAGGCCCGGCACAGCGATCGCATCGTCCGGTGCCGGCAGTTCGACCGGTGCCGGCGGTTCGAACAGGATGGCGCCGGCGCCGGCCGCACGGGCCTGCTCGACAAAGCCCAGGCCATGCGCGCCGAAACCGGCGATGGCGACGAAGGCATTGCCGGGGCGCACGGCGCGGCTGTCCAGCACCAGGCCGGTCAGAACGGGATCGTGGCCCGCCAGGGCCACATCCGGAAGCAACTGCGAAAGCAACATCGAAGGACTCATTGCGTGCCTCCCGTAGCGGGCGGCGTCTGGGCTTGCGCGCTGGGCAGCGCAGCGTCGAATTCAGCGGCGGCATCCACCGGCAGCGCGGCCTCGGCCGGCGGCGCGGGCAGGATCGAGGCCGAATGGCCGACCTTGCCGGACTGCTGTGCGGCCAGCCACGACTGCAGGTCGTCCAGCGGCACGTCCATCAGGCGCAGGGTGCCTTCCATCACGTTGTGGTAGACCGGCGCCGACACCAGGCCGCCATAGAACTTGCCGGCCTGCGGGTCGTTGATGACGATGACGGTGGCGAAGCGCGGATTGGTGGCCGGCACCACGCCGGCGAACAGCGCGTTGTAATGGCCGCGCTCGTAACCGCCCGGACCGGCCTTTCGCGCGGTACCGGTCTTGCCGGCCACGCGGTAACCCAGCACCGCCGCCTGCTTGGCGCCGCCCTGGGTGACCACCGTTTCCATCATCGCCACCACCTGCTTGGCGACGTTCTCGTCGATGATCTGCTGGCCTTCGTTGCGCTGGCCCTTGACGAAGGTCGGCGCGATCAGGCGGCCGCCGTTGGCCAGCGCCGAGTAGGCCGTGGCGATCTGCAGCGGGGTCACGTTCAGGCCGTAGCCGTAGGACATGGTGGTCTTGGTGGTGCCCGACCAGCGGGCCGGGCGCAGCACCACGCCACCGGACTCACCCGGGAAACCGCTGTGCGGCACCGAGCCATAGCCGAAGCGGCGCACGCCGTCGTAGAACACCTGGTCCGGCATCTTCGCCGCGACCTTGGCCGCGCCCACGTTCGAACTGCGGGTGATCACGCCGGTCACGTTCAGCACGCCGTTGTTGCGCGGCACGTCGCGGATGGTGAAGCGGCCCAGGGTCATGTAACCCGGGTTGGTGTCGATGATGGTGTCCTTGGTCACCGCACCGGCCTGCAGCGCCGTGGCGATGGTCAGCGGCTTCATCGTCGAACCCGGCTCGACCAGGTCGGTCACCGCACGGTTGCGGCGCGCATCGGGCAGCGCGCCGGTCAGCGAATTCGGGTTGTAGGTCGGCAGGTTGACCATGGCCAGGATCTCGCCGGTGGTCACGTCCATGATCACCATCGAACCGCCGGCTGCCTTGTTGGCCACCAGCGCGTTGCGCAGTTCCTTGAAGGCCAGGTACTGGATGCGGCGGTCGATGCTGAGGGTCAGATCCTTGCCTGGTTCGGCGGCGCGCAGCAGATCGCTTTCGACGGTCTCGCCCTTGCGGTTGCGGATCACCCGCTTGGCGCCGGCCTTGCCGCGCAGCCATTCGTCGAACGCCAGCTCCAGGCCTTCTTGGCCGCGGTCGTCGATGTTGGTGAAGCCCAGCACATGCGCCATCGCCTCACCCTGCGGGTAGAAGCGGCGGAACTCGCGCTGCGCGGCCACGCCCGGAATCTTCAGCGCGACCACCTTCTCTGCCTCGTCCGGATTGATCCGGCGACGCAGGTACATGAATTCCTTGTCCGACTTCTGCGACAGGCGGCTGCTCAGCTCATCCACCGACATGCCGACCGCCTGCGCCAGCTCCGGGATGCGCTCGGGCGAGCGCAGCAGGTCCTGCGGGTTGACCCAGATCGAGGCAACCGGCGTGGACACTGCCAGCGGCTCGCCGTTGCGGTCGGTGATCATGCCGCGCGAGGTCTTGATCGGCAGCTCGCGCAGGTAGCGGGCCTCGCCCTGGCGCTGGTAGAAGTCGCTGTTGATGATCTGCACGTAGGCGGCGCGACCGACCAGCGACACCGAGCACAGGCCGAGCGCCAGCGCGACCCAGCGCAGGCGCTGGCGCAGGTTGAAGGCGTTGCGCGGGCGGTTGCGGCCGGTCTTGCTCATGGGCGCACCACCACGATGTCGGCGGCCTCGGGGAACTTCATGCCGAGCTTCTCGCGGGCGATGCGATCGACACGGTTGGCTTCGGCCAGGGTGGCCTGTTCCAGCTGCAGGCGGCCAAATTCCAGATTGATGTCATCGCGCTTGCGCTCGGCGCGCGACAGCTCGATGAACGTCTGCCGATGGCGGTGACGCACGAACACGACGCCGATCGCCGAGGCCACGGTCGAGGCCAACAGGATGATCAGCAGCAGCCGGCTCATGCGCTGGCCTCCCGCTTCTGCGCCACACGCAGCACGGCGCTGCGCGCACGCGGGTTGGCCGCCAGCTCTTCGTCGGTGGCCTTGATGGCACCGCCGATCAGGTCCAGCGTCGGCACGAACGCCACCGCCTCGGGCAGGCGGCGGTTGGCCGGCGGCGCCTTGGCCAGGCGATTCATGTACTGCTTGACGATGCGGTCTTCCAGCGAGTGGAAGCTGATCACCGCCAGGCGGCCACCGGGCTTGAGCCGTTCCACCGCCGCATCCAGGCCGGCTTCGAGATCGGCCAGCTCGCGGTTGATGTGGATGCGGATGGCCTGGAAGCTGCGCGTGGCCGGGTGGATCTTGTCTTTCCCACGCGGCATCACCGAAGCGATCAGCTCGGCCAGTTCGGCGGTGCGGGTGAACGGCTGCTTCTCGCGGCGGGCCACGATGGCGCGGGCGATGCGGCGGCTCTGGCGCTCTTCGCCGTAGGTCCACAGCACGTCGGCAATCTCGCGCTCTTCCACGCGGTTGATCCACTGCGCGGCGCTTTCACCGCTGTCCGGATCCATGCGCATGTCCAGCGGGCCGTCCTTGCCGAAGCTGAAGCCACGTTCGGCCACGTCCAGCTGCGGCGAGGACACACCCAGGTCGAACAGCACACCGTCCAGGCCTTCAGCCGTCGCATCCCACTGCAGCAGCTGGGCGAAGCTGCCACGGAAGATGGACACGCGCGCATCCGGCGCGAAATCGCGCTCGGCAACGGCGATGGCTTCCGGATCCTTGTCCATGACCAGCAGGCGCCCCTCGGGACCGAGCTGGGTGAGCACGCCACGTGCATGACCGCCACGACCGAACGTGCCATCCAGATAACGTCCGTTTTCGATCACTCTCAGGCCTTCGATGACCTGGGTGTACAGGACCGGCAGGTGCACCGCCGGCGACTGCGACACCGGAAGGTGACCGGTCTGCGCTTCTGGGCGCATCCGGGCACCCCGGCTCACAACTTCAGGTCGAGCAACCCATCACCCAGATCCTCGTCAGACAACGTCTGCTGGATCAGGGCCCGATGCGCCTGCTCGCTCCACAATTCGAACTTGTCGCCCATACCGAGCAATACCGCCTTCTTCTCAATGCCCACCGCACCGCGGTGGCTGGCGGGGATGCTGATGCGACCGTTGCCGTCGAGCTCCAGATGGGCGGCCGAGCCGACCAGCTTCTGCTGCAACAGGCGCACGACGCGCTGGGTGTTGGGCTTGGACATCACATCGTCGCGGACCCGCTCCCATTCCGACTCTGCATACAGCCACAGGCAGCCGGCTTCGAACGGGTTGTAGGTCAAGACGAGACGGTTGTTGCTGGCGCGCGCGACAAGGTCGCGGTAAGCGGTGGGAACCGCCATGCGCCCTTTGTCGTCAACTGTGATGGCCGTCTCGCCCTGGAACACGACGCGTGCACCTATCCTTCGCCCGGTGAAACATTGAACCACGAAAACCCACAAAACACCCGGATTTCCCTCTGATGCCCACCTTAGCAGCGGGCCGAGGGTTGTCAACAACTTTTCAGCAGGGAAATCGCCAGCCGCATCAATGGCTTGCAACAACCTTTAGAGAATTGTTCAAGGCTTATCCACAAGTTGCTGATCCGTCTCAATTTTTGAGATTGAACGGAAGTTCAGGGGTGTGGACAGGGCGTGAAACATCGGCCGCGCATTCATCCGCAGCGGGTCGAAAACGGCGTCAGACTGCGCAAACGTGCACAATGAGGCCATGTGCCTGCTCGCTCTTGGCTGGATGCACCACCCGCGCTGGCGGCTGGTGATGATCGGCAACCGTGATGAGTTCCACGCCCGCCCGACCGCGGCGCTGGCCCCCTGGCAAGATGAGACCTCCGTCATCGGTGGGCGCGACCTGCGCTCCGGCGGTGGCTGGGCCGGCGTCGGGGCCGGCGGCCGGATGGCAGTGGTCACCAATGTCCGCGATCCGCTGGCCGCACAGACCGGCCCGTCGCGCGGAGCGCTGGTGGCCGACTTCCTGCGTGGCCGCGACCCGGCCGCCGTGCATATTGAGCGTTTGGCGACCGTGGCCGGCGCCTATGCCCCGTTCAACCTCCTGCTGGCCGATAGCGACAGCCTGGAGTTCCTGGGCAACCACCCCGCCGAACGCCAACACCTGGCCCCCGGCGTGCACGGCATGTCCAACGGCGCACTGGACGCCCCCTGGCCAAAGACCCGCCGGCTGATGGCCGCGCTTTCCGCCTGGCTGAAGGAAGACGGGGTCAGATCCCCTTCCCAAGGGGAAAGGGATCTGACCCCGCTCTGGCAGGCCCTCGCCGACGAATACCGCCCCGCCGACAGCGACCTGCCCGACACCGGCATCGGCCTGGAGCGCGAACGCTGGCTGAGCCCGGCCTTCATCCGCGGCGACGACTACGGCACCCGCGCCAGCACCGTGCTGCTGATCGACGCCGATGGTCACGGCCAGATCCACGAGCGCCGCTTCGGCCCACAGGGCGTGGCCCTTGGCCAGAGCCAGGTCGATTTCTGACCCTGTACCTGTTTTCTGTGTCTATAAATGTCTGCACGCACGCCACACGATGACCGGGCGCGGTCCTGCCGCGCGCCCCACCGATCCACAGGGAGTCATCGATGCGCCGTGTTCTCGTACTTGCCGCCACCCACCTGCTCACGCTCGGCCTCGGCTTCGGCCTGGGCGTGTACCTGCTGCCGATCCTGATCGCCCCGGATGACCCGCCGGTCGCACAGGTGCAGGCCGCCATGGGCGAAGCCCGCTACCACACCACCTTCCGCCGCGACCTCAAGGGCAGCGACGCGGTGCACTGGGCGGAAGGCAAAGTCAGCGTCAGCCCACGCCAGGTTGCCTTCAACGGCAAGATGGGCCCGGGGCCGGACTACAAGGTCTACCTGGTGCGCGACTTCGTCGACAACAAGGCCGATTTCCTGGAGATCAAGGCGCAGGCCCAGCGCATCGGCGAGGTAAAGACCTTCAACCGCTTCCTGGTCGATGTACCCGATGACGTCAACGTGGACGACTACACCACGGTGGTGGTGTGGTGCGAGCGCTTCTCGCAGTTCATTTCCGCAGGGCAGTACCGTACGCCCAGCTGATTGCACGACCGCGTAGAGTCGAGCTTGCTCGACTGCCTTTCGCTGTCCGCCGATTGCATGGAGCAGTCGAGCGAGCTCGACTCTACGCCCCCACCGCGCGGGCGATGGTCATCGGTAGATCCACGCCATGCGTGGATGGAAGAAGGAGGCGGAGCCGGCCGATAAGCCGGGTTCTGTCGTGGACAGTCATTCCTCTAGGCGTTACGTCACCGCAACGCTCAAGCAACCTACCCGGATCCAACGCGGGCCGCGCCAAAGGATCCCTATTTGGTCTTGCTCCAGGTGGGGTTTGCCGTGCCGGTCTGTTGCCAGACTCGCGGTGCGCTCTTACCGCACCATTTCACCCTTACCGGCCTTCCGAAGAAGACGTAGGCGGTATCTTTCTGTTGCACTTTCCGTCGGCTTGCGCCGCCCAGGCGTTACCTGGCACCTTGCCCTATGGAGCCCGGACTTTCCTCGGCACCCCCGAAGGGATGACGCGACTGTCTGGCCGGCTCCGCCAGTGCACATTCTAGCCTACGCACGCCTTTCCTGCCGTGCTGATCGCGGCGTCCGGTTCAGCCATCCACGAATGGCGTGGATCTACCGACTCCGCTGCTCTGGTGGGTGCGGATTCCGCTTTGGTCGGTGCGGACCTTGGTCCGCATGATCCATCAACTGCCGTACAACGCCTTGCGCGGTGCGCCGGTCAGCTCGGCAGCCAGCTTGGCCGCAGTCGACGGCGGCAGATGCTCGCTCAGTTTGGCGTAGACGCGACGGCCATGCGCCAGTTGCGCTTCTTCATCGTCACCCGCGCCCTGCACCATCACCACGAACTCGCCCTTGCGCTGGTTCTCGTCGGCTTCCACCTTCGCCAGCAGGCCGGCCAGGTCACCATCGAGCACGGTCTCGAACAGCTTGGTCAGCTCACGCGCCAATACCGCCGGGCGCTCGCCGCCGAAGATCGCGGCCATGTCGGCCAGCGATTCGGCGATGCGGTGCGAGGATTCATAGAACACCATCGTGCGTACTTCACCGGCCAGCGCCTGCAGGCGGTCGCGTCGGCCGCTGGCCTTGGCCGGCAGGAAACCTTCGAAACCGAAACGGTCGCTGGGCAGGCCGGCTACGCTCAGCGCGGCGATGGCGGCGCAGGCGCCCGGGATCGGGCTGACCTTGATACCGGCTGCACGGGCAGCACGCACCAGGCGGAAACCGGGGTCGCTGACCAGCGGGGTGCCGGCATCGCTGACCAGCGCCAGCGACTCGCCGGCCTGCAGGCGCGACACCAGGCGCTGCGCCAGGGCCTCTTCATTGTGTTCGTGCAGGGCCACCAGCGGCTGCTGGATGCCGAAATGGGACAGCAGCTGGCCGCTGCGGCGCGTGTCCTCGGCACAGATGGCCGCCACCGAACGCAGCACCTCCTGCGCGCGCGGGCTCAGATCGGCCAGGTTGCCGATCGGGGTGGCGACGACGTACAGGGTTGGCACACTCATTTCAGCGGTACTCACGGGGCAAGGGTAGAATCGTAGCGTGTACCCGGCCAAGGCCGCTGCCCTCATCGCATGGACCCGATCATGAACAAGCCCGTCGCACGGATCTCCGCCCTGTCGTTGTCGCTGATGCTGCTGGCCGGCTGTGCCACCACCAGCCTGACCAGTGCGCCCGAATCGCCGGCCCAGAGCCAGGCGCTGGCGCTGATCGAACAGGGCAAGCCGCGCGACGCCGCACTGCAGCTGGAAGGCCTGGCCGCCACGCTGCGTGGCGGTGCCCGCGCCAATACCCTGGCCGATGCGGCCTGGGCTTGGCACCTGGCTGGTGACAGCACGCGTGCGCGCAGCCTGCTGGGCCAGCTCACTGCCCGCCAGCTGTCGGGCGCCAGCCTGCAGCGCTTCCAGCTGACCAGCGCCGAGCTGGCGCTGGCCGACAAGCAGCCGGCGCAGGCGCTGGCCCTGCTGAAGGACAGCGGCGACAACGTGGTGCCGGCCCTGCGCACGCGCTGGTATCTGGCCCGCGCCAACGCGCTGCAGGGCACCGGCGATGCCTTCGGCGCCGCCACCGAACGTGCACGCGCTCATGCCAGCCTGACCGGCAGTGCGCGCAGCGAGAACCAGGCCGCCATCTCCGGCCTGCTCGGCACCCTCGACGACGCCACCCTGCGCAGCCGTGCTGCCGCCCTGCCGGCCAATGATCCGCTGTACAACTTCGCCGGCCGTGCGCTGATCGCGCGCGGCCTGCCGCTGCCGCGCCCGTTCGATCGTGATGGCGCGGCCCAGTTCGATACCAGCAAGCGTCCGCCGGCGCTGAGCGATGGCTACCGCCCGCCGGTCAAGCTGGCCGTGCTGCTGCCGCTCAGCGGCCGCCTGGCCACCGCCGCGCAGCCGGTACGTGACGGCCTGCTGGCGGCGTATTACTGCGAGACCCGCCGCCGCCCGGACATCAACTTCATCGATACCGCCGGTACTGCGGCCGGTGCATTGGCCGCCTATGACAAGGCCGTCGCCTCCGGTGCCGACTTCGTGGTCGGCCCGCTGGGCCGCGACGAAGTGGACGCCGTGTACGGCCGCCAGCAGTTGCAGGTGCCGGTGCTGGCACTGAACCGTGGCAAGGACGCGCCGCCGGCCGGCAGCGCCGGCTTCTCGCTGGCGCCGGAAGACGACGGCATCGTCGCTGCCGAATACCTGCGTGGCCGCGAGCGCGGCAAGGCGCTGGTGATCAACAGTGCCGACGACACCGGCCGCCGTGCCGCTGCGGCCTTCGCCCAACGCTTCGCCCAGCGTGGCGGCCAGGTGGTGGCCACCGTCGGCGTCAGCGACGCGGTTGGCGATGTCGGCGCGCAGGTGCGCAATGCCGGCCAGGTCGATGCCGTGTTCCTCGCCGTGCGCGCGCCGCAGGCCCGCCTGCTGGCGCCGCAGCTGGCGCTGGCCGGTGCCGGCGGCGCCACCCGCGTCGGCACCTCGCAGCTGACCGTCGGCAGCGGCAAGGTGGAAGAAGACGTGGCGCTGGACGGCATCGTCTACCCGAACGAAGCCTGGAACGTGCGCAGCGTGTCCGGCCTGCCCTCGGCCAGCCAGGTGGCCAGCACCCTGCCCAGCGCACGCGGTGCCGCCGGCCGCCTGTTCGCCTTCGGTGCCGATGCCTGGAAGATCACCGCCTACCTGGACAAGCTGTCCAACGAAGGCGGCCTGGACGGTGCCACCGGCACCCTGTTCCTGGACAGCAACGGCAACATCCTGCGCCAGCCGGCATGGTCCACCTTCAATGGCGGCCGGCCGATGCCGATTGTCGGTGGTCGCTGAGCGCAGCCAACGTGGCTCGGCGGTGGAAGCCGCCGCCGAGCAGCATCTGAAACAGGCCGGACTGCAGCCGCGTGCGCGCAACGTTCGCTATCGCGGCGGTGAACTGGACCTGGTGATGGACGATGCCGGCACCGTGGTGTTCGTGGAAGTGCGTTACCGCGCACGTTCCTATTTCGGTGGCGGCGCCGCATCGGTGGATGCGCGCAAATGCCGGCGCCTGGCCCATGCCGCGCAGCTGTACCTGCAGGACAACCCGGCGCTGGCCAATGCACCCTGCCGTTTTGATGTGGTTGAAGCCAGTGGTGAACCGCCGCAGCTGCGGTGGCTGCGTGATGCATTCCGGCTGGATGACTGCTGATGGTTACCGTCCGCTCTGGTAGAGGCCGACCTTGGTCGGCGCTTCTGTGCCAACCAAGGTTGGCACCTACCAGAGCGCAGCCTGGCCGGCTCGACCACGGTGCGTGACTGATGCCTTCGATCATCACCCATGCCGCTGTGCCGTTGGCGCTGTGGTGCGCCGCTGATCGTGGCCGCATCCCACCGCGCCTGCTGATTGCGGGTGTGGTCGCAGCGATGCTGCCCGACGCCGATGTGCTGGCCTTTGCACTGCACATTCCCTACGCCGATGCGTTTGGGCATCGGGGTGCCAGTCATTCACTGCTGTTTGCCGGCATGCTGGCGGCGTTGGCGGCGCTGTTGGCATTCTTTGGTAGCGGCCGACCTTGGTCGGCACCACACAGCCCCGGTAGTCGCCGACCGTGGTCGGCGCCGCTGTGCCAATCAAGGTTGGCACCTACCGAAGAGGCAATGGCACGCTCTGGTAGCAGCCGACCTTGGTCGGCGGTTTCGTGCCAACCAAGGTTGGCACCTACCAAGGCAGGGCCAACGGTGGCGTCCATCGTGCAGGCGGCGGTGTTCGTCTTCATCTGCGCCGCCAGCCACCCACTGCTGGATGCGATGACCTCCGGCGGCCTCGGCGTCGCCCTTGCCTGGCCGTGGAGCGAACAGCGCTTCTTCGCGCCGTGGCGACCCATCCGCGTTTCACCCTTCGCCCCGCAGTTTTTCAGCGCGCGTGGCATGGCCACCCTGCTCTCTGAACTGCGCTGGGTGTGGCTGCCACTGGCCGGCGCCGTTGTTGCCTGGAAACTGATCCAACCCGCTCCTGCTGCCCCACGAGATCCGTCATGAGCCCTGCCCTGCCTGCTGCACTGGTTGCCGAACTGTCCGCCCTGCTGGGCGCGGAGGGCTGGCGCATGGATGACAACACGCTGGAGGCGAACGCGCAGGACAACTCATGGCGCCACCAGCGCCCGGCGGCGGTGGCGCTGCCAGCCGACATCGAACAGGTGCAGGCGCTGGTGCGTGCCTGTCGCGCGCATGGCGTGGCGTTGGTCGCGCGCGGTGCCGGCACAGGCACCACCGGCGCGGCGGTGCCGCTGCCCGGCAGCATCGTGCTGTCGTTCACCCGCATGGACCGCATCGTCGAGATCCGCGCTGGCGACCGCTGCGCGGTGGTGCAGCCTGGCGTGCTCAACGGCACCCTGCAGCAGGCGCTGGCGCCGCACGGCCTGTTCTGGGCACCGGATCCCTCAAGCGCCGAAATCTGCAGCGTCGGCGGCAACCTGGCCTGCAACGCCGGCGGCCCGCGCGCGGTGAAGTACGGCACCAGCCGCGACAACGTTCTCGGCCTGGTCGCGGTGACCGGCGCGGGCGAGGTGATCCGCTGCGGCGGCGCCTACACCAAGGATGCCACCGGCTACGACCTCACCCATCTGCTGGTGGGCAGCGAAGGCACGCTCGCTCTCATCGTGGAAGCCACATTGAAACTGACCCCGCTGCCAGTCAGCCAGGCCGGCCTGCGCGTGCTGTACCGCGATGCCGATGCCGCCGCTGCCGCAGTTTCGCGGCTGATGTCGCAGCCAGTGGTGCCGACGCGCCTGGAGTTCATGGACGCACGCAGTCTGGAGCTGCTGCGCCTCAACGGTGCCGACGTGCCGGAGGCCGGTGCGATGCTGCTGGTCGAAGCCGATGGTGACCACGACACCCTGCCCTATCTGCTGCAGGCGCTGGCCAGCGCCGCTGAAGGCGACGGCATGATCGCGCTGGACGTAGCGATGGAAGGCCGTGCACGCGACCAGCTGTGGGCCGCACGCAAGGCGTTGTCGCCCGCACTGCGCAGCGTCGCGCCGGGCAAGATCAACGAAGACGTGGTGGTGCCGGTATCACGCATTCCGGAACTGGTGGCCGGCGTGCAGGCGTTGGCGCGCGAGCACACGCTGACCATCGTCACCTTCGGCCACGCGGGCAACGGCAACCTGCACGTCAACATCCTGTACCACCCGGACGATGCCGACGAGAACGCACGCGCGCATGCCGCGCTGCCGAAGATCTTCGAACTGACGCTTGCGTTGGGTGGCACGCTGTCCGGCGAGCACGGGATTGGATTGGCCAAGCGTGATTTCATGGCCAAGGCGTTCACACCGGAAACGCTGGCGACCATGCGCGCGATCAAGGCCGCGCTGGATCCGGATGGGATCCTCAACCCGGGCAAGGTGCTGCCGCCGCGGTGACGTTCCACCCGGCAACGCCGTTGTAGAGTCGAGCCGTGCTCGACTGCTCCTCGCTTTGGTAGAGCCGAGCCCACGCTCTGCGGCTCTTGGCCTGGATCGCGCTAGAGGCAACCGAGCGTGGGCTCGGCTCTACCGCGGGTTTTCGTTCGCAACCGTCGCAGCGTCTTAGCTGGGACGCAGCGTGCCTGGCGTTTCCACACCCCTTGGTAGCAACTACCAGTAATCGACGTTCAACACCGCCTCACCCGTGATGACGCCGGGCGTGAGTGCATCCGAGGTGCGGATGTAGCGGGCCGTAAACTCGTGGTTATGCACGCCGCCCACACCCGGGTCGAAATCCCACTGCTGGCCGAACCTGACTTCGCTGCCTGCACGCAGCAGCTGTACGCGCACACCGCCGGCGTCCGAACCCGCAACAGGTGTCAGTTGGCTTCCGGTATTGCCAGCATCTGCAGCGTCATGCAACGACATCCTGGCCCGGGGCACACTTGTGCCGCAATCCATGCGGATGGCCACTACTTTCTCTCCTGCCGTGCTGCCCGGCGTGGACAACTCGGCGAAATCGACATCCCGCAGATTCTCCGCCGTGTCCTGCAGGGGGCACGTGACATGTGGGAAATTCAGCTGGATCCTGATCGGAATCGTGATTCCCTGCGCAGGAAAATCAGGCGTATCGATCCGAAGGCTGCCTGACATCTCATAAGTGCGCATGGGCGTTCTTCGTGAGAAGGCATAGGCGCGAAAATTGAAATCGGCTTTGTCCCCCCCACTCACATCCATGACATACGGCGTAGTGCTTCCCAGAGTGAGAGGTTGTGCGGGCCATCCAACAACCTGCATGAACACAAAGCCGATCAACGGCGAATCATCCGCAACGTCGTAAACGGGCAGCGTCATTCCGTCATAGGTGATGGAGCCTGCCGGCCTGAGCCCGGGCATATCCAGCAAGAGCGCCATATCATGGTGGCTGGGGGCACTGCATCCACCGTAGTTGGCTATCCCAGTGCCGTAATCCATGAATCTTCCTTCAATGGGCGGCGAGGAGCTGTATGTCTTTTCGAAGTTCATCGGGTAGACCCTGCTCGATGTACACGCGACTGCAGTCGCGCAAGCGCCCAGTGAACACAGCAGGCCGATCGCCATGCGCCAACCGGCGAACCTTGCCCACCGGCTCCGATGCGCTGCAGCGAAGGGGCTTCTGGTCAGAGTGCATGCAGTCAGGCTCATTCGTAATCCGCCGTCACGACGATTTCGGTAGAGACCTTACCGGCGCTCAGCGCTGCACCGGTCGGTGCGTGGTATGCCGCGCGCAGGTCGTATCGCGCGGTGGCGCCGGTCACTGGCACATCGATGCCGGTGTCGCCATCCTTCAGGTAGTTGTTGCCCGTGGTGCCCGACAGCAGCGAAATCGACACACCGCTGGCGGGGTCGGTGGCGGCGGTGTTCTTCCAGCGCTCGGCATCGCCATCGGCGGCGGTACCGGCGAAGGACAGCACGGCCTTGTTGACCCCGACGCAGCCGGTGAATTCCAGCGCACCGGCCTTGATCTGGGCATCGGTGCCCGGGGTCAGGTCACTGGCCTTCACCGGGTCCAGGTCGATCGTCGCATCGGTAAGCGTGCAGGTGCCGGCCAGCACGCGCCCGGTGATGGTGAGGGTGGCGCTGTCGGCCAGGGCCAGCGGGGCGGCGCCCAGCAGAACGGTAGCGAAGGCAATTCGGTTGAACAGATTCATAGAAGACTCCTGCGAGTGACGTAAGGAAAGAGGTTCAGAGCGACGTAGCGTCGGCCGCGTTAAATGCGGCCTGCAGCCCCGGGCTGGGCGGCGGCAGCGGCGCGCACACCGCTTGGCTCCAGGACAGCCCATAGGCATCCGGCGCATCGGGCGTGGTGTATTCCAGGCGGCAGCGCTGCGGGCCATCGGGGTCCACAATCAGCTGGCCCTGCTCCGGCGCACCGCGCAGCTGGATCACACCGCCTTGCCCGACCGCACCAACGCTGCGGCCGCTCTCATCTTCGATGCGCGCGGCAAACGGCAGCGGCTGGCCCAGCGCATCGGTGGCATCGATGAACAGCGTGCGCTGGCGCGAGGCGTTGAAGGCCACGCGCACGATGCTGCCGGCGGTGGGTGCCACCCGCTGCGAGGTCTGCAGCAGTTCCACGTCCATCGGCAGGCCCGACGGGTCCAGCTCGATCTGGTTCCAGCGGTAGGGGCTGACATGCGGCAGCAGCGCATAGCCGTTGCGGCCGATGCGCACATCGCTGCCATAGCCGATGCGTGCGCCCTGCGCGCCGTCTGCCTGCACCAGGGCAAAGCCCTCGCCCACCGGCGCACCGAAGTTGATGCCATCACGGTGCACCACCACACTGCCGGCGGCGCTGGCATTGAAAGCGCTGTAGTCGCCCGAGCGGTTGTAGCCGGCGGTGACCGTGCCATGACCACCGCGGTAGGAGGCGTAAGCGCTGGCGCTGCCCGCACCTTCGCTGGCCGTGCTGGCGGACAGGTTGTAGTTCAGCTGCTGGTCTGCACCCAGCGTGCCGCTCACGCCCAGCTGCGCCTGCTCGCCGCGGGCCGACTGGGCCAGCTGCGTGCTCAGGCGGGGCGCACTGGGCGCCTTGCCCAGCGGGATGCTGAAGGTGGCCGAATAGCGGGTGTCCTGGCGCCCATCGCCTTGCCGGTAGCGCACCGCCGACAGGCTGTAGTTGGCGCGGCCCACGGTGCTCTGGAAGCGCAGCTGCAGATCGTTCTGGGCTGCGGCACCATCCCAGTAGCGCACGTGGCCGCCACTGAGCGATAGCGTGCTGCGCTCGCCGATGCGCTGGGAGAAATTCACCTGGAAGCGCTGGCGGGCGCGGCCGCTGTAGCCCCAATCATCCGCACGCGCCTGCGCGAAGTCATTGAGCGAAAGGTAGCCGCGCGTGCTGTAGCGGTGCGCGGCCAGGCCGAAGTTGGTACCGGTGGCGGCCACGTAGCGCTGGTAGTTCAGCCGGAAGCTGTTGCCGGTGATCTGCTCGCCGTTGGCGAGGCGCGCGCGCGAGTGGGTGACATCGGCACCGAACGCGCCCAGCGGCGTGTTGATGGCACCACCGAACAGCGCGGACTGGAAGTCTTCGGCAACCTGCAGGCCGCCCAGCGCGGTGAAGCGATTGCTGATGCCGCGGGCGTAGATGCCCTCGGCAAAGCGCAGCGATTCACGCACGCCGCTGGCATCGCGAAGTTCGCCGGCGGTGGCACTGAAACGACTCGCCCCCGGCCGCAGGGCCTGCGGCACGGCAGAGAAGTTGACGGTGAAGTTCTGCTGGCGGCCGTCTGCCTCGGTCACGGTGACCTGCAGGTCGCCGCCGAAGCTGGTCGGGTACAGATCTTCGATGGAGAACGGGCCGGGTGCCACGCTCACTTCATGGATGATGGTACCGTTCTGGCGGATGGTCACTACGGCATTGCCTTCGGCAATGCCCTGCACCACCGGCGCGAAGCCGCGTAGCGAATCCGGCAGCATGCGTTCGTCACTGGCTACGCGCACGCCGGTGAACGAGAGCGACTCAAACAGTTCACCGCCGGTGTTGCCCTGCCCCAGCAGCAACTGGCTGTTCCACGCCGGCAGATCGCGCTGTGCGTAACTGCTGATGACATCGTGGCGCGTGCCGAAGCTGCCTTGGCTGAAGGACGAGCGATGGCGCAGGCGCCATGCGCCCAGGTTCACACCGGTGTTCAGGCCCAGATAGCCGGCGGTCTGGCCGGCGCTGCGGTTGTGGTTGACGTTGTAGTCGAAGAACGCAGCGCTGATGCCGTGGTCGCGCTGGGCTGGCGCCACGTAGCCGCGTGCATCGCGTGCCTGCGCCGCCTGCGGCACGTTCACCCGCAACTGCAGATCGCTGCTGTCCAGTTCTACGGTGGCACCCGGCACCAGGTCGGCCAGCGCTACACAGCTGTCGTTGTCATCATCCAGCCCATCCAGATACGTCTGCTTCAGGCCCAGCTGGCGCACCAGGCCGGCCGGCAGGCAGGGCGTGGCGCCCTGCGCCGAAGCGTCGGCCACGAAGGTGATATCGCGCTTTTCGTGAAACTGGCCATTCACCACCACGTCCAGCGGGTAGATGCCCGGCTCCATAGGGTTGCCCTGCGCGTAGCGCTGCAGGTTGATCGACTGCCCGCTGATGAGGAAGCCGGCGCTGAACTCTAGGGCATCGGCATCGCTGGCGCGCGACGGGCCGGCCATCCATAGCGACAGGACGGTGGCGATGGCCAAGCCCAGAGGCCGGTTTTCCGGAAGCGCTGCGTAGGTGGAAGCAAGGGCCCGCGTGTTCATGGTGAACATCATTCGATGTGGCCAATACCGACATCGCTCGTGATCAATGTGGGCCGCAGCGTAGTCACCGCGACGGCGCCCTCCCATGGAATTTGTTGCAAAGAGGCCTCGGCAGTCGAGCCGCAGTGTTGCAGCATGCAACAGCTCTTTCCATGGCACGTCAGCGGGTTTTCATTGCGCGCTGCTGTGCAATCAAATGCATTGCATATGCACGCCCATTCACCTGCGACCGGTTGCCGCAGTGGCGGATGGCGCTCCGTTAAAACCCCTTTTTCCCAGGGCACAAATCCGCGTAACCGGCAAGAGCCTTGCAACTAATTCCATGTCCAGGTTGCGTTTGGCTGGCGAGAATCTGCGCATCCGCTGGCACGCCCATGGCGGATCCACACCTTCCAACCCAAGGACATTTACATGTCGAACCGATTCAACCTGATCGCTGCCGGCGCGCTTGCACTGGCCCTGTCCCCCACTGCATTTGCCGAGAAGCTGGAGATCACCGGCGAGCTGATGACCAGTACCTGCCTGGTGGATGCTACCGGCGGTACCGTGACCGTGCCGATGGGCAAGGTGGATGTGGCCTCGGTCAACGCCGCCGACCGCGCCGGCATGAAGAACTTCAGCATCCTGCTGGACTGCACCGGCTCCGGTGCGCCGCAGAAAGTGGGCGTGCGCTTCGGCGGCACCCCGGATGGAAGCACCGGCAACCTGGCACTGGATGCGGCTTCGTCTGCCACCAATGTCGGCGTCGCACTGTACGACGCCGCTGGCAACCAGCAGAAGCTGGGCGAAGACCCGCTGCAGTGGGTGGACATTCCGGCGGCCGGTTCGGGCCAGCTGGACTACAGCGCCTGGTATTCGTCGCCGGGCCGCAACGCGACCGCCGGTACTGCCAACGCAACGGGCGATTTCGTCGTGCTCTACGACTGAGCACTGCTGTGCCGGCCCTGTCGAGGGCCGGCACGCTCCACCTGATGAGGAATGACGATGAAGATTCGTGCAATGACGTGGATGACCGCGCTGCTGGCTGGCGCACTGGCGCTGCCCGCATCGGCAGCGGTGACGCTGCAGGGCACGCGCATCGTGCATGACGCCGCGAAGGGCCGCGACGTCACCGTGCGCGCGACCAACAGTGGCGAGAAGGCGGCGATGGTGCAGGTCTGGATTGATGATGGCGACAGCCATGCGCGTCCGGAGACCGTGCGCACTCCGTTCCGGCTGACCCCGGCCGACCCGCGCCTGCTGCAGGCACACCAGGGCCAGGCGTACCGCGTGACCTACGCGCCGCGACCGTCGGAAGCGCCGCTGCCCACCGATCGCGAATCGGTGTTCTATTTCAACATGCTGGATATTCCACCCAAGCCGGCCGATGCGGCAGGCAAGAATCTGCTGCAGTTCGCGGTGCGCACGCGGGTGAAACTGTTCCATCGCCCGGCCGGCCTGCCCGGCAATGCGCGTGATGCCGCAGGGCAACTGCAATGGCGCGCACAGGGCAGCATGCTACAGGTGACCAACCCGAGTGCGTACCACGTGACCCTGAGCACGTTGACCCTGGCCGATGGTCGCAAGGTGGAGGGCAGCATGATTGCGCCGGGCGCAGAGATGAAGCTGCCGCTACCGACCGCTGCGGCGATGCCGTCGTCGTTGACGTTCCAGTGGCTGGACGATTACGGCACCCCGCGCGATGCCGAGGCGATGATTGTTCCGTGAGGTAGCGACACGCTTCCTGTAGAGCCGAGCCATGCTCGACTGCTTCTGGGCTTCTTGCCGTGCACAGCGTGGAGCAGGCTCGACCACCGCCTGCAGAGACCGGCCCCCCCGGCGTGCCCGCAAGTCACCGCCCTGAAACGTCACGTTGCACCCTGCGGCATGTTTCCGCAGCAACCGATCTTGGCTGAACGCCCGCCGCACCAGCGCTCTGGGCAGGCCCCCTTTGCAACAAATTGCATGGGAACGGGGGCTCCGGCGGCAGAAACTGCGCCCGTTCCAGACACACATTGTCGCGATCAGCCAATCACATGCGATTCACGTAGTTGAGGCGTATACGTCACATGCCTGAACAGGGGTCGGCAACAGCAGCGGCAGTGCGGTGTCCCATCCGTTTCCCTTGCAGAGGATCAGACCATGCGTCGCGACCGTCACCCTACTCCTCTTCCCTGCCTGCGCCCGATGGCGCGTGGTTTGCTGCTGGCCCTTTCCACGCTCAGCGCCGGCGCCGTATTTGCGGGCGATCTGGACGGCCAGAACGCGGAGGTCGTCGCTGGCGACCCCGTTGAAGCGTGGACGCTGATCAATGGTTCCAGGTTGACGGTCACCGGCGCCGCCAGCCAGCAGATCACTGCAGACGACACGTCGGAAGTGATTCTGGATGGCTCGGTTGTCACCCGCTCGGGAACCGGGCAGAACAGCGTGGCCCTGACAGGCGATGCATCGCTGCAGGCCAGCGGCACACGCTTTATCGGCGGCGGCATCTCGCTGAGCGGCGGTACCACATCGGTGACGCTGAAGAACAGTGAGATCCTGCTGAGTGCTGCCGATATGCTTGCAGGTGCCCGCAGTTCAGTGGGTATCGATCTTGCAGGCGTCGGCGCTGCGGCATCACATGCGGTGCTGGATGGCTCCCGCATCCAGGTGGACGAAGCACCGGCGGGTGCGGAATACAACAGCGGCCTGGGTGTTCGGCTGCAGTTCGGCCAGGTCGACATCATCAATGGCTCGCAGATTACTGCCGCCAATGTGGGGGCCATGCTGTGGGGTGGCGTACCGGGGTCCACCGACCCCATACGCCTCAACATCAATGACTCCACCCTGCAATCCGGTCGCGGCGCGGCAATCCGGGTGATGCCGGGCTGGGAAGGCACCTACGTCATCAATGTGAGCAACGACTCGAAGCTTGCCGGCGGCGACGGCAACTTGCTGCTGGTGCAGGCGCCCACGGCAGCAAGCAACATGCGAACCGACGTCAGCTTCACGGTGGACGATTCCCGCTTGGCCGGCAACGTGACCTTCGATCCCACCACCGTTACCAACGGCACGCTGGATGTTGTCCTGCGCAACAAGGCGCAGATCGACGGCCGCTTCATCAACGTCACCAGCGCCGACATCGGCAGCGACAGCACCTGGCTGCTGACCGGCGACAGCAACGTCGGCGCGCTCACCCTGGGCGCCACCGGCACCATCGGCCTGGGCGATGGCAGCAGCTTCAACACCCTCACCGTGGATGAGTTCACCGGCAACGGCGGCACGCTGCTGTTCAACACCGTGCTGGGCGATGAAACCTCGCTGACCGACACGCTGGTGATCCATGGCGATGCCAATGGCCAGGCCAACGTGCGCGTGCTCAATGCCGGCGGCGCCGGTGCCAAGACCGACCGTGGCATCGAGCTGATCGACATCGGCGGCGCGTCCAATGCGCAGTTCGATCTGGTCGGCCGCGCGGTGGGCGGGCAGTACGAGTATTTCCTGGTGAAGGATGCCAACGGCAACTGGTACCTGCGCTCGCAGACCGGGGCTGGCCCCGACCCGTGCGTCGTGGACCCGAGCCTGCCGGAATGCGAGCCGATCGACCCGGTCGATCCCGTCGAGCCCCCGCCGCCGGTGCTGCGCCCGGAGGCCGGCGCCTACCTGGCCAACCAGTTCGCACTGGACCAGATGCTGCGCCATACCTGGCGTGACCGCCAAGGTGGCGCCGCAGCGGCGGACGGCATTCGCGGCTGGGCGCGCGTGGATGCCAACCAGAGCAGGCTGGGTGCGGTGGATGACCAGCTCGACCTGCGCGTGGACCGCTCGCGCCTGCAGTTGGGCGCGGACGTAGGTGTCTTCGATGACGGCCGTGGCCGCGTCGGCGTGATGGGTACGCTGGCGCAATCCAGCGCGACGTCGCGTTCGCAGCTGACCGGCTACAGCGCGCGCGGCAAGGTGGAAGGTGGCGCGCTGGGCGTGTACGGCAACTGGGCCAACGAGGCCATGTACGTGGATGCCAGCGTGCAGCGCGGCCAGTTCCGCAACCGCGTGCAGGGCGAAGGCCTGGCCGAGGAACGCTACGATTCGGATATCTGGCAGTCGTCGCTGGAAGCCGGCTACCGTTTCGGCCTGGGCAGCGTCGGCAACACCGCGCTGAGCCTGCAGCCGGAACTGCAGCTGGTCTACACCGATGCGAAGACCGACGTGCATACCGAGACCAACGGCACCGTGGTGCGTGCCGCCGGCAACAGTGGCCTGTCCGGCCGTGCCGGCCTGCGCCTGCAGGGTGAATCGCGCTCAGCAGCGGGTGCCTCGGTCAGCCCGTATCTGGCGGCCAACTGGTACCGCGATGGTGCGGGCAATGGCATCGCCTTCGACGACGAAGTGCTGAAGGCCGGCATTCCGCGCAACCGCTACGAGTTGAATGCCGGTGCGCGCGTGGACTTCCGTTCCGGGCTGAGTGCCTGGGGCGGTCTGGGCGTGATGCGCGGCGACCATGGCTACCGCGAAGCCACGGCGAATCTGAGCGTTGCGTATAAGTGGTGAGGGTAGAAGGAAGCGCGGCGCCGGAGTGATCCGGCGCCGTTTCCGTCTGCGTGTCCGCCGGGCATGGCCCGGCGCTACCGATGGAATGTCGTGAATGGCACGTGCGGCCCGACTGCCCAACGCGTGCAATAGGTTTCTGGTTTTTTCGAGATTTGAAACCTTTCTGATTGGCAGCACGGGCAGGAGCGGCGAATCATGTGGCGCCACCGACAACGGGTGGCACGGGCTTGCAATCCCGTTTGGTAACTCAGTTGTTTACGCTTGTCTGCCGGCGTCGCTCTTTCCTTGTTGAGCGGCGTCGGCAGGCAATCCGTCTGCGCTTCTTTGGCGGGCGGTGCGTGGGGGCCTTGTGCCCGCCGGCGTTTCGCTGAGTTACCACCGGTATTGCAACCATGCACCGTCCGCCACCCTCGCCTTCAAGCGGGGTGGCTCCTTCGCCACACGCATAAGGAAGCCGCCATGAGCGCCCATCGCTATCCATTTCTGTTCGCCACCCTGGGCGAGGCTGCCAACCAGCTGCCCGATGCGATCGCCGAGCCACTGGAAACCACGCTTGCCGCCAGCCACGGCGACACTGGCATCACCTTGTTGAGCTGCCTGCAGCGCATCCGCAACAGCGAGGGCGCCGATGGCCAGCCGCTGCAGCGCATCGGGCGCACGCCGGGGCAATGCGTGGCGTTGTCGCGCCTGCATCGCGCCAACGCCGGGCTGGGTTTCCTGCTGCAACTGCTGCACGCGACCGAGCGCGTGCGCGTGGATGGCGACATCGACCAGCATGTCGGGGATGACGCGCGTGAGGGCCTGTTGCTGGCGTGCCGGGGGCTCTCTGAGTACGTCGATACGCAGGTGGACGCGGCCTGATCCGCCGGTGTCGATGGTCGCCGGGCATGGCCCGGCGCTACCGATATGCGTGGCGCACGCTCACTGATAGTCCGCCGTGACCACGATTTCGGTGGACACTTCACCCGCCACCCGCGCCTGGCCCACCGGCGCGTAGTACGCCGCGCGCAGGTCGTAGCGTGCGCTCGCGCCGGTCACCGGCACCTCGATGCCGGTGTCGCCGTCCTTCAGGTAGGTGTTGCCGGTGGTGCCGGCCAGCAGGGCGATCGACACGCCGCTGGCCGGATCGCTGGCGGCGGTGTTCTTCCAGCGCTCGGCATCACCGTCGGCGGCGGTGCCGGCAAACGACAGCACCGCCTTGCTGACGCCCACGCAGCCACTGAATTCCAGCGCGCCGGCCTTGATGGCGCTGTCCGCGCCGGGCGTGAGGTCACTGGCCTTTACCGGATCCAGTGCGATGGGAGCGGCCGATAGCGTGCAGGTGCCGGGCAGCACACGGCCGCTGATGGTGAGGGTGGCGGTATCGGCAGAAGCGACCGGCGCAAGCGTGGCCAGTGCGGTGAAAGTAGCGGTACGCAAAGCGAGGCTTTTCATCGGGAATCTCCTGTAGCAGGCAGTGACGGATCAGGGGGTGGCCGCGGCGGCGGCCTGCAGGCCACGCACGGGGGCTGCCAAGGGCATGCACAGCGCCTGGCTCCACGACAGGCCATAGCCATCGGGTGCGTCGGGCATGCGGTATTCCAGGCGGCAGCGCCGTGCGCCGTCGGGGTCGACGATCAGCGCGCCGGCATCGTGCGCGCCGCGCAGTGCGATCACCCCGCCCTGCCCGACCGCACCCAGCGGCCGCCCGTCCTCGCCTTCCACGCGCGCGGCGAACGGCAGTGGCTGGCCCAGCGCATCGGTGGCTTCGATGAACAGCGTGCGCTCGCGGCGCACCTCGAACGGCACGCGCACGATGCCGCCGGCGGTGGGCGCCACCCGTTGCGAGGTCTGCAGCAGTTCCACCTCCAGCGGCAGCCCGGAAGGATCGAGATCGATGCGGTTCCAACGGTAGGGGCTGACGTGCGGCAGCAGTGCATAGCCATTGCGCCCCACCCGGATGTCGGTGCCGTTGCCCACGCGTGCGCCCTGCGCACCCGGTGCCTGCACCAGCACGAAGCCTTCGCCCAGCGGCTGCCCGAAGTTGAGGCCGCCGCCATGCAGCACCACGCTGCCCGATGCGCCGGCGCTGACGCTGCGCCGGCCGCTGCTGCGGCTGGCACCGATGTTGGCATTGAGGTGGCTGCCCTGGTAACCGAGGTAGGCACTGTGGGCGCCGCCGCCCTGGCTGGCCTCACTGGCCGACAGGCTGTAGTTGACGGTGCGGGCTTCGCCGAGCGTTCCGTTCAGGCCCAGCTGTCCCTGCTGGCCGGTACCGGCGTGGCTGAGCTGGCTGCTCAGGCGCGGCGCATTGGCACTGCGCCCCAGCGGCACGCTGAGGGTGAAGCTGTAGCGGGTGTCCTGGCGGTCATTGCCAAGCCGGTAGCGCAGCGCCGAAATGCCGTAGTTCACGCGCCCGGCAACGCTCTGGAAGCCCAGCTGGAAATCGTTGCGGCGGCGTGCACTGTCCCAGTAGCTGACATGGCCGCCACTGAGGTACAGCGTGCTGCGCTCGCCCACGCGCTGGGACAGGTTGAGCTGGTAGCGCTGCCGCGTGCGGCTGCTGTAGCCCCAGTCGTCCTGCTGTGCGCGCGCGGCATCGCCCAGGCTCAGGTAGCCACGGGTGCTGTAGCGGTAGGCGGCCAGGCCGAAGTTGGTGCCGGTGCGCGCCACGTAGCGCTGGTAGTTGAGCCGGTAGCTGTTGCCGGCCACCTGCCGGCCATCCTGCAGGCGTGCGCGCGAATGGGTGACATCGGCACCGAAGGCACCGACCGGCGTGTTGACCGCGGCACCGGCCAGCGCGGCAGCGTAGCCCTGGCCGATCTGCGCGCCACCGAGCAGGGTCAGATGGTTGCTGAGGCCGTGCGCATAGGTGCCTTCGGCGAAACGCGGCGCGCGCAGCCGGCCCTGCCCATCGCGCAGCTCACCGGCGGTGGCGGAGAAGCGCGAGGCGCCGGCACGCAGCGCCTGCGGCACGGCGGAAAAGTTGACGGTGAAGCGCTGCTCGCGCCCATCGGCCTCGGTGACCGTGACCTCCAGGTCGCCGCCGAAGCTGGTCGGGTACAGGTCTTCGATGGAGAACGGACCCGGTGCCACGGTGGCTTCATGGATGACGTTGCCGTTCTGGCGGATGCGCACCACCGCATTGCCCTCGGCAATGCCCTGCACCACCGGCGCGTAGCCGCGCAGTGAATCGGGCAGCATGCGCTCATCGCTGGCCACGCGCGCGCCGGTGAAGGCCACGCTCTCGAACAGCTCGCCGCCGGTGTTGCCCTGGCCGATCCACAGCTGGCTGTTCCAGGCGGGAATGTCGCGCTGCAGATGGCTGCTGATGATCTGGTACTGGCGCCCCTGCGGGCCATCACTGAGCGACGCGCGGTGGCGCAGCCGCCAGGGCCCGAGGTTGAGGCCGGTGTTCAGGCCCAGGTAGCTGTTGGCGCGGCCCTCGCTGCGGTAATGGTTGGCGCTGTAATCGATGAAGGCGGCGCTGATGCCATCATCGCGCTCGGCCACCGGTACGTAACCCCGCGCCGCATGTGCCTGCGCGGCCTGCGGAATGCCGACATGCAGCTGCAGGGTGCTGCTGTCGAAGCGCACCGTGGCGCCGTCGATGTGGCCGGGCAGGTCCAGGCAGTCGTGCGCGGTGGCCAGCAGCGCATCGTGCAGCGCGGGCTTGAGCGACAACGTCGGCAACAGGCTGGCCGGCACGCAGGCCACCGCACCGTGCTGGCCGTCGACGGCCTGGAACAGCACATCGCGGGCGCCGTCGAACGTGCCGTTGATGTGGACGTCGACGCCATGCACGCCCGGTGCCACCGGATTGCCGTGCGCATAGCGCGCCAGATCGATGGCGTGGCCGCCGACCAGGAAGCCATCGCTGAATTCCAGCGGTTCATCGGCGCGCGCATCGGCCTGCGCCGACGCCTGGCCAGGCAGGGACAGTGCAATGGCCAGCGACAGGAGGTGCCATCGTGTGCCGCACTGCAGAGTGTTGTAGAGAAGCCGCGTCATCGCGTCGCACCGGCTCATCGGTAGTCGGCGGTGAGCACCGCCTCGCCGCCGATGTCACCCGGCACCAATGCATCGCTGGTGCGCAGGTAGCGTGCGACGAAGGGCAGCGGCTGCACGCCGGCCGAGGAATAGCCGTAGTTCCATTCGCGCCCCAATGCCAGCGGCGCGCCGGCCATCAACAACTGCATGCGCACCCCGGATGCCGAGGAAGCGGCGGTGGGGGCCAGCACGCCGTCGGCGGCGTTGCTGCCACTGGCATCGTCCACGCGCAGGAACACATCCACATTGGCACTGGGGCAGTTCAACGGCACCTCGAAGGGCGTCTCCTCGGTGCTGTCACCGGGCGTGGCCAGCGCGGCGAAGGCTGCCGGGTCCAGACTGACCGGGGTGTCGCTGATCGTGCAGGTGACCGGCCGCATCGGCAGGCCGAGTCGCAGGTAATGACGCATGCTCTGCCCGGGGTCGCCTTCGACCGAGGAGGTGGCAAACCCCATGTCGGTGTCGGGGATGCCCTGCATGGCGCCGCCGCGTGCGAACAGCACGATCAACAGGTCGGCCGTGATCGGCGCAGGGGTGGCCAGCGTGATGCCAGGGTTGCGGTTGCGGCCCAGCGCGACGGCCTGTTGGCTGGACAGCCTGCCGCCCGCCGTCTGCAGGGAGTGGAAGAACCCGATCAACGGCGAACGTGGGCCGAAACTGTAGGCGGGGAAGGTGCGCCCGTAGTATTCGATGTCACGCTCGTAGGTGAGCCCGGGGAAGGACAGATCGACATCGAAGGCAGTCTGTCCGGCGGTGCACGCGAAACTGTCGCTGATGTTGCCGCTGCCGCCGAGCGGGCCAAACCCGGCATCAGGCCGGTCGATATTTGGCATCGGGAACGAGAGCACGAGGTGTTGGTCGCCCGGATTGAGCCGCGTACAACTGGCATGCCCTGTCGCTGGCAGCAGCAGGGCGCACAGGACCAGCACCGCACGCAGGCGGTGCGCAGACAATGACGGTTTCATGGGGCGTGGGTGCACTGCAGGAAGGAGCGCGCAGTCTAGGAACTCGGCCCGGTGTATCCCATCGGATTAATTGCAATTGCCGCGCGTCACGCAGCATTTGCAACTAGTTGCATTGGCCGCCGTTGCTCGCGCACGGACACTGCGGCGCACTGATCGGGCGCCGGCCGCCCGCAGTGATCCTTCCTGTCCAACGAGAGAACTCCATGTCCGCTACCCTGCGCCTGCTCGGCGTGGCATTGCTTGCTGCCGCCGCACCTTCGGCCTTCGCCGAGGAACTTGAAATCACCGGTGAACTGATGACCTCCACCTGCAGCGTCGCCTCCGCCGGTGGCACGGTGACGGTGCCGATGGGCCAGGTTGACCTGGCCTCGGTGAATGCCGGCACCCGCGCCGGCCAGAAGAACTTCAGCATCAGCCTGGACTGCACCGGCTCGGGCGCACCGCAGGACGTCGGCGTGCGCTTCGGCGGCACGCCCGATGGCAGCACCGGCAACCTGGCACTGACCGCTGCATCCATCGCGACCAACGTGGGCGTGGCGCTGTACGACGCCAGCGGCAACCACCAGAAGATCGGTGAGGACCCGGTCCAGTGGGTAACCATCGCTGCCGGCGGCAGCGGCCAGCTGGACTACTCGGCCTGGTACGCCTCGCCGGCACAGAATGCGACCGCAGGCACCGCCAATGCATCCGGCGATTTCGTGGTGCTGTACCGATAAACAGTGGCAGCCGGTCGGCGCGAGGCGCCGGCCGGCCGTTGCAACGAGGTGACCCATGAAACTTCCTGCATCCCTGTCTGCGGGCGCGCTGCTGTGCCTGGCCGGGGCCTTGCCGGCTTCGGCCGCGGTGACCCTGCAAGGCACCCGCGTGGTCCACGACCTGGGCAAGGGCCGCGATGTGACGGTCAGGGCCAACAACAGTGGCGAACGCCCGGCGATGACCCAGGTATGGATCGATGCTGGCGACAGCCAGGCACGCCCGGAACACGTGCGCACGCCGTTCCGGCTGACGCCTTCGGAGCCGCGGCTGCTGCAGCCGCAGCAGGGCCAGGCCTACCGCATCACCTACGCGCCGCGCCCGTCCGATGATCCACTGCCGAGCGACCGCGAGTCGGTGTTCTACTTCAACCTGCTGGATATTCCGCCCAAACCCAGCGATGCGGCCGGCAAGAATCTGCTGCAGTTCGCGGTGCGCACGCGGGTGAAGCTGTTCCATCGTCCGGCCGGCCTGCCCGGCAGCCCGCGCGATGCAGCCGCGCAACTGCAATGGCGGGCTGTTGGCGATGCACTGCAGGTCAGCAATCCCAGCGCCTACCACGTGACCCTGAGCCGGCTGACACTGGCCGATGGCCGCAGTGTCGAGGTGGACATGATCGCGCCCGGCGCGGAGGTAACGCTGCCACTGCCGGCCGGCGCCTCCCCGCCCTCAGCACTGACGTTCCAGTGGCTGGATGACTACGGCACGCCGCGCGATGCCGAGGCGGCCGTCGTTCGCTGATTCCAGCCGCGACGGCATTCGTTCCGTTCTTACAGAGACAAACACCCAACATGAAGAAGATGATGACGCCGCTCACTCGCTACGCGCAGTTCAGTGGGCGCGCCAGCCGCAGCGAGTACTGGTGGTTCCAGTTGTTCATCATGATCGTTTCGATCCCGTTGTACATCCTGAGCTTCTACGCCGGTTACATCGGTTCGCAGGGCCTGGCCCTGGTATCAACCGGCCTGAGCGTGGTGATGTGGTTGGTATTCGCCTTGCCGTGCATTGCAGCAACCGTCCGCCGTCTGCACGATACCGACCGTTCGGGCTGGTGGTTGTTGCTTGCGTTCGTGCCGTTCGTCAGCCTGGTGCTGCTGGTGTTTCTGGTGCTGCCCAGCACGCCGGGCGACAACCGTTTCGGTGCACCGGTTCCGCACCAGTAACCACCCCGCGTTGGTAGGTGTCGACCTTGGTCGACACGGTGTTGCCAGGGGCGACCGACACGTTCGTGCCAACCAAGGTTGGCACCCACCAGAGCAGTACCGCTGCGGTTACGCGAAGTGCTGGTAACCGCCTTCGCCCGCTTCGCCATCCACCTGCACACCCTGCCCTTCCACAATGCGGCCGATGCGGGTCAGCGGCAGTTCCAGTGATTCGGCCAAGTAGTGCAGCGCGTCGCGCTGGTCGGCAGCGGCCGTGAAGCAGAGTTCGTAGTCATCGCCACCGCGCAGCGCGCACTCGCGGGCGTCATCGCGGCCAAGCAGCGCGCGCAGCTCCGGCGAAATCGGCAGCAGGTCGGCATCCACCTGCGCACCCACGCCACTGCGCACGGTGATGTGGCCCAGGTCGGCCAGCAGGCCGTCGGACACATCCACCGCTGCATGCGCGAACGCGCGCAGGCGCAGGCCCAGGGTAACGCGCGGGGTAGGCCGCAACAGGCGCAGGCGCAGGTACTCGTAATCGCCCAGCAGGGTGGCGGTGACCACATCCAGAGCGCCCTGCTGCCACAATCGCAGCGCACCGGCGGCATCGCCGAGGGTGCCACTGACCCAGATGTCATCGCCCACCTGCGCGCGTTCGCGACGCAGCGCCTGCCCACGGGCCACCTGACCCATCGCTGTCACCGACAGCGACAGCGGGCCGCGCGTGGTGTCGCCGCCGATCAGGGCGATGTCGTGCTGGTCTGCCAGGGCGAAAAAGCCATCGGCTAAGGCTTCGATCCAGTCTTCAGCGGTGTCCGGCAGTGACAGCGCCAGCGTGCACCAGGCCGGGCGCGCGCCCATCGCGGCGAGGTCGGACAGGTTGACCGCCAAGGTCTTCCAGCCGATGTCGAAGGCCGGAGTTTCCGCCGGGAAGTGCACGCCGCTGTTGAGCGTATCGGCGGTGACCACCAGCTGTTCGTTGGCGCGCGGCTGCACCAGCGCGGCGTCGTCACCGATGCCGAGCAGGATGTCGTCGCGCTCGAGGGTGCGGGCGCGGATGCGGTCGATGAGGGCGAATTCGGCCAGGGACATGGTGCGCTCCGGCGGGGGGCATGGATGGGCGGCGGGCGCGGGCGGATGATGCCGAATAGGTGGAACCGATGGGGCCGAACTGACGGGGTAGAGTCGACTGTTAGTCGACTGCTCTCCCCTCCAACATCATGACCGCCGATCGAAAAGCAGTCGACTGACAGTCGACTCTACCAAGGCAGGTTTCCGCGTCGTTTGGAGTTCGGAACAGGTTCCCAGCCATGCCAACCAAGGTTGGCACCCACCGGACGCAGAACCGGGTCAGTGACCCGATTCGACCTTGCGCCATTCCACGGCGGCACGATCCAGCACGCCGTTGACGTAGGTGTGGCCATGTTCGGAACCGAAGCGCTTGGCCGATTCGATGGCTTCGTTGATCACCACGCGGTACGGCACGTCCAGGCGGTAGCGCAGCTCGTAGGCGGCCAGGCGCAGCACCGCGCGTTCGATGGCGTCCACTTCTTCGATGCCACGGTCCAGGTACGGGCCGAGCGCTTCATCGATGTCGCGACGGTTGTCGAGCACGCCATGCAGCAGCGCCTCGAAGTACGCCAGGTCGGCGATTTCGCGGGCCTGCTCGTGCGCGAACTGGGCGATCAGCGACTGCGCGTTGCCGCCGGAGATCTGCCAGGCGTAGATCGCCTGCACGGCACGACGGCGCGCGCGCGAGCGCAGCACCGGATCGACGCCATCGCGGCGGACGGGTTTACCGGAGGGCTTGCCCTGGGTGTTCTTGTTCATGGCAGCTGCTCCAGAAGATTGACCATTTCCAATGCGGCGAGCGCGACTTCCTCGCCTTTGTTGCCGTGGCTGCCGCCTGCGCGGGCCTCGGCGTCTTCAACGCGTTCCACCGCCAGCACGCCGTTCAGCACCGGCACGCCGAAGTCCAGCTGCACGCGCATCAGGCCTTCGGCGCAGCGGTCGGCCACGTGTTCGTAGTGGCGGGTGTCGCCACGGATCACGCAGCCCAGGGTGAGGATGGCGGCGTGTTCATGGGCAGCGGCCAGGCGCGCGGCCACCAGCGGCAGTTCCCAGGCACCCGGCACGCGGATCACATCGATGTTGGCTTCGGTGATGCCGTTGCCGGCCAGGCTCTGGCGGGCGCCAGCGACCAGCGTGTCGGTGATGCGGGCGTTCCAGCGGCTGGCCAGGATGGCGAAGCGCGCCGATTCGGGAGTGCGAAGATCGCCTTCGAAGTGGCTCATATGCGGCTTGGGGGACTCGATAAGGGGGTAATTCTAGCGTGGATGGGCCCCGGCCGTGGCCGATGGGGGCCCGGGGCGTGGCGCCCCACCGGCGGCCCCCGCCGCGGGGGCGGGGGGGCCCCCCCCCCGACGTGGGCGGGGCGCGGC
>NZ_JAWIRS010000009.1:149947-182825 GCF_036320005.1 Stenotrophomonas sp. SMYL11
TCTGGGGGTAATGCCCGCGGGGAGGGCCCCGGGCCGGGGCCGAGGGGGCCCCGGGGCGTGCCGACCACCGGTCGGCACCCTCCGGTGGCACGGGGTCGCCACCCACCGGTAGTGCCGGCCGCTGGCCGGCAATCACGGGGACTGCGGTTGCCGGCCAACGGCCGGCACTACCCCTTACAGGGTCACCGTCTCCACCACTTCCAGGCCGTAGCCGGCCAGGCCGATCTGGCGGCGCGGGGTGCCCAGTACGCGCAGCTTGCCCAGGCCCAGGTCGGACAGGATCTGTGCGCCAGCACCATTGCGGCGCCACTGGCTCACGTCCTTGTCCTTGCCCGGTACCACCGGCGCCGGCTGCTGGCGCAGGCGGGCCAGCAGGGCCTCGCCGTCGCGGGGGGCCTGCAGCACCACCATCACGCCGGCGCCTTCGGCATCGATGGCACGCAGGGCATCGGTGGCGGCCACGCCGAAGTCGTCACGGCGCCAGTGCAGCAGGTCGGCCAGCGGGTTTTCCACCTGAACGCGCACCAGGGTCGGGGTGTCCGCATCCGGCGTGCCACGGACCAGGGCGAAATGCAGGTCGTGGGCGATGCGGTCGCGGTAGGTGAGCAGCTTGAACGGGCCGAATTCGGTGTCGATGTCACGCTCGTCCACGCGCTCGACGGTCTTTTCGGTAGCCAGGCGGTAGGCGATCAGGTCGGCGATGGAGCCCATCTTCAGGCCGTGCTCGCGCGCGAACACTTCCAGCTCCGGGCGGCGCGCCATGCTGCCATCCGGGTTCAGGATCTCCACCAGCACGCCGGCCGGCTCCAGACCCGCCAGCATGGCCATGTCCACGGCGGCCTCGGTGTGGCCGGCGCGGGTCAGCACGCCGCCCGGCTGGGCGATCAGCGGGAAGATGTGGCCCGGCTGGTGCAGGTCCGACGGCTTGGCGTTGGGCTTCACCGCGGTGCGGATGGTGTGCGCGCGGTCATGCGCCGAGATACCGGTGGTGACACCCTCGGCGGCCTCGATGCTGACCGTGAAATTGGTCTGGAACTGCGCGGTATTGGCCTGCACCATCGGCGCCAGGCCAAGATCGGCGGCGCGGGTGCGGTTCAGCGGCAGGCACACCAGACCGCGGCCATGGGTGACCATGAAGTTGATGTCGCTGGCCTTGACCAGCTCGGCGGCCATGATCAGGTCGCCTTCGTTCTCGCGGTCTTCGTCATCGACGATGACGACCATGCGGCCCAGGCGGATGTCTTCCAGGATCTCCGGAATCGGGGCGAAATTCATGCTGCATCTCCATGCGGGTGCTGACCGTTGGCCGGCGCAGCATCTCCCAGTGGGTGCCGACCGTTGGTCGGCACGCTGATCAACCGCTCGACATATCGGGCGACCAGGTCGATTTCAAGATTGACCGCACTGCCCACGCCCGCGGCGGAGAAGGCAGTGTTGGCCACGGTGTGCGGGATCAGCGCCACTTCAAAGCCTTCCTCGTCCACTTCGTTGACGGTGAGGCTGACGCCGTCCACGCAGATCGAGCCCTTCTTGGCGATGTAGCGGCGCAGGGCGGCCGGCGCGGCGAAACGCCAGCGCTGGGCACGCGCATCTTCATGGATGGACAGGACCTGGCCGAGGCCGTCGACGTGGCCGCTGACCAGATGGCCGCCAAGGCGGTCGGTCGGGCGCATGGCACGCTCGAGGTTGATGACCGCACCTTCGGACAGCTGGCCCAGCGTGGTCAGGCCCAGGGTCTCGGTGGAGGCATCGGCCTGGAAGCTGCTGGCGTCGAATGCGATGACGGTGAGGCAGACGCCGTTGATGGCAATACTCTCGCCCATCTGCACGTTGTCGAACGGCAGATTCCCGACATTGAAGGTGAAGCGGACATCGCCGCCGATGGATTCGCGTGCGGCCAGACGGCCGACGCCTTCGATGATTCCAGTAAACAAGTAACGTTCTCCGCGAAAAGTGAGCGAAAAACGCCGCAAGGCAAACAGGCGGGCGCAGGGCTGCAAAGGCCCTGTGGCACCGTCTTCTTTCATCCGGACTATACCGTCGGCTCCGGCATCGGACCGGATCTGCTGACCCCCGGCCGTGGGCCGGGGCGCTCGCGGGCTCGTGCTTGCGCACCTACCGCCGGTGGGGAATCGCACCCCGCCCTGAAGACGTTTGTGTACCGGCGAACCGGCCGGCGTAGTGTACCAGCCCCTGCTGAACGGGGTCGGATCCCTTTCCGCAGGAAAGGGATCCGACCCCGGCCAAGTCTGCCGCAGGCTGTGACGGCCGTCGCGCGCCCTCGGGACAAATTTGCTTAATATGGGCACCTCGCAATCTGTAAAAATTTCATTAATATGCGCACCGGACGACATGAGGTCGCCACGGGCCGCCCGCTGGGCAGGCCCGCCAATGGACTGAAATTCACAGGAATTCCCATGCGCAAGATCCTGATCGTGGCCGCTCTGCTGGCCGCCGCTCCGTTCACGGCTTCGGCTGACGCCCTGAGCTACACCTACGTCGAAGGCGGCTGGACGCAGGTCAAGGTTGACGACAACGCACTGGACGACCCGAAGGTCGACGGTGGTTACCTGCGTGGCTCTGTGGCCGTGGCCGAGCAGGTCTACGTGTTCGGTGGCTGGTCGCGTACCAGCAAGACCTATCACTACAGCGACGGTTCGCTGAAGGTTGAACTGAATCAGCCGGAGCTGGGCATCGGCTACCACATGCCGTGGACCGACCGCGTCGACTTCACCGCCGACATTGCCTGGGTGCGTCAGAACGCTGAACTGACCGATCGTTACGACGGCTACAGCGACCGCTACAAGGACCACACCAACCTGGCCCGCGCCACCATGGGCATCCGCGGCAAGCCGTCGCGCATGACCGAAGCCTGGGCCAAGGCCGGTTACATGGACGGCGGCAACAACTACAAGGGCACCTGGGTCGGCACCATCGGTGGCCAGATCAACTTCACCAAGACCTGGGGCCTGGTGGGCGAGATCTCCGGTTACCGCGACGTCACCCAGTACTCGGCCGGCGTCCGCGCCAGCTTCTGATCCAACGATCGCTCCTCGTCGTGCGATCGAACGGGCCCCGCAAGGGGCCCGTTTTTTTGGCCGCTGAACACCACCACGTGGCCCCATCGCGCCATCGAAAGTCCTCGCAGATGCGCTAGGCTTGCGCGCCTCTGGAACAGGAAACACCGTCATGAAGACCCCCATCCGCACCCTGCTGGCCAGCGCCCTGCTGTGCGCCCCGCTGGCCGCCCCGGCCGCCCCGGCCACGCTGTCGCCCGAACAGGCATTCGATCTGTATGCACGCACCCTGCTGGAGGACGACGCTGCCGCCACGCGCTCGCTCAACGACGCACTGAAGCCGGCGTTCGAGGGCCAGGACGCGGTGACACCGACCCCAGGTGCGCTGGCCAAGGCGCTGGCCGAACCCTGGCAGACGGTGCTCGCCAGCACCGGCGCCAAGGTCGACACCGCCGCCACCGAGACCCTGTATGCCAAGGCGCTGCGTGATTCGAAGTGCCGCGCCACCAAGAGCGTGATCGAAGACAACGAGTACGTTGAAGACCAGAAGCTGGCGCGGATCACCTACAGCTGCCAGCTGCCCGACCTGGGCAGGGTGCGCCCGCTGTTCGCCGCCAGCCTGGCCGACGATGCCAGCCCGGCCTCGCGCAAACAGTTCACCGACGCCTACACCCAGGCGCTGCAGAGCGGCGCGCGCGTGCCGGTCAGCGGCACCTTCACCCTGTACCCGGCCAAGGACAACGGCTACTGGTACAGCGGTAATTTCGATGACCTGGTGGGCACCGTGACCGGCGCGCTGGCACCGTTCGAGGACTGGATGCAGGACGCGCAGGCGGCCAACGCGCCGAAGGTGACCGGCGTACCGGGCTGCGACCTGCTGCTGCAGCAGCATCGTGCCTGCGTGGCGAAGATCGCACCCGACCAGATCAGCGGCGTGGACGCCATGGCCGAGGAACTGAAGGCCAAGGCGCAGGTGCAGTCGGCCGATGAGATGACGCAGGAGTGCAAGGCACTGCGCCCGATCGCCGAGATGATGTGGACCGACGAATGCGCGTAAGCGCGTAATCGGTAGCGCCGGGCCATGCCCGGCGGCTCCACCGAATGACAGGCACCGGGCATGGCCCGGCGTTACCGCATTGCCTTACGCGCGCAGCAGCAGTCGAAGGTCTTCCCGCAATTGCCGCTGGTCAACCACACGCAGGCGGCGCTGCTGGTCCATGGCATCGATACCGGGCCCAGCCAGCAGCAGGCGGTTCTTTTCATAATAGTTGCATGGAGTTCGAGAGGGTTTGACGCGAGGCTGGCGATCCTTCCAACGGAAAGCACCATTGCGACGATTCTGCCTGCTTCTTCTGCTCTGCCTTCCCATTGCTACGCATGCATCGCCGTCCGGGAAGCTCACTCCAGAGCAAGCATTTGACCTGTTCGCCCGGGCACTGCTGGAAAGTGATGCCCAGGCAGGTGAAACGCTCTCCCACGCCATGCGCGCCGCGAGGCATAGCGACGCCCCAATTGCGATCAAGGCTGCGCGCCTCGTGCCGGAGATGGTCGACGCGCTGGCGAAGGGCGAGATCGAAGACGATGTGCCGGCCGAATTCGCCGAACAGCTTGGCGAGGTGCTCAGATCGACCTATCTTCGCAGCCACTGCCGCGCGACCTCAGCCGTTCCGATAGACCACAGCAAGCCGGCCCCCCAGGAGATGGAGCTGTCCTTCAGCTGCCAGATTCCGGACTGGGGTGCGGCGACGCCTGCGCTGACCGACGAAGTCATCAGCAGAATGAAGGCGGATGCATGGTTCGCCTATCGCTTGATCACGACTACAGTCCCTATCCTTCCCCGACGCACGATTACCGATACCGTCGTTCTTACTGCCGATACAGACGGCAATTACTTCTTCGCGGATGTTCAAGCACTGCTTACTCCACTGATCCAGTCCACGATGCCAATGCTGATGCTGGCCGGGCACGACAGGGCGCAAGTCCAACCATGAAGAGCATCCGGTCCGCAGTTAGGAGGCAACGAAGTCTGACCAGCGCGATAGCCACGTACGTCGCTATTCCTGCCGTCAGGACGATCATGCGAACACCAAGCCTTTCCCTCGTTCTTTGCTTCGCGCTTTCCGGACATGCATCGGCCAATCCGGAGATGAGCCCCGAGCAAGCATTCGATCTTTTCGCCAAGGCGGTTCTGGAGAGTGACGTCGATGCGAATGAAAAGCTGCATCGCTCCATGGTGGGAATCAACCACTACGAAGCAGAATCGGTTACGAATCTACATCAGCTCGCTCCGGCGTTGGTCAAGGAAATGGTAGACGGACTGATTCAGTACAAGATCTTCTCTGCCAAATCCGCCAATGGGTACGGCACTCTGATGACCGATGCTTACGCCCGCACTCAATGCAGAGCAACAGGGACACGAGCGGCTTCGCAGTATGTGTTGGACAAGAAGAAGGCCACAGAGATCGTCGTGCAGTTCAGCTGCCAGGTACCGGCTTTCAATACTGAGAGCGGTGAGGTTACGGATGCGGCCATTCTGAGAAAGATGCGCAAAAGCACGAAGTATGCTTTCCGCACATGGGCGGCAATGCTCAAACGCGGTAAACAGCGCACGCTGACGGGCGAGACGATGCTGACCGGAGATCCTGATACCGGCTACTTCCCTGACGCCTACAACATGAGATCCCTGACACCCGTTCTGTACTCGGTACGACCGGCGGAACGGGTGGATCCCTTTGCTGATATGGAGCGGGATGCGAAGTAAGGGCCACTGCGCCGACCAAGGTCGGCATCTACCAGAGCCTTACGCGCGCAGCAGCAACCGAAGGTCATCCCCCACTTGCCGCTGGTCGACCACGCGCAGGCGGCGCTGCTGGTCCATGGCATCGATGCCGAGACCGGCCAGCAACGGGCGGCCACTGTCACCCAGCAACGTGGGCGCCTGGTACAGCAGCAGTTCGTCCACCCAGCCGCCACGCAGCAGCGCGCCAGCCAGCGTCGCACCGGCTTCGGTATGCACCTCGTTGATGCCGCGTTCGACCAGCAGTGCCAGCACCGCGCCAAGATCCAACCGCCCATCAACGCAGGGCACGCTGGCGAATTCGGCGTCGGCCGCGTCCGGTGCACTCACTGCCGCATCATGCAGGTACAACGTAGGTGCCCCACCCTCGCGCACACGACTGCATTCGAGCGAACGCAGGCGCGAATCGAGCACCACGCGCAGTGGCGGCATCACCTCGGTATCGGCCAGACGCACGGTCAGCATCGGGTCGTCGGCCAGCACCGTGTCGGCGCCGGTCAGGATCGCACCTGCGCGCGCGCGCCAGTGCTGCACGTCTTCGCGCGCGGCCGGGGCGGTGATCCACTTGGAACTGCCATCGGCCATCGCGGTGCGACCATCGAGGCTGGCTGCCAGCTTCACCCGCAACCACGGTCGGTTGCGCTCCACGCGCGACAGGAAGCCCTTGTTGAGCTCACGCGCCTGCGCCGCCATCAGTCCTTCGGCGACCTCGATGCCGGCATTGCGCAGCAGATCGAAGCCACCGCCATCGACCTTCGGGAACGGATCGCGCATCGCCGCGACTACGCGCGATACGCCCGCTTCTATCAGGGCCAGCGCACACGGCGGCGTACGACCGTAGTGTGCGCAGGGTTCGAGCGTGACATAGGCGGTGGCACCGCGGGCCTCGCTGCCGGCCTCGCGCAGCGCGAACACTTCGGCGTGCGGTCCACCGGCGCGCTGGTGCCAGCCCTGCCCGACCACACGTTCGCCGTGGGCGATCACGCAGCCGACCATCGGGTTGGGACGGGTGGTGTAGGCGGCACGCTCGGCCAGGCGCAGCGCGCTGGCCATGTGCAGGTGGTCGAGGACGGAGAACGAAGTGGTCATGCGGCCATGGTAGCGCCGTTGGTGGCGGTGTAGATCCACGCCATGCGTGGATGGGCGCCACTGTGCCAACCAACAGTTGGCACCCACCAGTGGATGTGCCATCGGCGCCAACCAAGGTTGGCATCTACCGGGGCGGTCAGCCCTTCTTCTTCTTGGTCAGGGCGATCACATCGCCCAGCAGCTGCAGCTGTTCGGTACTGGACGGAAGGTCGCGCTCGAGCTTCTCGATCTCTTCGCGGAAATCGGCCACGTCCTCGAAGCTGCGGTAGACCGAAGCGAAGCGCACATAGCCGACATGGTCGAGCTTGCGCAGTTCGTTCATGACGAACTCGCCGACCTTGATCGACGGCACTTCGCGCTCGCCGCTGATGCGCAGCTGATGGACCACGGCGCGTACCGCCGCTTCGATCTTGTCTTCGGCCACGGCACGCTTCTGCAGCGCGCGATCAAAGCCAGCACGCACCTTGCGCTGGTCGAACGCCTCGCGGGTGCCATCGCTCTTGACGATGGCCGGCAGCTTCAGCTCCACCGTCTCCATGGTGCTGAAGCGCTCGCCGCAGGCTTCGCATTCACGCCGACGACGGATCGTCGCGCCGTCTTCGGAGACGCGCGAGTCGATGACCCGGGTATCGGCATGTTGGCAGAAGGGGCAGTGCATGGAACGCCTGGCTCAGGAAAGTACCTATTGCCACGGTCATGGCAGCGTCGCAAAGGTACCTGAGAAAGGGCCCCGCAGCAAATGCTGTCTGCGCGGAAGTGCCTGCATTTCGGCCGAACAGAGCCGCCAGCGCGGTCAGCGCTGCGCGTTCAACCGGGTGCCGGCGGCGCCGAGGCCGCGCGCGCCCAACGCAGCCACGCCAGATGCCCTGCCATCACCAGCAACGGCGGGCCGAACCCGAGGAAGGCCAGGGTCGAGATCTCCCCGTGCTTGAAGGTGAAGTACAGCGTGGCGACAACCACGCCCAGCGCGGCCAGGGCCCCCAGCGCCAGGCCGACCCAAGCGACAACCGGCGATTGGCGCAGGCCGCTGACACCGCGCCACAGGAACAGGCCGCTCAGCCACAACCACGACAGCAAGCCGATGATCCCGGCCGACGACCACAGCAGCAGGATCCTGTACTCGTCACCGGTCAGGTACTTGCCATCCCATACGACCATCAGACCCAGCACGGCACCCGTGCCTCCGGCGGCCACCGTTGGCAGGCCCACCAACAGGCCGGCAATGGCCATCCAGCGTTTGTGCAGACGCTCATCCATGCGTTCGGTTTCCTTCCCTGGGCCGCATCATCCGCGGCGTTTGATCCACACCAGCATCGCAGCCGGCACCAGCATCGACGGGCCCAGCAGCAACAAGCCGAGGCCTTCGCCGTGCACGGCGATGCCCCACCACAGCGCCAGCCCCAGCGGGGGCAAGGCGGCGAGACCGCCCGCCAGCAGCATCAACCACCAGAGGCGGTGCACGTGCAGCCCGGCACGCCCCTGCAACAGAAAACCCGCGCTCAGCCACAACCAGGCCAGGCAGCCGGCAATGCCGGCCAGGCCCCACAGCGGCATCACCGTTACCGAGGCCAGCGTGCCATGACCAAACTGGCCCAGCCCCATCAGCAGCAGCATCGTCGCCGCCGCGCCGCCCATCGCCAGGCTGGGCAGGCCGAACAGCACCGCCAGCGCGGCGTAGAGGTACTTGAGGTGGCGCTCATCCATGCGCGGTTACTCCCATACCGGTGTCGGAGCCCTTCCCGGCAGGAAGGGATCCGACCCCTGCTGCGATCAGCCGTAGACCGGGTACTTGCGGCACTGCGCGCTGACGGCGTCGCGCACGCGGGCGATGACGGCGTCATCATTCGGTGCGTCGAGCACGTCGGCGATCCAGTTGGCCAGGTCCACGCAATCCTGTTCGACGTAACCACGGGTGGTCACCGCCGGGGTGCCCAGGCGCAGGCCCGAGGTCACGAACGGCGAACGCGGGTCGTTCGGCACCGAGTTCTTGTTGACGGTGATGTGGGCCTTGCCCAGCGCGGCTTCCGCGTCCTTGCCGGACACGTCCTTGCCGATCATATCGACCAGCATCAGGTGGTTCTGGGTGCCACCGGAGACGATCTTGTAGCCACGTTCGATCAGCGTGTTGGCCATCGCCTGGGCGTTCTTCACCACCTGCTGTTGGTAGGCCTTGAAGCCCGGTTCCAGCGCTTCCTTGAAGGCCACGGCCTTGCCGGCGATGACGTGCATCAGCGGACCGCCCTGGATGCCCGGGAACACGATCGACTGCAGCTTCTTGACCAGGTCTTCGTCGGCGCCCTTGGCGACGATGATGCCGCCGCGCGGACCGCGCAGGGTCTTGTGGGTGGTGGAAGTGACCACGTGCGCGTGTTCCAGCGGGCTCGGGTAGACGCCAGCGGCAACCAGGCCGGCAACGTGGGCCATGTCCACGAACAGGTAGGCACCGACCTTGTCGGCGATGGCGCGGAAGCGCGCCCAGTCGATCACCTGCGAGTAGGCCGAGAAGCCGGCCACGACCATCTTCGGCTTGTGCTCCAGGGCCAGGCGCTCGACTTCGTCGTAATCGATCAGGCCCTGGTCGTTCACACCGTACTGCACGGCGTTGAACAGCTTGCCCGAGGCATTGACCTTGGCACCGTGGGTGAGGTGGCCGCCGTGGGCCAGGCTCATGCCGAGGATGGTGTCACCCGGCTGCAGCAGAGCGAAGTACACGGCCTGGTTGGCCTGCGAGCCGCTGTGCGGCTGCACGTTGGCGTAGTCGGCGCCGAACAGCTGCTTCAGGCGATCGATCGCCAGCTGCTCGGCGATGTCCACGTATTCGCAACCACCGTAGTAGCGCTTGCCCGGGTAGCCTTCGGCGTACTTGTTGGTCAGCTGGCTGCCCTGCGCTTCCATCACCGCCGGGCTGGTGTAGTTCTCGCTGGCGATCAGCTCGACGTGGTCTTCCTGGCGCTGGGTTTCAGCGGCGATGGCCTTGGCCAGTTCGGGATCGTAGGATTCGATGCGGACGTCACGCGGGAACATCGGGTACTCCAGCAGGCAGGGAAAAGGGGTAGGGCTCAGCCCCCGATTGTAGCCCCGCACCGGGCCTGCCGGGGCCGAAACGGACGGGGCCGGCATCCCCGAAGGAATCCGGCCCCGTATGGTTTCGATTGATGTTGTGGGGTCAGAGCCCTTTCCGTTGGAAAGGGATCCGACCCCGGCCGCGATCCTCAGCGGTTGCTGAGCACGTACTGGGCGATCACACCGGTGGCGATGGCCACCAGCAGCATGTTGCCGCGGTCATCGCGGATCCAGTGGTGGCCATACGGCGGGCGACGCAGGTGGTAGCGCGGGTAGTCGTTCACCACGTAGACCGGGCCGGAGTAGTAATTGCGATAGGGAGAGCCGACCCGCCAGCCGTAGCTGCCGTAACGCGGCGGCGGCGCAGGGCGATAGACCACGCGCGGTGGTGCCGGGCGGTAGTAGCGGTCGCGGTAGTAGCGGTCATGGTCGCGGTGCCATTCACGGCGGTCATGGCGGTAGTCGCGCCGGGCCTCGCGGCGGTCGCGCTCCCAGTCACGGCGATCCTGGCGCCATTCGCGGCGGTCCTCGCGCCATTCGCGGCGATCGTGGTCGCGGCGGTGATCGTTGTCGGCGAAGGCCGGGGCCACGGCGCCCAGCGCCAGCACAGAGGCCACGGCGCCGGCCATTACTCGATTGATGCGCATGTCAGACCTCTGCTTGGGTGGGTGGTGAGCCCATATTGCGCACCCGATCTGAACCGTTTCCGGCTGGAAACGCTTCCTGCTGCAGGGCTGTGACGCGGTATTCAGGCCGCGGCCAGCCCGGCGCCCCCTCCCGGGCGCGGCCCGGAACCGGTTCCGGCTATAATTGGCGGTATTCCATTTCAGTCTGTGCCCGCTGCCGCAACGGGATGTTCCCGTGACGGACCGGGTGCAGGGCCGCGCCTACGGAGACCGCATGTCCTCGCAATACATCTACACCATGAACCGCGTGTCCAAGGTGGTCCCGCCCAAGCGGCAGATCATCAAGGACATCTCGCTGTCCTTCTTCCCGGGCGCGAAGATCGGCCTGCTGGGCCTGAACGGCGCCGGCAAGTCCACTGTGCTGAAGATCATGGCCGGCGTGGACACCGATTTCGAGGGCGAAGCCCGTCCGCAGCCGGGCATCAAGGTCGGCTACCTGGCGCAGGAACCGGAGCTGGACCCGACCAAGACCGTGCGTGAAGCGGTCGAGGAAGGCGTGGGCGAAGTGCTGCAGGCACAGGCCGCGCTGGAAGCGGTGTACGCCGCCTATGCCGAGGAAGGCGCCGACTTCGACGCGCTGGCCAAGGAACAGGAGCGCCTGGAGGCGATCCTCGCCGCTGGCGACGCTCACACCCTGGAAAACCAGCTGGACGTGGCCGCCGATGCGCTGCGCCTGCCGCCGTGGGATGCCATCGTCGGCAAGCTGTCCGGTGGTGAAAAGCGCCGCGTGGCGCTGTGCCGCCTGCTGCTGCAGAAGCCGGACATGCTGCTGCTCGACGAACCGACCAACCACCTCGACGCCGAGTCGGTGGAATGGCTGGAACAGTTCCTGGCGCGCTACACCGGCACCGTGGTGGCCGTTACCCACGATCGCTACTTCCTGGACAACGCCGCCGAGTGGATCCTGGAACTGGACCGCGGCCGCGGCATTCCGTGGAAGGGCAACTACACCGACTGGCTGACCCAGAAGGATGAGCGCCTGAAGCAGGAAGACAACCAGGAAAAGGCTCGCCAGAAGGCGATCCAGAAGGAACTGGAGTGGTCGCGCCAGAACGCCAAGGGCGGCCGCACCAAGGGCAAGGCCCGTCTGGCCCGCCTGGAAGAGCTGCAGTCGGTCGATTACCAGAAGCGCAACGAGACCAATGAAATCTTCATCCCGCCGGGCGAGCGCCTGGGCAATGCGGTGATGGAGTTCAAGAACGTCTCCAAGAAGTTCGGCGACCGCCTGCTGTTCGACAACCTGAGCTTCCTGGTGCCGGCCGGCGCCATCGTCGGCATCATCGGCCCGAACGGTGCCGGTAAGTCGACCCTGTTCAAGATGATCACCGGCCAGGAAAAGCCGGATACCGGCGAGATCGTGGTCGGCCCGACCGTGAAGCTGTCCTACGTGGACCAGAGCCGCGACGCGCTGGAAGGCAACCACAACGTCTTCCAGGAAATCGCTGGCGGCCTGGACATCCTCAACATCAACGGCATCGAGATCCAGTCGCGCGCCTACATCGGCCGCTTCAACTTCAAGGGCCAGGACCAGCAGAAGATGGTCGGTTCGCTGTCCGGTGGTGAGCGTGGCCGCCTGCACATGGCCAAGACCCTGCTGCAGGGTGGCAACGTGCTGCTGCTCGACGAACCGTCCAACGATCTGGACATCGAAACCCTGCGTGCGCTGGAAGATGCGCTGCTGGAGTTCCCGGGCAACACCTTCGTCATCTCGCATGATCGCTGGTTCCTGGATCGCATCGCGACCCACATCCTGGCGTTCGAAGGCGACTCGCACGTGGAGTTCTTCCAGGGCAACTACCGCGAGTACGAAGAAGACAAGCGCCGCCGCATGGGCGACGACGCCGCGCCGAAGCGCCTGCGCTTCAAGGCGCTGAAGTAAGGCAACAGGAAAGGCCGCGCTCGCGCGGCCTTTCTCTTTCGGTAGGTCACCACCGTTGGTGGTGACGCTTTGAAGCGTACCGACCAACGGTCGGTACCCACCACCAACGGTTTGAGATTTCGCGATGTCCCTGTTCGAGCGCCTGTTCCAGCTGCAGCAGCACGGCACCACCGTGCGCACCGAGCTGCTGGCCGGTGTCACCACCTTCCTGACGATGTCCTACATCGTCTTCGTGAACCCCGAGATCCTCGGCACTACCGGCATGGACGCCGGTGCCGTGTTCGTGGCCACCTGCCTGGCCGCTGCACTGGGTTCGGCAGTGATGGCACTGGCCGCCAACTTCCCGGTCGGCATGGCACCGGGCATGGGCCTGAACGCGTTCTTCGCCTTCACCGTGGTCGGTGCCGCTGGCCTGCCCTGGCAGCAGGCACTGGGTGCGGTGTTCATCTCCGGCCTGGTGTTCCTGGTGCTGTCGCTGACCGGCGTGCGTGCGTGGCTGGTGTCGGGTATTCCGTCATCGCTGCGCTCGGCCATCGTGGCCGGTATCGGCCTGTTCCTGGCGATCATCGCGCTGCAGAAATCCGGCGTGATCGTCGGCAATGAAGACACGCTGGTGGCGCTGGGCCCGTTGAACACGGCGCCGCCGCTGCTGGCGCTGGCCGGTTTCCTGCTGATCGCGGTGCTGGAAGCGCGTCGCATCCGTGGCGCGATCCTGATCGGCATCCTGGCGGTGACCGGCGCCGGCTGGGCGCTGGGCGACGTGCAGTACCAGGGCCTGGTCTCGCTGCCACCGAGCCTGGCACCCACCTTCCTGCAGCTGGACCTGCCGGGCCTGCTGCACCATGACGGCGGCGCGCCGATCGCGGTGCTGCTGCAGGTGGTGCTGGTGTTCGTGCTGGTGGAAGTGTTCGATGCCACCGGCACCCTGTATGGCGTGGTCGGCCGTGCCGGCCTGCTGAAGCTGCCGGGCGCGCAGAAGCGCTTCGGCCGTGCGCTGCTGGCCGACAGCACCGCGATCGTGGCCGGTTCGATGCTCGGCACCAGCAGCACCACGGCCTTCGCTGAAAGCGCCTCGGGCGTGCAGGTGGGCGGCCGCACCGGCCTGACCGCACTGGTGGTATCGGCTCTGTTCCTGGCCGCGCTGCTGTTCTCGCCGCTGGCGGCGATGGTGCCCAGCTATGCCACCGCACCGGCGTTGCTGTTCGTGGCCGGGCTGATGCTGCGTGAGCTGGTGGAAGTGGACTGGAGCGACCTGACCGAATCGGTGCCGGCCGCACTGTGTGCGCTGGCGATGCCGTTCACCTACTCCATCGCCAATGGCCTGGCGTTCGGCTTCATCGCCTATGCCGCACTGAAGGCCGGTACCGGGCGCTGGCGCGAAGTGCATCCGGCGGTGTGGCTGGTGGCGGTGCTGTTCACCCTGCGCTACGCGTTGGAATAAGCGGTAGGTGATGCCGGCCAGCGGCCGGCACTACCAGAGCACGCTTCGGCCAGCGGCCGGCGCTACCGGGCGCTGGTTCACCTGCTGCGCACGGTGCTCTGGGATGATGCGGGCATGGTTCGGCCTGACCTTCCCGCGGATCCGTCTTCGCCGTTGCGCCGCCGATTGCTGCGTGCGGCAGTGCTGGCGCCATTGGCCGGCACGCTCGCCACCCTGCCCGGCTGCTCGTTGCCGGTGCAGGTCGATGGCACCTTCCTGCAGCCGTGGCGCAGCCACCTGCAGTGGGACCTGGCCGACTGGCAGCGATCCTTGAAGCTTGCACGGACGCTGGGCTGCCGGCAGCTGGTGCTGCAGTGGACCGGCATCGTCGGTGGCAGCGACGGCGACTGGTCGCTGCCGGACAGCAGCCTGCAGCAGCTGTTCACCGCCGCCAGCGAGAACGACATCCGCATCCGCGTCGGCCTGCCCTTCCAGCAGCGCTGGTGGCAGGCCATCGGCGCCGACGATGCCACGCTGCAGGCCTTCCTGGCCGACAGCCTGGTGCAGGCACGCCGCTGGTTGGCACAGGCGCCCTGGGCGCAGCAGCCGGCCTTCGGGGGCTGGTACCTGCCCTACGAGCTGGAGCAGTATCACTGGGCCGATCCGGCCCGCCAGCTGTGGCTGGCGCAGTGGTTGCACGGCCTGGTGCAGGCCGCCGGCGCACGCGGCGGTGACTGTGCGATCTCCTGTTACTTCAGCCGCCTGCAGACCAATGGCAACCTGGTCACGCTGTGGCAGGCGGTACTCGCGCACGCGGCCGTGCGGCCCATGGTGCAGGACGGCGTGGGGGTGGCCGGCGCCGGCAACGTGCAGCAGCTGCAACCGCTGCTCGATCATCTCCATGCCAACGGCATCGGTTTCGATACGATCGTTGAACTGTTCCGCGAACTGCCCGGCGGCCCCGCCGACGGCAGCGGATTCAAGGGCGAAACGGCCGATGCCGCACGCATCCAGCGGCAGTTGGCATGGGCACGCGACAGCGGCGCACAGCACGTGCTGGTCTATGCATTGGAGCCATGGCTGACCCAGGACACACCGCAGGCCGCAGCGCTGCGGCGACGCTGGGGCCTGCCTCAGTAGTAGAGGATGGCGGTGGCGAACAGGCCCTTGGCACGCTGCGTATCACCACCGCCGATGGCGATGCGGTACTGCACGGTCAGGTCCAGGTAGGAACGCGGCGTGTTGTAGTGGTCCTCGCGGAACCAGTAACGCACGCCCACGCCTGGCCCTGCGCCAAGTGACCAGCTGCGCTGCGTATCGTTGAGCGCGAACGACTGCGCCGGGAACAGCGGGTAACGGATGTCGCGCACGCGCGAGCGCTGGTCCAGCCAATCGGCGCCAACCACGACATAGGGTGTGACCACCCAGTGCGTCTGCCCGGCACCGAAACGCAAGCTGCGCCCGGCGCGCAGTTCACCAGCAGCGAACCACTGTTCGCGATGCAGGCGCCCGTTGGCCTCGCCAAGGCGCCGCACCGGCGTGCCGTTGGCATCGAGCGCGTCGAGGGTGAAGGTGGCACCGTTGTCGTCCCAGGTATATCCCCCCTGCGCATAGCCACTGACCATCCACCACTGGTTCACATCGGTGCGCAGATCGGTGCCGTGGTAATAGCCGTAGGTCAGGTAGGACATCCATCCACCGGAACCGCTGGCCAAGCGGTAGCGCGCCAGCGTGCTGGCTTCCAGTGGCCGGTTCAGGGCCAGCTGCAGGCGGCACTGCACCGCTGCCGATGCGGGGTAGACCTCGCCCTGGCGGGTGGCACTGCCCAGGAACTGGCGGCGCTCGATGCCGGCGCTCAAACCGGTCTGGCCAAACGCGTAGCGCAGGCCGAACGAGGCGATGGTGGACGGCCAGCCGGTGGTCGAGCGCGAATGACTGAGGCGCTCGGCGCGTGCACGCGCATCCGGCGTTGATTCGCCGGTGCACGGATCCACCGCACGGATCGACTCGTAGGTGCCACCCTCGTCGTACAGCGTGTTGAGCAGGCGTGCGTAGAGCTCCAGCGTGCCATGCTGGTCATTGAACGCTGGTGGCCGCCAGAACGCCTCCAGCGTACTGAACACCGAATCGCCGGGCGTACTGATCGCCGCACCGCCGACATTGGTTGCGGCCTGGCGCGCACCCCGGAAACCCGCCGAGGCGACCACGCCCCACTCGCGTGAATAGTTGGCGATGGCATTGCGCACGTTGTAGCGCTGATGCTCATCCAGCGGCAGCTCACCGACGTCGGCGCGGTCGATGGCGCTACGCAGCAGTGACACCGCCTGTGGATGATCGCCGTTGGCTGCGCTGGCGTAGGCCTGGTCGAGCACCACGCTTTTCGGTGCCTTGCCGGTGGCCTCGGCGGCACGGAAGTCGGCCAGTGCGCGCGCAGGTTCGTGCGCCTTCTGGTTGAGGTAGCCGCGCTGCATCAGCGCCTCCGCATCGTCAGGGCGCTGTGTCAGCGCCGCATCCAGGCGCTGCAGTGCTTCGTCCTGCTGGGCACGGTTGCCCGCCGCCAGCGTGGTGGTGAGCAGGCCTTGCAGGTTCGCGTCGTCCGGTGCGAGTTGCACGGCCTGCCGTGCCTCACCGATGGCATCGGTGTAATCCTGGCGCGCGTAGGCAGCATAGGCACGCTGTGCTGCACCGCCGTCGCCCTGCAGGTCGGCCGGCATCAACTCGCAGACATTGCCTGTGTCGCCCGACTGGCAGTGCTGGAACGGCACCGGATAGGTCTGCGCGCTCATACGCGGAAGCTCGCGACTGGAGCGGATCGCCCGGCTGCGTTGCTCGATGCCCTGCTGCAGAAGCTGCCGTGTCCGTGCATCGCCTTCAGCTGGCGGTACCGCCGCCTGCAACGGTGCCAGCAGTGCAGCAGCGCGTACCCGATCACCTGCGGCCAGTGCCGCATCTACCGCCAGCAGTCGCACGTTGCGCTGCTGCGCGGTTGATCCCGGCGTGGCAAGCGCGGCGTCGAAATCTTCATTGGCCCGTAACGTGCTGCCCTGGCGCTGGCGCAGGTAACCGCGCATGACCCGTGCATTGAGGTCGTTGGCATCTACCTGCAATGCCTGATCAGCACTATGCTCAGCGTCGGCCAGCTGATCGCCCTGCAGCTGCGCGGTGATCAGCAGCAGCCGGTATGAAGCCACGTCGGGGGCCAGTTCCACGGCAGCGTGTGCCTGCTCAATGGCGGCGGCATCCTCGCCTGCGGACAGCGATTGATAGGCCTGCTGGGCCTGCAGCAGGGCGCGTTGGCGACCCAGTGCCACGCGCCGCGTGCGCAGCGCCTCGGCATTCGGTGCACCCAGCTGCAGCGCGGTGCCGATGGCGGCGTCGGCCTGTTCGGGCTGTTGCTGTGCCTCCAGTGCTGCCACCCATAGCAGGGCCCATGCGCCCTGTTTCGGCTGCTTCCGGAACGCCTGCTCGGCCTTGCTGGCCGCCTCTCCCATCCGCCCGGCGTCATAGGCCGCGTACGCCTCGGTGGCCAGCGCGTAGGCCTGCTGCCTGCTGCGGTCTGCGGCGCTGCCGACCGGACGAGATGGGGATGTCGTGCGCGCACCTTCGCCTCCGGTTGCCGCGCTACGTGCAGCGGTGGCAGCCGCCAGCGCCGGCAAGGCCGGATCTTTCATCCCCGCGTCCAGCGCACGCCGCGCCTGCTGCTGCGCTTCTGCACCACGCCCGAGTTTCTGCAGCGCATAGATCTGCAGCAGGCGCAGCCGCACCACGTCCGGGCGCAGCCGGATCGCTTCAGTGGACTGCTGGTACGCCGCTCGGTAGTCACCACGCTCATAGGCGGCAAACGCCTGTTCGGCGATACGGTAGGCAGCTCCAGACAATGGCAGCTGCGCATCGGCCTGGGCCTGTACCGATACGCTGGCCGTGGCCAACGCCACGGCAATGACGGTGGACAGCAGCGTGGTCTTCATGCCGGCAAGGCTCCGGGAGGCGGTGACTGCAGCGCGGCCGCACGCCGGCGCTGCTCCTGCATGGCCTGGGCCACGGCCTCCTCGGTGGTGATGCCCTGCTTGACCAGGTAATCGCCGATGCGGCCGTCGCGCTGCGGCATGTAGTCGTCCAGTGCGATCTCGAAGCGCGCGTGGTCGATCAGGCGCATTTCCACCAGCAGGTCGCCCAGCAGCGGCACGTTGTCCAGGTGCCACTGCCGGTCGCCGCCGATCAGGCGCAGGCCCGCGTTGATTTCGCTTTCGCGGGCGATGCTCTGTTCAACGTGCTCGCTGCGGGTTTCCTGCTTCAGCAGTGCCAACGCCTCTTCGGGCAATGGGCTGGCGACGGCCAGCCGCAGGGTACCTTGCTGACGCGGCGGCAGCGGCAGCATCCGCCATTGCACGCAGGCATCGGCACTGACCGGGAACTGGCAGGCACGCAGGTAATCCACGTCGATCACCGCGCGTGGCAGGTCGCCCTGGAAGGCGATCGCCTCGGCCAGCGTTTCATCATCCAGCCAGCCCTGGGTGAGCAGGATGCGGCCCAACGGCTGCTGGCGGCCTGCCTGCTGCTGATCCAGCGCCTGCTGCAGGCGTTCGGGTTCCACCGCCTGCCAGGTGGTCAACAGCTCACCGAGCTGCTTGCGGGTCTGCACCAGCTGCGCCGCATCCGGGAAGTCGTGCATGGTCTTGTCCCAGACCATGCGCTTGCCGAACAGCAGGTAGGCCAGGAACACCTTCCACGCGCGTGCGGTGGCCATGAAATTGATCATGTTTCCGACCACCATGCGCGGGATCGACATCAGCGCATGCTCCCAGCCATACAGCCGGTTGACGAAGTAGAAGCGCTGCACGACGCGGGTGGCCAGCGCCGCCGTGGTCAGCAGCGCCACGTTCATCTGCCAGGTACCGGCCTGGAACACGCTGGGAAACTGCATCGTCCACAGCCCGGTCATCTTCAACAGCCAGAACAGCAGCAGCTGCAGGAAGATGACGTAGGCGATGATGCTGACGAACGAGGTGATGATGCCCTTGCGGTCGCGCGCCAGCAGGTACTTGGTGGCCAGCGAGCCGCGCCAGCCCAGCGACTCCCAGCTCTGCAGCCCGATGCCCAGCACCCAGCGTGCCTTCTGCCGGTACGATGCGCGGAAGTTGTCGGGGAAGTACTCGCGCACGCACAGCGCCATCTGCTGGGTGCGCTCGCGTACCGGGCCCCAGCCGAACCAGGACGGGCGACGCACGCGGAACTGCACCGGGAAGCGCGCGAAGATCGACTGCATCCCCATCGCCGCCAGCCGCGCACCGACGTCGTAGTCCTCGGTGAGGCTGTCGGTGTTGAAGGGCTGGTTGTCGGTCTGCGCGCTCAGTGCCAGCAGCGCGCGCCGCGAGAAGCAGGTGCCGACGCCCGCCGACGGCACCATGCCGGAAACACTTTCACGCACCACCAGATCCTTGGCATGCCATTCGGCGAACTCGTCCATGTAGACGCCGGCCACCAGTTCGTACCACTCGCGGTCCAGCGAGGTGACCGGCAACTGGATCATGTCCTTGCGCGGCAACAGGTAGTTGTAGAAGCGCAGTTCCATCGGGTGCAGCACGTCCTCGCTGTCGTGCAGGATCACCCCGGCGAACTCGATGTCGTGGCGTTTCTCGTAATCGAAGATGGCCAGGATCAGCCAGTTCAGGCAGTCGGCCTTGCTGGTCGGCCCGTCATGCGGCACTTCCACGCGGCGCAGGCGCTTGTAGCGGCGGCGCATGCGCTCCACTTCGTCGATGGTCTGCTGGTCATTGGGATAGGTGCCGACGAACACGACGTACTCGCGGTAGTCGAGTACGTTGATCATGTTCTCCACCATCTGCGCGATGACGTCGTACTCCATCCACGCCGGCACCATGATCGCCAGCGGCTGTTGCGGTCGCTGCAGCAGGTCTTCCTGGGTCAGCGGCCGGTACGCCTCGCGACGCTTGATGGTGAGCGCCCGCCAGCTCTCGCGCACCCAGTACCAGACATCGATGAACAGGTCATCGAGGCTGGAGATCAGGATCAGCACGGCCACCGCCGCCGCCGTGGTTTCCAGGGCAGCGTAGTAGTTGGCCAGCTGGATATTCCAGAACAGACCGTCCACGGTGGATCAGTGCCCTGTGTTGGCGGACTTGCGGCGGCGCACCTGGGTAACGCGGGCGGCCAGCAGCGCGAACACAATCACGCCGACCAGCAGCAGCAACCAGACCATGTGCCGTTCCCACTTCGATTGCGGATTGCCGTCCTGCGCGATACGCGTGCCATAGGGATCCTGGCGGTCGAATTCGCGCACGGCATCACTGCCGTCGAGCACGGCGAGATCACCGCGCAGCAGCCGGAACGGTGCGCCGAATGACGGTGCCTGTGCGCCCAGGTCGCTGTACAGCACGCCGAGCTGTCCGCCGGAGGTGCCGACCTGCACCACCGCGGCCCGGTCCAACCCGCTGACATCCAGCAGCGGCTGCGGCTTCCCGCCGATCAGCAGGTGCCCATCCTTCAGGCCGGCCACATCGACACCCGATGGCGCCACACCGAACGCCAGCCACGGCGCACCCGGGCTGACCGCCGCACCGGCATCGACCACCTTCAGTTCCGACGCCTCCGGCGAGGCACCCACTGCACTGGCCACCGCAATCACCTTGCGCAGCGATGCCGGTGCATCCTGCAGCCACGTGGCCGGCACGAACACCTGGTTGCCGCGCGACAGCTGACTGCTGGCGCCGACGAAATCACTGCCCAGCGACCGCTTGGCCAGGGTCAGGTGGCTGCTGGGCAGGATCGAGACAGGATAGGCGGTGGCGGGATCGTGGCAATAAGGTCGTGCCGGCTGGCGCAGGAAGCTGACGCGGATCTCGTTGCGCGCCGACAGCGCGTAGGCCGGCACCTTGGCCACCAGCCGTTGCGGCTGGCCATTGGCCGACAGCACCTTGCCGCCCAGCAGGTAATCGTTGAAATGGATCGTGGCCACCGCGCCCTGCCCGGCGGCGTTGGGCGCCGCCGAGACATCGATCACCACTTCCTCGGGCAGGCGCCCATCGGCCGACAGCGCGCCGAGGTCGAAGGTGGCACTGCGGTCCGCGCGGGTGACCACATCCATCGTACCGGCGATGTTGCCGAGCCGGCTCAGCAGCACATGGTCTCCGTCCAGCTTCGGTGTTCCCGCCGCGCTGACCTGCAGGCTGCGGCCCAGCGCATAGCTGCGCCACTGTTCGGCGAACAACCCGGCGACCTTGCCCGCCGCCGCCGGGTCGACCACCAGCGTCGGACGGCCAGCAACGGCGACCACGCTGACCGATGCGTTGGCCGTGGGCTTTTCCAGGCCGCCCATATCGGTACCGCGCCACGCGGCGAAGGCAGCGCCCGCATCGGCACCCGTAGCCGCAACCTGTACGGCCAGCGCGTCCAGTGCCGCGCGTACGCCGGCCCGCAGCGCATCACTGCCGATCATCACGTCAGCGGCCAAGGGCCCGCTGTCACGCAGCGACAGCAGCGCGCCAACTTCAGCCAGATCCTTGATCACATGCGCACGCTCGCCCGTCGCCAGCGCAGCGTAGGCCGGCACGCCCTGCAGGCTGGCCGGGATGCTGATGCCGGTCAGGTCGACACTGTCACCGACCTTGGGTAGCGCCACCACCTGCACCTGCTTGCCACCGCCCTGCAACGCGGTACCGACGCGCCAGGCGGCATCGTAGGCCGGCGCCTGCAGCGCCTTGCCGTCCACCAGCAGGCGCACCTGCGGTGGCAGCGCGCCCCAGGCCTTGGCCACGGTGTCCACGGCCCGGCCATCGAAGCGGTAGCTGAAACGCGAGTCCGGCGACAGCCGCAACACGTTGGCCGGCGCGCTCTGGTCGGCACATTGGTAGTCGGAGACGATCGACCACCAGCCGACGCCGACCCGCACGAAGCCGTTCTGGCGAGGTTCGCCATCAATGGCCAGCAGCTGGCTGGCGTCGCCCTGCGCATCGGTGATCGAGCGCGCAGCGATCGGATCGCCATCGACCGACCACAGGCCGGAAGTGCGCCCGGCGTGGCCGCGCACATAGCGCCCGTCCAGCTGCAGCTGCGCATCGCGGGTGGCGACGCCGGCCGGCACCGGCAGGTAGACCTCGCGCTGGCTCTCCTGCCCGCTGAGCACCAGCGGTTGGCGGAAACCGAGTTCACGCAAGGTCATCTGCCGGTTGCCCGTGCTGTCGCCGCTCCATTCGGCGAATTGGCCGGCGACGCTGTCGGCGGCATGGGCACTGGCAACCACGCCCGACAGGACGAACGCGGCGGCGGATGCAAACAGGGGAGAGCGGCCGGTCTGGGTCATGGCGTCACTTCGCGTGGATGGAGGTGGGCGGCACCGCTGTTGCGGAGGCCGGGCGAGAACTCGGGAAGGGGCGTGCCACGCAGGGCGGCGACGATGCGCGCGCTGGCACGGCCATCGCCGTAGGGACTGGCGTCGGGATCGAAGCGGGTCGGATGCGGTGGTTGTGCGAGTGCCGCGTTGACCGCCTCGACAATGCGCGAGGGCCTGGTGCCGACCAGCGTCACCACTCCGGCCTCGACCGCCTCCGGGCGTTCGGTGACGTCGCGCATGACCAGCACGGGCTTGGCCAGCGCAGGCGCTTCTTCCTGCACGCCACCGGAGTCGGTGAGGATGACGTCGGCGCGCTGCATCAGGCGCACGAAGCTCAGGTAGTCCTGCGGCGGCACCAGGTGCACGTTGTCGAGATGGCCGAGGTGGGCGTTGACCGGGCCCTGCACGTTCGGGTTGAGGTGCACCGGGTACAGCACCTGCAGGTCCGGCCGCCGCGCCAGCTCGGCCAGCGCACGGCAGATGTCCTCGAAGCCCTGGCCGAAACTCTCGCGGCGATGGCCGGTGACCAGCAGCAGGCGACGATCGGGGTCAAGCATGTGGAAGGGTTCGTCAGCCCGCGCACGCAGCGCCGGGTCGGCATCCAGCCGCTCTACGGTCTGCTGCAGGGCATCGATGACGGTATTGCCGGTGACCAGGATCTGCCCGCCCAGGTGTTCACCGGCCAGGTTGGCGCGCGAGCTGGGCGTGGGCGCGTACAGCTGGTGGCCGACCACATCGATCACCCGCCGGTTCATTTCCTCTGGCCACGGCCGGTTGATGTCGCCGGTGCGCAGGCCGGCCTCGACGTGACCGATCGGAATGCGGTGGTGGAACGCGGCCAGTGCGGCGGTCATCGCCGTGGTGGTATCGCCGTGCACCAGTACCCGGTCCGGGCGAACCTGCGTGTAGAGCGCGTCAAGCCGTTCGAACAGCTTGGAACACAGGCCGTTGAGCGTCTGGTTGGGCACCATGACATCGAGGTCATGGTCGGCGGTGATCGCGAACAGCGACATCACCTGGTCCAGCATCGCCCGGTGCTGGCCGGTGATGCAGACCACCGATTCGATGTCCGCAGCCTCCGCCAAGGCCCTTACCAGCGGCCCCATCTTGATCGCTTCCGGTCGCGTGCCGAACACCGACAGGACCTTCATCGCAGCGCTCCGAAAGGCCGGCGCGGGGGATTGCAGGCAGCTGTAGCCACGTCTGGATCCTTTCGGCGTTCCCGTCCAACACCCGCAGGCAGGAGACGGTCACCTCATGAGGAAACTCCAAATTCGCGACATACATCACATTCATGTGGTTGTACGTGCGTCGTGGCACTGATCTTCATCGTTGGAAGATCAAGACGCAGTCAACGCCGCCCGTGGAACGGGCGACGTTGCGGTGGAACGCAGCAGTGGCGTGGCCTGCGGCCGACTTACTCGTACTGGATGGTGAAGGTGGCCTGGCCGTTTGCGACACCTGCACCCACCGTGCCGGCCTGGGTCTGCACGTAACGCGCACGCAGCGGCAAGGTCATCGTGCTGGTACCGGGCGTGGTGGTACCGACGTTGACAGTCTGGCCGAAACGCACTTCGCGCTCGGTGCTGCCATCACGCTGGACCATCTGGATGCCGATGCGGGTGGCACTGTTGGTGGCCGCGCTGAGCTTCAGCACACCCGGCATGTTCGAGCTGTCCTGGTCGGCATCCAGTCGGATACCGATCTTGCTCTGATACTGCGCGACATTGCTGCCCTGGCAGTTCAGGCGGATCTCGAAATCGCGATCGACAGCCTTGGAACCGACACCGGTGAACGTGGTGTTGGGCACGCTGCCGAAATCAACGGCAATGTTGCGGCTGCCGGCCTGCACTTCACAGGTCGGGCTGACCACGGTGGTACCCGAACCCCTGAAGGTCGAGGTCAGCACTGGCTTGCGGGCACCATCACCATCAAAGTAATACGTAGTGAAGCGCCCATTCGGTGCGATCACGCCCGAACCGGTCTGTGCGGCGGTCTTGATCAGCTGGATGCGGAAGCGACCGCCGATCAACGTAACACTGCTACCACCGCCAAAGCTCAGCTGATGGGGGTAGTAGACCTGGATCGATCCCGAATCACGGAACAGTTTGATGCCGACACCGGGGACATCGGTTTCATAGGTATCCGCAAAACCGGGCACCGGGCGCTTCTGCGCCGCGTTGACGTATTCACCGATCGAACGACCACCGCTCCAGTCGCAGCTGGCAACCCGATCGCGCTGAGTGATCGATTCACTGATCTCCTTGATCACCCCGCCGACCGGCGTGCTGGGCAGGATCACAATCTGGCCCATGTCCATGGTGACGTCCTGTGCGGTGAACCAGCTTGAGCTGATACGGCACGCGGCGCTGGCCTGCTGCGCAAGCAACACGCCACCCAGCATGGCCATGGCAGCCAGCACCTTGCGGCCACGGTAAGAAATCATCGGCATGCCGCCTCCAGCGGGATGAAGCCGGTCTTGGACGCATCGGCGCCCGCCGGTACCTGGTAATCAATGGTGCAGCGCTGGTCAGCACCTGCGCCCCACTCGACCTGCAACTGGCCCTGGTTCTTCTCGCTGCGCACGTACAGGCGGCCACCCTGGCTGACCATGCCCACCGGCTGGCCCTGCTCGTCCTTGACCTGCGCACCGAACGGCATGGTGCGGCCATCGGTGTTGCGCACCTGGATCAGCAGCGCATTGCCCTTGCGGGTATCGAAGCGCAGGTAGCTGATGGCACCGGCGAACGGCGCGATCGACTGGCTGGTGCTTTCCAGCTCGACGTCGTGGGCCATGCCCTGCGGGTCGAGGGTTACGGTGTTGAGGCGGTAAGGCGACACGTACGGCACCACCGCGTAGCCGCGGCCATCGACGCGCAGGCCCGGGGCGTTGCTGACGATCGCATCGCGCGCACCCGGTGCTTCCACCAACACCATGGTGTCACCACGCTGCGGGGTGAAGGTGAAGCCGCCCGGATGCACGACCACGCTGCCGTTGGCGCCGACCGAGGCCTGGCGGAAATCACGCGAGTGGCTGTAAGTGGCGTTCAACGCGGTGTAACGGCTGCGGTACTCGGCGTTGCCGACTGCGGTGGTGCCGCCCTCGCGGGAATCGGACAGCGCAGCGCCATAGCTGAAGTTGTTGTCGACGCCAGCCGAACCGGTGATGCCAACGCGGCTGTTGTCGTAGCCACCGCGGTCGCGCACGCCGAGATCGGCGCTGAACGACACCGGGTGGGTGCCACGGCCCAGCGGCACGCTCATCGACAGCAGGTACTGGGTGTCGGAGCGGCCCAGCACGCCCTCTTCGGTGCGCAGCGCCGAGAAGCCGTAGTTCACCGAGCGCCAGGCATTGTTGTAGCCCACCTGGTACTGCTTGGAGGTGCCGGAACGGTCGTAGAAGTCACGCACCGAGCCGGTCACGTACAGCGCGCCGCCGCGACGGCCCAGCGGCTGGTTCAGCGTTACCTGGAACTGGCTGCGCTGACGACCGCGGGTGGTCGGGTCGATGCCGCGCTTGTCCGAATCACGGCCATACAGTGCGTCCTGCAGGCTGTAGAAGCCTTCGGTCGAATAACGGTAGGCAGCCAGGGTCAGGTTGGTCCCGGTCTCGCCGATCATGTTGCTGTAGCTCAAGCGCACGCTGGCACCGGTGTGGTTGCCGTAGTGGTCGAACGTCGTACGTGCATGGGTGACGTCGGCGGCGAAGGCGCCGACCGGCGTGGACAGGCCAACACCGTACAGCAGCGACAGGTAGCCATCGCTCAGGGCGCTGCCGCCGTACAGGGTCAGCTGGTTGCCGATACCGCGCTGATAGGTGCCCTGCACCAGCCACGGCTCATCGGCCAGCAGCTTGTTGCGCACCTGGCCGGCGGTCAGCGCGTAGCGCGACACGCCTTCGCGCAGCATCTGCGGCACCGAACCGAACGGCACCTTGAATTCGCGGCGGCGGCCATCGGCCTCGATCACGCTCACTTCCAGGTCGCCGCCGTAGCCGGTCGGGTACAGATCGTCGATGACGAAGCTGCCCGGCGACACGGTGGAGGAGTAGATCAGCTGCTCGTTCTGGCGCACTTCGACGCGTGCGTTGGTCTCGGCGATGCCGCGCACGACCGGCGCGTAACCGCGCAGCGAATCGGGCAGCATGCGGTCGTCGCTGGCCAGGCTTGCGCCGCGGTAACCGATCGAGTCGAACAGTTCTCCGGTGGTGTAGGCCTCACCGATGGTGAGCATGCCGCGCACCTGCGGGATGCCGCGCTGTGCATAGGTGGCGATGCTCTGCCAATGGCGGCCATCGCCCTCGGACCAGGTCAGGTTCGAATCGTGGCGGAACTGCCAGCCGCCCAGGTTCAGGCCAGCGTTGAGGCCGAGGTAGGCACTGCGGTTGCGCTGGCCACCCTCGACGCGGCTGTCGCTGTCGATGGCATTGAAGCTGTAGCCGACGAAGCCGGCATTGATGCCACGGTCCCACAGCGCCGGGTTGACGTAGCCGCGCGCCTCACGACGCAGGAACACCTGCGGAATGCTGAGGTCGTAGCGCAGGTTGCCGCTGTCATAGATGCCGTAGGCGTTGCTCATGCGCTGCTGCACCGGCACGCAGCTGGTCTTGTCGGTAGGTACGGACGGATCCTGCTGCAGCAGCACGGCCTCGCTGTCCACGCCCATTTCTTCCAGCATCGGCAACGGCAGGCAGGCGTCGACATGGCCCTGCTCATCGGCCTTGAACTGCAGGTCGCGGCGGCCCTGCCAGCCACCGTTGACGTAGACGTCAACGCGGTAGGTGCCGGCCACCATCGGGTTACCATTGCTGAAGGCCGCCAGGTCGACCTGCTTGGCCTGGCCGGACAGGAAGCTGGAGTTGAACTGGGCCGATTCCGGTGCACGCGCATTGGCCGCACCACTCTGCGCCATCAGCGCCTGTTCGCCGAGATTGGCCGGGGCAGCCAGCGCCCATCCTGGGCAGGCCACGCCAGCAACCAACAGGCAAAGCGCCTGATGGATCGACAATGTCAATCTGTTTCCGATCACACTGACATTCCTTCAATTCGCCGCACAGCGGCGGTGGCGGGATGCGCAGGCCCAAGGCCGGCGCGGCGCGTTCAGCCCCCGGTGCTGCCGAGGCGGATGGTGTGTTCCACCCGGCCGCCGTAGTCGTTGATGGTGATGAAGCGGACCTGGTCGGTGCCCGCCGGTGCGGCGAACTCCAGGCTCTGCTTGGGCGCGACCATCGCGCCCTTGTCCTCGACGGCCTTTTCACTGCTGCCGGTCACGGCATGCACTTCGGCCAGAGTGACGTGGAAGGGGCTCGGGTTTTCCACCCGCAGGCGGTCGCCATTGCGGGTCCAGCGCAGCGCTGCCGGCGCGTCGTTGGCGACGCCCTTCAGGCCCTGCGGGCGGTAGAACAGCTTCAGTCGCGAACGGAACGCGACCTGCAGGTAATTCTGGTCACCGCTGTCGGCGTTGTCGGGCGACGGCGGCACGTCCAGCACGTTCAGCCAGAACACCGACTCGCGGTCGGTCGGCAGCTGCGCGCCGGAGAAGATCAGGCGCAGCGCTTGGCTGCGGCCGGGTTCGACGCGCGCGATCGGCGGCGTCAGTACGAACGGGGCATCGCTGGTATCGGCGGTCTGGTTGGCGTCGCCGCTGTCGATCCAGGCCTGCACCAGCGCCGGCGATTCGCCCACGTTGTCGACCTGCACGGTGACTTCGCGCGCCTGCGCCGGATAGATCACTCGCGTGCCGTTGACCACCACGCCGGCCAGAGCGTTCTGGCAGAAGGGCAGCGTGAACGCTGCCAGCAGCAGCGCCCGGGGAAAGATTGCTTTCATCGGAAGTACTACGCTCGAGGGGTGTGGCCAGAGGCCGCGGAGCACTGGCCGGCGCGTACGCCGGCCAATGCGGGTACGGCTACGATCAGTTGTAGATGATCGTGTACTTGACGCTGCTGGTGACGTCGCCCGGGGTGGCGGCGGCAGTGGCGTAGTACTCAGCGTAGTAGTTCAGATCGGCCGAGCCGTCGGTGCCGACGGTGACCCACTGCGAGTTGGTCTGGGCCAGACCAGCGCCGGCAGCCTTGATCGGCAGGAACTGGTTGTTCGAACCCAGCAGCTGCAGCTGCACGTTGGTGGCAGCGTTGGCCGAGGACTGGTTGACCAGGCGGCCGCTGTTGAAGTCAACGGTCGAACCCGGCTCGAAGTAGGTGGCGACGTTGCCGGCGCTGCACTTGGTCAGGTTGATGGCGAACGGGGTACGGCCCGCAACGGCACCGGCGGTGGCCAGGGTGTTCTTGGACACGGTCGGCAGGTTGACGGCGAAGTCCTTGCCGCCCGGGGTCGAGATGGTGCAGGTCTTGTCGGTGACCTTGCCATTGAAGGTGATGGTGCCGTCGGCGGCGTTGGCGGCCAGCGGAGCGGCGGCCAGCATCAGAGCGGCGATGATATTGATCTTGTGCATTCGCTTTTACCTAACCCTACTGAAGAGATGAGAAGTAGAGGAGGAAGCAAGGAGCACTGCCGGGCTATCAAGACCCATCCTTGCGTCTCACCTGTGGCCGGACTCGGACATACCTTCCCCTGAATCCGTGACGCAAGTATAGGCACAACTGTGATGAAAGTCTCATTATTTTTCTGAACGCCAATTCATTGACGCCTTAAATGTGACGTGGTACGCGAAATTCCATCTTGCCGGGCGTGGAGGATTTGACGTCGAGGCGATCAGCCCATAAACGACCCGAGATGACGCTTCGAGTGACGCGTTCGGCATGCGCGAAAACAGGCTTTTTTCAGGTGGAAATCGCCTTATTTGATGCGCATCACTCTTTCTTGGTGATGGCCCTAGCAGATTCGGATTTGTCCTATTAAAGACGGATCGAACCTGTCGCTAACTAGGACACACCGAACCAGAGAACGTGTCATGAGGAATTCCATTCTGCTGTGTGTGGCCCTGATGTCCGTCAGTGCGCTGGCGCAGGCCAGCAGCGGCAGCATCCGTTTCAGCGGCCGTATCGCCGAGCCGGGCTGCACGACGGCCCTGTCCCAGGGTGAGCTGAGCCTGGCCGCCTGCCCGCCCTCGGCCAAGGGCTCGACGGTGGCCGTGACGGCGCTGGCCGATGGCCAGGCCGCGACGCTGCGCGACGGCAAGCGCCAGGGCCAGAAGCTGTCGGTGTCGGCCAGCGCGATGCGCGCCGGCGATATCGCCTTCTCCGAGCGTTACAGCGTGCAGGCTTCGAAGCAGCAGCCGCTGCAGGGCGCCTACCTGGTGGTGGTCGACTACCTGTAAGCGGCGTGCCGTAAGCCGACGTGTTTACGCCGGCGGCAGCTCGAAGACTTGGCGCAGATAGGCCAGGTAGCCCGGGTCGTCGCACATGCTCTTGCCCGGCGAATCGCTGAGCTTGGCCACCGGCTGGCCGTTGCAGCGGACCATCTTGATGACGATGTTGAGCGGCGTTGGCCCCAGATCATTGGTCAGGTGGGTGCCGACGCCGAAGGCGACCTGGCAGCGCCCCCGGAAGTAATCGTACAGGCGCATCACCTTGGCGATGTCGAGCCCATCGCTGAACACCAGCACCTTGCTGCGTGCATCCACCCGGCGCTGCTGGAAGTGCGCCAGCATGCGGTCGCCCCAGTCGAACGGATCGCCGGAGTCATGGCGGACGCCGTCGAACAGTTTGCAGAAGTACATGTCGAAGTCGCGCAGGAACGCATCCAGGCCGACCACGTCGGACAGCGCGATGCCGAGGTCGCCGCGATACTCGCGTGCCCACGATTCAAGTGCGGCCACCTGCGAATCGCGCAGGCGTGGGCCCAGCGCCTGGAATGCCTGCAGGTACTCATGGGCCATGGTGCCGTGCGGAGTCATGCCGTACAGGCGGGCGAAGTGCACGTTGCTGGTGCCGACCAGCTGCGGGCCGAGCGCATCGCGCAGCAGCGGCAGCAGACGGGCATGCCAGTCACGCGAGTAGCGGCGGCGGCTGCCGTAGTCGGCAATGCGGCACTGCTCGAACCCCGGGGTATCACGCAGCAGCGCGGCCTTGGCCTGCAGGCGGCGCTCGCCCTCGGCGAAGTCGGCGGTGGTGGTATTGCGGAACCAGACTTCGTTGATGATCGCCAGCAGCGGCACTTCGAACAGGATGGTGTGCAGCCACGGGCCGGTGATGTCCAGTTCGATCTCGCCCGGCACGGTCTTCGACGCGCGCAGCTGGATGTACTTGCGGTCGAGGTGGAACAGGCCGAGGAAATCGGCGAAGTCCGGCTTCACGAAGCGCAGGCCACGCATGTAGTCCAGCTCCGCGTCGCTGAAACGCAGGCTGCACAGGTGGTCGATCTCTTCGTCGATCTGGTCGATGTAATGGGCCAGGTCGATGCCGGGCGTGCGGCACTTGAACCGGTACTGCACCTGGGCGCCGGGGTGCTGGTGGAGCACCGCCTGCATCATGGTGAACTTGTACAGGTCGGTGTCGAGCAGGGACTGGATGATAGGCATGGGGCGGATTATGCGCCCGGCGGAGTGAACCGTGGGCGCGCCCGCCTTCCGTAGAGCTGAGCCCACGCTCGGCTGGATGTTGCCTGAGCCGAGCGTGGGCTCGGCTCTACAACGCCCTGCGCAGCAGCCTCGGCACCAGCATCAGCGCGTGCGCCCAGATCGCGCCCCACACCGCCACGCGTACCGGCAGCGAACGTTGCATGGCCTCGAACTTCTGGAAGTAGCGCCACAGGCCCTTGTGCTTGTGCCATTCAACGAAGAACGGCCGCGAGCGGCTGGAGACGCCACGAACGTGGGTGACCTGCAGGTCATTTGCGATCGCCACCACTGCTCCGGCTTCGCGTGCACGCCGGCACAGGTCCAGGTCTTCGGCGTGCAGGCGGTAACCGGCGTCCCAGCCACCGATGCGGTCGAACAGCGCGCGCGACATCATCAGCAAGGCACCGGACAACGCGGGTACCCGCTGCAGTGCCTGCTGCGGGTCACGCGGAACCGCCAGTTTCGAGCCCTTGCCCGGCGAGCGCAGCATCATCAGGAAATCCGGGTCGCGGCGGCGCACGGCTTCGTCGGCATGACCCTGCTCGTCCACCTGCTCGACACCGAGCAGGCAGTCGCCCAGTCCTTCCGCGCGGCTGCGCAGTGCGGCCAACGTCTCCGGTTCGACCATCAGGTCCGGGTTGATGAAGGCCAGCCATGGGCTGTGCGAATCGGCCACGCCCTGGTTGTTGGCGGCGGCAAAGCCGGGATTGTCCGGATTGCCGACGAAACGCACGCGCGGGTCGTGGCTGGCATGGCGCTGCACGATATCCAGCGTGCCATCCATCGAGCCATTGTCGATCACCCGGATCTCGGCCACGTCCTGCGCCTGGCGCAGCCGCGAGAGGCAGGCATCGATGGTGCTGCCGCTCTGGTAGGTGACGACGATGGCGGCAATGGCAACATTCAAGCGGGAGGCTCCGGCGCGGATGACGGGACGAACAGGTCGCCCTGCTCGGCCGGCATTATCGCCTGCCGCATGCGCTGCTGCAGGTCGGCGCGCAGGCCATGCAGCGGATCGTGCATGAGGAAGTCAGCCAACCGTGGTACCCACCCCGGCCAGCGCGCGGCCAGGGCCTCGAGATCGCCATCACGGCTGACGGCCTCCCCTGCCCGGCTGACGAAGGCGGTCTCGCACAACACGTTGCGCCATCCCAGCCCGGCCATGCGCAGGCTCAGGTCGACCAGTGCCGCGTTCCAGCCGGCGTAGCTGTCCACGTCCAGGCCCCCGGCACGCCGGCGCGCGTTGCCCCGCACCAGCACCGCGTGGGTGACCGCCGACGGCAGCTCCGGGTGCAACACCGGCAACGTGGCACAGGTCTGCGCCAGCAGCGCGGCATCGTCCGGTTCCGGATTGATCTCGCCCAGCCGCGGCCACGCGGCCGTCTCGCCGGCATTGCACCACGGGGTTGCGGTGGCGATGGCGGCGTCGCGGGCGAAGGCATCCTGCAGCTGCTGCAGCCAGCCCGGCGCGGGCACGCTGTCCGGCGCCAGCACCGCCACGTCCATGCCATCGCAGGCGCGCAGCATCTCGTCCAGGTGGGCGACTTCACCCAACGGCCGCGAGCGCCGGGTGTACTCAGCCTGCAACGGCGTATGCGCCAACCAGTGTTCCACCACCGCCTGCGCACGCGGCCCGGTCTGCGCGTCGTCGGCCAACCAGACCGCGGTGCCCGGCGCGGTGCCGGCATCCAGTGCGGCCAGGCAGCGGTCGAGCGCGGCATCGTCCACGCACATCGGCAACAACACGATCGCCCCCATCCCGCCTCCGTGGTTGTCGGTAACCACAGCCTAGCACTGGGAGGGTATCGGCCGGGTTGCACCCGGCACCTGCAGAGGCCGGAGCCAGAGCCGAAGCAACAGCCGGAGCAAAAGCTGGGCTCCTGAGGGATGGCGGGGGGGGGGGGGGGGGGGGGGGGGGGGGGGGGGGGGCGCCCCCCCCCCCCCCCCCCCCCCCCCGCCCCCCCCCCCCCCCCCCCCCCCCCCCCCCCCCCCCCCCCCCCACCCCGCCTTCGACAGTTCCTCTCGACCTGCAGTAGATCCACGCCATACGTGGATGA
>NZ_JAWIRS010000010.1:0-33839 GCF_036320005.1 Stenotrophomonas sp. SMYL11
CGTGGTATCACGATCTCGACCGCGCACGTCGAATACGAATCCCCGGTCCGTCACTACGCCCACGTCGATTGCCCGGGCCACGCTGACTACGTCAAGAACATGATCACCGGTGCCGCCCAGATGGACGGCGCGATCCTGGTGTGCTCGGCCGCTGACGGCCCGATGCCGCAGACCCGCGAGCACATCCTGCTGTCGCGTCAGGTCGGCGTGCCGTACATCGTCGTGTTCCTGAACAAGGCCGACATGGTTGACGACGCCGAGCTGCTCGAGCTGGTCGAGATGGAAGTGCGCGAGCTGCTGAGCAAGTACGACTTCCCGGGCGACGACACCCCGATCATCGCCGGTTCGGCCCGTCTGGCGCTGGAAGGCGACCAGAGCGACATCGGCGTGCCGGCCATCCTGAAGCTGGTCGATGCCCTGGACAGCTGGATCCCGGAGCCGGAGCGCGCGATCGACAAGCCGTTCCTGATGCCGGTGGAAGACGTGTTCTCGATCTCGGGCCGCGGCACCGTGGTGACCGGTCGTATCGAGCGCGGCGTGATCAAGGTTGGCGACGAAATCGAAATCGTCGGCATCCGTCCGGTGCAGAAGACCACCGTGACCGGCGTTGAAATGTTCCGCAAGCTGCTGGACCAGGGTCAGGCAGGCGACAACGCTGGCCTGCTGCTGCGCGGCACCAAGCGTGACGACGTCGAGCGTGGCCAGGTCCTGGCCAAGCCGGGTTCGATCAAGCCGCACACCAAGTTCGAAGGCGAAGTCTACGTCCTGTCGAAGGACGAAGGCGGCCGCCACACCCCGTTCTTCAACGGCTACCGTCCGCAGTTCTACTTCCGCACCACCGACATCACCGGCGCAGCTGCGCTGCCGGAAGGCGTCGAAATGGTGATGCCGGGTGACAACGTCAAGATGGTCGTCACCCTGATCAACCCGGTGGCAATGGACGAAGGCCTGCGCTTCGCCATCCGCGAAGGCGGCCGTACCGTCGGCGCCGGCGTGGTCTCGAAGATCATCGAGTAAGCCTGCAGTACCGGTGGTTGCATAGCGCCGCCGGTTACGCGAATGGCGGGCCGGGAACCTCGGTCCGCCTTCGCCGTCTAAGGGAAGGCAAGTTTTCAACGTACGCCAGTAGCTCAATTGGCAGAGCAGCGGTCTCCAAAACCGCAGGTTGGGGGTTCGAGTCCCTCCTGGCGTGCCATCTGCCCACCTTATCCAGCGGCCTGGGCCGCTAAAGCAGACACAGCCGGATGAATAGCAAGATCGAACACTCCAAGGACAACTCCGCCAACGGCGGGGATATCGTCAAGTATGTCGCCGCATCGCTGCTGGTGCTGGCCGGTCTGTTCGTCTGGTTCTGGTTCTCCGCCGACTCCGGTCGCGCCACCCAGCTGGGTGCGTGGGCGGGTCAGCTGCGTGCGTTGGCGGTTGTGGTCGGTCTGGTTGGCGGTATCGGCGTGTTCATGCTGACCGGCAAGGGGCGCGACACCCGCGAATTCCTCTCCGAGTCGCGCTTCGAACTGCGCAAGGTGGTCTGGCCGACGCGCCAGGAAGCCATCCGCATGACCTGGGTCGTGATGGTGGTGGTGACCATTCTCAGTCTGTTGCTGGGTGGGTTCGATTACGTCATTCAGTGGCTGGTTCAGTTGTTCCTGAGCCGCTAAGGAGAATTGCATGAAGCGTTGGTACGTCGTTCACGCCTATTCGGGCTTCGAGAAGTCGGTGGCGCAGGCTCTGCGCGATCGCATCGTCCGTGACGGCATGGAAGAGCGCTTCGGCGATGTCCTGGTCCCGACCGAAGAAGTGGTCGAGATGCGCGCTGGCCAGAAGCGCCGCTCCGAGCGCAAGTTCTTCCCGGGTTACGTGCTGGTCCAGATCGAGACCCACGAAGAAGCCGGTATTCCGCGCATCGACAACGAAAGCTGGCATCTGGTCAAGGAAACTCCGCGCGTGATGGGCTTCATCGGCGGCACCGCCGACCGTCCGCTGCCGATCGCCGATTCCGAGGCCGAAGCCATCCTGAACCGCGTTCAGGAAGGTGTCGAGAAGCCGCGTCCGAAGGTGCTGTTCGAGCCGGGCCAGATGGTCCGCGTCACCGACGGCCCGTTCAACGATTTCAATGGCGTCGTTGAAGAAGTCAACTACGAGAAGAGCCGTCTGCGCGTCTCGGTGCTGATCTTCGGCCGTGCCACTCCGGTCGAACTCGAGTTCGGCCAGGTCGAAAAAGCCGTCTGATCCGGCTGTGGGGTCGAGCAAGCTCGACCGCTACAGGACCAGAAACCGGGCGCTGCCCGGTTTCTCTCGTTTACGTGCTGCTTCAGGCATGTGAAGAAAAAACCTGATATAGTGCGCGGCTCCCCGCTGGGAAGCCAGCAGGACGAGGCCGCCGCAAGGTGGCCTTCAGCATGATTTCAAAACGCGATGCCGGGACGCGTGATTCCCGGTCCGATGGGGAGCCTGTTGTCGAAAGGCGCTAGCACCCGGAGAGTACTCACATGGCAAAGAAAGTTGTCGGTTACATCAAGCTGCAGGTGAAGGCCGGTCAGGCCAACCCCTCGCCGCCGGTCGGTCCTGCGCTGGGTCAGCGTGGTCTGAACATCATGGAATTCTGCAAGGCGTTCAACGCTGCCACGCAGAAGCTCGAGCCGGGTCTGCCGGTTCCGGTGATCATCACGGCCTACTCGGACCGTACGTTCACCTTCATCACCAAGAGCACCCCGGCCACCACCCTGCTGAAGAAGGCCGCTGGCATCTCGTCGGGCTCCAAGCGCCCGAACACCGAGAAGGTCGGCAAGGTCACCCGTAAGCAGCTGGAAGAGATCGCCAAGGCGAAGGAACCGGATCTGACTGCCGCCGATCTGGACGCTGCCGTGCGTACCATCGCTGGCTCTGCCCGTTCCATGGGCCTCGTGGTGGAGGGTTAATAAGATGGCACAGACCAAGCGTGAGAAGGCCATCAAGGCCGCCGTCGTTCCGGGCAAGGCATACGCCTTCGAGGACGCGATCAACATCCTGAAGAGCGCCACCAAGGCAAAGTTCGTCGAGTCGATCGACGTCGCTGTGCGCCTGGGCGTCGATGCGAAGAAGTCCGACCAGCAGGTCCGTGGCTCCACCGTGCTGCCGGCCGGTACCGGCAAGTCGGTCCGCGTCGCCGTGTTCGCTCCGGCCGGTGCCAAGGCTGACGAAGCTCTGGCCGCTGGCGCCGAAGCCGTCGGTATGGATGATCTGGCCGAGAAGATGCAGGCCGGCGATCTGAACTACGACGTCGTCATCGCGACCCCGGACGCCATGCGCGTCGTCGGTAAGCTGGGCACCGTGCTGGGCCCGCGCGGCCTGATGCCGAACCCGAAGGTCGGCACCGTTTCCCCGAACCCGGGTGAAGCCGTGAAGAACGCCAAGTCGGGTCAGGTCCGTTACCGCACCGACAAGGCCGGCATCATCCACTGCACCATCGGCAAGGCCGACTTCGCCGAAGACGCGCTGAAGTCGAACCTGACCGCGCTGCTGCTGGACCTGATCAAGGCCAAGCCGGCCACCTCGAAGGGCACCTACCTGCAGAAGGTTTCGGTCAGCTCGACGATGGGCCCGGGCGTCACCGTCGACCAGTCGTCGCTGACCCTGAAGTAATTGTTTCAAGCGGTCACGGTACCTTCGGTGCCGTGACCGTGACATTTGAAGGCATCGCTGGCCGTACATCGCCCGCGGTAGCCGTCAAAGACCGCAGGCGCGGTCGTGGCAATACCGGCGACGGGCACGGAAGCTCGATCTGGCAAGGAGTCGCCGCCGGAGCAGTCATGAGCGCTTAATCGATTCCCCGGAATCACCCTGCGTAGATGGTGCCCTTCTGGAGTTTTTCTGGTTCACGCACGTCTGGGTTTCCCAGGTTGGCCCACTCCAGGTCTAGAACGGCCCACCCCCGGAACATCATCCCGATGTTCCCGGCGTCCAGGATGGATGCCGCACAGGACCGCACACGGCAGGAGCCGTAAGCGGAGTTCAATAGGAGGAGTGCAATGGCTCTCAATCTGTCCCAGAAGCAAGAAGTAGTCGCCGAGCTGGCAGACGTCGCCGCCAAGGCCCACTCCTTGATCGCAGCCGAATACGCTGGCACCACGGTCGCCCAGATGACCGCGATGCGCAAGCAGGCTCGTGAAACCGGTGTTTTCTTGAAGGTTGTCAAGAACACCCTGGCTTCGCGCGCCGTTGAAGGCACCGAGTTCGCAGTCGCCCAGGACCAGATGGTTGGTCCGCTGCTGTACGCGTTCTCGCTCGAGGAGCCCGGCGCTGCCGGTCGCCTGATCAAGGAAGCCGCCAAGGGCAACGACAAGCTGAAGGCTAAGGTCGTCGCCATCGGTGGCGAAGTGTTCCCGGCAAGCCACGTCGAAGTGCTGGCCTCGCTGCCGACCCGCGACCAGGCCCTGGCCATGCTGGCCCGCGTCCTGACCGAGCCGGTCACGATGTTTGCCCGCGCCATCAAGGCCGTTGGCGAGAAGCAGGGTGGTGGCGACGTCGCCGCCGACGCTGCCGAGCCGGCCGCCGAGACCGCCTGAGTTTCGACTTACCGTGGTTCCTGACGGAACCTCAACCCAGAAAATCATCCAAAGGTATTAATCATGTCCCTTACCAACGAACAGATCGTCGACGCCATCGCCGAGAAGTCCCTGATGGAAGTGATGGAGCTGGTCAAGGCCATCGAAGAGAAGTTCGGCGTCTCCGCCGCTGCTCCGGTTGCCGTGGCTGCTGCCGCTGGCCCGGCCGCTGCTGTTGAAGAGCAGACCGAGTTCACCGTCACCCTGAAGTCGGCCGGCGACAAGAAGGTCGAAGTCATCAAGGCCGTCCGCGCCATCACCGGCCTGGGCCTGAAGGAAGCGAAGGACCTGGCCGAAGCCGGTGGCGTCCTGAAGGAAGGCGCTTCGAAGGACGACGCCGAGAAGATGAAGAAGGACCTGGAAGCTGCTGGCGCGACTGTCGAAGTCAAGTAAGCAGTTACCTTGCATCGTCACCGATTCACGGCGATGCAGCCAAGGCTGGGGGCGTAAGCCCCCGGCCTTTGGTCGTTGTTGCGGAGTTGTAGAGTCGACTGTCAGTCGACTGCTGTGAAGGAAGTCGACTAACAGTCGACTCTACCGTTTCAAAAGCAGAAAAAGCCCAACACGGGCTGCGGTCAGACCCCGGCAGGCCAGCGCAGAGCGCGGCAGCGGGGGAGTGGATGCAGACGAGTTGGCAGTTGGAAGTAGCGGGAGAAGGCGTGCTGGTGCCGGCAATACCAGCGACTTCCAACTGACAATTTCAAGTTCCCTTCGGATCGTGGGCGCACGATCCGCACAACAAGGTGGAAGACCTCATGACGTCCTATTCGTTCACCGAAAAAAAGCGTATCCGCAAGGATTTCGGCAAGCAGCGCTCGATTCTCGAAGTGCCGTTCCTGCTCGCCATCCAGGTGGATTCCTATCGTGAATTCCTGCAGGAAAACGTCGATCCGGCCAAGCGCACGGACCACGGCCTGCACGCTGCGCTGAAGTCGGTCTTCCCGATCGCCAGCTACAGCGGCAACGCTGCCCTGGAATACGTCGGCTACAAGCTGGGCGAGCCGGTCTTCGACGAGCGTGAGTGCCGCCAGCGTGGCATGAGCTACGGCGCCCCGCTGCGCGTGACCGTGCGCCTGGTGATCTACGACCGTGAGTCGTCGACCAAGGCCATCAAGTACGTGAAGGAGCAGGAGGTCTATCTGGGCGAAATCCCGCTGATGACCGAGAACGGCACCTTCATCGTCAACGGCACCGAGCGCGTCATCGTCTCGCAGCTGCACCGTTCGCCGGGCGTGTTCTTCGACCACGACCGTGGCAAGACCCACAGCTCGGGCAAGCTGCTGTACAGCGCCCGCATCATTCCTTACCGCGGTTCCTGGCTGGACTTCGAGTTCGACCCGAAGGATGCGCTGTTCACCCGTATCGACCGTCGCCGCAAGCTGCCGGTGTCGATCCTGCTGCGCGCGCTCGGCTACAGCAACGAAGAAATGCTGGCCGAGTTCTTCGAGATCAACACCTTCCACATCAACCCGGATGAAGGCGTCCAGCTGGAGCTGGTGCCGGAGCGCCTGCGTGGCGAAACCCTGGGCTTTGACCTCGCCGACGGCGACAAGGTCATCGTGGAAGCCGGCAAGCGCATCACCGCGCGCCACATCAAGCAGCTGGAAGCCTCGGGCATCGCCGCCCTGGCCGTGCCGGACGACTACATCGTCGGCCGCATCCTGTCGCACGACGTGGTCGACGCCTCGACCGGCGAACTGCTGGCCCAGGCCAATGACGAGATCACCGACGAGCAGCTGCAGGCCTTCCGCAAGGCCGGTGTGGATGCCGTGGGCACCCTGTGGGTGAACGATCTGGATCGTGGCCCGTACCTGTCCAACACCCTGCGCATCGACCCGACCAAGACCCAGCTGGAAGCCCTGGTCGAGATCTACCGCATGATGCGTCCGGGCGAGCCGCCGACCAAGGATGCCGCGCAGAACCTGTTCCACAACCTGTTCTTCACCTTCGAGCGCTACGACCTGTCCGCGGTCGGCCGCATGAAGTTCAACCGTCGCGTGGGCCGCAAGGAAACCACCGGCGAAGCCGTGCTGTACGACCGCAAGTACTACGGTGAGCGCAACGACGAAGAGTCCAAGCGTCTGGTCGCCGCCCATGGCGACAGCTCCGACATCCTGGACGTGATCAAGGTCCTGACCGAGATCCGCAACGGTCGTGGCGTGGTCGATGACATCGATCACCTGGGCAACCGTCGCGTGCGTTCGGTCGGCGAAATGGCCGAGAACGTGTTCCGCGTGGGCCTGGTCCGCGTCGAGCGCGCGGTCAAGGAGCGCCTGTCGATGGCCGAGTCGGAAGGCCTGACCCCGCAGGAGCTGATCAACGCCAAGCCGGTCGCCGCTGCCATCAAGGAGTTCTTCGGCTCCTCGCAGCTGTCGCAGTTCATGGACCAGAACAACCCGCTGTCGGAAGTGACCCACAAGCGTCGCGTTTCGGCCCTGGGCCCGGGCGGCCTGACCCGTGAGCGCGCCGGCTTCGAAGTGCGCGACGTGCACCCGACCCATTACGGCCGCGTCTGCACCATCGAAACCCCGGAAGGCCCGAACATCGGCCTGATCAACTCGCTGGCCGTGTACGCCCGCACCAACCAGTACGGTTTCCTCGAGACCCCGTACCGCAAGGTCGTGGACGGCAAGGTCTATGACGAAGTCGAGTTCCTGTCGGCGATCGAAGAAAACGAGTACGTCATTGCGCAGGCCAACGCCCTGACCAATGCCGACAGCGTGCTGACCGAACAGTTCGTTCCGTGCCGCTTCCAGGGCGAGTCGCTGCTGAAGCCGCCGGCGGAAGTCCACTTCATGGACGTCTCGCCGATGCAGACCGTGTCGATCGCGGCCGCGCTGGTTCCGTTCCTGGAGCACGATGACGCAAACCGCGCACTGATGGGCGCCAACATGCAGCGTCAGGCGGTGCCGACCCTGCGTGCGCAGAAGCCGCTGGTCGGTACCGGCATCGAGCGCGCCGTGGCGCGTGACTCGGGCGTGACCGTGAACGCCCGTCGTGGTGGCGAGATCGTGCAGATCGACGCCGCCCGCATCGTGGTCAAGGTCAACGAGGAAGAGATCGTTGGCGCCACCGACGCAGGCGTGGACATCTACAACCTGGTCAAGTACACCCGTTCGAACCAGAACACCTGCATCAACCAGCGTCCGCTGGTCCAGGTGGGTGACGTCATCGCCCGCGGCGACGTGCTGGCCGACGGTCCGTCCACCGACATCGGCGAACTGGCCCTGGGCCAGAACATGCTGATCGCGTTCATGCCGTGGAACGGCTACAACTTCGAAGACTCCATCCTGCTCTCCGAGCGCGTGGTGGAAGAGGATCGTTACACCACGATCCACATCGAAGAGCTGACCTGCGTCGCGCGTGACACCAAGCTGGGGCCGGAGGAAATTTCCGCCGACATCCCGAACGTCTCCGAGCAGGCGCTGAACCGCCTGGACGAGAGCGGCGTGGTGTACATCGGTGCCGAAGTCCGCGCCGGCGACATCATGGTCGGCAAGGTCACGCCGAAGGGCGAAAGCCAGCTGACCCCGGAAGAGAAGCTGCTGCGCGCGATCTTCGGCGAGAAGGCTTCGGACGTTAAGGACAGCTCGCTGCGCGTTCCGCCGGGCATGGACGGCACCGTCATCGACGTGCAGGTCTTCACCCGCGACGGTATCGAGAAGGACAAGCGCGCCCGCCAGATCGAAGAGTCTGAAATCAAGCGCGTCAAGAAGGACTTCGACGACCAGTTCCGCATCCTGGAAGCGGCCATCTACATGCGTCTGCGTTCGCAGATCGTGGGCAAGGTGGTCAACGGTGGCGCTGGCCTGAAGAAGGGTGACGTGATCACCGACGCCTTCCTGGACGGCCTGAAGAAGGCTGACTGGTTCGCCCTGCGCATGAAGGACGAAGACGCTTCGGAAGCCATCGAGCGCGCGCAGAAGCAGATCCAGGCGCACGAGAAGGAATTCGAGCGTCGCTTCGCCGACAAGCGCGGCAAGATCACCGCCGGTGACGACCTCGCCCCGGGCGTGCTGAAGATGGTCAAGGTGTTCCTGGCCGTGAAGCGCCGCATCCAGCCGGGCGACAAGATGGCAGGCCGCCACGGCAACAAGGGTGTGGTCTCCAACGTGGTGCCGGTCGAGGACATGCCGTACATGGCCTCGGGCGAGACCGTGGACATCGTGCTGAACCCGCTGGGCGTGCCGTCGCGCATGAACATCGGCCAGATCCTGGAAGTGCATCTGGGCTGGGCTGCCAAGGGCCTGGGCCGCAAGATCCAGGCGATGATGGAAGCCCAGGCGGCGGTTGCCGACCTGCGCAAGTTCCTGGACGACATCTACAACCACGACGACACCAACGTGGCCAACCGTGTCGACCTGTCGCAGTTCAGCGACGAGGAACTGCTGCGTCTGGCCCGTAACCTCACCGACGGCGTGCCGATGGCCACCCCGGTGTTCGACGGCGCCACCGAAGCGGAAATCAAGCGCATGCTGGAACTGGCCGACCTGCCGAGCAGTGGCCAGACCCAGCTGTACGACGGCCGCACCGGTGAAGCGTTCGATCGCCACACCACCGTGGGTTACATGCACTACCTGAAGCTGAACCACCTGGTCGACGACAAGATGCACGCCCGTTCGACCGGTCCGTACTCGCTCGTCACCCAGCAGCCGCTGGGCGGCAAGGCGCAGTTCGGCGGCCAGCGCTTCGGTGAAATGGAAGTCTGGGCGCTGGAAGCCTACGGCGCGGCCTACACCCTGCAGGAAATGCTGACGGTGAAGTCCGATGACGTGCAGGGCCGCAACCAGATGTACAAGAACATCGTCGACGGTGAGCACGAGATGGTCGCGGGCATGCCGGAATCCTTCAACGTGCTCGTGAAGGAAATCCGCTCGCTGGCCATCAACATGGAACTGGAAGACAACTGATCCATGCCGGCGCGGCGGTTCGCCGCCGCGCCGCTGGCAGTCAACTGAAAGCCCATCGACACAGCATTCCTCCTTCTGGAGAACACCATGAAAGACCTGCTCAACCTCTTCAACCAGCAGCGCCAGACGCTGGACTTCGACGCGATCAAGATCGCGCTGGCTTCGCCGGACCTGATCCGTTCGTGGTCCTTCGGCGAAGTGAAGAAGCCGGAAACCATCAACTACCGTACCTTCAAGCCGGAACGCGACGGCCTGTTCTGCGCCGCCATCTTCGGCCCGGTGAAGGACTACGAGTGCCTGTGCGGCAAGTACAAGCGCATGAAGCACCGCGGCGTGGTCTGCGAAAAGTGCGGCACCGAAGTGACCCTGGCCAAGGTGCGTCGTGAGCGCATGGGCCACATCGACCTGGCTTCGCCGGTCGCGCACATCTGGTTCCTGAAGTCGCTGCCGTCGCGCATCGGCCTGATGCTGGACATGACCCTGCGCGACATCGAGCGCGTGCTGTACTTCGAAGCCTACGTGGTGACCGAGCCGGGCCTGACCGCCCTGGAACGCCGCCAGCTGCTGACCGAAGAACAGTACCTGCAGGCCCGCCAGGAGCACGGTGACGACTTCGACGCCGCCATGGGCGCCGAGGCCGTGTACGAACTGCTGCGCACGATCGACCTGCAGTCGGAAATGACCCGCCTGCGCGAGGAAATCGCCGCGACCGGTTCGGAAACCAAGCTCAAGCGCCTCACCAAGCGCATCAAGCTGATCGAAGCCTTCCTGGAATCGGGCAACCGTCCGGAATGGATGGTCATGACCGTGCTGCCGGTGCTGCCGCCGGACCTGCGTCCGCTGGTCCCGCTGGATGGCGGACGCTTCGCGACCTCCGACCTGAACGACCTGTACCGCCGCGTCATCAACCGTAACAACCGCCTGCGCCGCCTGCTCGAACTGAGCGCGCCGGACATCATCGTGCGCAATGAAAAGCGCATGCTGCAGGAATCGGTCGATGCGCTGCTGGACAACGGCCGTCGTGGCCGTGCCATCACCGGCACCAACAAGCGCCCGCTGAAGTCGCTGGCCGACATGATCAAGGGCAAGCAGGGCCGCTTCCGCCAGAACCTGCTGGGCAAGCGCGTCGACTACTCGGGCCGTTCGGTCATCGTGGTCGGTCCGTACCTGCGCCTGCACCAGTGTGGCCTGCCGAAGAAGATGGCGCTTGAGCTGTTCAAGCCGTTCGTCTTCGCCAAGCTGCAGCGTCGTGGCCTGGCCACCACCATCAAGGCCGCCAAGAAGCTGGTCGAGCGCGAAGAAGCCGAAGTCTGGGACATCCTGGAAGAGGTCATCCGCGAGCATCCGGTGATGCTGAACCGTGCACCGACCCTGCACCGTCTGGGCATCCAGGCGTTCGAGCCGGTGCTGATCGAAGGCAAGGCCATCCAGCTGCACCCGCTGGTCTGCACCGCGTTCAACGCCGACTTCGACGGTGACCAGATGGCCGTCCACGTGCCGCTCTCGCTGGAAGCCCAGCTGGAAGCGCGTGCGCTGATGATGTCGACCAACAACATCCTGTCGCCGGCCAACGGCGAGCCGATCATCGTGCCGTCGCAGGACGTCGTGCTGGGTCTGTACTACATGACCCGCTCGCTGGAAAACAAGAAGGGCGAGGGCATGGCCTTCGCCAACATCGCCGAAGTGAAGCGTGCCTACGACAACCGCGTGGTGGAACTGCACGCGCGCGTCAAGGTCCGCATCACCGAAGTGGTGACCGACGAGGACGGCAACAAGCAGAACAAGACCTCGATCGTGGACACCACGATCGGTCGCGCCCTGCTGGCTGAAATCCTGCCGGAAGGCCTGCCGTTCGCGCTGGCCAACACCGAGCTGACCAAGAAGAACATCAGCCGCCTGATCAACTCCAGCTACCGCCAGCTGGGTCTGAAGGACACGGTCGTGTTCGCCGACAAGCTGATGTACACCGGCTTCGCCTACGCGACCCGCGCCGGCGTCTCGATCGGCATCGACGACATGCTGATCCCGGACGAGAAGAAGGGCATCCTCACCGAGGCCGAAGCCGAAGTGCTGGAAATCCAGGAGCAGTACCAGTCGGGTCTGGTCACCGCCGGCGAGCGCTACAACAAGGTGGTCGACATCTGGTCGCGCACCAACGAGCGCATCGCCAAGGCGATGATGGACACCATCGGCACCGAGAAGGTCGTCAATGCCAAGGGTGAGACCATCGACCAGAAGTCGATGAACTCGCTGTACATCATGGCCGACTCCGGTGCGCGTGGTTCGCAGGCGCAGATCCGTCAGCTGGCCGGCATGCGCGGCCTGATGGCCCGCCCGGACGGCTCGATCATCGAGACGCCCATCAAGGCGAACTTCCGCGAAGGCCTGAACGTGCAGGAGTACTTCAACTCCACCCACGGTGCCCGTAAGGGTCTGGCCGATACCGCGCTGAAGACCGCGAACTCGGGTTACCTGACCCGTCGTCTGGTCGACGTCGCGCAGGACGTGGTGATCACCGAGGTGGATTGCGGTACCACCGAAGGCCTGATCATGACCCCGATCGTGGAAGGCGGCGACGTGGTCGAGCCGCTGAAGGACCGCGTGCTGGGTCGCGTGGTTGCCGAGGACGTGTTCCTGCCGGGCAACGACGAAGATCCGATCGTCACCCGCAACACCCTGCTGGACGAAGCCTGGGTCGCCAAGCTGGAAGATGCCGGCGTGCAGACCATCAAGGTCCGCTCGACCATCTCCTGCGAATCGGCCTTCGGTGTCTGCTCGCGCTGCTACGGCCGCGATCTGGCCCGTGGCCACCTGGTCAACATCGGTGAAGCGGTCGGCGTCATCGCCGCCCAGTCCATCGGTGAGCCGGGTACCCAGCTGACCATGCGTACTTTCCACATCGGTGGTGCGGCGTCGCGAGCTGCTGCGGTCGACAACATCACCGTCAAGACCACCGGCTCGGTCAAGTTCAGCAACCTCAAGTCGGTCGAGCACGCCAACGGCTCGCTGGTGGCAGTGTCGCGCTCGGGCGAAATCTCGGTGCTCGATGCCCATGGCCGTGAGCGTGAGCGTTACAAGCTGCCGTACGGTGCGACCATCACGTCCAAGGACGGTGATGCGATCAAGGCTGGCCAGACCGTGGCCAACTGGGATCCGCATAACCACCCGATCGTGTCGGAAGTGGCCGGCTTCATCCGCTTCATCGACTTCGTCGATGGCGTCACCGTCATCGAGAAGACCGACGAGCTGACCGGCCTCGCGTCGCGCGAAATCACCGATCCGAAGCGTCGTGGTACCCAGGCCAAGGACCTGCGCCCGATCGTGCGCATCGTCGACGCCAAGGGCAACGACCTGTCGATCCCGGGCACCGATCTGCCGGCGCAGTACCTGCTGCCGCCGCGCTCGATCGTCAACCTGCAGGACGGCGCTGCCGTCGGCGTGGGTGACGTGGTCGCCAAGATTCCGCAGGAAGCGTCGAAGACCCGCGACATCACCGGTGGTCTGCCGCGCGTGGCCGATCTGTTCGAAGCGCGCAAGCCGAAGGATCCGGCGGTGCTGGCCGAGCGTTCGGGCATCATCAGCTTCGGCAAGGACACCAAGGGCAAGCAGCGCCTGATCATCAAGGACACCGATGGTTCGGAGCACGAAGAGCTGATCCCGAAGTACCGCCAGGTCATCGTGTTCGAAGGCGAGCATGTCACCAAGGGTGAAACCATCGTGGACGGCGAGCCGAGCCCGCAGGACATCCTGCGTCTGCTGGGTGTCGAACCGCTGGCTGCCTACCTGGTGAAGGAAATCCAGGACGTGTACCGCCTGCAGGGCGTGAAGATCAACGACAAGCACATCGAGGTGATCACCCGCCAGATGCTGCGCAAGGTCGAGATCACCGACCAGGGCAGCAGCAAGTTCCTGAACGGCGAACAGGTGGAGCGTCAGCGCGTTATCGAGGAGAATGCGCGCCTGTCGACCCGCAACGAGCTGCCGGCGCACTTCGATCCGGTCCTGCTGGGTATCACCAAGGCCTCGCTGGCGACCGAATCGTTCATCTCGGCCGCGTCGTTCCAGGAAACCACCCGCGTGCTGACCGAAGCGGCCGTCCGCGGCACCTCGGACAACCTGCGTGGCCTGAAGGAAAACGTCATCGTGGGTCGCCTGATTCCGGCCGGTACCGGCCTGGCGTACCACAGCAACCGCCGTCGCGGCGCTTCCGGTCTCACCGAGTCGGAAATGCAGACCCTGGCCGGTACTCCGGCTTCGGTCGAGGCAGCGGTGGTTGAAGCCGAAGCTGAACAGGCGACTGGCGAAGAATGAGGTATCCGGTCCGGCCGCAAGGCCGGACCACCCCATCGGTCCATCGATGGGATTGGGAAAGGGCAGGGGAGATCGTCCGCGATCGACCCGGCCAACCTGAACGGGGTACATGGAGGCCCCCCAGTAACGTTCCGGGATCAGGAACGGGCTTGACAGGAGGCGTTTGACTGCTTTCCTGGCAGGTTGCTACAATCGTCTGTCTCAGCAGGCCAAAATTTTGGCCTGCTTTAACATTTCCGCATCTCTGGCCGGATTTTCCGGCCTCCAATCAGAAGAACCTACTGATGGCGACGATCAACCAGCTGGTCCGCAAGCCGCGGCAAGCGACCACCTACAAGAGTGCCTCGCCGGCGCTCGACAAGTGCCCGCAGCGCCGTGGCGTCTGCACCCGTGTCTACACCACCACTCCGAAGAAGCCGAACTCGGCTCTGCGCAAGGTTGCCAAGGTCCGCCTGACCAACCAGGAAGAAGTGATTTCCTACATCGGTGGTGAAGGCCACAACCTGCAGGAGCACTCCGTGGTCCTGATCCGCGGCGGTCGCGTCAAGGACCTGCCGGGTGTGCGTTACCACACCGTTCGTGGCTCGCTCGACGCCGCCGGCGTTGCCAAGCGTCGCCAGGCCCGTTCCAAGTACGGCGCCAAGCGTCCGAAGGCATAAGGAGAGAGCACTATGTCGCGTAAGGGTAATACTCCGCAGCGTTCCGTCCTGCCCGATCCGAAGCACGGAAGCGAAACCATCGCCCGCTTCATCAACATGGTCATGCAGAGCGGCAAGAAGTCCGTCGCCGAAAAGATCGTGTACGGCGCCATGGACGTGATCACCGAGAAGAACAGCAGCGCCAACGCCATCGAACTGGTGCAGAAGGCTCTGGACAACGTCGCTCCGGCGGTCGAAGTCAAGTCACGCCGCGTCGGTGGTGCCACCTACCAGGTGCCGGTCGAAGTGCGTTCTTCGCGCAAAATGGCCCTGGCCATGCGCTGGCTGATCGACTCCGCGCGCAAGCGTGGTGAGAACACCATGCCGAAGAAGCTGGCTGCTGAACTGATCGACGCCTCGGAAAACCGTGGCGGCGCCATCAAGAAGCGCGAAGAAACCCACCGCATGGCCGAAGCCAACAAGGCATTCGCCCACTACCGCTGGTGAGTTTGACGGCCTTGTAAAACAGGCAGGGCAGCACCACTTCGGTGCGTGCTGCCTCGCGGTCCCAGAAGGACTGCGCCAATCCGAAGGCCGCCGAAAGGCGGCGTTCGGCCATCCGAAATCCAAGAAATCTGAGAGGCTCCCGTGGCCCGTTCCACTCCCATCGAGCGTTACCGTAACTTCGGCATCATGGCTCACATCGATGCCGGCAAGACCACCACGTCCGAGCGCATCCTGTTCTACACCGGCAAGAGCCACAAGATCGGTGAAGTGCACGACGGCGCCGCCACCATGGACTGGATGGAGCAGGAGCAGGAGCGTGGCATCACGATCCAGTCCGCTGCCACCACCGCGTTCTGGAAGGGCATGGACAAGTCCCTGCCGGAGCATCGCTTCAACATCATCGACACCCCCGGGCACGTCGACTTCACCATCGAAGTGGAGCGCTCGCTGCGCGTGCTCGACGGTGCCGTCTTCGTCCTGTGCGCCGTCGGTGGCGTGCAGCCGCAGTCGGAAACCGTGTGGCGCCAGGCCAACAAGTACCACGTGCCGCGCATCGCGTTCGTCAACAAGATGGACCGCACTGGTGCCAACTTCCAGAAGGTCGTCGGCCAGCTGAAGGCCAAGCTGGGCGCGGTTGCCGTGCCGATGCAGCTGCCGATCGGCGCTGAAGACAACTTCAAGGGCGTCGTCGACCTGCTGAAGATGAAGGCCATTCATTGGGATGAGGCTTCGCAGGGCATGAAGTTCGAGTACGGTGAAATCCCGGCCGAGCTGCAGGGTCCGGCTGAAGAGGCTCGCCAGTTCATGGTCGAGACCGCTGCCGAAGCCAGCGAAGAGCTGATGGAAAAGTACCTGGGCGGCGAAGAGCTGGCCGAGGCTGAAATCATCAACGCGCTGCGTACCCGCACCCTGGCCACCGAGATCGTGCCGATGTACTGCGGCTCGGCCTTCAAGAACAAGGGCGTGCAGGCCATGCTGGACGGCGTGATCCAGCTGCTGCCGTCGCCGGTCGACGTGCCGGACGTGAAGGGCGTGGACGTTGACGACGACACCGTCGAAATGACCCGCAAGTCGGACGACAAGGCTCCGTTCTCGTCGCTGGCCTTCAAGATCATCACCGACCCGTTCGTCGGCGCGCTGACCTTCTTCCGTGTCTACTCGGGCACCCTGAACGGTGGTGACACCGTGCTGAACTCGGTGAAGGGCAAGAAGGAGCGCATCGGCCGCATCCTGCAGATGCACTCGAACAACCGCGAGGAAATCAAGGAAGTTCTGGCCGGTGACATCGCCGCTGCCGTGGGCCTGAAGGACACCACCACCGGCGACACCCTGTGCGCCGTGGACGCCCCGATCATCCTGGAGCGCATGACGTTCCCGGAGCCGGTGATCTCGATGGCCGTCGAGCCGAAGACCAAGTCGGACCAGGAAAAGATGGGCCTGGCGCTGGGCCGTCTGGCGCAGGAAGATCCGTCGTTCCGCGTCAAGACCGACGAAGAATCCGGCCAGACCATCATCTCGGGCATGGGCGAGCTGCACCTGGACATCATCGTCGACCGCCTGAAGCGCGAGTTCAACGTTGAAGCCAACGTCGGCGCGCCGCAGGTGGCCTACCGCGAAACCATCACCCTGGCCGACGTCAAGTCGGACTACAAGCACGCCAAGCAGTCCGGTGGTAAGGGTCAGTACGGTCACGTCGTGATCGAACTGTCGCCGATCACCGCTGAAGACCGTGCCGATCCGAAGCTGGCTCCGGCCATCAAGGACGACTTCCTGTTCATCAACGACATCACCGGCGGCGTGATCCCGAAGGAATTCATTCCGTCGGTTGAAAAGGGCCTGCGCGAAACCATCACCAGCGGTCCGCTGGCTGGCTTCCCGGTCGTGGACGTCAAGGTGAAGCTGGTGTTCGGTTCGTACCACGACGTCGACTCCTCGGAAATGGCGTTCAAGCTGGCTTCGTCGATGGCCTTCAAGCAGGGCTTCGCCAAGGCCAAGCCGGTGCTGCTGGAGCCGATCATGAAGGTCGAGATCGTGACCCCGGAGGATTACCAGGGTGACGTGATGGGCGACGTCAGCCGTCGTCGCGGCGTGCTGCAGGGTTCCGACACCACCGGTGACGGCTCCGCTTCGATCATCAACGCGATGATCCCGCTGGGTGAAATGTTCGGCTACGCCACTGCGCTGCGTTCGCAGACCCAGGGCCGCGCCACCTTCACCATGGAATTCGATCACTACGAGCCGGCTCCGACCAACATCGCCGAAGCCGTCATGAAGAAGGGCTGAGCTTCGCTCAGCCTCTCTTGAAACCACTTACGAACAATCAAGGTATAGAACAATGGCAAAGGGTAAGTTCGAGCGCACCAAGCCGCACGTCAACGTCGGCACCATCGGTCACGTCGATCACGGCAAGACCACGCTGACCGCTGCACTGACCAAGATCGGTGCCGAGCGCTTCGGTGGCGAGTTCAAGGATTACTCCTCGATCGACGCCGCTCCGGAAGAAAAGGCACGTGGTATCACGATCTCGACCGCGCACGTCGAATACGAATCCCCGGTCCGTCACTACGCCCACGTCGATTGCCCGGGCCACGCTGACTACGTCAAGAACATGATCACCGGTGCCGCCCAGATGGACGGCGCGATCCTGGTGTGCTCGGCCGCTGACGGCCCGATGCCGCAGACCCGCGAGCACATCCTGCTGTCGCGTCAGGTCGGCGTGCCGTACATCGTCGTGTTCCTGAACAAGGCCGACATGGTTGACGACGCCGAGCTGCTCGAGCTGGTCGAGATGGAAGTGCGCGAGCTGCTGAGCAAGTACGACTTCCCGGGCGACGACACCCCGATCATCGCCGGTTCGGCCCGTCTGGCGCTGGAAGGCGACCAGAGCGACATCGGCGTGCCGGCCATCCTGAAGCTGGTCGATGCCCTGGACAGCTGGATCCCGGAGCCGGAGCGCGCGATCGACAAGCCGTTCCTGATGCCGGTGGAAGACGTGTTCTCGATCTCGGGCCGCGGCACCGTGGTGACCGGTCGTATCGAGCGCGGCGTGATCAAGGTTGGCGACGAAATCGAAATCGTCGGCATCCGTCCGGTGCAGAAGACCACCGTGACCGGCGTTGAAATGTTCCGCAAGCTGCTGGACCAGGGTCAGGCAGGCGACAACGCTGGCCTGCTGCTGCGCGGCACCAAGCGTGACGACGTCGAGCGTGGCCAGGTCCTGGCCAAGCCGGGTTCGATCAAGCCGCACACCAAGTTCGAAGGCGAAGTCTACGTCCTGTCGAAGGACGAGGGCGGCCGCCACACCCCGTTCTTCAACGGCTACCGTCCGCAGTTCTACTTCCGCACCACCGACATCACCGGCGCAGCTGCTCTGCCGGAAGGCGTCGAAATGGTGATGCCGGGTGACAACGTCAAGATGGTCGTCACCCTGATCAACCCGGTGGCAATGGACGAAGGCCTGCGCTTCGCCATCCGCGAAGGTGGCCGTACCGTCGGCGCCGGCGTGGTCTCGAAGATCATCGAGTAATCTGGTACTATCTGCGCCCCGATGTTGCCTGGGTAGGGCATCGGGGCGTATCAAATGGGAAAGCAGGCACAGGATGTGCCTTGTGTTCCCCGGACCAGGAAGGGTCAATGCCATTCAGGCGGCGTCAACAGGCGACTGTTGACAGCTGCCTTGCGTGCCATTATGCTTCTACGTCTGGGCAGGCCGGGTAACTGGTCTGCCTACGTTTTTGAGGTCTATGGAGTGACCTTGGCGGCCTGCAGGACTGTGGGTCGTCCGTATTCAGGAATTTCATGGGACAAAGCAACCCAGAGGCTTTGTCTGTCGCTCTTTTAACGAAGGAACCTACCGCCATGGCGGACCAAAAGATCCGGATCCGGCTGAAAGCGTTCGATCATCGTCTGATCGACCGTTCGGCCAGCGAGATCGTTGAAACGGCAAAGCGGACCGGCGCGCAAGTGCGTGGCCCGATCCCGCTGCCGACCAAGATCGAGCGTTACACCGTTCTCGTTTCCCCGCACGTCGACAAGGACGCGCGTGACCAGTACGAGACCCGCACGCACAAGCGCGTGCTCGATATCGTTGACCCGAATGACAAGACCGTGGACGCGCTGATGAAGCTCGAACTGGCTGCCGGCGTCGACGTTCAGATCAAGCTGACCTGAGGACTACGACCATGACGAAGAAGTATTCGTTGGGCTTCGTGGGCCGCAAGGCTGGCATGAGCCGCGTGTTCACTGAAGATGGCCGCTCCATCCCGGTGACCCTGATCGAAGCAACCCCGAACCGCATCGCGCAGATCAAGACCGTCGAAACCGACGGCTACAGCGCCGTGCAGGTGACCGTCGGCGCGCGTCGCGCTGCCCTGGTCAACAAGCCGGAAGCCGGCCACTTCGCCAAGGCGAAGGTGGAAGCGGGTCGTGGCCTGTGGGAATTCCGCGTTGAAGACGCGCAGCTCGGCGATTTCGCCGTTGGCGGCGAAGTCAAGGCGGACATCTTCGAAGTCGGCCAGATCGTCGACGTCCAGGGTGTCACCAAGGGTAAGGGCTTCCAGGGCACCATCAAGCGCCACAACTTCCGTATGGGCGATGCAACCCACGGTAACTCGCTGTCGCATCGCGCGCCGGGTTCGCTGGGTCAGCGCCAGACCCCGGGTCGCGTTTTCCCGGGCAAGAAGATGTCGGGCCACATGGGCGCGGTGCAGCAGAGCACCCAGAACCTGGAAGTGGTCAAGGTCGACGTCGAGCGCGGTCTGATCGCCGTTCGCGGCGCCGTTCCGGGCGCGGCGGGTGGCGACGTGATCGTCCGTCCGGCGAGCAAGGCATAAGGAGAGATGACGATGGAACTCGTTATCACGGGTAGCAACAACAAGGTCTCGGTCTCCGACGCCGTGTTCGGTCGCGATTTCAGCGAAGATCTGGTCCACCAGGTCGTCGTTGCCTACCGCAACGCCGGTCGCGCCGGCACCAAGGCACAGAAGACTCGCTCCGAAGTGGCTGGTACCACCAAGAAGTCGAAGAAGCAGAAGGGCGGCGGCGCGCGTCATGGCGCACTGACGGCTCCGATCTTCGTCGGCGGCGGTGTCACCTTCGCGGCCAAGCCGCGCAGCTTCGAGCAGAAGGTCAATCGTAAGCAGTACCGTGCCGCCATGTGCGCGATCCTGTCCGAGCTGAACCGTCAGGGCCGTCTGACCATCGTGGAGTCCTTCGATGTCGAAGTGACCAACACGAAGGGTCTGATCGCCAAGCTGGCCGGCCTGGAAGTGGGCAAGCGCCCGCTGATCGTCACCGAAGAAGCGTCCGAGCACCTGTACCTGTCCGCCCGCAATCTGCCGTACGTGCAGGTGCGTGACGTCCAGGGTCTGGATCCGGTCTCGCTGGTGGGTGCCGACACGGTCGTCATCACCGCTGACGCGGTCAAGAAGGTCGAGGAGTGGCTGGCATGAACAGCAACGAAAAAATCTTCAGCGTGCTGCGTGCCCCGCGTGTCTCCGAAAAGACCGCGCGCCTGCAGGAACTCTCCAACCAGTATGTCTTCGAAGTTTCGAACGAAGCCACCAAGGCCGATGTAAAGGCCGCGGTCGAGCAGCTGTTCGACGTCAAGGTCGAAGCCGTCAACGTGGTCAACGTCAAGGGCAAGAACAAGTCCTTCCGTAACCGTGCTGGCCGCCGCGGCGATTGGCGCAAGGCGTACGTTCGCCTGGCCGATGGCCAGTCGATCGATGTAACGGCCAAGGCCTGAGGTACATCCCATGCCATTGATGAAATTCAAGCCCACTTCCCCCGGCCGCCGTTCGGCCGTGCGCGTGGTCACTCCCGACCTGCACAAGGGTGCTCCGCACGCTGCGCTGGTCGAGTCGCAGAGCCGCTCGGGTGGTCGTAACCACCATGGCCGCATCACCGTGCGTCACGTCGGTGGTGGTGCCAAGCAGCACTACCGCATCATCGACTTCAAGCGCAACAAGCTGGGCATCCCGGCGCGCGTGGAACGCATCGAATACGATCCGAACCGCACCGCGCACATCGCTCTGCTGTGCTACGTCGACGGTGAGCGTCGCTACATCATCGCCCCGAAGGGCCTGAAGGCTGGTGATCAGGTGATCGCTGGTTCGGATGCCCCGATCAAGGCTGGCAACACCCTGCCGCTGCGCAACATCCCGGTCGGCACCACCATCCACTGCATCGAACTGAAGCCGGGCAAGGGCGCTCAGATCGCTCGCGCCGCCGGTGCGGCCGTGCAGCTGGTGGCTCGCGAAGGCATCTACGCCACCCTGCGCCTGCGCTCGGGTGAAATGCGCAAGGTTCCGGTCGAGTGCTGCGCCACCATCGGCGAAGTCGGCAACGACGAGCACAGCCTGGAAAAGCTGGGCAAGGCCGGTGCCAAGCGTTGGCGCGGCGTCCGCCCGACCGTTCGTGGTGCTGCCATGAACCCGGTTGACCACCCGCACGGTGGTGGTGAGGCCAAGGCCGGCCAGGGTAACCCGCATCCGGTCACCCCGTGGGGTGTCCCGACCAAGGGTTACAAGACGCGCCATAACAAGCGCACTCAGCAGTTCATCGTCCGCGATCGTAGGGGCTAATCGACCATGGCACGTTCACTCAAGAAGGGCCCGTTCGTCGATCACCACCTCGTCAAGAAGGTGGAGGCCGCTGCGGGCAGCAAGAAGCCGATCAAGACCTGGTCGCGCCGTTCGATGATCCTGCCTGACATGGTAGGCGTCACCATTGCCGTGCATAACGGCAAGAACCACATCCCGGTTCTCGTCAACGAGAACATGGTCGGCCACAAGCTCGGCGAATTTGCCATCACCCGGACCTTCAAGGGTCACGGTGGTGACAAGAAGTCGGGCAAGTAAGGAGAGATGACAATGGAAGCGAAAGCCATCCTGCGCACTGCGCGCATCTCCCCGCAGAAGGCTCGTCTGGTCGCTGACCAGGTGCGCGGTCTGCCGGCCGAGCGTGCGGTCAACCTGCTGAAGTTCTCGGACAAGAAGGCTGCCCACCTGATCAAGAAGGTGGTGGAGTCGGCAATTGCCAACGCCGAGAACAACCAGGGCGCCGACGTCGACGAGCTGAAGGTTCAGACCATCATGGTTGATGAAGGTCCGACCCTGAAGCGTTTCATGGCGCGGGCGAAAGGCCGCGGTACCCGCATCCTCAAGCGCACCAGCCACATCACTGTGGTTGTGGGCGCCGCCAAGTAAGCGGATAAGGAAAAGACCATGGGTCATAAAGTTCATCCGATTGGTATCCGCCTCGGCATTTCCAAGGACTGGAACTCCAAGTGGTACGCCAACAAGGCCGAGTTCGCTGGTTACCTGGCAGCCGACCTGAAAGTGCGCGAAATGCTGCGCAAGAAGCTGGCTCAGGCCGGCATCAGCAAGATCCTGATCGAGCGTCCGGCCAAGACCGCTCGCGTGACGATCCACACCGCCCGTCCGGGCGTGGTGATCGGCAAGCGCGGTGAGGACATCGAGAAGCTGCGCAAGGAAGTGAGCGAGATGATGGGCGTCCCGGCGCACATCAACGTCACCGAAGTGCGCAAGCCGGAACTGGACGCACAGCTCGTTGCCGAGTCGATCGCCCAGCAGCTGGAGCGTCGCATCATGTTCCGCCGTGCAATGAAGCGCTCGGTCGGCAACGCGATGCGTCTGGGTGCCCTGGGCATCAAGGTCAACGTCGGTGGCCGCCTCAACGGTGCAGAAATCGCCCGTTCGGAGTGGTACCGCGAAGGCCGCGTGCCGCTGCACACCCTGCGTGCCGACATCGACTATGGCTTCGCTGAAGCCAAGACGACCTACGGCATCATCGGCATCAAGGTCTGGATCTACAAGGGCGAGGTCTTCGATTTCTCCCAGGTTGGCCAGGAAAAGCAGGACGACACCCCGTCGCGCAACGATCGTCACGATCGCGGCGACCGTGGTGACCGTCAGCGCCCGGCCCGTGAAGCGAGGTAACGACAATGTTGCAACCCAAGCGAACCAAGTACCGCAAGGTACACAAGGGCCGTAACGATGGCCTGAGCTGGAGCGCCAACGCTGTCAGCTTCGGCGAATACGGCCTGAAGGCAACCGCACACGGTCAGCTGACCGCGCGTCAGATCGAAGCGGCCCGCCGCTCGATCAGCCGCTACGTCAAGCGCGGCGGCAAGATGTGGATCCGCGTGTTCCCCGACAAGCCCATCACCAAGAAGCCCATCGAAGTCCGAATGGGTTCTGGTAAGGGTAACGTGGAATACTGGGTGGCCCAGATCCAGCCCGGCCGCATGATCTATGAAATCGAGGGTGTTTCCGAGGAAGTGGCTCGCGAGGCGTTCCGCCTGGCCGCCGCCAAGCTCTCGGTCACCACCACTTTCGTGACCCGTACGGTGCGCTGATGGATATCAAAACTCTCCGTGAAAAGTCGGCTGACGAACTCAAGGCCCACCTGATCGACCTGCGTAAGGAACAGTTCTCTGTCCGTATGCAGCAGGTCACCGGCCAGCTGCCGAAGACCCACGACATTCGCCGGGTCCGTCGCGAGATTGCTCGCGTCAAGACCCTGCTCGGCAGCACGAAGTAAGGATGGCCGCTATGAGCGACAATACTGAAAAGAAGACGCTGCGCACGGTCGAAGGCCGTGTCGTCAGCAACAAGATGGACAAGACGGTTACCGTCCTGGTTGAGCGTCAGGTCAAGCACGCGCTGTACGGCAAGTACATCAAGCGCTCGACGAAGCTGCACGCCCACGATGCCGACAACGCCTGCAAGGAAGGCGATGTCGTCCGCGTGACCGAGATTGCTCCGATGTCCAAGACCAAGAACTGGCGCGTGGTGGAAGTCATCACGCGCGCGGCTGAATAAGGAGCTGAATCATGATCCAGATGCAGAGCTACCTTGACGTCGCGGACAATTCGGGTGCCAAGCAGGTGATGTGCTTCAAGGTGCTGGGTGGTTCCAAGCGCCGTTACGCCGGCATCGGCGACATCATCAAGGTCACCGTGAAGGATGCGATTCCGCGCGGCAAGGTCAAGAAGGGTGAAGTGTATGACGCCGTCGTGGTGCGTACCCGCAAGGGTGTGCGTCGCGCCGATGGCTCGCTGATCCGCTTCGACGGCAACGCTGCCGTTCTGCTGAACAGCAAGCAGGAGCCGATCGGTACCCGTATCTTCGGGCCGGTGACCCGTGAACTTCGTTCGGAGAAGTTCATGAAGATCGTCTCGCTCGCTCCCGAAGTGCTGTGAGCGACAGGAGATAATCATGGCTAACCGTATCAAGAAGGGCGACCAGGTTGTCGTCAACGCTGGCAAGGACAAGGGCAAGCAGGGCGAAGTCGTCCGCGTCGACGGCGACCGCGTGGTCGTCGCCAACGTGAACATCGTCAAGCGCCACACCAAGCCGAACCCGCAGGCAGGTGTTGCCGGCGGCGTGGTCGAGCGCGAAGCTTCGATCCATATCTCCAACGTGAATGTTCTTAACCCGGCTTCGGGCAAGGGCGAACGCGTTGGCTTCAAGGTGCTGGAGGATGGACGCAAACTGCGTGTGTTCCGCTCCAGCGGTGAGGCGCTCGACGCCTGAGGAATGAGAAGATGAGTTCCCGTCTCGAAAAGTTCTACAAGGACGAAGTGGTGCCGGCGCTGATGAAGCAGTTCGGCTACACCAATCCGATGGAAGTGCCGAAGCTGGTCAAGGTCACCCTGAACATGGGTGTCGGCGAAGCGGCCACCAACAAGAAGATCCTGGAAAACGCCGTCGGCGACATGACCAAGATTTCCGGCCAGAAGCCGGTTGTCACCAAGTCGCGTGTGTCGGTTGCGTCGTTCAAGATCCGTGATGGTTGGCCGATCGGCTGCAAGACCACGCTGCGTCGCCACAAGATGTACGAGTTCCTGGATCGCCTGATCAACATCTCGCTGCCGCGCGTGCGCGACTTCCGTGGTGTTTCCGGTCGTTCCTTCGACGGCCGCGGCAACTTCAACATGGGTGTGAAGGAGCAGATCATCTTCCCGGAAATCGACTTCGACGCCGTCGACGCGATCCGCGGTATGGATATCGCTATCACCACCACTGCGAAGACCGACGCGGAAGCGAAGGCGCTGCTGGCAGCGTTCAAGTTCCCGTTCCGTAACTGATCTGTCGAGGAAACCGAAATGGCAAAGACCTCCATGGTCAACCGCGACATCAAGCGGGAAAAGCTGGCAAAGAAGTACGCTGAAAAGCGTGCAGCTCTGAAGAAGATCGTGTCCTCCGTGGACGCGACCTACGAAGAGAAGATCGACGCCGCAACCAAGCTGGCCAAGCTGCCGCGCGATTCGTCGCCGAGCCGCCAGCGCAACCGTTGCGAGCTGTCGGGTCGTCCGCGTGGCGTCTACAGCAAGTTCGGCCTGGGCCGTAACAAGCTGCGTGAAGCCACCATGCGTGGCGACGTCCCGGGTCTGCGCAAGGCCAGCTGGTAATCCCGGCCGGCCCTGCGATCAGGCGCCCCTTCGGGGGTTCCTGAACCGGGCAGGGGAGGCATTCAGCTTTCCCGACGCAAAAAAACCGAAGAGCCCGGCGCAAGCCGGGCTCTTTTGGCGTATACTCCCGCGTCTTGCCCTGTGCAAACGGGGTTGTAGGAGTGGGCCCTTGGCCCGCTGCATCAAGGGACCTGGCCCGTTTCCAGGAGACAACAGATTTTCGCGAAAGCGGATATCGGTGCACTCAAAGGTACTCATATGAGCATGACTGATCCCATCGCCGACCTGCTGGTCCGCATCAAGAATGCGGCCGCGGTTGGCAAGCAGACGGTGAAAGCCCCGTCGTCCAAGATCAAGGTTGCGATCGCCCAGGTCCTGAAGGACGAGGGTTACATCACCGACCTGCGCGTGACCCAGCTGGAAAACAACAAGTCCGAGCTGGAAATCGTGCTGAAGTATTTCGAAGGCAAGCCGGTCATCGCGACCCTGAAGCGCTTCTCGCGTTCGGGCCTGCGCCAGTACCGCGGCAAGAGCGAGCTGCCGAAGGTCATGAACGGCCTGGGTATCTCCATCATTTCCACCTCCAAGGGCATCATGACTGATGCGCAGGCGCGCCAGCTGGGCGTCGGCGGCGAAGTCCTGTGCTTCGTGGCCTAAGGCGAAAGGAGTAGAACTATGTCCCGCGTAGCCAAGAAGCCGATCGACCTGGGTAAGGTTGAACTGAACGTCCAGTCGGACAGCGTCACCGCCAAGGGCCCGAAGGGTTCCCTGTCGCTGGCCAAGCCGGCCGGTATTGCCATCAACGTCGACAACGGCGTTGCCACCCTGAGCACCGAGAACGCCGAGCTGGTCGCACTGACCGGTACCGTGCGTGCGATCCTGGCCAACATGGTCAAGGGCGTGTCCGAAGGCTTCGAGCGCAAGCTGGAGCTGGTCGGCGTGGGTTACCGCGCTGCCATGCAGGGCAAGGACCTGAGCCTGTCGCTGGGCTTCTCGCACCCGGTCGTGTTCGTGGCGCCGGAAGGCATCACCATCACCACCCCGACCCAGACCGAGATCCTGGTCCAGGGCGCTGACAAGCAGGTCGTCGGTGAAGTTGCCGCCAAGATCCGTGCGTTCCGCAAGCCGGAGCCGTACAAGGGCAAGGGCGTGAAGTACTCCGACGAAGTCATCATCCGTAAGGAAGCCAAGAAGGCCTAATTAGGCACTTCCGCTTTCAAAGGAAAAACATCATGAACAAGAACATCGCCCGCCTGCGTCGCGCCAAGTCGACCCGCGCCCACATCCGTGAGCTCGGCGTCGCCCGCCTGTCGGTGCTGCGCACCGGCCAGCACCTGTACGCCCAGGTCTTCACCGCCGACGGTTCCAAGGTGCTGGCTGCTGCCAACACCACCCAGACCGACGTCATGGAAGGCCTGAAGAACGGCAAGAACGCCGACGCCGCCGCCAAGGTCGGCCGTATCGTCGCTGAGCGCGCCAAGGCCGCCGGCGTCGAGAAGGTTGCCTTCGATCGTTCGGGCTACCGCTACCACGGCCGCATCAAGGCCCTGGCAGAAGCGGCCCGCGAAGCCGGCCTGCAGTTCTAAGGGATAAGGGCAGGGGACCTGTGGTCTCCTGCCCGCCTGCTCGCCCGCCTGAGTGAGGCTGGACGGCGCCACTCTTCTGCAGTGGCCCACCGGAACAACGCGACATTCCACAACCATAAGCGGCCCCGAGCCGTACATACCCAAACTACCAAGGAATCAAAATGGCAGAAGAGCGTCAGCAGCGGGGTCGCGATCGCGACCGTAACCGCGAAGAGAAAGTCGACGACGGCATGATCGAAAAGCTGGTCGCGGTCAACCGCGTCAGCAAGACCGTCAAGGGTGGCCGCCAGTTCACCTTCACCGCCCTGACCGTGGTCGGCGACGGCGAAGGCAAGGTCGGTTTCGGCTATGGCAAGGCCCGCGAAGTGCCGGTTGCCATCCAGAAGTCGATGGAGCAGGCCCGCAAGAACCTGGTCAGCGTTGACCTGAACAACGGCACCCTGTGGCACACCATCAAGGATGGTCACGGCGCAGCCCGCGTGTTCATGCAGCCGGCTTCGGAAGGTACCGGCGTCATCGCCGGCGGTGCCATGCGCGCCGTGCTGGAAGCGGTTGGCGTGAAGAACGTGCTGGCCAAGGCCACCGGTTCGCGCAACCCGATCAACCTGGTGCGTGCCACCGTGAAGGGCCTGTCTGCTGCGCAGTCGCCGGCCCGCATCGCGGCCAAGCGCGGCAAGAAGGTGGAGGAACTCAACCATGGCTAATGAGTCCAACAAGACTGTCAAGGTCCGCCTGGTGCGTGGCCTGCGTGGCACCCAGTCGCGTCACCGCCTGTCGGTGCGTGCCCTGGGCCTGAACAAGCTCAACGATGTGCGTGAACTGAAGGACAGCCCGCAGGTGCGCGGCCTGATCAACAAGGTTCAGTACCTCGTCCAGGTTGAGGAGTAATCGACCATGACTCTGCGTCTCAATGAACTGAGCCCGGCACCGGGCGCCCGCACCGAGCGTACCCGCGTCGGTCGCGGTATCGGCTCGGGCCTCGGCAAGACTGCCGGCCGCGGCCACAAGGGTTCGTTCGCCCGCAAGGGTGGCGGCAAGATCAAGGCTGGCTTCGAAGGCGGCCAGACCCCCATGCAGCGTCGTCTGCCGAAGATCGGCTTCCGTTCGCCGATCGCCAAGGACACCGCTGAAGTGCTGCTGTACGCGCTGGACAAGCTGCCGGCCGGTGAGATCGACTTCGCCGCCCTGCGTGCTGCCAAGCTGGTCCCGAGCACTGCAAAGAAGGCCAAGGTCGTTGTCAAGGGCGAAGTGACCAAGGCGTTCACCCTGAAGGGTATTGCTGCCACGGCGGGTGCCAAGGCCGCGATCGAAGCTGCCGGCGGCAGCGTAACGGAGTAAGAAAATCATGGCGCAAGCTGGCATCGGTAACCTCGCGGGCGGAATGGGCAAGTTCACTGAACTTCGCCAACGTTTGCTGTTCGTCGTCGGGGCTTTGATCGTCTATCGCATCGGCTGCTACGTGCCGGTGCCGGGCGTCAATCCCGATGCCATGCTTGCCATGATGCAACAGCAGGGCGGCGGCATCGTGGACATGTTCAACATGTTCTCGGGCGGCGCCCTGCACCGTTTCAGCATCTTCGCGCTGAACGTGATGCCGTACATTTCGGCATCGATCGTGATGCAGCTGGCCGTGCACATCTTCCCCGCCCTGAAGGCGATGCAGAAGGAAGGTGAGTCCGGTCGCCGCAAGATCACCCAGTATTCGCGCATCGGCGCCGTGCTGCTGGCAGTGGTGCAGGGTGGCTCGATCGCACTGGCCCTGCAGGGCCAGGTCTCGCCGTCGGGCGCTCCGGTCGTGTACGCACCGGGCATGGGCTTCGTGCTCACCGCCGTGGTCGCGCTGACCGCCGGCACCATGTTCCTGATGTGGGTCGGTGAGCAGGTCACCGAGCGCGGCATCGGCAATGGCGTGTCGCTGATCATCTTCGCCGGTATCGTCGCTGGCCTGCCGGGTGCCATCATCCACACCTTCGATGCCTACCGTGACGGCAACATCCAGTTCATCCAGCTGCTGCTGATCGCCATCGTCGTGCTCGCCTTCACCTTCTTCGTGGTGTTCGTCGAGCGTGGCCAGCGCCGGATCACGGTCAACTACGCGCGCCGCCAGGGCGGTCGCAACGCGTACATGAACCAGACCTCGTTCCTGCCGCTGAAGCTCAACATGGCCGGCGTCATCCCGGCGATCTTCGCCTCGAGCCTGCTGGCCTTCCCGGCCACCCTGGCCATGTGGTCCGGCCAGGCTGCCAACCAGAGCAGCTTCGGCCAGGTCCTGCAGAAGGTTGCCAATGCCTTGGGCCCGGGCGAGCCGCTGCACATGATCGTCTTCGCCGCGCTGATCACCGGTTTCGCGTTCTTCTACACCGCGCTGGTGTTCAACTCGCAGGAAACCGCCGACAACCTGAAGAAGTCGGGCGCGCTGATTCCGGGCATCCGTCCGGGCAAGGCCACTGCCGATTACATCGACGGCGTGCTGACCCGCCTGACCGCGGCCGGCTCGGCCTACCTGGTGATCGTCTGCCTGCTGCCGGAACTGATGCGCACGCAGCTGAACGCCTCGTTCTACTTCGGTGGTACTTCGCTGCTGATCGTGGTGGTGGTGGTGATGGACTTCATCGCCCAGGTGCAGGCACACCTGATGTCCCACCAGTACGAGAGCCTGCTGAAGAAGGCCAACCTGAAGGGCGGCAACCGCGGCGGTTTTGCCCGCGGCTGATTGGTCTGTTATACTTTCGTCTTCCTGACGTGATGGTCCCTCCGCTTCGCGGACTCCGGCCACACAAACGAAGGGCGGCCCCCGCAGCGGTTCCGGGTGGGGGTGTGATGAGGTGGTCCCGCGCTGGAGTAGCGCGGGCGGCTCCGGGGGAAACTCCAGATCCAACCCCATCCGGCGCCGGAGCCTGGGCACACTCCCCAGGCCGGGTTCATGAAACCAATGGTTTCACGGGCTTCCATGTAAACCGGAACCTTGTTAGTATCGCTAGTTCACTTTTTTGATCCATCCTGCCGGATTGGCGTGCCCGAGGCGCGCTGTCGGCCATCACTCAGCTGGAGAACCGCGTCATGGCGCGTATTGCAGGCGTCAACCTGCCAGCCCAGAAGCACGTCTGGGTCGGGTTGCAAAGCATTTACGGCATCGGCCGTACCCGTTCGAAGAAGGTCTGCGAAGTCGCAGGCGTTGCTTCGACCACCAAGATCCGCGATCTGTCGGAGCCGGAAATCGAGCGCCTGCGCGCCGAAGTCGGCAAGTACATCGTGGAAGGCGATCTGCGCCGTGAGATCGGCATCGCGATCAAGCGCCTGATGGACCTGGGCTGCTACCGCGGCCTGCGTCACCGTCGTGGCCTCCCGCTGCGTGGCCAGCGCACCCGTACCAACGCCCGCACCCGCAAGGGTCCGCGCAAGGCGATCAAGAAGTAAGGGACTGAGAAATGGCTAAGCCCGCTGCTAAGACCAAGAAGAAGATCAAGCGCGTCGTCACCGACGGCGTTGCCCACGTCCACGCTTCGTTCAACAACACCATCGTCACCATCACCGACCGCCAGGGCAACGCTCTGTCGTGGGCGACCTCCGGTGGCGCTGGCTTCCGCGGTTCGCGCAAGTCGACCCCGTTCGCTGCCCAGGTGGCTGCTGAAAAGGCCGGTCGTGCTGCGCTGGACTACGGCGTGAAGTCGCTGGAAGTCCGCATCAAGGGCCCGGGTCCGGGCCGTGAGTCGGCCGTGCGTTCGTTGAACAACGTCGGCTACAAGATCACCAACATCATCGACGTGACGCCTATCCCGCACAACGGGTGCCGTCCGCCGAAGAAGCGTCGCGTCTAAAGGGAGCGATAAGAAATGGCTCGTTATATCGGTCCTACCTGTAAGCTCGCCCGTCGCGAAGGCGCCGACCTGTCCCTGAAGAGCCCGGCGCGTGCGCTGGACTCGAAGTGCAAGCTGGAGCAGAAGCCCGGCCAGCACGGCGCCACTGCCCGCAAGGGCAAGCTGTCCGACTACGCCACCCAGCTGCGTGAAAAGCAGAAGGTCAAGCGTATCTACGGCCTGCTGGAGCGTCAGTTCCGCAACTACTACAAGAAGGCCTCGACCAAGAAGGGCAACACCGGCGAGAACCTGCTGCAGCTGCTGGAAACCCGCCTGGACAACGTCGTCTACCGCATGGGCTTCGCCGTGACCCGTCCGGCTGCCCGTCAGCTGGTGTCGCACCGCGGCGTCACCGTGAATGGCAAGTCGGTCAACCTGGCTTCGTACCAGGTCAAGGCTGGCGACGCCATCGCTCTGTCTGAAAAGGCTGCCAAGCAGCTGCGCGTCCAGGAAGCCCTGACCGTCGCCGCCCAGCATGACCTGAGCCCGTCGTGGGTTGAAGTGGATTCCGGCAAGTTCACCGGTATCTTCAAGGCTGTTCCGGATCGTTCGGATCTGCCTGCGGACATCAACGAAGCGCTGATCGTCGAGCTGTATTCGAAGTAATTCACATTGGAGAGCCCCCGGCGACGGCCGGGGGTTCACTAGGAGAACCCGCAACATGACGGTTACCGCCAACCAGGTTCTGCGTCCTCGCGGTCCGCAGATCGAACGCCTTACCGACACCCGTGCAAAGGTCGTTATCGAACCTTTGGAGCGGGGTTACGGGCATACGCTGGGTAATGCCCTGCGTCGCGTGCTGCTGTCGTCCATCCCGGGCTTCGCCATCACGGAAGTCGAAATCGACGGCGTGTTGCATGAGTACACCACGGTCGAAGGTCTGCAGGAGGACGTGCTCGAAGTCCTGCTGAACCTCAAGGACGTGGCCATCCGTATGCACTCCGGCGACAGCGCCACCCTGTCCCTGTCCAAGCAGGGCCCGGGCGTTGTCACCGCTGCCGATATCAAGGTCGACCACAATGTGGAGATCCTGAACGGCGAACACGTGATCTGCCACCTGACCAAGGATACGGCGATCAACATGCGTCTGAAGATCGAACGTGGTTTCGGCTACCAGCCGGCTGCCGCGCGTCGTCGTCCGGACGAAGAAACCCGTGCCATCGGCCGTCTGGTCCTGGATGCCTCGTTCTCGCCGGTCCGCCGCGTCGCCTATGCCGTGGAAGCGGCCCGCGTCGAACAGCGTACCGACCTGGACAAGCTGGTCATCGATATCGAGACCAACGGCACCATCGATGCCGAGGAAGCCGTGCGCACCGCCGCCGACATCCTCAGCGACCAGCTGTCGGTGTTCGGTGACTTCACCCACCGCGACCGCGGTGCGGCCAAGCCGGCCAACAACGGCGTGGATCCGGTGCTGCTGCGCCCGATCGACGATCTGGAGCTGACCGTGCGTTCGGCCAACTGCCTGAAGGCTGAAAGCATCTACTACATCGGCGATCTGATCCAGAAGACCGAAGTGGAGCTGCTGAAGACCCCGAACCTGGGCAAGAAGTCGCTCACCGAGATCAAGGAAGTGCTGGCTCAGCGCGGCCTGTCGCTCGGCATGAAGCTGGAGAACTGGCCGCCGGCCGGTGTCGCCAGCCACGGCATGCTGGGCTGATATCGGTAATGCCTGAAGGCTCCACCGTTCGCGGTGGGGCCTTCAACGCAACACAACATGCCACGACGAACCCCAGGTTCGCGCGGCAGGTCGCCCAGGACGGGTGACCAGGACCAACCGCAGTCCGCGCAGCAACGCCAGGATGGCGACAACGATCCGCACAGCCTCATCATTAACCAAGGAATATCACCATGCGTCACCAGAAGTCTGGCCGTAAGTTCAGCCGCACCAGCGCTCACCGCGAAGCGATGTTCAAGAACATGGCCGCCTCGCTGTTCAAGCACGAGCTGATCAAGACCACCCTGCCGAAGGCCAAGGAACTGCGCCGCGTTGCCGAGCCGCTGATCACCCTGGCCAAGGTCGACTCCGTCGCCAACCGCCGTCTGGCCTTCGCCCGCCTGCGCGACAACGAAGCCGTGGGCAACCTGTTCACCATCCTGGGCCCGCGCTACGCGAACCGTCCGGGCGGCTACCTGCGCCTGCTGAAGTGCGGCTTCCGCGCCGGCGACAACGCGCCGATGGCCTACGTCGAGCTGGTTGACCGTCCGGTCGTGGCCGAGGAAGTGGCCGAGTAATCGGACCGCTCCAATGCGACACAGCGAAAGCCCGGCCTCTGCCGGGCTTTTGCATTTTCGGGGCTCGGATCCCTTTGCGCAGGACAAGGCTCTGACCCACACCGTTCCGACAGGCGTCACCTGTGGCGGTTCGAATGGCACGCACTCTCGGTTACGCTTGGCGCCTGATCCATTCGAGCGTTGACGATGAATCCACTGCGCTGGCCCTTCCGCGCCCAGTTCTTCTTGGGCTTCCTGATCTGCGCGGGCCTGCTTGGCTACGCGATCTTCCTGCAGCTGAAGATGGGCCTGGAGCCGTGTCCGCTGTGCATCTTCCAGCGCCTGGCCTTTGCCGCGCTGGGCCTGCTGTTCCTGATCGGCGCGCTGCATGGCCCGTCCAATCGTCCGGGGCGCGCCACCTACGGCATCCTTGCCTTCATTGCGGCCGCCGTGGGCGTGGGTATTGCCGCGCGCCACGTCTACGTGCAGATGCTGCCGCCGGAAATGGGTTCCACCTGTGGCCCGCCGCTGGCCTTCCTGAGCGAGACCATGGGGCCGCTGGAAGTGTTCCGCACGGTGCTGACCGGCACTGGCAACTGCGGCAACATCGACTGGACCTTCCTGGGCCTGACCATGCCGATGTGGTCGGGCGTGTGGTTCGTGCTGCTGGCGCTGTGGGCGATGCTGGTGTCGCTGCGCAAGGTCAAGCGCTGAAGCAGGGTAGTGGCGGGCGCGGGGCGGCCCCCCCCCGGGCGGGCCGGCCCGGGCGCGGCCGCCCCCCCCACTCCCAGGGCG
>NZ_JAWIRS010000010.1:33849-162506 GCF_036320005.1 Stenotrophomonas sp. SMYL11
GGGGGGGCGGCGGCGCCGCAGGCACTCGCGGTCCCGGTGGGTGGGCCCGCCCCCGGCCCGCCACACCGCGGGAATGCCGGCCAGCGGCCGGCACTACCTCAGAAGTCCTGCTGCAGGCTCAGGTAGGCGCCGCGGCGCGGTCCCCACTGCGGGGCGAACACGCCGACTCCACCGCCATCGCGCAGCTGGTAACTGCGGTCCAAAGCGTTGATCACCGCCAGCTGCACATGCAGTGGATGGCCGCTGTCGACGTTGAAGTCGTGCCCGGCGCTGAGGTTCACCTGCAGGTACGACGGCAGCTCGCCGCCGTTGGGCACGCCCTCGATGTCCGAACGCAGGCCACTACCGAACACGTAGTTGGCCCCGATCCGGTTGTGCCCGGCGAAGGCATAGTTGAGGCCACCCGACGAGGTCAGCTTCTGGTCGTGGTCAAGGTGGATCCAGTGGTGGGCCACATAGGCCAGCGCCTCGGGATCGAGGTTGTACTGGCTGGTGATGACATCCGTACCGATGGCTTTGTTCAGCGCCGCATTGAAGTAGGCACTGAACGGACCGTTGCTGTAGTCGGCACTGAACTCCAGGCCACGGATGTGTCCGCGGCGGTAGTTGAAGGTCGAGTAGATGTAGGCGGCGCCGAACTGGCCTTCGTCCTGCAGGCGGGCGACGCGGCGGTCGTACGCATCCAGTCCAAGGGTCAGGTGTTCGCCCAGCTGCTGCGAGACGCCGATGTCGTAGTAGTCGCTGCGCTCGGCCAGCGGCGTGTTGTTGCCGCCGCCGGGCTGCTGGTTGGTGGTGCCGTCGTACAGGGCGATATCGCTGCTGGCGATCAGCTCACTGGCCGGTGGCGTGAAATAGCGCGAATAGCCGGCATGCACGGTGGTGCTGTCGCTGGCATTCCAGACCACGCCCACGCGCGGGCTGAGCTGGCCCTCGGTGCGGCCGAAGGCCTTGTAGCGGTCACCGCGCAGACCGTAGTTGACGGTCCAGTCGTCGCCGATTTTCCACTCATCCTGTACGTACAAGGCCAACGTGCTGGCATGAAAGGCGCTGCGGTCAGGAATCAGCAGCGGCGTGGTGCTGGACTGCTGGCCGCCGTCATCAACCGGGAACACCCAGCTGTTGCTGCTGGCCCGTGCGTTCTCGTAGTTGCCGTACAAGCCATAGCGCAGCGTGTGGTCGTTGCCCAGTGGTGTGGAGAAGTCGGCCTGCAGGGTGTTGGCACGGTTGCTGCGCTGCACCTGCGAGGCGACGCCACTGAACACCAGATCGCCGATGACATCCGGCTTGAACGCTACATCGCTGTAGCGCTGCCCGGCAGACAGCTGGTAGGCGGTGCTGCCCAGCGTGCCCTGCAGTACCAGCATGCCGAAGCGGGTGGTCTCACGCTGGGTCTCATCCAGCTGGCTGGAGTCGAAGGTGGTGGTGTCCAGGTAACCGAACTGCGGCGTCTGCCCTGGGTTGGCCGGAATCTGGAAGCGGTTGTTGGCGAAGCCGGCGAACACACTCAGGCGGGTGTTCTCGTTGACCAGGTAGGTCAGGTCGGCGAAGGCCTTGCCCTGGTGGGTATCGTCGTGGAGCGGCTTGCGCGAGTTCGTGGGGTTCTCCAGGCCGACCTCGTTCTGATCGTAATTGCCGGTCAGGAACCAGCTCCAGCGCCCCTGGTTGCCCCACCAGGATGCATTCGGGTTGATCTTGCCGTACGAGCCGGTGGTCAGTCCTGCGCTGCCACCGTTGCCCAGCTCGGCGCCATTGCGGGTGGTGATGTCGACCACCGCCGCGGTGCGCTCGCCGAACTGCGCCGGCAACGCGCCGTCCATCAGGCGGATGCTCTTGATGGTGCGCGCATCCAGGGTCTGGCCGAAGCCGGAAATCGACTCGGGCAGCAGTACGCCGTTGATCCGGTACTGCAGGTTGGCGTGGTCGCCGCGCACGTGTACGCCGCCATAGGAATCCTGGACCACGCCGGGTGCCTGCAGCAGCACCTGGCTGAGCGGCGCGGAGGCGCCCAGCGGCTGTTTCTGGATGTCTTCGGCGGTGATCTGGTACTGGCTGCTGCCGATGTCCGGCGACAGCGCATTGCGGGCCTGGTCGAGCTGGGCGCTGATGGTGACCGTGTCCAGGTCCTTGACCGCAGGCCCGGCGCCATCGGCGGCGGCCGCGAAGGCGGGCAGGCTGGCCAGGGCCAGGGCGAAGGTGATGCCGGTAGCGAGGGGCGAGGGCTTCATGATGGGAAGAGTGATGGCAGCGCGTGGAAGGGGCCGGTCCATGACGTGGAAGTGTTACTCCGTAACAGATCATGCGCCTGCCTTGAGCGGCTGACCATGCTGGATCTGGCTGCTCGCATCGGCCTTTCCCTGCCGTTCAGGCGGCCTGGCCGAGCAGGTCGGCCCTTTGCTCCAGCGGCCGGCTCTGCGACCATGACCGCCCCCCATCCCGGAAGTCTGCAATGAGCCTGTCCGCCGTTCCGCCCGTGCCCGACCCCGCCGCCGCCGCCGCCGCTGGCGCCGCCTGGTCGCCGGAGAGCTGGCGTGGCAAGACCGCGCTGCAGATGCCGACCTACCCGGACCCGGTGGCGCTGGACGCCGCTCTGCACGAACTGAAGCGGCTGCCGCCGCTGGTCACCTCCTGGGAGATCCTGGCGCTGAAGCAGCAGCTGGCCGATGCGCAGGAAGGCAAGCGCTTCCTGTTGCAGGGCGGCGACTGCGCAGAGAATTTCAGCGACTGCGAGTCGGGCACCATCTCCAACCGGCTGAAGGTGCTGCTGCAGATGAGCCTGGTGCTGGTGCACGGCCTGCGCCAGCCGGTGATCCGTGTTGGGCGCTTTGCCGGCCAGTACGCCAAGCCACGCTCGGCCGATACCGAGACCCGCGACGGCGTGACCCTGCCCAGCTACCGCGGTGACGTGATCAATGCCCCGGCGTTCACTGAAGTCGCGCGTTTGCCGGATCCGAAGCGGATGCTGCAGGCACACGCCCATTCGGCGATGACCATGAACTTCGTGCGGGCGCTGATCGACGGTGGTTTCGCCGACCTGCACCACCCCGAGTACTGGAACCTGGAGTGGGTGCGGCATTCGCCGCTGGCTGCCGAGTACCAGAAGATGGTGGCGTCGATCGGCGATGCGGTGCACTTCATGGAGACCCTGGCCGGGGCCCGCGTGCACAACCTCAACCGCATCGACTTCTACACCTCGCACGAAGCGCTGCTGCTGCCCTACGAACAGGCGCTGACCCGGCAGGTGCCGCGCCAGCAGGGCTGGTTGAATCTGAGCACGCACTACCCGTGGATCGGCATGCGCACGGCCGCGCTCGATGGCGCGCACGTGGAGTATCTGCGTGGCGTGCGCAACCCGATTGCGATCAAGGTCGGTCCGTCGGTGACGCCGGACCAGCTGCTGCGCCTGATCGACGTGCTCAATCCGCATGACGAACCGGGCCGTCTGAGCTTCATCCACCGCATGGGGGCGGCGCAGATCGCCGAGAAGCTGCCGCCGCTGTTGGATGCGGTCAAGCGCGATGGCCGCCGCGTGCTGTGGGTGTGCGACGCGATGCATGGCAACACCGAAAGCACCGCCAATGGTTTCAAGACGCGCCGCTTCGACAACGTTCGCGGCGAAGTGGAGATGTCGTTCGATCTGCATGCGGCCGCAGGCACGCGCCTGGGTGGTGTGCACCTGGAGTTGACCGGCGAAGACGTGACCGAGTGCACCGGTGGCGCGCGCGAACTGACCGAGCGTGACCTGGAACGCGCCTACCGTTCGACGGTGGACCCGCGGTTGAACTACGAGCAGTCGCTGGAGATCGCGATGGCGATCGTGCGCAAGCAGGAGCAAGTGCGGTAAGGGGTTTTCGGCAGGGCTTGCAGCCCTGCACCTGCGGTAGTGCCGGCCGCTGGCCGGCAACCTCAAAAGCAACGGCAGAAGCGGGTATTCCGTGGGATGGCGGGGCGGTGTGGGTAGGCAGGACACGCCGTAAACCCATCCATGGGGGCTCGATGGCGCCATCCATGGCGCCAACGGTCCCGCCAGCCCCCCCCGCCCCCCCGCGGACAGTTGTCATCGACCGGCCTCTGACAGATCTCTGCGACCTGCGGTAGATCCACGCCATGCGTGGATGAATCACTATGGAAATCGAATATTTCGATATCTGTGAGATTTGAGCCGAGCATGGCTCGGCCCTACAGAAGAGCGAACAGATCGCGGAAATCTGTCAAAGGCGGGGTGGGTCCGGTTGCGGGAGTGTCCGCGGCATGGATGCCGCGGCCAAGCCCCCATGGACGGGTTTACGGCGTCTCCCGCAACCGGACCCACCCCGCCATCCCACAGGAAACCCGCTTCTGCTTCGGCTGTTGCTGTTGCTTCGGCTCGCAGCAGGTGCAGGGCTGCAAGCCCTGCCGACCAACACCCTTGTTACGAACGACTGACGTGACGCTCATGCGTCATGCGCGAGGCTGTCCGCTTGGCTGTTCGAGTGGAGGTGGCAACGGTGCACTGGCAAAGCGCACAGGCCTACGCATGGCCGTTGGGATTGGCAGCAGTAGTGGGTGGCATCGGCGCGTGGCTGATCCTCTGGATCTACCATCGATTGAAAGGGCGTGATCGCCGGCGTGCACGCATCGGACGTGTGCTCGGGTTGCCACTGGCCACCGCATGGCCGCTGCTGTTGTTGATTCCCGCATTGCAGGCCACGCCGCTGCAGGATCCGGTGCTGGGCAACCTGCAGCATGTGCTGCACATCGCGCTGACCGCGTGCTTCATCTGGTTGCTGGTACGCGCGGTGGCGGCGGGCGAGCGCGCGATCCTGCGCAGCCATCCCATCGATGTCGCCGACAACCTGGAAGCGCGCCGCATCCAGACCCAGACGCGGGTGCTCAGCCGTGTGCTGATGGGCGGCATCATCGTGCTGGGCGCGTCGCTGGTACTGCTGACGTTCCCGATGGTGCAGAAGATCGGTACCGCGCTGCTGGCGTCGGCAGGCCTGATCGGCCTGGTGGCCGGTATCGCCGCCAAGCCGGTGTTCGGCAATCTGATCGCCGGCCTGCAGATCGCGGTGACGCAGCCGATCCGGCTGGATGACGTGGTGATCGTCGAGGGCGAGTGGGGCCGCATCGAGGAGATCGGCAGCAGCTATGTGGTGGTGCGTATCTGGGATGAGCGGCGGATGGTGGTGCCGCTGACCTGGTTCATCGAAAACCCGTTCCAGAACTGGACGCGGCGCAGCGCCGACCTGCTCGGCACCGCGTTCCTGTGGTTGGACTACCGTGCGCCGATTGCGGCGATCCGTGCTGAGCTGGAGCGCATCTGTCGCGGCGAAGCATTGTGGGATGGCCGGGTCTGCGTGACCCAGGTGACCGAGACCAGCGAGCGTGCGATCCAGGTGCGCCTGCTGGTCAGCGCGCGCAGCTCCGGCGATGCCTTCGACCTGCGTTGCCTGGTGCGCGAACGCATGCTCGATTTCCTCGCGCGCGAGCATCCGCAGTCGCTGCCGCAGGTGCGTGCGCGGCTGCAGCATGCAGACGAATTGGACATGCCGCGCGGTCCACGTGCACGCACGGCAGATGTGCGTTCGCCGGGTGCGGAAGATGGCGAGGCGGCGATCGTACCGGTGGAGCCGGAACCCGAACGGTAGCGCCGGCCGCTGGCAGGCGACCTGGGATCTGCCGGCCAGCGGCCGGCACTACCGGATCACGGCTCGCCAGCGTCGATCAGTGCGTCGGTATCGAAGTGTGGTGGGCGCCGCGCGCGCGTGCGCTGTTCGTAGGCGTAGGCCATCTCGATCAGCTTCGGCTCGCTCCAGGCGGTGCCCATGAACAGCAGGCCGACCGGCAGGCCATCGATCTGGCCCATCGGCACGGTGAGGCTGGGATAACCGGCCACGGCGGCGGCGCTGTAGCTCTCGCCGGGGAAGTCGTCGCCTTCGCTGCGGATGGGCCACGCCATACCGGTGGTGGGCGCCACCAGTGCATCAAGCTGGTGGGCGGCGAGGGCGGCATCGATGCCTTCCGGGCCGGCCAGGCGGCGCGCATCGCTGCGGGCGCGGATGTAGACGGGGTCGGCCAGGCCGGCGGTGGCGTCGGCTTCCACCAGCAGCTCCTGGCCGAACAGGCCCAGTTCCTGCTTGCTGTGCGCCTGGTTGAAGGCAATCAGTTCGGCCAGGCTGCGCAATGGTGCGCGGTGGGTGCTGAAATAGCGCTCCAGCCCGGCCTTGAATTCGTACAGCAGCAGCGTGCGCTCGGCCTCGGCCCAGGCGCCCTGATTGGGCAGCTCCACCGGCACCACCACGGCGCCGGCGCGGCGCAGCTCGGTCGCCGCCTGTTCGATCAGTGGCGGCATGCCACGGTACTTCAGCAGGGGCGTCTGCAGCAGGCCGATGCGCTTGCCGCGCAGGCCCTGCGGGTCCAGTCGCGCGGTGTAGTCGTAGACCGCACGGCCGGGCATGGTCGCGGTGGCCGGGTCGGCATCATCGCGGCCGGCGATCGCGGTCAGCACGGCTGCAGCGTCGGCGACGCTGCGTGCCATCGGCCCGGCAGTGTCCTGGCTGAAGGAGATCGGGATGATGCCGTCGCGGCTGACCAGGCCGACGGTCGGCTTGAGCCCGACCACGCCGTTGATCGCCGCCGGGCAGACGATGCTGCCATCGGTTTCGGTACCGATCGCTACGCTGGCGAGGTTGGCGGCCACGGCCACTGCGCTGCCGCTGCTGGAACCACACGGCGAATGGCTCAGCCGATAGGGATTGCGGGTCTGGCCGCCGCGCGCGCTCCAGCCTGAGATTGAATCATTGCCGCGGAAGTTGGCCCATTCGCTGAGGTTGGTCTTGCCCAGCACCACCGCCCCGGCATCGCGCAGCCGGCGCACCAGGTAGGCGTCGTCCGGGCGGAAGCCCTGCAGCGCCAGCGAGCCGGCACTGGTGGCCATCGGCGCGGCGTTGATGTTGTCCTTCAACAGCAGCGGGATGCCATGCAGCGGGCCGCGCAGGCGGCCGTCACGGCGTTCGCGGTCGCGCGCGGCGGCTTCCTTCAGGGCATCGGGGTTGAGCTCGATCACCGCGCGCAGGCGTGGCCCGGTGCGGTCGAGGCTGGCGATGCGCTGCAGGTAGGCCTGGGTCAGGGTGGTGCTGTCCAGTTCCCCGGCGGTCATCCGCGCCTGCAGGTCGGCGACATCGGTTTCGGCGTACGGGAACGGCACGTTGCGGCTCGCAGGTTCGGCCGCATGCGCGCTGGGCGTAGCCGGGCTGCAGCCAGCCGAAAGCAGCGCCGGCAGCGCGGCGAGCAGGCAGGTCAGCAGAGGCGGCAAGGACGGGCGCATGGGGCGGCTTGGTCGGCTCCAATCCCCAGTGTAGCCGGTGCTCAGCGGTGGCGCTTGCGCAGGTCGCGGGCGAGGACGTAGACCACGATCAGGTTGATCGCCAGGATCGTCCACGACGGCCAGCCGGGATGGCGGATGATCGCGAAGATGTCGAAAGGCAGGTATAGCGAGGCGGTCAGGCAGCCCAGCCAGGACGCCCAGGCTTTGGCCCGCCACAGGCCCCAGGCTTCGACCAGGTGCAGCAGGCCGTAGCCGATCATCCCCGCCGCGGCCAGGTGGACCGCGTCGGGGCTGATCATGTGCAGCAGCGAGGGCAGGGTGCCATGGTCCGGATCCAGGCTGAAACGCCGGATCAGGGCCATGATGCCGTGCCGTAGCGGCTGCGGTCCGAGCACTTCCAGCCCGGTGGCGGCCAACAGCGCCAGCATCGCCTTGCTCGCTTCGAGCAGGGCGATGACGTGGAGCCCCGGATGCCGGTGTGGATCCGGGTTGTAGCCGCTCTGGTTCACGGGGTGCTGGCTCAGCCGCCGCGCGAAGCCTTCTTGCGGTCGCTTTCGGTCAGGAACTTCTTGCGCAGGCGGATCTCCTTCGGGGTGATCTCGACCAGCTCGTCGTCTTCGATGAAGTCCAGGGCCTGTTCAAGCGAGTACTTGATCGCCGGGGTCAGCTGGATCGCATCGTCCTTGCCCGAAGCGCGCATGTTGGTCAGCGGCTTGGTCTTGATCGCGTTGACGGTCAGGTCGTTGTCCTTGGAGTGGATGCCGACCAGCTGACCTTCATACACGTTGTCGCCTTCAGCAGCGAACAGCTTGCCGCGTTCCTGCAGCGGGCCCAGCGAGTAGGCCGGCGTGGTGCCCGGCGCATTGGCGATCATCACGCCGTTGATGCGCTTGGCAATCGCGCCCTGTTCCTTCGGACCGTAGTGGTCGAACACGTGGAACAGCAGGCCCGAACCCTGGGTCAGGGTCTTGAACTCGTTCTGGAAGCCGATCAGGCCACGGGCCGGGATCGAATATTCCAGGCGCACGCGGCCCTTGCCGTCCGATTCCATGTTCTTCAGCTGGCCCTTGCGGGTGCCCAGCTTTTCCATCACGCCGCCCTGGTGGATTTCTTCGATGTCCACCACCAGCTGCTCGATCGGCTCCATCATCTGGCCGTCGATTTCCTTGATGATCACTTCCGGACGCGACACGGCCAGCTCGTAACCCTCGCGGCGCATGTTCTCGATCAGCACCGACAGATGCAGTTCGCCACGGCCGGAGACCAGGAACTTGTCGGCGTCTTCCAGCTGCTCGACCTTCAGGGCCACGTTGTGGACCTTTTCACGGTCCAGGCGATCCTTGATCTGGCGGCTGGTCAGGAACTTGCCACCGGACAGGTCCTTGTTGCCGGCGAACGGCGAGTTGTTGACCTGGAAGGTCATCGAGATGGTCGGCTCGTCGACGGTCAACGCCGGCAGCGCTTCCGGGAAGTCCGGTGCGCAGATGGTGTCGGAGATGGTCAGCTCCTGGATGCCGGAGATGGCCACGATGTCGCCGGCTTCGGCCGAATCCTGCTCGATGCGTTCCAGGCCCATGAAGCCCAGCACCTGCAGCACCTTGCCATTGCGCTTCTTGCCTTCACGGTCGATGACCGCGACCTGCATGTTCTTCTTCAGGGTGCCGCGCTGGATGCGGCCGATGCCGATCACGCCCACGAAGTTGTTGTAGTCCAGCTGGCTGATGCGCATCTGGAACGGGCCTTCCGGGTCCACTTCCGGACGCGGCGCGTGCTGCATGATCGCTTCGTACAGCGGGGTCATGTCGCCGTCGCGCACGGTGTCTTCCAGGCCGGCATAGCCGTTCAGGCCGGAGGCGTAGACGATCGGGAAGTCCAGCTGCTCGTTGGTGGCGCCGAGCTTGTCGAACAGGTCGAAGACCTGGTCGATCACCCATTCCGGACGGGCGCCCGGACGGTCGACCTTGTTGACCACGACGATCGGCTTGAAGCCCATCGCGAAGGCCTTCTGGGTCACGAAGCGGGTCTGCGGCATCGGGCCGTCCATCGCATCGACCAGGATCAGCACGGTGTCGACCATCGACAGCACGCGCTCGACCTCACCACCGAAGTCGGCGTGGCCGGGGGTGTCGACGATGTTGATCCGGTTCTTGATGCCGGTCTTCTTGTCTTCCCAGGTGATGGCGGTGTTCTTGGCCAGGATGGTGATGCCGCGTTCCTTTTCCTGGTCGTTGCTGTCCATCACGCGCTCGGCGAGGACGGTGCGCTCGGACAGGGTGCCGGACTGCTTCAGCAGCTGGTCGACCAGGGTGGTCTTGCCATGGTCGACGTGGGCGACGATGGCGATGTTGCGAAGATTTTCGATGGACATACGAAAGGGGCCCAGTCGGCGCCGGATTTGGAAAAAGAAGTCCAACATTATACGTCGAACTTGACGATTCGCGAAAAGGTGGATTTCACACCCGTCATGGGACCCATTCAGCTGGCTGTCCGCGGCGCCGGTCGAGGCCGCCTGGCCTGCACCGCGGGGCACCCGTCCGGCGGCTGAAGCCGGGCTCTCCGCCGATGGTCGAAGCCGCCGCCGCCACGAGGCAGGTGTAAACTAGGTGGCTAGACGCGTTCCCCTCTGCATCAAGGATCTTCATGTCCCTCATCGCCACTTTCGACACCACCCAGGGCCCGATCAAGGTCGAGCTGTTCGCCGACAAGGCGCCGCTGACCGTGGCCAACTTCGTGAACCTGGTCAAGCACGGTTTCTATGACGGCCTGATCTTCCACCGCGTGATCGCCGACTTCATGATCCAGGGCGGCTGCCCGCAGGGTCGTGGCACCGGCGGCCCGGGCTACAAGTTCGAAGACGAGAAGAATGGCGTGAAGCACGAGGTCGGCTCGCTGTCGATGGCCAACGCCGGCCCGAACACCAACGGCAGCCAGTTCTTCATCACCCACATCAAGACCGACTGGCTGGACGGCCGCCACACCGTCTTCGGCAAGGTCCTGGAAGGCCAGGCCATCGTCGATTCGGTCAAGCAGGGCGACGTGATCCATTCGATCACCCTGGAAGGCGACGTCGACGCCGTGCTGGCCGCCCAGGCCGAGCGCGTCGCGGAGTGGAACAAGCACCTCGCCGCCTGATCCCCCTTCGAAACGGCCACCCTCGGGTGGCCGTTTCCCTGTTCCCCGCCGCCCGCCAGGCCCGCGTGGCCACGCCCGCGGCGTCCCATCAAACGCTTGCAAGCAAGAGGAAACCCCCATGAAAGCACCCGTTCGTGTTGCCGTGACCGGCGCCGCCGGCCAGATCGGTTATGCCCTGCTGTTCCGCATCGCCTCCGGCGAAATGCTGGGCAAGGACCAGCCGGTCATCCTGCAGCTGCTGGAACTGCCGGTCGACAAGGCCCAGGCCGCCCTGAAGGGCGTGATGATGGAGCTGGAAGACTGCGCCTTCCCGCTGCTGGCCGGCATGGTCGGCACCGATGACGCCGAAGTCGCGTTCAAGGACGCCGACATCGCTCTGCTGGTCGGCGCGCGTCCGCGTGGCCCGGGCATGGAGCGCAAGGACCTGCTGCTGGAAAACGCCAAGATCTTCACCGCCCAGGGCGCCGCGCTGAACAAGGTCGCCAAGCGTGACGTCAAGGTGCTGGTGGTCGGCAACCCGGCCAACACCAACGCCTACATCGCGATGAAGTCGGCCCCGGACCTGAAGCCGGAGAACTTCACCGCCATGCTGCGCCTGGACCACAACCGCGCGCTGAGCCAGCTGTCGACCAAGCTTGGCAAGCCGGTCGGTGGCATGGAGAAGCTGGTCGTGTGGGGCAACCACAGCCCGACCATGTACCCGGACTACCGTTTCGCCACCGCCGATGGCGCGTCGATCGCCGATGCGATCAACGACCAGGAGTGGAACGCCAACACCTTCATCCCGACCGTCGGCAAGCGCGGCGCGGCGATCATCGAAGCCCGTGGCTCGTCCTCGGCTGCTTCGGCCGCCAACGCCGCCATCGACCACGTGCGTGACTGGGTGCTGGGCAGCAACGGCAAGTGGGTCACCATGGGCGTGCCGTCCGACGGCTCCTACGGCATTCCGGAAGGCGTGATCTTCGGCTTCGCCGTGACCACCGAGAACGGCAAGTACACCCTGGTCAAGGATCTGCCGATCGACGACTTCAGCCAGAAGTACATCGACAAGACCCTGGCCGAGCTGGAAGAAGAGCGCGCCGGCGTCGCCCACCTGCTGGGCTGATGCAGGCGGTACCGGCTCTGGCCGGTACGTCTTCCATCAAGGTAGGTACCGACCGTTGGTCGGTACGCAGAAAACGGGGAGGCTTCGGCTTCCCCGTTTTCATTTGGAGTTCCTGGAACCGCATGATCCACCTGCATTACATCGACGACGCGCTGCTGGTGGCCGAGAAGCCGGCCGGCCTGCTGTCCGTGCCGGGCCGCAGCGAGGAAAACCAGGACTGCGTGGTCACACGCCTGCAGGCGGTATGCCCGGATGCACTGACGGTGCACCGGCTGGACCAGGTGACGTCGGGCCTGCTGCTGCATGCGCGCGGCAAGGCGATGCAGGCGGCGTTGTCGATGCAGTTCGAGCAGCGCCAGGTTGGCAAGCGGTATGAAGCGGTGGTGCAGGGGCTGCTCGAAGGCGATGCCGGCGAAGTGGACCTGCCGCTGATCGTGGACTGGCCGAACCGGCCGAAGCAGATGATCGATCACGAACGCGGCAAACCGGCGCTGACACGTTGGCACGTAATGGCGCGTGATGTTGAAGCGCAGCGCACCCGCGTGGCATTGGAACCGATCACTGGCCGCAGCCATCAGCTGCGCCTGCACATGGCCAGCCTCGGTCATCCCATCGTCGGTGACGTGCTGTATGGCGCAGCACCGGCGCAGCGTGTGCATCTGCACGCGTGCAGCCTGCGGTTCACCCATCCGGTGACGGGCGAAGCGCTCGCGTTCGAGTCTGCGGCTCCGTTCTAGGTGGGGCGGCAGGACTTGCAGCCCTGCACCCGCAGAAGCTTTCAAGCAACGGCAACGTCAAAAACCAAAGCGGCATTCCGTGGGAGGGCGGGGCACTGTGGGTGTGCGGGGACGCCGTAAACCCGTCCATGGGGGCTTGGTCGCGGCATCCATGCCGCTCACACCCCGCAAACCCACAGTGCCCCACCTTCGACAGGTTCACTCGGCTGTTGGTAACTGTGGCAGTTGTTCCGCGCGGCTGTTGGTAGGTGTCGACCTTGGTCGACACGATTTTTCTGTCAGATATCGAATGAATCATCCACGCATGGCGTGGATCTACCGTGTCGACCAAGGTCGACACCTACCAGAGCAATACGCCGTTCCGACAGATCGCAGGAAACTGTCGAAGGCGGGGTGGGTCCGGTTGCGGGAGTGTCCGCGGCATGGGCCCGAGGCATGCTTCGGGCGGGTTGGGCAGGACGCCCAACCCCGGTCTTGCCGTGTGCGCAGGACAGCGCACACGAGCAAGCCGCGGCCAAGCCCCCACGGACGGGTTTACGGCGTCTCCCGCAACCGGACCCGCCCCGCCATCCCTCAGTAAGCCAGCTTCTGCCGTTGCTTCTGCCTCTGCAGGTGCAGGGCGCAGCCCTGCATGAAAAACCCCACCCCCTACCAAGGTAGGGCGGCCCGCGCGCCAGCGCCGGACTATCCTCGAACCCATGACTTTGTCTGGGAGGGCTGCGTCATGAACTACGAGGAAACCTACCGTCGCTCGATCGACGAGCCGGAGGCCTTCTGGGGCGAGGAAGCCAAGCGCATCCATTGGCACAAACCGCCGCAGCAGGTGCTCGACTACAGCAACCCGCCGTTCCGGCGCTGGTTCGTTGGCGGTGAAACCAATCTCTGCTACAACGCCGTCGACCGCCACCTGGCCGAGCGCGCCGACCAGCTCGCGCTGGTCGCCATCTCCACCGAAACCAACAGCACCCGCGAAATCACCTATCGCCAGCTGTATCGCGAAGTGAACGACTTCGCCGCCGTGCTCAAGCACCTCGGTGTCGGTCACGGTGACCGCGTGGTGATCTACATGCCGAACATGGCCGAAGCCATGTTCGCGATGCTGGCCTGCGCGCGCATCGGTGCGGTGCACTCGGTGGTGTTCGGTGGCTTCGCCGCGCACAACCTGGCGCTGCGCATCGACGATGCCAAGCCGAAGCTGCTGATCGCCGCCGATGCCGGCATGCGCGGTGGCAAGCTGATTCCGTACAAGCCGATGGTTGATGCAGCCTGCGCCGAAGCCACGTCGCCACCGCCGCACGTGCTGATCGTGTCGCGTGGGCTGGATGCCGCCGAACCACGCGTGCCGGGCCGCGATGTGGACTACGCCGAGCTGCGTGCGCAGATCGGTGAAGTCGACGTGCCGGTGCAGTGGCTGGAAGCGAGCGAGCCGAGCTATCTGCTGTATACCTCCGGCACCACCGGCAAGCCGAAGGGCGTGCAGCGCGATGTGGGGGGCTATGCGGTGGCGATGGCACAGTCGATGGTAACGGTGTTCGACTGCAGGCCGGGCCAGGTGATGTTCTCCACCTCCGACGTCGGCTGGGCGGTCGGCCATTCCTACAACGTGTACGGCCCGCTGATCGGCGGCTGCACCTCGCTGCTCTACGAAGGGCTGCCGACCAACCCGGACCCGGGCATCTGGTGGGCGCTGTGCGAGCAGTACAACGTGCGCACGATGTTCTCGTCGCCCACCGCCATCCGCGTGCTGAAGAAGCACGACGCGGATTTCATCCATCGCCACGACCTGGGCGCGCTGAAGTACCTGTTCCTGGCCGGCGAGCCGCTGGACGAACCGACCGCGCACTGGATCAGCGAAGCGCTCGGCAAGCCGATCATCGACAACTACTGGCAGACCGAAACCGGCTGGCCGGCATTGACCCTGCTGCCGGGCCTGGAGATGAAGCCGGTGCGTTTCGGCTCGCCCGGGTTCCCCAATCTCGGCTACCGGATGAAGGTGATCGACGAGAACACCGGCGAGGAAGTGGCACCGGGGCAGAAGGGCGTGCTGGTGGTGTCGCCGCCGCTGCCGCCGGGCTGCATGAGCACGGTGTGGAACGACGACAGCCGTTTCCTGCAGAGCTACTTCAGCCACTTCAAGGAGCTGCTGTACAGCTCGCTGGACTGGGCGATCCGCGACGACGATGGCTACACCTTCATCCTCGGCCGTACCGACGATGTGATCAACGTGGCCGGGCACCGCCTGGGCACGCGCGAGATCGAGGAGGCCATCTCCAGCCATCCGCGCGTGGCCGAGGCGGCGGTGATCGGGGTCAAGGACGAACTGAAGGGGCAGGTGCCGCTGGTGTTCGTCACTCTCAAGCAGGGGCTAGATGGCGAGGATCCGGCGCCGGTGGTGGCCGAGATGATGGCGACGGTGACGACGTCGCTTGGCGCGGTTGCGCGCCCGGCGCATGTGCACGTGGTCAATGCGTTGCCCAAGACCCGCTCTGGCAAGCTGCTGCGGCGCTCGCTGCAGGCGTTGGCCGAGCAGCGCGACCCGGGTGACCTGTCGACGCTGGACGACCCCGGTGCGCTGGAGGAGATCCGCCGGGCGCTGGGACGCTGACCCGGTAGTGGCGGGCGCGGGGCGGGGGGCCGCGCGGGCGGCGGGGTGGGGGGGCGCGGCGCGGGCGCCCCCCCCAGGCGCCCGGGGGCGCCGGCCGGGGGGCGGGCCCGCTCTCTCGCCCGGGCGCCCCCCCCCCCCCCCCCGCCACTACCCAAGCTTGCCAGGACTTGCGCTAAGCTCGCCCTGTCATCGGCCTGCAACAGAGCCTGCGCTTCGGGGAAGCTGCGCAGGCTTCGACGGTGGCAACCAGGGGGCGTGCCCGGCACGGGCGCGCTGGCATTGCGCATCGAGGATTGGGGGGGAGGCAATGGCTTTGCTGCACGCCAAGACGGCTGCTGGCCGTCAGGAAATCGAAGATCGTGGCCGGCGCCTGCCGGCGGCACTGCGTTCGATCCTGCTGATGGTCGACGGCCATCGCGATGACACTGAACTGCGCGGCCTGCTCGAAGGCCTGCGCGCGCCACCGGACGCACTGGAGCAATTGTCAGCACAGGGCCTGATCGAAGTGGTCGGCGGAAGTGCCGAAGCCGCACCGACGCGCAGTATCAGCGCCGGCCGCGAACAGGACCCGGCGCTGTACCAGCAGCTGTACGACGCGATGAGTGAGGCCGTGCGCCGGCATCTGGGCCTGAAGGGCTACTTCATGCAGTTGAAGATCGAACGCTGCACCGATGCGCTGGCACTGGAACGGCTGTGCCCGGAATTGCTGGCGGCGGTGGGCAAGGCGCGCAGTCCGGCGCTGGCGCAGCGTTGGTGGCAGGAGACCCAGGCGGCCGTGGTCAATGGCGGCGGCGAGGTCGTGCAGGCCTGAGGCACCGCGTAAAGTGATCGGTTCACTTCCCCACAAGGAGTTCCGCGTGCAGGACGACCACGACGACACCGATACCCCCGGCTGGGACGCGATCAATGCGGCGCTGGCGCCGCTGTATGCCGGGCAGGAACCGCGTCACTTCGGCACCGCGCTTCCGTACACGCTCGGTGGCCAGGATCCGCTGGATGGCATCAGCGTGTACTGGGCGGATGCGCCGGTACCACATTGGCATTACATCACCTACGGCTTCTCCGAGCTGTACGCCAAGGAGAGCAGTGATGCCACCGCCAGTGGCTATGGTTTCGAGCTGACCTTCCGCCTCGCTGCCGACGCCGGAGAGAACGCCGGCAGCACGCCGCCGGTGTGGCCGATGAACCTGCTGCAGAACCTGGCGCGCTATGTGTTCGGCAGTGGCAACGGGTTCGAGGATGGCCACCACCTCAATGCCAACGGCCCGATCGCGCTGGAGACCGGCACGCGCTTGTGCCATCTGGCCTTCGTCGCTGATCCGCAGTTGCCCGCACGTGACACCGCCAATGGCCACCTGCAGTTCCTGCAGCTGGTCGGGCTGACCGATGAGGAGATGGAAGCGGTCAAGCGCTGGTCGACGCGCGGCGTGCTGCAGGCGCTGCAACCGGCGATGCCGCTGTGGATCAGCGATCTGCATCGCGGCAACCTGCTGGAGGATCCGGCACTGGCTGCACAGGTGCAGGCCGGGAGCGAGCGCGAGGGCTCCAGCACCGGCATGCTGTTCATCGAGACGCTGGACTGGCGCCAGGAGGCGGGCGTCACCACCCTGGTGCTCGGTGCGGGCCAGGTGGCCAGCGTGTGCGAGCTGCTGCCATTGCGCCTGCGCCACGGCAAATCGCTGGAACTGGTCAGCCGCGAGCGGCAGTGGGAATTCATTCCGGCCGGGCGCGGTGAAGTGGGTGACGTATCCGCCGACAGCGCGCGCTGGGCACTGGACGAGTCGGGACTGCAGGCGCTGGCAGGCGTGCGGGCCGAGCGCGGCATCTACCCGGTGGCGGCGGCGCTGCGCATCGAAGTGGTGCCGACCTACCTGCGCGATGCCAAGGGCGAAGTGATCCGCCAGATCGGCTGAGTGCGGCGATTGCACCGATGGGGGCAGAGCCGCCTGCTGCGCAGACGGCTCTGCCCCATGGTCTGGATCAGGCCAGGCCTTCGGCCTTCAGCGCGGCCTGCACGCCGGCATCGGCATCCATGCGCGCCTTGTAGGCGGCCAGGTTGTCCAGGCCGGACAGGTCGACCTTGGTGCCGGCGGCCCAGCGCAGGGTGATGTAGAAGTACGGATCTGCGAAGCTGCGGAAGCCGGCCAGCCACGGCTTGTCGGCCAGCTGCTTGTCGGCGGTTTCGAACAGGCCGCGCAGGCGCTTGTGCGCGGCGGCGCGGATCGCATCGAACTGGCTCTCGTCGGCAATGAACTTGCCCGGCGCGAACAGCGGCGAGAAGGCCGGATGCACATCGGAATTGACGAAGGCCAGCCAGCGGGTGGCTTCGGCGCGCTGGCGCGGGCTGCCGTCGCCGCCGAGGCCGGCCTGCGGGAAGCTGTCGGCGATATAGCCCATGATCGCGGCGTTCTGCAGCAGCACGAAGTCGCCGTCGACCAGTGCGGGGACGGCACCGGCCGGATTGATCTTGAGGAATTCCGGGCCCTTCAGGGTGTCCTTGTTCAGCAGTTCAACCTCGAACGGCTGGCCGGTCCACTGCAGGGCGATGTGGTCGGCGGTGGAACAGGCACCAGGCTTGCTGTACAGCTTCATGGGAACTCCAGGTGATGCGGGCGGGAAACCCCCACTATCCCAGAGCTTGCCAGCGGGCGGCAACGCTGCCGCCAGCACGGATCGTTACGACTGTCGCGGCTTGAGGTTCTGCACCTTATAGAAGGTGTGATCGCCGATGGTGGCCACCTGGTAGGCATTGCGCCAGTTCGGGCTGGCAATGGACAGCGCGGCGAAGTGGCTGGCGCCGGGCACGATCTCGCGGCGCTCGCCGGCCGGCAGCGCCCAGTTGCGCTCGGCGTCGAAGGCCACGTTCATCGCCTCGCTCCAGGCCGCGTCGTTGCCCAGCTGGGTGCCGGGGGAGACGATGGTCGGCGCGAACTGCTTGCGTGCGGTGACCACCTGGCACATGGAGTCGCCCCACAGGCCACTGTCGAGGCGGCGCAGGGCGACCTCGGCGACGGCCTGCTGGCCACGCAGGGTCTGGTCGCGGGCTTCCAGGTAAACGGTGGTGCTCAAACACAATGAATCAGCGGCCGGCTGCGGCAACAACTGCGACAGCCAGAGAATCCAGGCCAGTTTCATATAACTCCTTGCTCCGTGTGGGCCGCACCCTCCGGTTCCGGCCGCGGGGGCGACAGGAGGCGGGGTACGACTTGGCGTCATGGGGAGGCGGCCATCGGGGCCGCCCCGTGGGCAGCCCCAAAAGAAACGATCAGTACCGATCGAGGGGGCTGCGCCTGCTCACCGGAAACTGGCTGGTGAGCGGAAAGATGGCGCAAGGTAGGGGGGTATAGCCGAACGCATCGTGAACCGCCCGGCTTGACATTCAGGTTCGGCAGGGGTGACGGAAATCACATTCCGCCCCCCATTCAGGGGCTCATCAGAGCGCGGCGGCGACCCGGCTGCCCTGGTCGATGGCCCGCTTGGCGTCCAGTTCGGCGGCTACATCGGCACCCCCGATCAGCTGCGCGTTGATGCCGGCGGCCTGCAGTTCGGCCTGCAATGCACGGTTCGGTTCCTGCCCGGCGCAGATCACCACATGGTCCACTGGCAGCAGTTGTTCGCTGCCTTCCACGCGGATGCGCAGGCCTTCGTCATCGACGCCCAGGTACTCGACGCCACCGAGCATGCGCACGCCCTTGGCCTTCAGTGTGGCGCGGTGGATCCAGCCAGTGGTCTTGCCCAGTCGCGCGCCGGGCTTGCCCGGGCTGCGCTGCAGCAGCCACAGCCGACGCGGTGACGCCTCGACCTCGGGCCGGCCCAGCGAGCCGCGGGCCTCGAAGGTGCTGTCCACGCCCCATTCGGCCATCCAGCGCTGCGGGTCCAGCGAGGGCGACTCGCCGGTATGGCTGAGGAACTCGCCGACATCGAAGCCGATGCCGCCGGCGCCGATGATCGCCGCATTGGTGCCCACTTCAACCCGGCCCAGCAGCACGTCCAGGTAGCTGACCACCTTGGCGTGGTCGGCGCCGGGGAAGTCGACCTTGCGCGGGGTGATGCCGGTGGCCAGCACCACCTCGTCGAAGCCTGCCAGGGTGGCGGCATCGGCGCGGGTGCCGAGACGCAGCTGCACGCCGGTTTCGGCCAGCGTGTGGCGGAAGTAGCGCAGGGTCTCGTGGAACTCTTCCTTGCCGGGGATGCGCTTGGCCACGTTGAACTGGCCGCCGATCTCTTCGTTGGCATCGAACAGGGTGACCTGGTGGCCGCGCTGGGCAGCGACGGTGGCACACGCCAGGCCTGCCGGGCCAGCACCGACCACGGCAACTTTCTTCGGCGTGGCGGTGGGGCGGTAGACCAGTTCGGTTTCGTGCGCGGCGCGCGGATTGACCAGGCAACTGGCCAGCTTGTTCTCGAACACATGGTCCAGGCAGGCCTGGTTGCAGGCGATGCAGGTGTTGATGGCCTCGGGGCGGCCGGCGCGGGCCTTGTTCGTCCACTCCGGGTCGGCCAGCAGCGGGCGTGCCAGCGACACCATGTCGGCGCCGCCACTGGCCAGGATGCGCTCGGCGACGTCGGGCATGTTGATGCGGTTGGTGGCCACCAGCGGCACCTTCACGTGCGGCTTCAGCTTGGCGGTGACGCCGGCGAACGCCGCGCGCGGCACCGAGGTGGCGATGGTGGGAATGCGCGCCTCATGCCAGCCGATGCCGGAATTGATGATCGTCGCGCCGGCGGCCTCGATGGCCTGGGCCTGCTGCACGATCTCTTCCCAGTTGCTGCCGTTGTCCACCAGGTCCACCAGCGACAAGCGGTAGATGATGATGAAATCCGGCCCGCAGGCCTCGCGGATGCGGCGCACGATTTCCACCGCAAAGCGCATGCGCTGGCTGGCATCACCGCCCCAGCGGTCGCTGCGGGTGTTGGTGCGCGGGGCGATGAATTCGTTGATGAGGTAGCCCTCCGAGCCCATCACTTCCACACCGTCGTAGCCAGCCTCGCGGGCCAGCTTCGCGCTGCGTGCGTAGTCGGCGATATGGCGCTCGACGCCGCTGGCCGACAACGCACGCGGGGTGAACGGGTTGATCGGTGCCTTCAGCTTCGACGGCGCCACCGACAAAGGGTGGTAGGCATAGCGGCCGGCATGCAGCAGCTGCAGGCAGATCTTCGCGCCGTGCTGGTGCGCGGCGGCGGTGAGCTGCCGGTGCGGGCGTACTTCCCAGGGCCAGGACAGCTTGCCGCCGAACGGCTTCAGCCAGCCCACCACGTTCGGCGCGAAGCCGCCGGTGACGATCAGGCCGACACCGCCCTCGGCGCGTTCGGCGAAGTAGGCCGCCAGCCGCGGGAAGTCGCGGGCGCGATCCTCCAGGCCGGTGTGCATCGAACCCATCAATACGCGGTTGCGCAGCTGGGTGAAGCCCAGGTCCAGCGGGGCGAACAGGTGGGGGTAGGCGCTTTCGTTGGCTGGCGACATGGTCGATACGCTTGCGTACGGAAGCGCGAAGCGTGCCGCGAAACGGCGGCCGGGGCAAGGGCCGCTTCGCTGGGAGGGGCTGGCCGCTGTCTGACGGTTTGGTAGTGCCGGCCGCTGGCCGGGTACGCTCGGCACATGCGTGCTGTCGCTCCCGCAATTCGCTGTGCGAACCGCGGGCCCCACTTACCGGCCTCCACGCCCCCGCGCCTGCGGCGCTGCCCCCGAACTCCGGGGGGTAGTGGGGGGGGGGGGGGGGGGGGGGGGGGGGGGGGGGGGGGGGGGGGGGGTGGGGGGGGGGGGGGGGGGCGCGGGGCCCGGGCGCCGGCCGCCGGGCGCCTTCTGGTGGGGGGGGCGCCCCCCCCCGCCCCCCCCACTACCGGGGTGCGACCGATCCCGAACCAGCCCAGCGTGACACCACACAGCGGACCGATCAGCAGGGCGAAGGCGAGGGTGCCGAGCCCAACATTGCCGCCCAGCCACCAGCCCAGCAGCAGCACGCTGCCCTCGATCAGGCTGCGCACCTTCCAGATCGGCCAGCCGGTGCGGGCGTGCAGGCCGGTCATCAGGCCGTCGCGCGGGCCAGGGCCAAGCCTGGCGCCGATGTACAGGCCGGTGGCGAGCGCAACCAGCAGCATGCCGGCGCAGAACATCGCCAGTTGCCAGCCAAGGCCGACTGCCGGCGGCAGCAGCCATAGCCCGAACTGCGCGGAGGGGCCGATCAGCATCACGTTGAGCACGGTGCCGATACCCGGTTTCTGCCGCAGCGGCCACCACAGCAGCAACACCAGCGCACCGATCACGTTGGTGGCCAGCCCGAACGACAGCGGCGTCTGCGCGGCGATGCCTTGCGACAGCACGTCCCAGGGCGCCACGCCGATGGCCGCACGGATCATCAGCGATGCGCCGAAGCCGTACAGGAACAGGCCGGTGATCAGTTGCAGCAGGCGCAGAGGCAGGGCGGTGGGCATGGCGGTCTCGGGGGGAGGGGAATCTGTTTCCACCGTAATCCCGATTCAGTCACTTCCATAGATACAGATGCCGACCAATCCGCCGCCACAGTAGCGTCGAGCTTGCTCGACTGTTCCTGTTGGAATACTCGCGCCACGAGCACTCTAAGCTGACGCACCACGCCCCAAGCTGGGGTTTGTGTGTGTGCTTTTGTCCCCCCCCCCCCCCCCCCCCCCCCTCGACTCTACGATCAGACCGCACGACCGGGCATGGGCTCGGCTTTACATCGGCGTTCCAGCCTGGCTCAGTCGCCCCAGCCCACCAGCGCCAGCTTTCCCACCGTGCGTCCGCTGGCCAGGCGCCGATGCGCGATGTCCAGATTTGCCGCATTGATCGGGCCCAGGCTTTCACTGAGGGTGCCGCGCAGCTGGCCGGCATCGATCATGCTGGCCGTGCGGCTGAGGATGCGGTGCTGCTCGATGCAGTCGGCAGTGGCAAAGCGCGAGCGCGCGAACATGAACTCCCAGTGGATGCCGATGCACTTGGCTTTGTAGGGATCGCCGATGCGCAGCGGCCCACGCGGCTCGACGATCAGGCCCACATGTCCCTGCGGCGCCAGCAGCAGGCCCAGCTCGTCCCAGTAGTGATCGGTGTCGGCCAGGTTGAGTGCGACCTGCACCGTGTCGATGCCCAGCGCCTGCAGCTGGGCCTGAAGTGGTTGCCGGTGGTCGATCACGTGCCGGGCACCCATCTGCCGGCACCAGTCGGCCGAGGCCTCGCGCGACGCCGTGGCGATGACCTCGAAACCCGCATGGCGGGCCAGCTGGATTGCCATCGAGCCGACCCCGCCCGCACCTCCGATCACCAGCAGGTGCTGGCCGGCGTGGCGGCGATCGTCCAGCCGCAGCGGCATGCGCTCGAACAGCAGCTCCCAGGCGGTGAGCGTGGTCAGCGGCAGCGCTGCGGCTTCAGCGAAATCCAGCGTGGTTGGCTTGCGCGCGACCAGGCGTTCATCCACCCAGTGGTACTGCGCATTGCAGCCGGGGCGGGTGACATCGCCTGCGTAATAAACCTCGTCACCGGAGGCAAACAGGCTCGCCTCGTCGCCGATCGCCTCGACCACGCCGGCGGCGTCCCAACCCAGCACGCGGGGTGCCTGGAGCGTGGCCGGATCCATGCTGGCACGCTGCTTGCCATCGACGGGGTTGACTGAAACCGCCTCGACCCGGACCAGCAGGTCACGCCCCAGGGGAGGCAGCGGCGGAGGCAGGTGGATATCGCACAGGGCAGGGGCGGATTCACGACTCAGGGCGACGGCTTTCATCACGGCTCCGGCTGGGTTCGTGGCTCCATCATAAGGTTCCTCACGTTTCCGCAGACGCGCTGAACGGTTTGATGCAGCGCGCCGCGCAATATGTCGTTTTCCCCGCCTAAACCCCGTCAAACCCTTGCAGCGTGAGGGTCTTGCGGATTTTCATCATCCTGTATAGGGTTTCAACGTCGGACCGGCGGACGGTCGGGCGCAACACTTCACATGTTACGGGACTGTTAACATGGCCTTCACCCGCCTGAGCATAATGTTCGCGGCGGTGGCGTGCTGAATCGGCTGTCGTACATCGACGCACTTGTGCTGGCCCATGCCTCTACCGGTTTCATACCCCCGAAATAGGAGCTGTACTCAATGAACAAGAAGATCCTTACTGCCGCGCTGCTGGGCGGCCTGGCTTTTGCCCAGGCAGCTTCGGCGCAGGAGTTCGATGACCGCTGGTACCTGACCGGTTCGGCCGGCTTCAACTTCCAGGACAGCGACCGTCTGACCAATGACGCTCCGTTCGTGACCCTGGGCCTGGGCAAGTTCATCAGCCCGAACTGGTCGCTGGACGGTGAGCTGAACTATCAGAACCCGAACTTCGATTCGAACAAGGACCTGAACTGGTCGCAGTACGGCGTCTCGCTGGACCTGCGTCGCCACTTCATCAAGGAAGGCCGCGGCTGGAACCCGTACATCGTCGGTGGCCTGGGCTACCAGAAGTCGGAAGAAGAGTATCCGGCGCTGAATGCCAATGGTCCGCGCCAGCGTAAGGACGGCAACGTTGCCGCCAAGCTGGGCGTCGGCCTGCAGACCACCTTCGAAAAGCGCGTTGCTGTCCGCGCCGAAGTGGCCTACCGCGCTGACTTCGACGACCAGAGCGTTGCCGCTCCGAAGGAAGACTGGTTCGGTGACGTGCTGGCCTCGGTCGGCGTCGTGATCCCGCTGGGCCCGGCTCCGGTCGCGGCTGCTCCGGCTCCGGCTCCGGTTGCCCCGAGCTGCGCCGACCTGGATGACGACGGTGACGGCGTCAACAACTGCGACGACAAGTGCCCGAACTCGCAGCCGGGTCAGACCATCGGTCCGGACGGTTGCCCGGTGCCGGTCTCCATCGACCTGAAGGGCGTCAACTTCGACTTCGACAAGTCGAACTTGCGTCCGGACGCCGTGGCGATCCTGAGCGAAGCCACCGAGATCCTGAAGCGTTACCCGGATCTGCGCGTTGAAGTTGCCGGTCACACCGACTCGAAGGGTACCGACGCTTACAACCAGAAGCTGTCGGAGCGTCGTGCTACCGCCGTGTACAACTACCTGACCAAGAACGGCGTTGACGCCGGTCGCCTGGTCGGCCCGATCGGCTACGGCGAGAGCCGTCCGATTGCTCCGAACACCAACCCGGATGGTTCGGACAACCCGGAAGGTCGCGCCAAGAACCGTCGTACCGAGCTGAACGTCCAGAACTAAGTTCTGACGCTCCGCCAGTAGGACACAGCAGGACCCGGCTTCGGCCGGGTCTTGTTGTTTCTGCGGCCCGGAATCCGCGTGTCCGTCGGTCCGGGAACGACCGTTCGTCGGGTTTTTATTCGTAAAACCAATGAGTTGCCGTATTCATTGAAAGTGGCGCTTGAAAGCTGTCGCGGCATTGCTAAACTCGCCGCGTCACTTCCTTTCCTGGATGCCCTTCATGCTTCGCTCTGCATCGGCCGCCTTCCTGGCGCTGGCCCTGGTTCCCGCCGCCCACGCTGCGGTCGATTGCTCGGTCAACACCAGCGCCTCGCCGCTGCCGTTGCCGGCCACGACCGTCGCGCCGGTGGCCGACGAGCTCTACATCCGTGGCAACCAGCTGGGCATGCCGGCCGGCGTGCTGAGCAGCAACTACGATCCGTCGCAGTCGCTGGACCAGGTGCTGCAGCGCCTGCGCATCGATGGTTGCCAGAACATCGCCAAGGCCATTCCGAGCGCCCCGGCAGTGAAGCCGAACGATCCGGCGGCCTACAAGCCGCAGACCGAATTCGACAACACGCCCTGGCGCTTCGACATGAGCCAGAACGGCAAGCGCATGACCGCCGAAGAGTTCGACGCCTGGATGAAGGCGCGTGGCGTGCGTGTGGTCAAGGCGCGTCCGGCTCCGGCCGCCACTCCGGCCCCGGCCGAAGCACCGGCTGAGACCAAGCCGGTCGACAAGAAGTAAGCGCCGCGGGGAGCAGAGGCTTGCGCACGCGCCGCCCACCTGCCGCCCCCGCCGCCCGCTCCCACGCACCGCGTGGGCGTGCGACTCCCGCTGCCACAGCCGCCGGTGTCCGTCATGGCCTGGCGCGCGTGCTGTCCAAGGCCGGCGTGTGTTCGCGCAGCGAGGCCGCGCGCTGGATCGCCGATGGCCGCGTACGCGTCTCCGGTCGCATCGTGCGGGATCCCGAATTCCCGATTGGGCAGCCGGCGCCGCCGATCGAGGTCGATGGCCAGCCGATGGGCGCGCCGCAGCGCCTGTACCTGATGCTCAACAAGCCGCGCGGGGTGGTGACCACCGCGCAGGATGAGCGTGGCCGCGACACCGTGTACCGCTGCTTCGATGGTGCCGGCCTGCCGTGGATCGCGCCGGTCGGGCGCCTGGACAAGGCCAGTGAAGGCCTGCTGTTGTTCAGCAACGATCCGCAGTGGGCGGCGCGCCTGACCGACCCGCAGACCGGGCCGGACAAGACCTACCACGTGCAGGTCGACCGCCTGCCCGATGACGCCACGCTGGCGGCCCTGCAGGCCGGCGTGGAGGACGAGGGCGAGTTCCTCATCGCCCAGGCCGTGCGCGTGCTGCGCAGCGGCGACAAGACCGCGTGGCTGGAGGTGGTCCTCGACGAGGGCCGCAACCGCCACATCCGCCGCCTGTTGGCGGCCTTCGACCTGCAGGTGCTGCGCCTGGTCCGGGTTGCGATCGGCGGGCTGCAGCTCGGCGATCTCGGCAAGGGCCAGTGGCGGGTGCTGGAGGTCAGCGACCAGCAGCGGCTGGGGGCCGCTGCACCGGGTTGATCATCGCCCGCGGCCGGCGGTTGCCGGCCACCGTTCCAGGCGTAGGGGGCGCCTGGCTGCTGAATTTCCCGAACGGAGCCTGCCCATGTACCACCCGACCCTCAATCAAACCCTGCGCTGCGCAGGCCTGCTGTTGCCGATGGTGCTGTTGACCGCGTGTGGCGGCCACAAGAAGGTGGCCAAGGCGGAAACGCCGGCCGAAACCCCGGTGGTGGAAGTGAAGACCCCGGAGCTGGATGGTCGCGGCAGCTACCGCTTCCTGATGAGCAACGGCGACAAGAAGATGACCGCCGATGAGTTCGACGCCTGGATGAAGGCCAATGGCATCCGCGTTGCCAAGGGCAACGGCCAGGATGCCGCCGCCAAGCCGGTGGTGGTGGCCAGCAAGGACGAGCCGAAGGGCAAGAAGAAAAAGAAGTGATGACGGGCAGGTGCCGACCTCGGTCGGCACGCCCTCACGCCCGGTAGGTGCCGACCTTGGTCGGCACGCTTTGACCGGTGGGGATCAACCCTTGATCACGCCCAGCTCGACACCGATGCGGGTGAACGCATCGATCGCGCGGTCCAGATGCTCGCGGCTGTGCGCAGCGCTGATCTGGGTGCGGATGCGCGCCTGGCCCTTGGGCACCACCGGAAAGAAGAAGCCGATCGCGTAGATGCCTTCTTCGAGCAGGCGCTCGGCGAACTTCTGCGCGAGCGGTGCGTCGTACAGCATCACCGGGCTGATCGGGTGCACGCCCGGCTTCACGTCGAAACCGGCTGCGACCATCTTTTCGCGGAAGTAACGGGTGTTCTCCACCAGGGTGCCACGCAGGTCGTCGGCGGCGGCCAGCATCTCGAATGCCTTGATGCCGGCGGCAACCACGTGCGGCGGCAGCGAGTTGGAGAACAGGTACGGGCGCGAACGCTGGCGCAGCAGCTCGATCACCTCGGCGCTGGCGCAGGTGAAGCCGCCCAGTGCGCCGCCCATGGCCTTGCCCAGGGTGCCGGTGATGATGTCGATCTTTTCCAGCACGCCCTTCACTTCGGCCGAGCCGCGGCCGCTGGCACCGAGGAAGCCGGTAGCGTGGCATTCGTCGATGTGCACCAGCGCGTTGTACTTTTTCGCCAGCGCGGTGATCTCGTCCAGCGGCGCAATGAAGCCGTCCATCGAGAACACGCCGTCGGTGGTGATCAGCTTGGTCTTGCAGCCGGCGGCATCGGCGGCCTGCAGCTGGGCTTCCAGGTCGGCCATGTCGCAGTTGGCATAGCGGAAGCGCTTGGCCTTGCACAGGCGCACGCCGTCAATGATCGAAGCGTGGTTCAGCGCATCGGAAATGATCGCGTCGTTCTCGCCGAGCAGCGGCTCGAACAGGCCGCCGTTGGCATCGAAGCAGGCCGCGTACAGGATGGTGTCCTGCTTGCCGAAGAAGTCGGCGATCTGTTTCTCCAGCTGCTTGTGCAGGTCCTGGGTACCGCAGATGAAGCGCACCGAGGCCATGCCGAAACCGTGGGTATCCAGCGCATCCTTGGCGGCTTGGATCAGGTCCGGATGGTCGGCCAGGCCCAGGTAGTTGTTGGCACAGAAGTTCAGCACCTTGCGGCCGTCCTCGAGGGTGATCTCGGCCGACTGCGGGCTGGTGATGATCCGCTCGGACTTGAACAGGCCCTGGGCGCGGATGGCGTCCAGTTCCTCGGCATAGTGGCGGGTCAGGGCGGAGGAGGCGTCGGTCATGGCGTGGGCACGGCTCTGAACGGGGAAACCGCTGATTCTACCGGGCATCGCCGCTTGCCGACGGCCCGGATGGGGCATCGCCACGGCCGGCACATGTTGCATCGCAATAGCAAACTGGTTAAAAATTCGTGAACCGGAGCTGTCCCGCTCCGGCCGCTACGCCCGCTCCCGCCTTCCACGCCACCGCCCCCACCGGAGACGCCCATGAAGCACGCCCGTGCCTGCCTCGCCATTGCCGCTGCCCTGACCCTGGCCGCCCCGTTCGCCGCCAGCGCCCAGGAGGACGAATCGCCGTACAGCTGGAATGTCACCGCCGTTTCCGATTACCTGTTCCGTGGTGTGTCGCAGACCGATGAGGATCCGACCCTGCAGGCCGGTTTCACCTACACCAGCCCGGTCGGCCTGTATGCCGGCGTGTGGGGTTCGGGCGTGGACTTCGGTGCAGGTGATCCGAAGACCGAGGTCGACTACCTGATCGGCTACGGCGTGGACGTCACCGAGCGCGTCAACTTCGACGTGCTGCTGAACCGCTACACCTACCTGAAGTCCAGCCACCAGAACTACAACGAGCTGATCACCACCACCACGCTGGATGACACCTACAAGCTGACGGTGGCCTACACCAACGATGTATGGAACAGCAGCACCGATGGCTGGTACTTCGGCTTGGGCGGCAGCTGGGGCCTGCCGAAGGACTTCACCCTGAATGCCAATGTCGGCCGCAGCACGTTTGAAGACGGCATCGCCAAGGATTACACCGACTGGAATGTCGGCGTTGAGCGCCAGTTCGGGATGGCCAAGGTCGGCCTGGGCTACTACGGCACCGACGGCAACGGCCGCGACAACTCCGGCAAGCTGGCCCACAGCCGCGTGATGCTGAGCGTCGCGATCGGTAACTGATGCGCCTTCGCTGATGTCCACGAGAAAGGCGCCCAATGGGCGCCTTTTTCAATTCCAGCAGCATGCCTTACCCCGGCTGGGGGAAAGCCCCCTTGTTGTTCAAGGGGGCGCGCCGACGGCGGGGGGATAAGGAAACCTGCGGGGGAATTGACCCGAAGGGTCAATTCCAGCTCAAAACAACCTTGCCGGCCTTGCCTTCTTCCATCAGGTCGAAGCCCTTCTGGAAGTCGTCGATCGGCAGCTGGTGGGTCATCACCTTGCCGAGCGGGAAACCGGACAGCACCAGCTGGGTCATCTTGTACCAGGTCTCGTACATCTTGCGGCCGTAGATGCCCTGCACGGTCAGGCCCTTGAAGATGATCTTGTCCCAGTCGCAGCCGGCGCCCTTGGGCATGATGCCGAGCATGGCGATCTTGCCGCCGTGGTACATGCAGTCGAGCATGTCGTTGAACGCACGCGGGTTGCCGCTCATTTCCAGGCCCACGTCGAAGCCCTCCATGTGCAGCTCCTTCATCACGTCCTTCAGCGACTGGTTGGCCACGTTGACCACGCGGGTGGCACCCATGTCGGCGGCCAGCTTCAGGCGGAAGTCGTTGACGTCGGTCACCACCACGTTGCGCGCACCGATGTGCTTGCAGATGCCGGCGGCGATGATGCCGATCGGGCCGGCACCGGTGATCAGAACGTCTTCACCGATCACGTTGAACTCCAGCGCGCAGTGTGCGGCGTTGCCGTACGGATCGAAGAACGCGGCCAGCTCGGACGGAATCTGGTCCGGGATCGGCCACAGGTTGCTGGCCGGCATCACCATGTACTCGGCGAACGCGCCATTGACGTTGACGCCGATGCCGACGGTGTTCGGGCACAGGTGCGGGCGGCCGCCACGGCAGTTGCGGCAGTGGCCGCAGACGATGTGGCCTTCGGCCGAGACGCGCTGGCCGATTTCATAGCCGGTCACGGCCGAGCCGAGTGCGGCGACGCGACCGACGAATTCGTGGCCGATGGTCAGGCCCGGCTTGATGGTGCGCTGGCTCCACTCGTCCCACAGGTAGATGTGCAGGTCGGTGCCGCAGATCGCGGTCTTCTCGAGCTTGATCAGGACCTCGTTCGGGCCCGGGGTCGGCACCGGAACTTCTTCCAGCCAGATGCCCTTGGCCGCTTCGCGCTTGACCAGGGCCTTCATCGTTTGCTGCGCCATCGGGGTGGAACTCATCAGGGGGAAAGCGCGGATTATAGGGTGCCGCGCGGATTTCCCATGTTGCGCTGCGGGTGCAGTGGCGGAACGAAAGGCGTGTGCCGGCGGGCGTTTCGAACGGCGCCGCCGCGCTCGCCGGGCTTGGCCTGGCCTCCCGCCTCCGTCCGATTGCAGTGGAGACGCTGAACGGTGGAAGCATCTGATTGCATGACTTCCGGGGTTCGGGCCGGGGCAGGGCGGCGGGCTACAATCGAAGGTTCCACTACCAGGGGCCGCTCCATGCGCTCGAACCTGCTTGCATTCTCCATCGTCGCCAGCCTCGGGCTGGTCCAGGTCGCCCATGCCGCCGAAGGCATGTGGGTGCCGCAGCAGCTGCCGGAAATCGCCGGCCCGCTGCAGAAGGCCGGCCTGAAGCTGTCCCCGCAGCAGCTGTCCAACCTGACCGGCGACCCGATGGGCGCGGTCGTCGCCCTCGGCGGCTGCACTGCCAGCTTCGTCTCGCCGCAGGGTCTGGTGGTCACCAACCACCACTGCGCCTACGGCGCCATCCAGCTGAATTCGACCGCGCAGAAGAACCTGATCAAGGACGGCTTCAACGCGCCGACCCTGAAGGACGAACTGAGTGCCGGCCCGAACGCCCGCGTGTTCGTGCTCGACCAGATCACCGACGTCACTGCCCAGGCCAAGGCTGCCATCGCCGCCGCCGGCAAGGATGCGCTGGCCCGCAGCCGCGCGCTGGATGCCTTCGACAAGGCCCAGGTGGCCGCCTGCGAAGCCGACGCCGGCTTCCGCTGCCGCCTGTACTCGTTCTCCGGCGGCAACACCTACCGCCTGTTCCGCAACATGGAAATCAAGGACGTGCGCCTGGTCTACGCGCCCCCGGGCAGCGTCGGCAAGTTCGGCGGCGACGTCGACAACTGGATGTGGCCGCGCCACACCGGCGATTTCTCGTTCTACCGCGCCTATGTCGGCAAGGATGGCAAGCCGGCCGCGTTCTCGGCCGACAACGTGCCGTACCAGCCCAAGCACTTCCTGAAGTTCGCCGACCAGCCGCTGGGCGCCGACGACTTCGTGATGGTGGCCGGCTACCCGGGCCGCACCAACCGCTACGCGCTGGCGGGCGAGTTCAACGAAACCGCCAGCTTCACCTACCCGACCATCGCCGCCCACTACAACGCGGTGCTGAAGATGATCGCCGACGCCGGCAAGGCCGACCCGGACGTGAAGGTGAAGTACGCCGCCACCTCCGCCAGCATGAACAACGTGGCCAAGAACTACCTGGGCCAGCTGGAAGGCTTCAAGCGCATCGACGCCGCTGGCCAGAAGCAGGCTGAAGAAGCCGCCGTGCTGGCCTGGCTGAAGAAGCAGGGCGCTGCCGGCAAGCCGGCCCTGGCCGCCCACGCGCAGCTGCTCAAGCATCTGGATACCAGCAAGTCGACCCGCGAACGCGACCTGTTCGTGGGCCAGTTCAACAACACCTCGGCCGTTGGCGCAGCGATCACCCTGTACCGCCTGTCGATCGAACGCAGCAAGCCGGATGCCGAGCGCGAAGCCGGTTACCAGGAACGCGACCTGACCACCATCGAAGGCGGCCTGAAGCAGATGGACCGTCGCTATGTGGCGAAGATGGACCAGCAGCTGCAGGCCTACTGGCTGGAGCAGTACGTGGCCCTGCCGGCCGCGCAGCGCGACAACGACGTGCTGAACAAGTGGCTGGACGGCAGCGATGCCGCTGCGGTGAAGTCGCTGGTGGGCAAGCTGTCAGGCACCGAGCTGGGCAGCCTGGACGCGCGCCTGAAGTGGTTCAAGGCCGACCGTGCCGCGTTCGAAGCCAGCAGCGATCCGGCCATCCAGTACGCCGTTGCGGCCATGCCGGCGCTGCTGAAGCAGGAAGAGCAGAAGAAGGTCCGCGAAGGCGAATCGCTGACCGCACGTCCGCTGTACCTGCAGGCGGTGGCCGACTACAAGAAGAGCCAGGGCGAGTTCGTCTATCCGGATGCCAACCTGTCGCTGCGCATCACCTTCGGCAACGTCATGGGCTATGGCAAGGACGGTGTGAAGTACACCCCGTTCACCACCCTGGAAGGCGTGGCGGCGAAGGAAACCGGTGAAGATCCGTTCGATTCGCCGAAGGCGTTGCTCGATGCGGTCAAGGCCAAGCGTTACGGCGGCCTGGAAGACAAGCGCCTTGGTTCAGTGCCGGTGAACTTCCTGTCCAACCTGGACATCACCGGTGGCAACTCCGGTTCGCCGGTGCTGGACGCCAACGGCAAGCTGGTTGGCCTGGCCTTCGATGGCAACTGGGAATCGGTCAGCTCCAACTGGGTGTTCGACCCGGTGATGACCCGCATGATCGCCGTCGACAGCCGCTACATGCAGTGGATCATGCAGGAAGTGGCGCCGGCACCGGAGCTGCTGAAGGAACTGAACCTGGCCAAGTAACCCGGTTGCGGTAGTGCCGGCCGCTGGCCGGCAACCTCGACCAGACAGCCGGAGTTTCCGAAACCCCGCGACCCACGTCGCGGGGTTTTTTCATGCCCGGCCCGGCCCGGTGCGCCGAACAGGTATCATCCCTGTTCCGCGTACTTCACAGGATGTGAACGAAACGCGGAAACCTCCTCCCCCCAGGACCCCTTGCACGCATGCGCATCCTGCTTGCCCGCCACGGCGAAACGCCGTGGAACGCCGAAGGCCGCTACCAGGGCCAGATCGACATCCCGCTTTCGCCGATCGGCGAAGCCCAGGCCCAGGCCCTCGGTGCCCGCCTGGCTTCGGTCGACATCACCCGTGCGGTGGCCTCGCCGCTGTCGCGCGCCCAGCGCACCGCACAGCTGGCGCTTGGCGCCGCGCGTGCCGACATGCTGCTGACCGAGCCGGAGCTGCAGGAAATCGCCCACGGTGAGTGGGAAGGCCTGCTCGCCAGCGAGATCAACGAAAAAGACCCGTCGCGCCTGAAGGCCTGGCGTGAAGAACCCGATACCGTGCTGATGCCGGGCGGCGAATCGCTGCGCCTGGTGCTGGAGCGCAGCTGGCGCGGCCTGGCCCGTGCCGCTGAAGGCCTTGGCGAGCACGACACCCTGCTGGTGGTCGCCCACGACGCGGTGAACCGGGTGATCCTGTGCAAGGTGCTGGGCCTGCCGATTTCCCGCCTGTGGACCTTCCGCCAGGCGCCGACCACCCTGAACCTGCTCGAAGGCGCAGACCTGGACAGCCTGGAAGTGGTGCGCCTGAACGATTGCGCCCACCACACGCCGTTCTTCGGCGAAGCCAAGCACCGCGCGCTGTAAACCCTTCCAACGAACCACCTGCTGCTGCTGGAACCCTTGCCGTGACGAACACCCCGACCACCCTGGCCGATTGGCTGGACTACATTGAACGCCAGCATCCGGCGAGCATCGACATGGGCCTGGAACGCGTGCGTGCTGTGGCCACAGCGATGGGTCTTGGCGCGCCGGCCGGGCGCACCATCGTGGTCGGTGGCACCAACGGCAAAGGCTCCACCGTGGCCTTCATCGAGGCCATCGGCCGTGCCGCCGGTTGGAAGGTGGGTGCCTACACCTCGCCGCACCTGCTGCGCTACAACGAGCGCGTGCGCATCGACGGGCAGGACGTGGACGATGCGGCGCTGGTCGCAGCGTTCAATGCCGTCGAAGCGGCACGCGGCGACACCACGCTGACCTATTTCGAATACGGCACGCTCGCTGCTTTGCAGCTGTTCGCCGACGCCGGGCTGGACCTGGCGGTGCTGGAAGTGGGCCTGGGCGGCCGTCTCGATGCGGTCAACATCGTCGACGCCGACGTGGCGGTGATCACCACCGTGGACATCGACCATGCCGAGTGGCTGGGCGAGGACCGCGAAGCGATCGGCGCCGAGAAGGCCGGCATCATCCGCGGCTGGAAGCCGGTGATCCTGGGCGAGACCGATCCGCCGTCCAGCGTGCTGGCGCGTGCCTATCTGGTCGGTGCCAACGCGATCCGCGGCGGCAGCGATTACTTCTACGAGCCGATCGACGCCCAGCGCTGGCGCTGGCGCGACGTCGGCCTGCGCATGGAGCTGCCGACCCCGGCGCTGGCCGGCCCGATCCAGCTGGCCAATGCCGGTGCTGCCATCGCCGCCCTGCGCGCGCTGGACAAGCCGGTGCCGCGCGCGGCGTGGGCCGCGGGTATCGCGGCCGCGCGCATCTCCGGCCGCATGCAGGCATTCGAGCGCGACGGCGTGCAGATTCGCGTGGACGTGGGCCACAACCCACAGGCGGCGGGCCAGCTGGCGCGTGCGCTGAAGGCCGAAGTGTCAGCCGGCCGCACCCTGGCGGTGTACGCCGCGTTGCAGGACAAGGACGCGGCGGGTGTGGTGCAGGCCCTGCAGGACGTGGTGGGCGAGTGGACCCTGGCCGGGCTGGACGGTCCGCGTGGGCAGAGCGCCGCCCAGCTGCAGGCGCGCCTGGCCGGCACGGCGGCGGCCAAGGCGCCGCTGGCCGATAGCGTTGAACAGGCACTGGCGCAGGTGCTGGCCCAGGCCGAGCGGGGGGACCGTGTGCTGGTGTTCGGCTCCTTCCATACCGCCGCTGCGGCCCTGCAGTGGCTGCAGGACCCGGCCTGATCCGCGTTCAGCCAACGCCGACGCCGGCCGGTCCGGCACCCGTATAATCGACGGCAATCTCCGGACAGTTGCCTGCCTCACGTGGATACGCCTCTGAAACAGCGTCTGATTGGTGCCATCGTGCTGGTGGCACTGGCCGTGATTTTCCTGCCGATGCTGGTCAAGGGACCCGCACCCGACAGCGGTGTCGCCAATGTGCCGATCGCCGCACCGGATGCGCCGGCCGATGGCCAGTTCGAAACCCGTGAGCTGCCGCTGGTCGCCCCGGCCGGTGGTGCCACCGGCCTGCAGACCGGGCAGGCCAAGCCGCTGCAGGAGGCTGCCACGCCGGCTACGCCGCCGACCGTGGACACCTCGCCGGCAGTCGCCGCCGGCAACTATGCGGTCACCTTCGGTGCCTACGGCAGCAAGGCCGACGCCGATGCGGTGATCGCCTACCTGAAGCGCTCGCAGCTGCCGGGCTTCGCCGAAACGGCCACCATCAACGGCCGCCAGGCATGGCGCGTGCGCGTTGGACCTTACGCCGACCGTGCCCAGGCAGAAGCGGCCCGCCTGCAGGCGGTGAAGATCCGTGCGGATGTGAAGGCCGAAGTGATCACCCTGGACGCGGCGGCCGGCAGCCGTGCCCCGGTTGCGGCCACCCCGGCACCGGCTGCGCCGAGCGCCAGCACCCCGTCAGCAGCTGTTGCGCCCTCGGCCAGCGGCAACCCGGTCCGCAGCGAAAGCCTGCCGCCGAGCACGCCGGCCGCGACAGCGCCCCCGGCCGCCAAGCCCGAACCGCAGAAGCCGGCGCCGAAGCCCGAACCGAAGCCGGAGGCCACCGCCAGCAAGCCGGCGACGGCGCCGACCACACCGGCAGCACCGGCTGCCAGCGGCGTCGGCTTTGCCGTGCAGCTGGGCGCGTTCGGTCAGGCCAACGATGCCAATGCCCTGCGCGACAAGGTTCGTGCCGCCGGTTTCAGCGCTTTCGTCGAGCAGGTGCGCACGGACAAGGGCACCCTGCATCGCGTCCGCGTCGGGCCGGTGGCCAACCGCGCTGACGCCGAGCAGCTGAAGGCGCAGGTCGCCGCCAAGGTCGGCGTGGCGGGCATGGTCCGACCGCACCCATGACCCACGCGCAGCCCCGTTGCCAGCGCCGCCGAAGGAGCGGGGCGCCATGATCGACGTGGTGCTGCTGATCGTGATCGCCGCCTCGACCCTGCTGGGGATGCTGCGCGGCTTCGTGGGAATCGTCATCGGCACCCTGTCGTGGCTGCTGGCCGCGTGGGCGGCCTTCGCCTTCGGCAATGATGCCGCTCACTGGTGGGCCGCTCCGGCGGCCCCCGGTGGCGAACACTTCGTCGGTGGCTACCTGGGGGTCGGCATCGGCGTGATGATCGCGGTCGCGGTCATCGGCATGGTCATCAAGGCCCTGGTCCATCGCAGCATGCTGACCAGCCTGGACCGCCTGCTGGGCGGGGTGCTGGGCGCGGTGCGAGGCGGCCTGATCGCCGCGGTCCTGCTGTTGCTGGGCAGCTTCACCCCGTTGACCGCCGAACCCTCCTGGCAGCGCTCGGCGGTGCGTCCGTTGCTGAACCCGACGGTGGCCTGGATGAACAGCAAACTGCCGCACTGGGAGGTTCCCGGGGCCGATCTGCTGCCCAAGGCCTTGCCGGCCGACGCGCTGTCCCCATCTGCATTGATGGACTTGGGCAAGAACGCAGGTGCCGGGTTGGGAAAGCCGGGCGCGGCAGGCGATAATGGCATCCTCAACCAGGTAGTGGCAGGCAGCGGATGGCTGCGGCCTGCGAAAGCGGAACAGGGCGATTCCTACGATCCGGCCGAAGTGCGCCCGGACGCTCCTGCACTGCCGGACAGTATCGAGCCGGGCGATCCGGCCAACGTCGACCGCGCGCGCGGCGACCACCGCGGCCAGGTACGGCCACCTTCCTTGTAACTGGGCACAGCCCAGCGGAGACCTCGCACCATGTGTGGCATCGTCGGAATCGTCGGCAACCAGAACGTCGCCGGGCAGTTGTATGACGGCTTGACCGTTCTCCAGCACCGTGGCCAGGATGCGGCGGGCATCGCCACCGCCAGCGGCAGCCGCCTGCGCGTGCAGAAGGCCACCGGCCTGGTCCGCGACGTGTTCGATGCCCGCACCATGTCCACCCTGGAAGGCAGCGTCGGCATCGCCCATGTGCGCTACCCGACCGCCGGTTCGGAAGGCATGGACGAGGCACAGCCGTTCTACGTCAATTCGCCGTACGGCATCGCGCTGGCCCACAACGGCAACCTGATCAACACCGAAGCGCTGCGCCAGCAGGTGTTCGAGCAGGACCGCCGCAACGTCAACACCGATTCGGACAGCGAAGTGCTGCTGAACGTGTTCGCCTATGAACTGGAGCAGCAGCGCCAGCTCAGCCCGGAAGCCGCGATCCGCGCGGTGGCCGGCGTGCACCGCCGATGCAAGGGCGGCTATGCGGTGGTCAGCGTGGTGCTGGGCCTGGGCCTGGTGGCGTTCCGCGATCCGCATGGCATCCGGCCGCTGGTACTGGGCAAGCGCAGCCACGCCGAGGGCGATGAGTACATCGTGGCCTCCGAGTCGGCCGCGCTGGACGTGCTGGGCTTCCAGCGCGTGCGCGACGTGCAGCCGGGCGAAGCGCTGGTGATCACCGCGCGTGGCGAGCTGTTCTCGGAAATCTGCGCCGAGCCGGCCGAGCACACCCCGTGCATCTTCGAATACGTGTACTTCGCGCGCCCGGATTCCATGATCGACAACGTCTCGGTGCACAAGGCGCGCATGCGCATGGGCATCAAGCTGGGCGAGAAGATCCTGCGCCTGCGCCCGGACCACGACATCGACACCATCATCCCGATCCCGGATACCTCGCGCGACGCTGCGCTGGAAATCTCCAACGTGCTGGGGGTGAAGTACCGCGAAGGCTTCATCAAGAACCGCTACATCGGCCGCACCTTCATCATGCCGGGGCAGGGCGAGCGCGTGAAGTCGGTTCGCCGCAAGCTCAACCCGATCCATCTGGAGTTCCGCAACCGCGTGGTGCTGCTGGTGGACGACTCGATCGTGCGCGGCACCACCAGCCAGCAGATCGTGCAGATGGCCCGTGACGCGGGCGCGCGCAAGGTGTACCTGGCCAGCGCCGCGCCGCCGGTGCGTTTCCCGAACATCTACGGCATCGACATGCCGGCGGCCGAAGAGCTGGTCGCGCACAACCGCACCGTGGAAGAGATCGAAGCCCACCTGGGCTGCGACTGGCTGATCTATCAGGACCTGGAAGACATGGAAGCGGCGGTGAGCGAGGGCAACCCGGCGCTGCGCAACTTCGATTCGTCCTGCTTCAACGGCCACTACCCGACGGGTATCGAGCCGGGGTACTTCGAGCGCATCCAGCAGCTGCGTTCGGACGACGCCAAGCACAAGCGCCGCGCCTGAGGTCCAGGCGTGGTCGATGTACCCGACATTGGTGGCGACCTGCTGCGCGCTGCGCAGCAGTGCCTGGCCGAAGCCGACCCGCTGCGCAAGGTGGCGCTGACCCAGGCCTATGCCGCCGCGTTCCGTGCTGGCCGCCTGAAGGTGGCGGCCGATGCACCGCCGCCGGAGCCGATCCGCATGCCTGGCCGGCCGGCGCAGCTGGTGCTGGTGCATCCGCGTGAAGTGCCGCGGCGTGGACTGGGCGGTGTGGAAGGGCGTGCCGCCTTCATCCACGCCATCGCCCATATCGAACTCAACGCGATCGACCTGGCCTGGGATGCGGTATACCGCTTCCGTGGCCTGCCGTCGGCGTTCCATGCCGACTGGGTCAGCTGTGCCGACGACGAATCGCGGCACTTCATGCTGTTGCGCGAACGCCTGCAGGTGCATGGCCACGACTATGCCGATTTCCCTGCGCACAACGGCCTGTGGGAAATGTGCGAAAAGACCGCGCACGATGGCCTGGCACGCATGGCGCTGGTGCCACGCGTACTGGAAGCGCGCGGCCTGGACGTGACACCGGGCATGATCGGGAAGCTGCGCAATGTCGGCGATGACGAGACCGCCGACGTACTGGAAGTGATCCTGCGCGAGGAAGTGGCGCATGTCGCTGCCGGTTCGCGCTGGTACCGCTGGTACTGCGATCTCGCCGGCGTCGAGCCGCGCGCACGTTTCAAGGAACTGCTGGTGGAGTACGCCGGCGGCTACCTGCATGGGCCGTTCAACATCGAAGCGCGCCTGCTGGCCGGGTTCGATGCGGATGAGCTGGCCAACCTGATTGAACAGGCCGGTTGAAGAAAAGGGGACGGAGGGGATTAAGTCGTTTATGCATAAACGACTTAATCCCCTCCGTCCCTTTTTTCATGCGTTCGGCAACACCACGCGCTTGCCATCCACCGTCGGCCGGTTGATGTAGAACAGGCCGGGACCCGGCCGGTACGGCAGCTCGCTGACGCCGGCATCGGCGGCGTAGGTCAGTGCGGTGTCGCCCAGTGCATCAAAGTTCCAATGCGCCGACTGCATCAGGTAACGCCGTCGCAGCAGCGCCTCCTGTGTCTGCGTCAGCGCCTGTCCGGCCACCAGTCGGCGTGCGATCGGCTGCAGGGCAGACGGCAGCTCCCAGCCGGGAACTCCAGCGGCATTGGCGGTCCATCGCACGCCAGCATCGATGGCGTGCTGCTGCATCACCTGCAGTGCGATCAGCTGGTAACGCCAGTCGATGCGCCGACGCAGCACCACCGCGGCGGTCACATACAGCACCGGGGAGAGCAGCACGCTGCGGCTGCCGGCGCGACGCTGCTGCTGCCACTGGTGCCAGACATCCACCCAGACCTCCTTTTCACCCACGCCCAGCTGCTGCCGCCAGCGTTCGGCGTCGGCCTGCGTTTTGGCGTAGGCCGTGGTGGCCTGCAGCAACGCCAGTGGAGGGACCTGGTAGTCGGAAACCGCTGGGCGGCGCAGCTGCTGCCGGCGCGGACGGCTGAGCAGCTTGGGCCCTTCTTCCAACTGGTTGTAGCCACCGCCGATGTTGGCGTGCACGCCGGGCAGGGCGATCTCGGTGAACGTTGGCGCGACGCTGGTCAGTGGATAGTGTTGGCGATGCTCGTCACGCGCGGCCAGTTGCACGACGTGTGCAGCGATGCCACTGCGCAGGGCGAGCTGCGGGTGTTCATCGGCGCGGCCACCATTGACTGCAACCACGGTGTCGAACAGCCCGATGAAGCGCAGCACCCGCGTGACGGCGGCGAAGTCCGCAGTGCAGGGCAGGCTGGCGCCCTGCAGCAGCTGGCGCCAGCGCGCGCTGTCCCAGGCCTGCAGCTGGTTGGCGATATCACGTGCCGCGGCAGCACCGCGCGAATAGCCGAACAGATCCAGCTGCACGCCACGCAGCGGTCGCTGCCAGCGCGCGGACAGCTCGGCCAGTGCCGCCGGCAGCAGCACCTGCAGCGCGCGCTGCACTTTCGCGCGAACGCCACTGGCACCGATGCCGAAGGCCAGTCCGATCAGATCGTCATCGGCATCATCGCGGGTCCCCACGCCCTCGACATAGATCGACAGCGAAGGCGCGGCCATCGCATCGCGGCGGCTGTCCGGATACAGCTGCTGCAGGCGCGCGATGTTGGTCAGGCCGTTGTCGTAGCTGCTGGTCAGCCGGCTCTGGTAGGTCGAATCATCATCCGCGCGTAGCTGCGCCGGGCGTGGCTGCGGAACCTGTGGGCGACCGCGTGCCAGGTTGTGTGCGTTGTTGCGGGTGCCATCGAAGAACAGGCCGATCCGCAGCAAGCCGACATCTTCGTCCGTGTCCTGCGATGGTGCCATGTGCATTCCCCGTCGTGGCTGCGTCACGGTAGCGCGAAAGCGGTGTATTGGCGAAGTGTAGTGACGCTTTTGACCTTACTTAACGCAGATGCGGTTGATCACAGTTCCTGATTTTCATTCCCATCTTCTATTGAATTCACACGACCCGCGCAGGCCAGATGGCCAGACCCGGCAAACCCGGGCGTGCTGCATCAACGCTGTTCACATCATTCAAGGAGCGACGCAATGTTGTCCAGATCGATTGGCAAAGCGGCAGGTGGCCTGGTGTTGGGTTTGTCGGTGGCAGCGGCCGCGCATGCGGCACCGTTGTTCGAGCCGGTGACGGTCATCAGCCGCGCATCGGCAAACAGTGAGCCCGCGCTGGGCAAGCTGCTGGCCACCCCGTCCACCGCGACGGTACAGGAAGTGCGTGTCGACGCTGCTGCCACTGTGCAGCCGCAGCTGGAGTTCGAACTGCTTGGCCAGCGCGTGCAGGCGGTGCGCAGCAAGGTGGAAGCCCTGCCCGATGGCGGCAGCATCTGGTACGGCCAGTTGCGCTCGCCGTCCGATCGGCTGACTGCCACCGCTTCGAACGGCCAGGATGATCCTGGTAATTCAGTGATCCTGGTGCGTTCGGGCAACACCCTCACCGGTTCGATCCGCAAGGACGGCAAGCTGTATCGCCTGCGCCCGCTGGGCAACCGCCATGTACTGGTGGAAGTGGATGAATCGCGGATGCCGGCCGATCATCCGGCCGACTACAACCAGCTGCCGAAAATCCCGATGGGCAACAATGACCGCATCGGCATCGCGCAGGCCTCGTCCGGTACCCCGGCCACCATCCGCGTGCTGGTGGTGGCAACCAATGCAGCGGTAACGGCCTATGGCGGCAACATGCAGTCGCTGGTGCAGCTGGCGGTGGCCGAATCCAACCAGGGCTACGTCAACAGCAACGTGGGCATCACCCTGCAGCTGGCCGGCTATGAAACCACCAGCTACACCGAATCCGGCAACTTCACCACCGACCTGACCCGCTTCCGCAACACCAGCGACGGCTACATGGACAGCATCCACACCAGCCGCAACACCACTGCGGCCGATGTCGGCGTGCTGCTGATCAACAACACGAGCTACTGCGGGTTGGCGTCGGGCATCGGTTCGACGGCATCGACGGCGTTCGCGGCGGTGTACTGGGATTGCGCGACCGGCTATTACTCCTTCGCGCATGAGATCGGCCACCTGCAGAGTGCGCGGCACGATATCGCCAGTGATCCCAGCACGTCGCCCTATGCCTATGGGCACGGCTATCGCTACGAGCCGTCCTCCGGTTCGCGCTGGCGCACGATCATGGCTTATGACTGCTCGGCCGGCTGCCCGCGCCTGAACTACTGGTCCAACCCGAACATCAGCTACAACGGCATCCCGATGGGCAATGCCAGCACCGCCGACAACCAGCGCGTGCTGGTCAATACCAAGGCCACCATCGCGGCCTTCCGCTGAGGCCAACCGCCGACCGGGGTCGGCGTCTACCCGGGTGCGTTCACCTGCCCTGGTAGATGCCAACCTTGGTTGGTACCCCGCGATCCATCATTCGCGCGCGAGTGTATCCAGCGACCAGCCGCCGGCATCCACGCGCAGCACCGATCCCTGTTCGTACCAGTCACCCAGCACGATGCGGTTGCAGGCGCGGCCACCGGCCTGCAGCGTGTGCACCGCCGGGCGATGGGTGTGGCCGTGGATCATGGTGTCCACGCCATGGCGCACGAAGGTGGCATCGACTTCGGCCGGCGCCACGTCGGTGACGGTCTCGAACTGCGCGCGATCACCCTGCTTCATTTCCGACTGGCGGGCCTGGCTCGCTTCACGTGCCTTCTGTGCGAAGGCAATGCGCGCGGCCAGCGGCTGCGACAGGAACTGCGCCTGGAAGACCGGGTCGCGCGTCTGTGCGCGGAACTGCTGGTAGGGGATGTCGTCCGTGCACAGCAGGTCGCCGTGCTGCAGCAGCACCGGGCGGCCGTACAGCTCGATCACGCACGGGTCGGGCAGGATGCGCAGGCCGGCACGGCGCGCGTAGTCCTCGCCGAGCAGGAAATCGCGGTTGCCGCGGATGAAGTACACCGGCACGCCGCTGTCGGAAAGTACCTTCAGCGCGTCGGCCACCGCATCGGCAGCGGGCGAGGGCGTGTCGTCGCCGATCCAGGCTTCGAACAGGTCGCCGAGGATGTACAGCGCATCGGCGCCGGGCGCCTGCTCGCGCAGGAAGCGCAGGAACAGGTCGGTGATCTCCGGACGGCTGGGGTCCAGGTGCAGGTCGGAAATGAACAACGTGGTCATGCGGGCATTCTAGGGCATCCACCGCCGGGCATGTCCCGGCGCTACCGAAGGGATCTGCCCCAGGGGGCTACACCGGCAGCGGCAACCAGGCCAGGCTGGCCGACGCCAGCAGCACCGCGATGCCCGTCGCTGCCAATACATCGCTGGGATAGTGCAGGCCCAGCACCACCCGCGACAACGCGACGCCGAAGGTGAACGGCACCAGCAGCGGCGCCAGCCACGGGTAGTAGGCCAGCGCGACGATGGTGAACGACACCGCGTGCAGGGTGTGCCCGGAGGGGAAGCTGAACTCGTCCAGCGGCGCCACCCAGGCGCGGATGCGCAGATCGGCCGCATACGGGCGGGGACGCCGGGTCCAGCGCTTGAGGCCCTTGTAGAGCAGCAGTGCGGCCAGGCCGGTGGCGGCCATGTGCACCGATGCACGCAGTCCGTCGAAGCCGTCCAGTGCCACCAGCGCGCCCATCAGCACGTACCAGAACACGCCATCGCCGAGCCGGCTGATGACCGAGAACAGGCGACGCACGCGGCGGCGCCGGCAGTAGTGGTTGGCCCGGCGGCAGAGCCGCGCCTCGCGGCCGGCCAGCAGCTCAAGCGGCGTGGTGCGCATGGCCGCTCCTCCGCGACTGGGCCAGCTCAGCCAGCAGGGCATCGAATTCGGCAACGACCTGCTGTGGATGCAGGCGCTTCATCGCACGTGCGGCGCTGCTGCCGAATTCGCGGCGCCGTGCATCATCGGCGGCCAGCTGCACCGCTGCCTCGATGAACTGCTCATCGTTTTCCACGGCCGCACCGTTCTCGCCATCACGCAGGTATTCGCGGGCCGCACCGTAGTCGAAAGCGACGGTGGCCAGGCCGCTGGCCATGCTTTCCAGGGTCACGTTGCCAAAGGTCTCGCTGCGGCTGGGGAACAGGAACAGGTCGCCGCTGGCGAAATGCCGTGCCAGGGCTTCGCCGCGCTGGATGCCGCAGAAAATGAAATCGGGGTTTTCATGTGCCAGTTTTTCGCGGGCCGGACCATCACCCACCCAGACGAAGCGGGCTTTGGGCCGGATCTGCTGCAGCCGGCGGAAGGCTTTCACCGCCAGGCCAAGGTTTTTTTCCGCAGCGATGCGGCCGACATGGATCGCGACCAGGCCATTGCCGTCCACGCCCCATTCTTCGCGTAGCGCAGGATCACGCCGGCCCGGATCGAACTGCTGGCTATCGACAGCGCGTGCCAGCAGGCGCACCCGTTCGAAGCCCTGTTCGCCGAGGAACTGCTGCAGTTCGCGGGTGGGTACCAGCGTCGCATCGGCCTGGTTGTGGAAGCGACGCATCCAGCGCATCGCGGCCGCCTGCAGCCAGGCCACGCCGTAGTCGGGCAGGTACTCGTCGAAGCGGGTGTGGAAGCCACTGGCCACCGGGATGCCGAGGCGCCGTGCAGTGCGCACGGCCGACCAGCCCAGCGGGCCTTCGGTGGCGACATACACGGCATCCGGGCGTTGCTGCTGCCAATGGCGCCCGAGCCGGATCGGGGCCGGCAGGCCAAAGCGCAGACCAGGGTAACGCGGCAGGCCGGCGCCAGGAACCAACAGGGTGCCCGCTGCGGAGTCCAGCGCTTCACTGGCCTGTCGCGGGCGGATCAGGTCGATCTCGTGGCCGGCGTTGCGCAGTCCCTGTTCCAGCCCCTGCACGGTCAGGGCAACGCCGTTCACTTCCGGCGGGTAGGTCTCGGTGACGATGGCATAGCGCATGGCGGGCCTCCGGGTTTCCGGCATGCTCGGGCCTGGCGATGTAGCCGATATGACCGCTTTGCGACCACGGGATGACGGTGGTCAGGTCCCTGTACGAAGCCACGGCCCCGAAGGGCCGTGGCGGTCGTGCAGGGGGCGCGGTGGATCAGAAGCGCTGCTGGTATTTCATGTAGATGAAACGACCGATGTCGAAGCCGCCGTAGTAAGAGAAGTTGGCGCTCGGCTGGCTGTACATGATCGGTCCCTGGCGACCGAATACGTTGTTGGCGCCGATCGAGACGGTCGCATCCCACGGCAGGCTGTAACGCGCCTGCACGTCGTGGAAGGTGACCGACCCGCGACGGTTGTAGTCGCGCGTGCCGCTGAACCACGGTGCGCGCTGGTCGGGGTGCGAACACTCGTTCGGATACTCATCAACGCCCAGGCAGCGCTCCTTGACCGCAGAGAAGTAGCGCAGGCCCCAGGTGAGGCCGAGATTGCCGCGCTCCCAGCCCAGCGATGCGTTGGAGCGCACGCGGAAGCCGATGCCGCCGTCAGTGGCGATGCCATTGCTGGGAATCGGCGGCACATCCGCCTCGTTGGTGGTGCGCTCCACCGCGGCAACGACATAGGTGGTTTTCCAGTCGGCGCTCAGCGTGCCCCAAGACGTTTCGATCTTGTGGCCGACCTCCAGGTCATAGCCTTCGGCCTGGCGGAAGCCGCTGTTGCGGCTGCCATAGTTGAGCGTGTCGACGATGCCCAGCTCCGGGTCGCGGGTGAAGCTGCCGCAGCGCTCGGCAATGCCCAGCTCATAGCAGTCACGGAGGATGTCGTTGGGGTGGTCGGGGACGATGGTGTTGTCGATGCGGATCTTCCACCAGTCCAGTGCGATGTGCAGCCCTTCAGCGAACGTCGGGCTCCAGACCAGGCCCAGGGTGCGGCTGATGGAGGTTTCCGGCTGCAGATCCGGATTGGAGCCACTGGTGAAGGGCAGGGGGGACTGCCCGCTGCTGCCGGTGATCGGCTGGTTGCCCTGGCCGAGCTGGCGGTAGCTGTCCGCGTTGGCGATGTCGGCGGCGCAGCGCGCACGAACCTCCGGGCTGCTGGCGGCGGCGCCATAGACGGTATCGCAGGGATCACGGAAACCGGTGGTGAAGGTCTGCGAGCCGCCGCCGTAGAGGTTGGAGATGGTCAGTGCACGGAAGCCCTGCGCCCAGGTGCCACGGACCAGCAGCTGATCGATCGGCTTCCAGCTGAAGCCGAACTTGCTGTTGAGGGTTCCGCCGAAGGTGGAGTAGTCCGAGTAGCGCGTCGCTGCATTGAGCGTCAGCTCGCGCGCACCGGGGAGGTCGCGCAGCACCGGCACGCTCAGCTCCAGATAGGCCTCGTCGACGCGGTAGCCACCGCCGGTAGGGCCTGCGGCGAGGTTGGTGGTGGCCCCGGTCTGCGCCAGCGCGTCGGGAATGAAGCGACCGTCCTCGCGGCGGCTCTCGGCGCCCAAGGCAATGCCCAGTTCGCCCGCGGGCAGTGTCGCGAGGCTTCCACTGAGGCTGGCGAACAGGTTGCGGGTGGTGGTGCGGCCACGAGTGAGTTCTTCGGGGAACAACCAGTCATGCAGTTCCTTGTTGCCGGTCAGGCCATAGGGATCATCCTGGCCATACGGCACGAGCGGATTCCACGGTTTGCAACCGGCAATCGGTGCCCCCGGGGTGCCGCATTCAACCTTGCCGGTTTCCGGGTTGAAGAACGAAGGGCCGGTGGCATCGGCCACGCGCTGCTTGTGCAGGTTGCCGGTGGCACGCTGGGTCAGTTCGCTGCGGTTGTACTGGTAGCCGGCTTCCCAGTCGAAATCCCGGCCGCCGAATTCGAAGCTGCCTTCAAAGGCGGCAACGCCCTGCCAGGTGGTCAGTTCGCTGCTGCTGACCCGCGGAACCTCCCACGTACGGCGGTTCCAGTGCACATCGCTGGGCGTTTCGTAACCGTGGTGGCTGCCGAACGGGTTGAACCAGCTGTCGGCGGACATCGGCGTGATGCCGCCTGCGCCGGACTGGAACGGATAGCCGGCAATCTGGCGGGTGGTGGTGCGCCGGTTGTAGGACAGCTGGGTATTGAAGCGGACCTGCTCGTTCAGATCCACGCGCGCGTCGACGAAGATCGAATCGCGCTTGATCGGCGTCTGCAGGTGCATCTGCTCGTTGCTGTTGCTGACATCACCGGTGAACGGCGTGTTGTCACTGAGGTGGAAGCTGTCCGGCCCGCCCGGCTGGCTGCCGCGATCCAGCGAATAGCTGCAGCCACGGCTGTTGCTGCAGCCTGGGCCATTGAAGCCGACGATGCGCCCCACTGTCCGACCGTGGTCCAGCCATCATCCGGATGACGGTCGGTATAGGTAGGCACTGAAGCCGCGATCCTTGGCCCACACCCCCTTCTCTTCGACATGCTCGGCCGCGACGCTGATCGAGGCGCGGTCATTCGACCAGCCGGCAACCACGTCGTACTGATGGATGGGGAGACGTATGGGGAAGCGACGAAAGCGCTGCAGACGGCCGTGACGCTTCTGCACAAAGCGGAAGCAGATCAATCGATTGCTCCAACCTGTGGCATCGCGGCGAACGCAGCGCAGAGGACCGTGTCCCTGATTGAACGCATCACGGTCAATGTGGAAAGCGACAGCCTGCGCGGAGGCAGAAAAAAACCACGGCCCCGAAGGGCCGTGGTCATCGAGCTTCAACAGCGCGGATGGATCAGAAGCGCTGCTGGTACTTCATGTACATGAAGCGACCGATGTCGTAGCCACCGTAGTAGGAGAACGACGAGTTCGGCTTGCTGTACATCACCGGCGCTTCCTTGCCGAACACATTGTTCGCGCCCACCGAAACGGTGGCATCCCACGGCAGGTTGTAGCGGAACTGCACGTCGTGGAAGGTCACTGCACCGCGCTCGTTGTACGCGGTCGGCGACTTCAGCCACGGAGCCAGGAAGGTCGGATCGGAGCATTCGTCCGGATACCGCGAGGCGTTGAGGCAGCGCTCCTTCACACCGGAGTAGTAGCGTGCCGTCCAGCTGACGCCGAAGTCACCCACATCCCAGCCCAGCACCAGGTTCGAGCGCACGCGGAAGGCAAGACTGGTGGCGGTGCCGATGGTGTTGGCCACGCCGTTGATCGGCGTGATCGCATCACGGACATCATTGGTGGAGCGGTAGACGTTCTTGCTCACATAGGTGCTGGTCCAGCCTGCGCTCAGCTTGCCGTAGCCGGTGTCGACGCGGTAGCTGACATCCAGGTCATAGCCTTCGGTCTCGGCGAAGCCGGCGTTGCGGTTGCCGAACTTCAGGCCGGTGACGATGCCGTTGGACGGGTCGCGGGTGAAGCGGCTGCAGCGCGATTCGATGCCCTGCTCATAGCAGTCCTTCAGGATCTGGTTCGGGCTATCACCGACGATGGTGTTGTCGATGCGGATCTTCCACCAGTCCAGCGCCACGTTGAGGTTGCTGACGAAGGTCGGGCTCCACACCAGGCCCAGCGTCTTGCTGGTCGAGGTTTCCGGAACCAGCAGTGGGTTGGAACCGGAAACGAACGGCGTCGGGGTCGCATCCTGTGCCGTGGTTACCGGCGTGTTGCCCTGCTTCAGCTGGCGGAAGTTGGCGGCATCGGCGATGTCACGTGCGCAGCGCGAGCGGACTTCAGCACTGCCCTTGGCCGAGCCGAACACGGTGTCGCACGGGTCGCTGAACTGCGCGAAGGTTTCCGAACCGCCACCGTACAGATCGTTGATGGTCGGTGCGCGGAATCCTTCGGCCCAGGTACCACGGACCAGCAGCTGGTCGATCGGCTTCCACTTGAAACCGAACTTGCTGTTGAGCGTGTTGCCGAAGGTGTTGTACTTGGAGTAGCGGGTGGCGGCACTGAAGCTCAGCTCACGCGCACCAGGCAGGTCGGCCAGCACCGGCACGCTGAGCTCCAGATAGGCTTCCTTCACGTTGTAGCTGCCACCGGTCGGGCCTGCGGCCAGGTTGGTGGTAGCGCCGGTCTGGGCCAGGGCATCGGGGGTGTAGCGGCCATCTTCCTTGCGGCTTTCCACGCCGAAAGCGAAGCCCAGGTCGCCGGCCGGCAGGGTCACGATGCTGCCGGACAGGTTGGCGAACGCGTTCTTGGTGGTGGTCCGGCCGGTGGTGTGCTCCGCCGGGAACAGCCAGGCCATCAGTTCTTCATTGCCGGTCAGTCCGTTCGGATCGTTCTTGCCGTAGGGCACCAGCGGGTTCCACGGCGTGCAGCCGCTGATCACCGCGCCCGGACGGCCACACATCACCTTGCCGGTGGCCGGATCCAGGAACGACGGACCCACGGCGTCACGCACGCGCTTCTTGTGCAGGTTGCCGGTGGCGGTAGCGGTCAGCTCGTTGCGGTTGTACTGGTAGCCCACGTCCCAGTCGAAGTAGCGCTGGCCGATCTCGAAGCTGCCATCCAGCGACACTACCGCACGGTAGGTCTTCAGTTCGCTGGTGCTCACACGCGGGATTTCCCAGGTGCGGCGGTTCCAGGCCACGTCGGTTGGCTTGGCATAGCCGTGCTGGTTGCCGAACGGATTGAAGTAGCTGTCCTTGGACATCAGGCCGGTAGCGGTCGGGTCGCCCGAGATGGACACCGAGCTGGACTGCAGGGGGTAGCCCGCAATCTGACGCTCGGCCGAACGCTTGTTGTAGCCGAATTCGGTGCGCAGGTTGACCTGGTCGGTGATCTTGAAGCGACCGTCGAAGTACACCGAATCACGCTTGAGCGGATACATGACGTGCATCTGTTCGTTGGCGTTGCTGACGTCGCCGGTGAACGGGGTCGCATCTGTCAGGTGGTAGTTGGCCGGGTTGGTCGGGTCAGCACCACGGTTGAGCGAGTAGCCGCAGCCGTCCTTGGTGTTGGTGCAGCCCGGGCCGCCCTTCAGGCCGGTGACCTGACCCCACTGGCTCAGCGTGGTCCAGTTGGAGGCATCATTCGGGTGGCGGTCGCTCACGCCGTACTTGCTGAACCAGCGGTCCTTGGCCCAGACGCTCTTTTCTTCGGAGTGCTCCAGTGCCAGGGTCAGCGACACGCGGTCATTGCTCCAGCCACCCACCACGTCGAAGCGGTCGCGCGCGCCGTCACCTTCGCTGTACTGGCCGTGGTAGACGTTGGCGGTCACACCGTTGACGTTGGAACGGGTGATGATGTTGACCACGCCGGCCATCGCATCGGAACCGTAGATGGCCGACGCGCCATCCTTCAGCACTTCGATGCGCTCCACCGCCGACACCGGCAGCGAGGACACGTCCTGCAGGCCCGAGGTGCTGATGCCCAGGCGCTTGCCGTTGACCAGCACCAGGGTGCGCTGCGCGCCCAGGTTGCGCATGTCGATGTAGGTGCCGCCGGTGTTTTCACCCGAGCTCAGTGCGTTTGCACGGCTGATCGCCGGGCTGCCCATGGCGGTCACGTTCTGCAGGATGTCGGCCACCGAGCTGAAGCCCTGGCGCTCGATGTCCAACCGGCTCAGTGCCAGGACCGGCTGAGCGGTCTCCACGTCCACCTGGCGGATGCGCGAGCCAGTGATCTCGATGCGATCCAGGGTGGTCGGCGCGGCGGTGCTGCCACTCTGGGCGAACGCAGGCAGGGCGGCCAGCGTCGCAGTGGTTGCCAGGGCGTAGCGGATGGCCTGCCCCAGGGGGGTGGTACGTGAAGTCATGACGAGCTCTCTCTCTCTCAGGTCGTGCAGGGACGCCAAAAGGGGCGTCGAAGAAATCGGCCGCCCACAAGCGGACCGATGACCCGATAGTAGTCTCGTTGGTTAATGCTCTGTAAAGAGGCTGTGTCGATTTGTACCGGGCTTCATCGTCAGGTTTCACGAAAGCCCAACAAAAGCAGTCGCTTAGCTGTAACGCTGAATGCGCTCCCACGACTTGATCTGCTGCGTCGCAGCAGGTCAACCGGGGGCGCATGCGCGAACCGTAACGGTGTGTGACCTTCTTTCCCCTCGCGGGAAAGCGTGAGCCTCAGGCCACGAAGGGCCGGAACTGGATGCCCAGCCCGGCGATGCCGTCGGTCTCGCCGATCAGATCGGCGCGCAGCAGTGGCCGGGCATCGATGAAGGCCTGCGGCACGATCAACGACAGGCGGTTGTCGTCGGCGGTCAGTTCCAACGCCGGCAGTGGATCGTCCTCATGGGCACGATTGAGCAGCACCGCCAGGCGCAGCAGGGCGGCCAGCCGGCGAGCGGTCAGCAGCAGGCGCTCGGGCAGGGCGTCGAAGGCGGTCTTGGTCACGCTGCGGCGATGGCTGCGCACCAGCGCGGCCAGCATCTGCTGCTCCTGCCGCGAGAAGCCGGCGATATCCGAGTGTTCCAGCACGTAGCTGCCATGCACGTGGTAGCCGCTGTGCGCGATCATCAGGCCCAGCTCGTGCAGGCGCGCGGCCCAGCCGAGCATGCGCGCGTCGTCGGCATCGAGCCGCCAGCGTTCCTGCACCTGTTCCAGCAGTGACAGCGCGGTGTCCTGCACACGGTCGGCCTGCACGGTATCGATGCCGTAGCGCTGGCTGAGCGCGGACACCGATTCATCGCGCAGGTCGTTCTCGCCAGCGCGGCCGACGATGTCGTAAAGGATGCCTTCGCGCATCGCGGCCTTGCTGACCAGCAGCTTCTGCAGGCCCAGCGCCTGGAAGGCGGCCTCCAGCACCAGGATGCCGCCGGCAATGATCGGGCGGCGGTCGCTGGACAGGCCTGGCAACTGGATGTCGTCGATCTTCTTGGCCTTCAGCAGTTCGTCGCGCAGTTGCGGCAGGGCCTCGGCGGTAATCGCGCCCTTGCTCAGCTTCATCGTCGCGCAGATCTCGCTGATCGCCTTGTGCGTGCCTGAAGAACCCAGCGCTTCCTGCCAGCCCAGCGCGCGGTACTTGCTGGCGAAGGGCTGGAACTCGCGACCGATCTCGGCCAGCGCGTCCTTCCAGCGCTTCTTGCTCAGCTTGCCGCCGGGGAAGAAACGCCGGGTGCTGGCAATGCAGCCGGCCTGCAGGCTTTCGCGCTCCAGGGTCTGCATGCCCATGCCGATGATGAATTCGGTGGAGCCGCCGCCGATGTCGATCACCAGCCGGCGCTGGCCGGGCTTGGGCGGTTGCGCATGGGCCACTCCCAGGTAGATCAGGCGCGCTTCTTCGCGGCCGCTGACCACTTCGATGGCATGTCCGAGCGCGGTTTCGGCGGGAACCAGGAACGACTGCGGTGAACGCAGCTGGCGCACGGTGTTGGTGGCCAGTGCGCGCACCCGGTGCGGCGGTACGTTGCGGATGCGCTGGCCGAAGCGGGCCAGGCATTCCAGCGCGCGCTGCCGGGCAGCGGAGGAGAGCCCGCCTTTGCCGTCCAGGCCGTCGGCCATGCGCACGGTCTCGCGCAGGCGGTCGATCACCCGCAGCTGGCCGAGCGTGTAGCGCGCGATGACCATGTGGAAACTATTGGAGCCAAGGTCGATGGCGGCCAGCAGGTCGCCATCCTGCAATGCGGGCGGAGTCGTGGTGGTGTGCGGCATGGACGAATGTTAGCCGAAGGGGCGGTGTGCTCGTCACCGCGCGGCCTTCACATTTTGGAAGAGGGGAGTGCGGCAGGGCTGCGCCCTGCACCTGCCGAATCAACAGCAACAGGAACAGCAACAGCAGGCTATCCGTGGGATGGCGGGGTGGGTCCGGTTGCGGGGGACGGCGCAAGTCCCCCTCCGGGGCCCGGCCCAGCCGCTAGCGGCTGAGCGTTCGGGCGCTTGCGAAGCAGTGCTTCGCAAGCAAAGCGCCCTCACCCATGTAAGCTCGGTCGCGCCATCCATGGCGCTCACGCCCCCGCAACTGGACCCACCCCGCCTTCGACAGTTCTCTGCGATCTGATGGTAGGTGCCGACCGTTGGTCGGCACTGATCCAATCCCGACCAAAATCGGTGCCTACCGCTCTTGGTAGGTGTCGACCTTGGTCGACACACCGGGTTACAGACCCTGCATCAATGCCATCTGCGCAGAATGCGGGGCTTCGTCGTGCGCCGGGGCACGCTTGTGGTAGATGCCGTCGGCATCCAGTTCCCAGGCGTTGAGGTTGTCGTCCAGGTAGTTCTGCAGGACCTCGCGGTAGACCCGCTTGGCCAGCTCCGGGTCGAGGATCGGGAAGCAGGTCTCGACCCGGCGCAGCAGGTTGCGTTCCAGCCAGTCGGCGCTGGCGCAGTACATCTCCGGTGCGCCGTCGTTGCCGAACCAGTAGACGCGGCTGTGCTCCAGGAAGCGACCGACGATCGAGCGCACGCGGATGTTGTCCGAGATGCCCGGCACACCCGGGCGCAGGGTGCAGGCGCCGCGGATGATCAGGTCGATCTGCACGCCGGCCTGCGACGCGGCATACAGCGCGCGCACCACCTGCGGTTCGTTCAGGGCGTTCATCTTGGCGATGATCCGCGCCGGGCGGCCGGCGGCGGCGATGCGCGTCTCGCGCTCGATGCGGCCGAGGATGCCGGTGTGCAGGGTGAAGGGCGACTGCAGCAGGCGCTTGAGCTTCATCTTCGAGGCCAGCCCGGACAGCTGCTGGAACAGCAGGTGCACATCGTTGCCGATGTCCGCATCGGCGGTGATCAGGCTGATGTCGGTGTACGCGCGGGCGGTGCCGCTGTGGTAGTTGCCGGTACCGAGGTGCACGTAGCGGCGCAGCTTGCGGCCCTCGCGGCGCACGATCAGCAGCATCTTGGCGTGGGTCTTGTAACCGACCACGCCATACACCACCTGCACGCCGGCTTCCTGCAGGCGATCGGCCAGGCCGAGGTTGGCTTCCTCGTCGAAGCGCGCACGCAGTTCGACCACCACGGTCACATCCTTGCCGTTGCGTGCGGCCTGGATCAGTGCGTCGACGATCAGCGAGTCCTTGCCGGTGCGGTACAGGGTCTGCTTGATCGCCAGCACGTTCGGGTCGATCGCCGCCTGCCGGATCAGGTCCAGCACCGCGGTGAAGGCATCAAATGGATGGTGCAGCAGCAGGTCCTGGCGGGCCGTGGTCTCGAAGATGCCGTCGCTGTCGCGCAGTGTGCGCGCCGTCATCGGCGGGTACTTCAGGTCCGGCTGCGCGATCAGGTCGTACAGCTGGATGATGCGGTTGAGGTTGACCGGGCCGTCGATGCGGTACACCGCGTTCTCGGTCAGGCCGAAGTTCTGCAGCAGGGTGCGCACGATGTCGCGCGGCATGTCCTGCGCGATTTCCAGGCGCACCGCCGGCCGGTAGCCGCGGTCGACCAGTTCGTCTCGCAGTGCCAGCGCCAGGTTCTCCACTTCCTCCTCGTCCACCACCAGCTCGGAGTTGCGGGTAACGCGGAACTGGTAGGCGCCCTGGACTTCCATGCCCGGGAACAGCTCATCGACGAAGGTGGACAGTACCGAGGACAGGAACACGAAGTTCTGCGGACCGCCGAGTTTCTCCGGCAGCTGGATGATGCGCGGCAGCGAGCGCGGCGCACGCACGATGGCCAGGTGGCCGGCGCGGCCGAACGCGTCGGTGCCCTTCAGCACCACCACGATGTTCAGCGACTTGTTGAGGATCTTCGGGAACGGGTGCACCGGGTCCAGGCCCAGCGGCGACAGCACCGGCATGATCTCGTTGCGGAAGTACGCACGCAGCCAGCGCTTCTGGCGATCGGTCCAGGAATGGCGGCCGAGCACGCCGATGCCGGCTTCCATCAGCGCCGGGCGCAGCGTCTCGTTCCAGCAGCGGTACTGCTGGTCCACCAGTTCCGCGGCGCGGTCATGGATGGCGTTGAGGATGGCCTGCGGGCTCATCCCGTCCGGTGCCGGCGGCAGGCCGAATTCCTGTGCGTGGCGTACGGCGGCGGCGCGGATCTCGAAGAACTCGTCGAGGTTGGTGCAGGAGATGCACATGAAGCGCAGGCGCTCCAGCAGCGGCACCTGCGGGTCCATCGCCTGCGCCAGCACGCGGAAGTTGAAATCCAGCTGCGACAGCTCGCGGTTGATGTAGAGCGCCGGGTCGCGCAACGGATCGTTGTCCGGGCTCACGGGGAGGGGGAGGGATCCGAGGCTGCTCATGGCGTCATTCTTCGATGGAGGTCAGGGGGGCGGACTCGCGCGGGCGCACGTGGTCGGCATCGAAATGGCAGGAGAACACCGAGCCCTTGCCGACTTCGCTTTCAATCTCCAGCCGTGCGTGGTGCAGGCCGAGGATGTGCTTGACGATGGACAGGCCCAGGCCGGTACCGCCGCTTTCGCGGGAGCGGCTGCTGGAGACACGGTAGAAACGTTCGGTCAGGCGCGGCAGGTGGGAGGCCGGGATGCCGTAGCCGGAATCGCGCACCGCCAGCACGGCACCGTCGCCTTCGCGGCGGAACTCCACGGCGATGCGGCCACCGGCCGGCGTATAGCGCACCGCATTGGTGACTAGGTTGGAGAAGGCGCTGTGCAGTTCCTTGGTCGAGCCCTGCAGGTCAACGCCGGCCAGGTCGTCGATGCTGATCTGGTGGCGGCCCTGGCTGTGCGCTTCGGCTTCGCGGCGCAGGGTCGCCAGCATCGGCTGCATGGCCACGGTCTCTTCCTCGCTGTGTTCCTGCGATTCGAGGCGCGACAGGGTCAGCAGGTCTTCCACCAGCTGGGCCATGCGCTGGCTCTGCTTGCGCATTTCTTCCAGCATCGGTCCGGTTCCCGGGAAATCCTCCGGGTCCATCATGTCCAGATAGCCGTGCACGACGGTGAGCGGCGTGCGCAGTTCGTGTGAAACGTTGGCCACGAAATCGCGGCGCACCTGTTCCAGGCGCAGCAGCTTGCTGACGTCGCGGGCGATCAGCAGCCAGTAGTCCGACGAATAGGGAATCAGGCGCAGGTTCAGGCGGATCGCCGGATCGACCGGCGAAGGCACGTCGAGGATCGGTTCGGCGTTGCGGCCGCCGGCCAGCCAGTGCGCCAGCGGCATCGGCTGCAGGCGTTCGACCAGGGCTTCGCCGAGGTCGCCGGGGTGATGCAGGCCGAGCAGGGCGGTGGCCGCTTCGTTGAACCACTGCACGCGCTGGCTGTTGCGGTCCAGCACCACCACCGCATCGGGCAATGCGGCGGCTGCAGCGCGATAGCTGCGCAGCATGTCCAGCAGGCGCCGCTTGCGCACGCGCATTTCCACCTGGTTGCGGTACAGCAGGCGGTCCAGCTCGTTCCAGACGCCGGTGCCTTCTTCGGCGGTATCCCAGCGCTGGCGCGCGGTCAGGCGCCGCAGCACGCTGCGCAGGCGCCAGTAATGCCATGCCAGCGTGGCCAGTGCGCCCAGTGCGATGCACAACCACAGATGGCCCGTGAACCACCCCACCAGTCCGGCGAACAGCAGTACCGCGGCAACGGTGGCCAGGGTCTTCAACCAGGCAGAGCGGATGTGGCGGGGCATTGCGATCTCGTCGTTGAGGTGCGGCGGTTCACTGGGGTGAACCGAGGGTTATAGCAGAGTTGCCGGCGCCGGCACCCGCAGGTGCGTGGCGCCGGCACGACGAGGCTCAGGTAGCAGTGGAAAAGCGGTAGCCGGCGCCGCGCACGGTCTGCACCATGTTTTCGGCATTGAACGGTTCCAGCGTCTTGCGCAGGCGGCGGATGTGCACGTCGATGGTGCGCTCCTCCACGTACACGCTGCCGCCCCACACATGGTCCAGCAGCTGGGCGCGGGTATAGACGCGCTCCGGGTGGGTCATGAAGAAGTGCAGCAGGCGGTATTCGGTCGGGCCGATCGGCACCGGCTGGTCGTTGGCGAACACGCGATGGGCGGCGCCGTCGATGCGGATCGGGCCGACCGCCACGCTGCCGTCCTCGTCGTCCTCGCGGGCACGGCGCATCACCGCACGGATGCGGGCCAGCAGTTCGCGCGCCGAGAACGGCTTCACCACATAGTCGTCGACGCCGGCTTCAAGGCCACCGACGCGGTCGTTTTCTTCGCCGCGGGCGGTCAGCATGATGATCGGCACTTCGCGGGTCAGGGTTTCCTTGCGCCAGCGGCGGGCCAGATCCAGGCCGCTGGTGCCGGGCAGCATCCAGTCCAGCAGGATCAGGTCGGGGACGCGGTCGGCGATGGCGGTCTGGGCCTCACGGGCGTCGCCGGCGTGGACCGGTTCGTAATCGCCCTTGCGCAGGGCGAAGGCGACCATTTCACGGATCGCGGGCTCGTCATCGACGATCAGGATGCGTTTCTGCACGAGGACACCGTAGGGCTCGGTTACTGGAGTGGTGCCAGTAGACTACGGTTTGATGACATGTTTGTGACTACCTGGCCGGAACCGGTCGGGATTGCCATCGGCCGGTCATGCAGCGCTCAGCGGCGGTCCAGGTCCGGGTCCTGCACGCCCTGCCGGCGCAGCTCCAGCACGGTGGGGGTGATCGCCTCGATGCGTGCATCCACCCGTGCCCGGCCTACGTAGTCCAGCGCCGGATTGCGCTTGAGCGCCTGCAGCTGCATCAGCGACTGTTCCGGCCGGCCGCTGAGGAAGGCCGCCTCGGCGTAGGCCTCGCTGGCACGCACGCTGTCGCCGGCCAATTCGCTGGCGCGGGCGTAGCGCTGCTGGAAGACCGGATCGTTACCGCTTTGCGACAGCAGGGGCCGCAGCATGGCCTGCGCGCGCTGGCCCGCCTCGCGGCTGCCCTGTTCGTTCAGGATCTCGGCATAGGTCAGCGCCACCGGACGGCTGTTGGGGTGCTGGCGCAGCAGCTGCTCGAAGCGGCTGTTGGCCTGGGCGGTCTGGCCTGCACGCGATTCGGCCTCGCCCAGCCCCAGAGCCAGCCACAGGTTGTCCGGGCGGGTCTGCAGCAGGCCTGCCAGGGTCTGCCGGGCCTGGGTGGCGCCGGCGCGACCGCTGCGCATCACCGCCAGCGCCTGGCCATAGCGCTGGGCATCGTTGAGGCCGTCCTTCTGGCGCTTGGCCAGATCGGCATACTCGCGTTCCAGCTCGGGGGGGGAATCCGCGCTGAGCACGCGCAGGCGCTCGCGGGCCCAGTCGAAGTCGCCACTGGCGCCACGGCTCAGCTGGCCCATCGGGATGCGCAGCACGCTGCTGGGCAGCAGCGGGTTGGTTCCGCGCAACAGGGGTTCGGCCAGGCTGGGATCGGCCGGGTCCACGCGCTCCCTTCGCTCGCCGCTGGGGGTGCTGGTGGTCAGCAGCACCGTGTCCTTCTTCATCTGGTCGGCGCGGGCCTTCGCCTCGCTGATGCGGGTGATGTTGACCGGATGGGTGCGCAGGAACTCGGGCACGCTGTAGCCACCCTCGTTGCCGCGCATCGCCGATGCCATCCGCTCGAAGAAGCCGGCCATGGCGTCCACGTCGTAACCGCTGCGCGACAGGGTGCGGATGCCGAGGCGGTCGGCCTCGGATTCGTTGGAGCGGGTGTAGTTGATCTGGCGCTGCTGCATCAGGCCCATGCCGGAACTGATCGCGGCCATCGTCGCGTTGCCCGAGGAGGTGCTGTTGCTGGCCTGTGCGGCTACCACCGCCGCCAGCATGCCGAGCAGGATCGGGATCTGGTCGCGCTGGGCACGCTCGACCCCGCGCAGCACGTGCTGCTGGGTGACGTGGGCGATTTCGTGCGACAGCACCGCAGCCACCTCGTCCTCGCGCTCGGCGGTCAGCACCAGGCCGGCATTGACCCCGATGTAGCCGCCCAGCGTGGCGAAGGCGTTGATCTGGCGGTCCTTCATCACGAAGAACGTGTAGGGCTGGCGAGGCTGGTCGCTGTTGGAGCCGAGCCGGGTACCCATGGTCTGCAGCCAGTCGTTGACCAGCGGATCGTCCAGCAGGTAGCCATAGTTGCGCAGCTCGCGCAGCATCATCGCACCGTACTCGGCCTGGCGGGCCGGGGTCAGCAGCTCGCCGGCCGAGGAGCCGATGTCGGGCAGCTTCTCCTGGGCCTGGGCGAGCGGCATGGCCAGGGCCAGGGTGACGGCGGTAGTCAGCAGCAGGGCTCGCAAGCAGAGGGTCCTCGGGCAGGGCGCGCCAAGCGTGGCAGGGTGGGGGGCAACCATTCGTTAATCCACAGTGTTGCGGCCGTGGCGTGGAAATTCCAGCGCACCGGTACCATATGTAGACCGTCGATCCATCGTGGAGTTTCCCGTGACAGCCCAGACCGCCGGCGGTGCCCCCGCCATCACCATCTATTCCACCGCCGTCTGCCCGTACTGCGTGGCCGCCAAGAACTTCCTGAAGAGCAAGGGCCAGCAGTGGACCGAGGTCCGCATCGACCTGGACCCGGCCGAGCGCGAGAAGATGATGGCACTGACCCGCCGTACAAGCGTGCCGCAGATCTTCGTCGGCGACGTCCACGTGGGGGGCTACGACGACATGATGGCCTTGCACCGTGAAGGCAAGCTCGAGCCGCTGCTGGCCGGGCAGGGCCAGGCATGAGCGCGGCCGACGACGGCAGCAAGGACCGCATCGCCGAGTTCACCGACTTCCGCAAGCGCATGAACGAACGCATCCTGGGCGAACCGAACCAGGTGGTGCGCCGCTTCTTCGCGCTGGACACGCAGACCTACCAGGCCGGCGCGCTGGACGTGAAGACCAAGGAACTGCTGGGCCTGGTGGCCTCCATGGTGCTGCGCTGCGACGACTGCATCAGCTACCACGTGGCCCAGTGCAAGGACGCCGGCGTGACCCGAGAAGAGTTCTTCGAGACCTTCTCGGTCGGCCTGGTGGTGGGCGGCTCGATCGTGATCCCGCACCTGCGCCGCGCGGTCGACTTCCTCGACCAGCTCGAAGGCGGCGCCGCCGCCCCGGAAGCGCACGAGCACTGAGGTAGCGCCGGGCCATGCCCGGCGGGTACCTGAACGAAAAGCCGCCGGGCGTGCGCGGGGAGAGGCCTTTCCCGCGATCCCCCAGCCCAGGAGCCCCCTTGTTGTTCAAGGGGGCGCGCCGACAGGCGCGGGGATAAGGCGGGATGCGCGGGCAAACCGCAGAGCGGTTTGCAGGGGCGCGCCGACAGGCGGGGGTAGAGGAAGAATGCGCGGGCAATTATGCCTTTGCCGGGGTCAGGACCATGGTCTACTTGGGTAGCCGGCCCCGGCTAAGGCATAATTGCCGGTGAAACTTCCTTTGCGCCGGCGTTTCCGGGCACGTCCGGACGGCGTTTTTCCCCCTGTTCGGAACATCGATCAATGACGCAGAAAATTACGGTCATCCGCGGCGACGGCATTGGCCCGGAAATCATGGACGCCACCCTGTTCGTGCTCGACCAGCTCAAGACTGGCCTGGAGTACGAAGACGCCGACGCCGGCCTGGTGGCCCTGGAGAAGCACGGCGACCTGATGCCGGCGGTGACCCTGGAATCGATCGCGCGCAACAAGGTCGCGCTGAAGAGCCCGCTGACCACCCCGGTCGGTGGTGGCTTCACCTCGATCAACGTCAGCCTGCGCCGCCACTTCGACCTGTACGCCAACGTGCGTCCGGCCCACACCTTCCCGAACACCAAGTCGCGTTTCAACAACGTCGACCTGATCACCGTTCGTGAGAACACCGAAGGCGCCTACCTGGCCGAAGGCCAGGAAGTGTCGGCCGACGGCGAGACCGCGTTCTCCGGCACCCGCATCACCCGCAAGGGCTCCGAGCGCATCGTGCGCTACGCCTTCGAGCTGGCCAAGAGCACCGGCCGCAAGAAGGTCACCGCCGTGCACAAGGCCAACATCATCAAGTCGACCTCGGGCCTGTTCCTGAACGTCGCCCGTGAAGTGGCCGCGCAGTACCCGGACATCGAGTTCCAGGAAATGATCGTCGACAACTGCTGCATGCAGCTGGTGATGCGTCCGGAACAGTTCGATGTGATCGTCACCACCAACCTGTTCGGCGACATCATCTCCGACCTGTGCGCCGGTCTGGTTGGCGGCCTGGGCCTGGCCCCGGGCGCCAACATCGGCAAGGATGCGGCGATCTTCGAAGCCGTGCACGGCACCGCGCCGGACATCGCCGGCCTGGGCAAGGCCAATCCGTGCGCGCTGCTGCTGGCCGCCGCGCAGATGCTGGACCATGTCGGCCAGCCGGAAAACGCCGAGCGCCTGCGCAAGGCCATCGTGGCCACCATGGAAGCCAAGGATTCGCTGACCGGCGATCTGGGCGGCACCGGCACCACCATGAGCTTTGCCCAGGCCATCGCCAGCCGCCTGTAAGCGGCCGGCGTTCCGGCCGGAGATCGTCTCAGCGATGTCCACTCCGGGCCTGCAAGCGTTGAAGACGGGCCGTCCTTGTACGGCCCGTCTGCGTTTTCAACTGCGGCTTTTCACCGACAGGATTTTTTAAGATGCCTGAGGCGGCCGTGTGGGTCGTGGCGGCCGTTGCCGTCTATGTTTTCGGCGTGGCCATCTACGCCATCTTCTACTGGCCGTGGTCCCGCGCCCAGCGCGCGCTGCACCGCCTGCGAACGCACGGGGCGCCCCTGCGCAGCATGCGGGAGAGCGAGGCGCGCATTCTGCGGTTGATCGAATTTCCGGCAGGATTGCCTGTGTATCTGCTTGAAGGCAGCTGCGCCGAGTTCGTGATCAGGAGCAGGATCTCTCCGGCCCAGCATGTGCAGACGCTGGCCGGCGTCCCGGTGAAGTATCCGGCGGGCCTTGCACGTGCCGTGCGCGCGGGCAGCAATACTGCTGAAGTGGTGCTGGGGCACGACCACGCGATGGTCGTGCGGCTCAATGGGGTCACGTTGGCCTAGTAGAGTCGAGCCATGCTCGACTGCTCCTGCGTAGTCGAGCAAGGCTCGACTCTACATAAAGCGGTCTGTGCAGAATTCGCACAGATGATGTGCTTGTGAATGGCTGGTTCGTGCGCCATCCGCTCCGCATCCTGTGCCCACTTCCATTGCACAGGAGTTGCCCCATGAATCTCACCGCCTTCGGTCTGGCCAGCCTGATCGGCATGGCCGCCACTACGCCGGTCGCTGCTGCCGAGCCGGCCCATCCCACCATCCGCCATATGGCGGGCGCGCCGGTCGCGACCTCGCTGGATGCGGCGAAGACCGCCGTGCTGGTGATCGACTTCCAGAACGAATACTTCGACGGCAGCGCTGCGCCGGGCTTCGCCGGTGGCCGCATGGTCATCCCCGATGGCGTGGCCGCACTGCGGCAGGCGAAGCGGGTGGTCGAGTTCGCCGATGCCCACGGCATCCGCGTGATCCATGTACAGCACGTGTTGCCGCCTGGTGCGCCGCTTTTCGCGCAGGGCAGCGTCAATGCCGCCTTCCATCGCGACCTGCAGCCGCGCAAGGGCGAGACCGTGGTGCAGAAGGACAACGTCAGCGTGTTCGCCGGTGACTCGGCCGCAGTGCTCGACCAGGTGCTGAAGGATGCCGGCATCGACACCCTGATCGTCACCGGCCTGCAGACCCATGCCTGCGTGGCCGGTGCTGCGCGCGACGCGGCGGCGGCTCCGCGCGGCTACCGGGTGATCGTATCATCCGATGCCAGCGCCAGCCGCGACCTGGACCTGGCCGGTGGCCAGCGCATCGATCATCGCGCGCTGCATGACGCATCGCTGGCGCAGATCGTAGACGCCTTCGGTGATGTCATGAGCACCGACGCGATCCTGGCGCTGCCGGTGCGCAAGGCCAGCGACGGCGCTTGATAAGCTGGCGGGGCCCGTATGCCGCGGGCCCCGCCACGTGGAGCCAGTTGCCGATGGATCACTTCGCCGCCCTGCGTGCGCTGCGCGCCATCGTCGACGCAGGCAGCTTCACTGCGGCTGCCGAACGCCTGGGGACTACCCACTCGGCGATGTCACGGCAACTGCGGCAGCTGGAAGAGCACCTGCAGGTGCGACTGCTCGATCGCAACAGCCGCCGGCTGTCACTGACCGAAGCCGGTCGCGACTACTACCGCGAGGCGGGAGCGCTGCTGGATCGCCTGCAGGAAGCAGATGATCGCGTGCGTGCCGGGCAGGCGCAGCCCAGTGGCATCGTACGCATCAGCGTGCCGCAGGTCGTGGCCAGCCAGGAGTTGCCGCATTGGCTGCCGTCGTTCCTGCAGCGCTACCCGCAGGTCGCGCTTGACCTGTCGGCGGATGATCAACTGGTCGATGTCGTCGGTGGCGGCTTCGACCTGGCGCTGCGCATCGCGCCTTCCTTGCCGGACAGCCAGCTGGTCGCGCGCGAGCTGGCCAGCTGTCCACGCATCCTGGTCGCGGCGCCGGCCTACCTGGCGCGTCATGGCCTGCCGCGTCAGGCATCGGATCTCGCGCAGCACACGCTGCTGGGCTTCAGTCCCACGCCTTCAATGCTGCCCTGGCAGCTGCAGGGGCCGCACGGTGCCAGTGCGAGCGTCGAGGCCGGGCAACGCCTGCGGGTGGATGCGACGCCAGCGTTGTACGCCGCCGCGCTGGCTGGCATGGGCATCAGCCTGTTTACTGCGCTGACCGTGCAGGAGGACCTGCGTGCCGGTCGATTGATCCGCGTGCTGCCCGCCTGGCATGCCGGGCAGCGAAGCTACTTCGCGCTGTATCCGCATGCGCGGGCATTGGCGCCGAAGGTGCGCGCGCTGGTCGAGCACCTTGCGGCGCACTACGCTGCGCAGGTGGGCGCGGCAGGGTAGCCGCGCGACAGCAACCGAGGTGGTGATGGAGTCGGTGTATCTGCTGGTCGCGCTGGGCGCGATCGTCGCCGGATTCGTGCAGGGCCTGTCCGGCTTCGCCTTTGGCATGGTGGCGATGTCGTTCTGGGCATGGGGACTGGAGCCACGGCTGGCGGCGACGCTGTCGGTGTTTGGTGCGCTGGTCGGGCAGCTGGTCGCGGTGTTCACCGTGCGCCGCGGTTTCAACCTTCGCCTGCTGCTGCCGTTCGTGCTGGGCGGGCTGGCGGGCATTCCGCTGGGCGTGATGGTGTTGCCGCAGCTGGACATGGACTGGTTCAAGGCGCTGCTGGGCGGCTTCCTGGCGCTGTGGTGCCCGGTGATGCTGATGGCGCGCTCGTTGCCTCCGGTCCGCGTCGGCGGTCGTCTCGGTGACGCGATCGCTGGCATGGCCGGTGGCGTACTCAGTGGCATCGGCGGCTTTGCCGGGCCGGTGCCGACGTTGTGGAGCACCCTGCGAGGCTTCGGCAAGGACGAACAACGCGCGGTCATCCAGAACTTCAACCTGGCGATGCTGGCGGTGACCATGGCCACCTATGTCGGCAGCGGCCTCGTGAGCCGGCAGATGTTGCCGTACTTCGCCATCGTGGCACCGGCCATGCTGGTGCCGACCCTGCTGGGCGCGCGGGTCTATATCGGCATCAGCGAGGCACGCTTCCGGCAGGTCGTGCTGGGCCTGCTGACCGCGTCAGGCATCGCGTTGCTGGCGTCGTCGCTGCCGGTACTGCTGGCGCGCTGAGGGAAGAACGAAAAAAGGGCGCCACGAAGGGCGCCCTTTGTCGTCTATGACATGTTTCGGTTCAGCGCTGCTGGATCTTCGACAGCAGGCGCAGGAATTCAACGTACAGCCAGACCAGGGTCACCATCAGGCCGAATGCGCCATACCACTCCATGTACTTCGGTGCACGCTGGGCGACACCGGTTTCGATGAAGTCGAAATCCAGGACCAGGTTCAGCGCGGCCACGACCACCACGAACAGGCTGAAAGCAATGCCCAGCCAGCCGGAGTCGTGGATCACCGGCACGTTGATGTTGAAGAAGCCCAGCACGAACGATGCCAGATAGAGCAGGGCGATGCCGCCGGTGGCTGCAACCACGCCCATCTTGAAGTTCTCGGTGGCCTTGATCAGGCCGCTGCGGTACGCGAACAGCAGCGCGAACAGGGTGCCGAAGGTCAGCAGCACCGCCTGGAACACGATGCCCGGGAACTTGGCGTTGAACACGGCCGAGATGGCGCCCAGGAACAGGCCTTCCACCAGCGCATACATCGGCGCGGTGACCGGCGACCATTCCTTCTTGAAGACGGTGATGAGCGCCAGCACCAGGCCGCCGATGGCGCCGCCCATGGCATACAGCCTGGCACCGGGCAAGACCTGACCGTAGTCATCGATGGTCTGGTTCCAGGCGAAAGCGGCCGTCAGTACGGTCAACAGCAGCAGGAAACCGGTCTTGTTGACGGTGCCGTTGAGGGTCATGGCCTGGTCGGGGCTGGTCACCACCGAGCCGCTGGCGAGGTCGAGGAAGGTGGACTCGGAAAGAGCCGGGTTGCCGCTGCGCATACGCGTTCTCCGTGCGAATGAGGTTCAGGACGGCCATCCGGCCGATGGGTGTGAGCATAGCCGATGACCGCTTTCGGCGTTGTGGCAGGCGCCGGATCTACGCATCCTGCGTTGACAGTTCCCAATGCGCTTGGCGACAATGACCAGCTCCCCGGGCATGGCCCGAGGGGATCGCAAGACCGGGGTATAGCGCAGTCTGGTAGCGCGCCTGCTTTGGGAGCAGGATGTCGGGGGTTCGAATCCCTCTACCCCGACCAATCCCACATCACGTCGGATTGGACACCGTTCCGGTTCGGGCGCCCGTAGCTCAACTGGATAGAGCACCGGCCTTCTAAGCCGGCGGTTACAGGTTCGATTCCTGTCGGGCGCGCCATTGGAGTCAGTGATTTATGCGCTCACGTCCGTGAACACCGGTTCCCATTCGATGGTTGCGCAATCCTGGGTGGCGAGCATTCCACCTTCCTCTTTTCCGATGAAAGATGCCCTTTGTATGGGGTGCCGTCGCACGGCGTGATGTCATGCAGGTTGCGGTTGACCGGCATCTGGCGACGATCGGCTCACTCCGCAGGTGCTTGAGCAGCGCTGCCTGGGATGGGGCAATGCGCCCGGCAACGAAAAAAGGCCAGCGCTATGCGCTGGCCTTTTCCATGTCGCGATGGGTGCACTCTGGTCGAGTGCACCCCGGATGGATCACATCTGTTCCAGTTCGCCCACCCGCACCTTGCCGCCACCGCCGCAGTTGCCATGGCAGCCGCCGCTGATCGGGCCGCTGCCGCCGCCACCACCGCCGCCGCCGCCGCCGCCGCCGCCACCGCCGCCGCCACCGCGGGAGTTGGGCGGGAGGACGGTCGAAATCACTTCGCCGGAGTCGAAACCTGCACCTCGCCACGTGTAGTTGACGCAGGAAATACCGTTGCAGACGGTCAGGACATCGCCGGTCTGGACGCGTGTCTGGGCTGTCCAGACCGTGGTCCGGCCGTCATTGAGCTTCTGGACCTCTTGGGAAAGCTGCTGGTTGGTCACCGGATCGGGATACGGGGTTGTCAGCGTGCATCCGGCGGTGCAGTTGATGACGCCAGGAAGCTTTTTCGCTTGAAGGCTCCCGGCCGCCATGAACAGCAGCACGCCTGCAATGGCGGGAATGGAGTTTCTACCAAGCGAAGGGATAATCCCAATCAGTCTAGCTTTCACAATAGGTCCTTATCGTGGGATGCAACAGTTCTTGAAGATTTCGTTCGATGAAATGCGGGCTTTCTCTTTCTCTTGGCTGCTCAGGTTTTTCTCATGGTTGGCAATGTCAGTGGTGGTGGCAAAACGTGGGTCCAGCCGGTTGAGGACGCGGGTGTACGCTAGGGCCGCAACGGGATCCGCAGGAACGATGCCGCCATAGGTGTAGGCCATCGCCATGTCGCTGATGACATTGACGTTCCCTTGTGATTCCAGTTCGCGCAGATATCCGGTGGCGGTGTCCTTCCACGCCTCGAGCGCCGCGGGATCACGGATTGCGTCATCAAGCGAACCGATGACTTTCTCCGGCGATCGCGAGTAAGCGCGCATCGCTTCCTGCGAGCCCATGGCGGCGGCCTTCGAAAGCCAATCGGCGTGATAGATGTCCTGATCCAGAGCCAGCGACTCGCACTCTTTGAGGATTCGTTCCGATCGCTCCAGGAACCAGTTGCCGGACCCGACCGTGGTGGCTGAATCCGCCAGCTTGTCAGCGCGATCCGAGATGAAGGTCTGGCACTGCTCGATGGTTCGATAGATTTCGTAGGTTGCCGTGGCATCTCCGGATTCGGAGCGCAGCATCAGTTGCTTGACGTGGGCGAGCGCGTCACCGGGAGGCCGGAACTCATTGCCTCTTACGATCTCGTAGGCTTTGGGGCCCACCGCCTTGTACGAGCCCGGCGGGATCTTGTTGTCCCGCTCCAGCCTCTGCGCGGCCGCCGCACCTGACGCCGGAGGCTGCCTTCCCTGGTCGGGCCTTTCATCAGGGCTGCCACTGTTCCCGGATTCCTCTGCCGTGGCATCGGCAGCTGGCTGCTGCCGGTAGCCGTACATTGCAACGGCTGCCACTGCCAGCACCGCTGCCAGCGTGACGAATCCGATTAGCCGCTTGCTCATCTATTGATCTCACCTTCATTGCAGGAACCGGCATGGTTGCAAACGTGCGCCTCGCGTTCCATGTCCTGCAGCTAACGTTGTATGAATGGATCTCCCCCATTCCCGTTTGAGATTCATTCACGATTCGTTCACCAATCGTTCACGCCGTAGGGAGTGCGTCCGACCATGGCGAGCTGTTTGCCTGCGCCTGACCTTCGGCGCAGGCGGCACGCACCTTCTGGCGCTCGGCATGAGATGCAGTTTGGAAAGGCGCGGGAGAGGTAGAGCAGGTGCTGGCCGAAGTGCATCGTCTGCGCAGTTGCCAACGGCGGCTTACCCTGTACTGCGGCGGTGTCACCTCGCTGGCGTTGACTGGCCTGCTGACGGGGCGACGGACCAACGCAGTGCGTCGATCGACGTGATCGAAACGATGTTGCCGATGGACAGCGGCGGCCGATGTTCTCGGCCGAAGATGAGCGCTTGCACGCGCAGGTGTGCAAGCCATTACGCGTCGTGTGTTTCCTGGCAGGACGCAGTCGCACAATGCGATGTTTCAGCTGCTCGACGGAGCGAGCCAGCCGCGCCAGCAGTTGCAGGTCACGCTGAAGGGGGAGGCCACGCTGTCATTCCTGGACGAGCATGGGGACGCCGTGCGTGTGATCTCGGCGGAGCAGCTCTGATCTCCTGTTCCGGCCCCTGCACATCAATGTGAAGAAGTGCTTGCAATTCCTTCGCGACTCCCGGAAAATGCCGGACTCGCTTCGGGGGACGGACTTCTGGTTCCGCCCGGTAGCAAAGCATCAAGTTCCAACGTCAGCCTCATCGGCGGTGGAGCGAAAGTTTCAGTGGTGGCTGTAGCTCAGTTGGTTAGAGTACCGGATTGTGATTCCGGTGGTCGGGGGTTCGAATCCCCTCAGCCACCCCACTGATTCAACCGCATCGGCGCAGCCGAAACGGTATTGCAATAAACAGAAAGCACGTTACAATGTGCGTCTGAGTTTCACGGGCCGTTAGCTCAGTTGGTAGAGCAGTTGACTCTTAATCAATAGGTCCAAGGTTCGAATCCTTGACGGCCCACCAAGACGGAAGCCACCTGGTACCCCAGGTGGCTTTTTTCTTAATAGGTGTGACTCCCATCGTTCCGATGGATCACAGGTTGCAGAGCCCCGCCTGGCTGTGGAGCTGCAACGCAGCGGGACCGCAGTGCTGGTTTCAACGATGTTGAAAAAAGTGCTTGCACCCACCGGGCGGATCGGGTCATAATTCGCGCCCCGATTTCGGGCTGTTAGCTCAGTTGGTAGAGCAGTTGACTCTTAATCAATAGGTCCAAGGTTCGAATCCTTGACAGCCCACCAGACGAAAGCCACTTGGTCATCCAAGTGGCTTTTTTCTTGTCTGCGCGCCGGGTTGCGCTTCATCCACGCATGGTGTGGATCTGCTGAAACGGCGCATGGCGTGGATCTACTGAAGCGATGCTGAAATCAGGGTCATACGCGTCATCAGTGTTTTCAATGCTGTGCGCTGCTTCTCACCGCATCCTTCCTCCATCGCACCCAATGGATCTTCCGCGCCGAAGGCGCATGCACGAAGGAAGATGTTGATGGCTGATATCAATCGATTGCACCGCACGCTGTGGGTTCCCTTCGCGTTGATGGCGCTGGCTGCCTGCGCGCCGGCCAATGATCCCGCGAAGACCGTCGAACGCGATGCGGGCACGGAGAGCACTCCGGCGCGCCCGGTGGGTGACGCCATGCAGATGCAGCCGGCTCAGCCTGCGGAAGGGGAGGTCCTGCCCGACGCGGTGGACGTGCAGCGCAATGCGGACGGTTCGGTGGATGTGCGCAAGGTCGTGCCGGAGTCGGTGGCCCTGCGCCGTACCGACGACGGGGGCGTGGAGATCCGCAAGGGCGATGCGGCCGCCGAACAAGCAGGCATGGCACCGGCGCGCGCTGTACCGCAGCAGTAAGCCGCAGTCGTCCTGGCGGACGGTGCGCCCGCCGGGGCGGCAGCGATGCAGGGGCCGCGCGCATCGCGGCAGATTCAGTTTTGTGCAGGCCTTCCGCTTCCAGCCCCCGCCTGCGACAATGAACGCCTGAGCCGGCCACGCGAAAGTGGCGGAATTGGTAGACGCCCTGGATTTAGGTTCCAGTGAGGGTGACCTCGTGCGGGTTCGAGTCCCGCCTTTCGCACCATCTGGCCGAGCACAGATTGCCTAAGTGATTGAAAAATAAGCTGGCGACGGTCAGTTGTCCTATTGGATTCCCGCTTTGGCAATTGATCCCTGTCTCGGAACGTCACCTGTTCCGTTCGAGGCGGCTGGGAGGCGGAACTGCTCCAGTGCAGACATGCCTTGGAGCGATTGCTCGGCCAGTACCTTCGCGTAGACCGCTGAGGTGGTCTGGATGTCGCGGTGTCCGAGCCACTCCTGCACGAGCTTGATGTTGCCGGTCGCCAGCAGCAGCCGAGTGGCGCACGTATGGCGGAGCGCATGCGGTACGCACTCCTTCTCGGAAGCGAGATGTGTCCCCTTGATGGCCCATTGCCACAGCCGGTCGGCGCGCGTGCGATTGAGCATCGTGAAGGGGCCGTCCGATGTGGCCGCCAGGGCGTCCTTGCGCCGCTGTAGAACCTCGGCGACACGGGCGGTGCAGGGTAGGGTGCGGGGACGCCCCTTCTTGAGCGTAGCGTGCCGCCAGAAGCGGACGTGGAGCCTTCCGCCCTGATCGACTACTTCGGACCACCGGATGCCGATGGCCTGGCTCATGCGGCAGCCCAGGTCGGCGAGGCACACGAACAGGTCGCGGTAGTCCGCCCCGTCGCGCACCCGTGGGTGCCCTCCGGCAGGGCCGTTCGGGAGCGTGTCCCACTCCAGCAGCCGCGCCAGGATCAATTCCTCGTCCTCAACGTTCAGGACGAACGTGCGTGCGTTGTCCCTCTCGTCGGCCAAGCTGTACTCGGGCAGCTCTCCCAAGAACCGGCCGGCCTTCCTCTCGCGTTTCAGTAGGGCAAGGAGGCACTGCATCTTGCGGTTCACGGTGGCGGGAGCCGCCTTGTCGGCGAGCATGCGCTGCGCCATGTCGTTGACCGCGGCCTGCGTGATGTCGTTGATGGGCGTTTCCTCGCCCAGGTAGCTCTGGACCACCTTGCAGTTGGTACGCACGGTGTCGATGGACCGGAGCTTGCCCCAAAAGTTGCGGTCGTCCAGCGCGTCGTCCATCGCGTCCTTGAGGGTGCGCTGGCGGACCTTGGCCTTCGCCACGGCCATCTGCACCGACCGGGACTTGCCCCGAATCAGCTCCCGCAGCGCGTCCTCTGCAATCTCGGGGTCGTCGCGCAGGGCGTCGAGGACCGCCTGCTCCTTGCGCTCGGCTGCCACGCGGTCGCGGGTGCCGGTGGACAAGCGCACGCGCCGGTATCCCTCCTGCACGTCGAGCATGTAGTAGCGCTTATCGGGCGCACCCGGCTTGGGCGCGGTCCCTTTGAGGCGAAGGGCCATGTGTATCTCCAGAAATGAAAAAGGCCCGCACTAGGCGGGCCTCGGGGCACAACGGGGTGTTGGGGGTTAGGCGGCTGCGACGCGCGCCGTCACCTTGCGGTTGACACGTTCTGCGAGCGAAGCCAGCCAGTGCAGCGCCTTGGTCGTCGGGAAGATCAGGTTGCGCTTGCGGTAGGCGGGATCAGGGCGCTGCTCTAGGAAGTCAGGCCCCGGCTCGCGGTTACGCTTGATAGACGACAGGTCGAGCACATTGCGGCTCACTGCGGAGGGAGAGAGTCCGCCGAGGACGCGCTCAAGGTCCACCTGCTGAATGCCCGGCTCGTCCACAACGGCGAGTAGGGTGAGGATGCGGGTGGCGGTGATGTCCTCGTCGATCTCTTCCCGGAAGGCTGACAGTGCGGTTGTGAGAATGGCCGTCAGTTCTTTCTGCGAGAGATTCATGGTGCGCTCATTTTCCGTAAGGGGATGGTTCCCCCTTGGGAAACCATCAGGGTCTATCTTGGAGCCGCAATGTAAGGATTACAAGGCCCAAGCCAATGTTGATGGCATTCTTGCCAATTTTGTCCATCCAGAAACCACGCTGCCAAGGCGTGGGGGAGGGGTCGATTCCGATCTCATATCCAAAGGCTTTCACGAACAGGTCCAGGTACTTCTGCCCTGCGAAGGGGCCGTCCTGTCCCCTGCTCACGGCGTTGTAATGCGCCGCCACCCCCGGCTGCGCTCCACAAAAAGGTCTTACGTTTCAGTGTTTTAAGAACGGTAGTGCCAGCATCGCCGCCAGGGTCACAATGGCCCCGACCACGGATGCAAAAAACAGTCCTTGCCCTACGCGGACTACCGCGCTGGCTATTGTCCGTCTCACCGTACTCATAGACTGAGAACGCCCCCCTGGTCGTCTGCGGATGCGCAGCCCGACAGCATGACGCTGCCGTCGGGCAGACTACAGGCCACAATGATGGCGCGTCCGTAGGAATCAAGTACCACGGGAGAGATTGATCCCGACTGGTGCAGTGAAGTCATGGCCGCGGGGTCTCCGTTGGGGCCGCGGGTGGGACCGGATACGACACCCGCCAGCCACAGTCCTCGGGGACGACCGAGAACTGGACGCGCTCGTTGAGTAGGCCGAGCATCGCGCGGAGAGCGCCGCGCTTCTCGTTATGGTCGAAATTGATGGTCCGAATCATTCGGGCACCTCGTAGGTCCGTTCATGCAGGACCAAAACCTCCCGCTCGAATACCAAGAACGGGCCGAACTGGTGGACGCGGAGGGCCACGTTGACGATCACCAGGGTCGAGTTTGCGGTGAAATCTGCGTTACGCATATGTAAGTCTCCTGTTATGCAAGTGCTACAAATGGAACAATGAGTGCCAAATATCGAGATTGGCCTTATGATTAGGGCTGAAGGGCGTGATCGCCACTCCCGACCCCAAGGACCGTTCGATGATTGACCCCCGCGTAGAAGTCGCCATTACGGCCCTTCACCTAGTCGTATGGGTGTGGACTAGCTCGGTGCCGGCGCATCGCACATACCTGTATTGGCGCAGGGTCTTGCGGAAGCGGCGTTAGCGGCTCCAGAAGTAGAAGCCGCTCACCTCAAACGCGTCACCGTTGAGCCGCATGTCGCGGCCATAGCTCTCGTAGTCGAAGTAGCGGGAGAGGGCGTCGGGCACGCCGTGGAGAAGCCCCGATTCGTCCACATAGTTCTCGGCAAAGTCGGCCCAGCTATCGAACTGGCCCACGTAGGCTTCGTGGAACTGCTCCACGGTCACATCGTCGAGGCCCTCGTGGTCGCAGAAGGCCGTGTAGGCAGCGCGTTCGGTGTCGTTGTGCAACTCGTCCAGCCGCTCTTGCAATGCGCACAGCTTGTCCAGGTCGGGGTGCTCGCCCCAGGTATCCCCGAACACGTCGTCGTAGTCGTGGACGGCCCACTCCTCGGCGCTGGCGACCTTGCCGCTTCCGCCACACGCCGTGCATTCCGCCCCGCCGAATACTCGGGGGACGTATGTGGTTCCAGTACCGCCGCAATCCGGGCAATCAACGGTCACGTTCGGGTGCGGCGACTCGCGCAGGATGCGGGCAATCTCATCGCGCACGTCGTCGGCGTCGCGTCCCTCCAAGTCGATCCACTCGCCGTGCAGGACGCCAGCGTTATATGAGGCAAGGCAGGCAACGTAGATTTGCATGGTGTGCTCCAGAAATGCGAAGGCCCGCACTAGGCGGGCCTCGGGATCAGGGGTGGTTATCGGTCAGTGCGCCCAATCGGGCTTGACGTTCAGCAGGTAGGCGGCGGCCACTGCGCGGGCGGTGTCCTCGTCGGCCACGTCGGCAATCCACCACCAGCGGTCCTTACCGGCCCAGCGGTAGACGCCCCAAAACTGCGCGGCCATCGGTGCGCAAGGCTCGACGCTCCCGTCGAACTCTTGGCGGGGACCGTAGGAGACCGATCGGTCGCCCAGGGTGACCAGCTTGTCACCGGCAGGTACAGCCAGCTCGTTGTCATTGCTCATTGCGACAGGCCCTTTGCGTGTTCGATGGCGCGATCCAGTGCGCCGGGGATGTTGTGAAAAATGCCGTGGCGTGTCGAGTGGGTGAGGCCGATTTTGTAGACCTCAAAATGGTTCGGCCCCTTGCGCAGCACCCATGCCTTTTCGGTCTCGAACAAGATGTCCTCCTCGCGGTAGCTCATCGCGCGGCTCCCATGCCCTCGGCGATCCATGCGCGGGCCTGCTGCTCGGCGCGGGCCACGCCATCGGCGGTCTCGTGGTTGATGCCGTTCCTCGACAGCCACCCGCCCAGCGGGTCGGCGATGTCGTAGGCCCAAACGCCGCTCCACTGCTCGCCGACCTCCTGCCAGAGGCGGTGCAGCATGCGCGCCACCTCGACAAGAAATTCGGAGTCCTCAATGCCCAGCGGCGCGGTGCTCATCGGCTCGGGCCACGTCCACCCGCTCGCCAGCTGCGCGAGGTCGATGGGGTCGAAGTCGGTATCCCTGATTGCGCGGTTGACCACGGTGGCGAACTCCTCGGCTTGCTGCGGCGTCATCGCGGTCGCCGCCAGTTGTTCGTGATAGCGCCCCGGCTGTGCCAGGAACACGTTGCGGGTTCCGTAGGTGCGCAGTTCCATCACAGCACCCCCAGCCCGCGCAGCACCGGCATCACCAGCGCGTTGGTCTCGTCGTTGTCGCTCCAGTCGCTCGCGGCGTCGTCCCCGTTCTCCCAAATCAGGAGCACAAACCCCGCCTTTGTTGCGTCCGGGCGGTAGAACCGCAGGTGATCGTGGTCGGTAGAGGCGAGGGCCTCCAACACTTCTTGCCGGTCGCGGCTGTGCCGCACCGTGGTTTCTTCGCCGTCGTAGACGCCGAGCGAGTAACCAGCGGCGAGGGCGGCATCCACCAGCGCCACGGCTATGCGCTTCGCGCTCTCGGGGGCGTAGTTGTCGAGGTTCATGGCTTTCTCCGGGCAACAAAAAAGCCGCCTTGCGGCGGCTGATGGGTTCGGGTTAAGCGCGGAGCGCGTCGCTGCACAGGGCTTCCGGGTATGACGAGTCGCGCATTGGCATGACGATCAAAGACGCGCACCTGATGCTCGGATCGGTGATGCCGCCAATACCGAACATGGCCGCCACGTCGCCGCCAGTCACCGGAATCAGTGAAGTGGCCTTGCCGCCGAATGCCTTGCAAATTACACCGGCCGCCTTCACTACGCCTTCGAGGACGGCAGGCGCGAATCCGGACAGCTTGAGTTCGTTCGGCTTGGACACCGCAGCACGCCAGTCCGGGTAGGTTCCATCAACGGCAGCAAACTCAATGGCCTGGCCTCCGCGCTCCGCCTTGAACCGGCTGGCATCGCCCACGGCGCTGAAATAGACATCGCCCTTCATCTTGGCGACCAGCTCGCACGCATTGCGCGGCACGATGATCTTGCCAATGTCCCACGGCAGGCTGGTACGCACCACAAGCATGCGGTGGCCGTCTGTAGCAACGATGATCGCACCATCGGCGTGCGACTCAATCAGCACGCCATTCAAGTAGAAGCGAACGTCATTCTTGGGGGCCACATGCAGAGCGGCGGCGATCAGGGCGGAAGGAATTTTGTTCATAGCTTTCTCCGGGCAACAAAAAAGCCGCCTTGCGGCGGCTTCGGGGGATTGGGGTAGGGCGCTGTTAGAGGAACAGCTTGGTCAGCGTGACGATGCCAGCCACAAAGGCCGTGGCGACCACCAGCGGATACCACCGGGTCTCCATCATCAGCTTGTCGCTCTCGCGGTTGATCTTGCGAATCTCAGCGGTGAGCTTGCGCACTTGCAAGTCCTCCAGTGGTCCATTGGTGCTCATGGTAGCTCCAAAAAAGACCCGCCGTCACACGTCGGCGGGGTGTGGAAAACCGGGTTGACGAAAGGGGATCAGATGACAACGGGGGATGGACAAGGCGCAACTTGGGTGCGGTTCTTGTGTGCCTGGCGCTCCCGCTCGTTGAGTCGGGCGCGGTGCTCGCGGATGCCGCGGCGGATGCAACCGGCCACGTAGTAGTCGCGGGCGGTCATATCAAACGGGATCATCGTCATGGGTTGCTCTCCAGTGAATCGGACCACCAAAACGCCCCATCACAACGGTAGGGGCGCTTTGGCGGTCAGACTCATGCTCGTAAGGCATGGAATCTGACCGTCGCCAGCTTCCGGGAGCGCCTCCAGCTCGCCTAGGAATCCCGTACAGATGGCCCCGCTCTTTCTGGCGGTGACCCGGTATCCGTGGCGGCCTTCATCGGCCCTTACACTTCCCGGCGCGGCTAGTGTTCCCAGCTCCCCGCGTTCTGCCGTGGGCGGCGCTCCTGCCTGCCCCTTTCCTACTGTCCCGACCGCACCCTGCGGCCGTTGTTCGATGGTGGGCATTATGCCCTTTTGCTCCCGGTTTGTCAATCACTCCCGGTAGGGGGATGGTTGAGCCGGACGTTACCTGCGGTGCGCTTAGGGGCCTTTGGGGCTAGTCCTCAGTGCTGGCGGGATAAGCTCTAGGTGCTGTCGATCCATCGGTCGCACGTCTGTCGCCGCCTTTTCCGCTGCCGCCGTGTTGCTGGCGACGGGTATAGATTAGATCAATCCCCGCATGGCTGTCAATACCCCGATGGCAACGATTTTGGATGGTCGCAGGGAGCGCCTAGCGCGCGCGTGGGGAGCTTCTATAGGCGGGGCGGTAGGGGTGCCCGTGGCGGGCCTTGCGTGGGCCGTGGTGGCGCATTGGCTGGCCGTGGTGGGCGGCAGGTGGGCATAGGCCGGGCAGGGTGTGCCGAGGTGGTCGGCAGGTGTGCCGAGGTGGTGCCGAGGTGGGCGCGTGGCGGTCAGGGCAAAAAGACAGATAGGGACAGACAGGGGCGCGAACGTTTGAGCGCGGATGTCCGCAGGTTGCCCAGGTATCGCATGGGATTGCCTAGGCACTGGATACCTAATCCGGTGGTTCACCTTTGGAATCAGTAGGTTAGCCGAGGTGGTGACGCCGCAGGTGACGCGAAGGGGGCGCATCGTGCCTTACGCTACAGGGGGCGACCCCCTACGGGGGGTGATCGCGCCGTTCCAAGTAGTTGGATACTCCTTCGGAAATTTGCCGCAAACCTTTCGACCACCTCTGTCACTTCGAGGAGACGTTATGTACGCCCGCCGATACACGATAAGAACCGCTACCGCGATCACCGTCCTGGCCTTAGTGCTCGCAGGACTCCCTGCCGCGTACTTTCAGACCGGCGTAAGGAGCGCTGAGGAGTTGCGTTCCTGGAACGAGCAGATCATCGAGAACGACGCCTCGCCGCAGGTGTTGGTTGATGAGGCGGTGCGGACGTTTGACGCCGCGACGAATGACCTCATCAGCAACCGCAATTCCCGCAACCTGTTTCTCCAGCTCGCTTTGGGCATCCCGGCGCTCGCTTGGATTGGTGCGGGCGTGGTGCTATGGGTCATCAAGGATGGGACGGAGGTCTAGTCCGCCGCAGTGGCACCCAAGGAGGACAGAGGAACACCCCAGGAGTGCATAGGAGAACTGTAGCTCTACTTGATGGTGAATACCAATGAATAGAACTCTATAGTCCTGCTAGAGTAATACTTAGGTCTTACTATGATAGCACCCTTGTCAAGCCCTCCCAGTGCTCCGTGGTCGAATAAACTTAGCGGTTGGCATAGACATTACAACGAGCATCTATGGCATCGCTCAATACCCTCCTCATTCGCTTGGCGGCGCTGGTCACTGTCCTCTCGCTGGTCTGTGCTGGAGTGCCCGCCGCATATCAGCACGCGAAGCTTCGAGCAGCACGGGAGCTGGTCGAACGTACCCGCGAGGTCATAAACGATGACACGACCGCGTACAGCGTGGTGGCCGATGCGGTGCCAATTCTGGATTCTGCACTGACTGAGGCCGCGCAGCACGAGCACATGAGAGGCCTACTCGTGGAATTCACGATTGGCGTCCCGCTGATCGTTTGGTTTGTCGTCTTGGCTGTAATGTGGTGGTTCAAGGATGAAGAATTGGCGTGATAGCTGAACTGTTCACTTTCAGGTAGAGTCGTTTCCTGTCTTTTAACTGGCCGTCGTGTACGGTACGAACCGTTTGGGGAACGTAGGCGTGGGAGAACGCGCGATGGCTACGGATGCATACAGCCAGGGTCGGCTCGGCTCGTTGTTGGTCATGGAAGATGATCCTGACCTCTCAGGGATGTTGAAGGAAATCCTGGCGATGCAGGGTTACGAGGTCGATGTGGTCGCCTCCGCTGCCGATGCATTCGACCGCATAGAGGCGAAAGCATTTCACGCGGCGATCTTAGACATCCAGACGCAGGACGGAGCATCAATGTCCGTCGCCGATTACCTGCTGTCGCACCGAATTCCCTACATGTTCGCGTCCGGGGTGCCGAACCCGCAGCTCCCTGACGCTCACCAGTGGGCGACCTTTCTCCCGAAGCCGTACCGCATCAAAGAACTCATGAGCGCCCTTGATAGGACTCGCCAAATCGGCATTCCTGTTTAGGCGCGTCCATGCGCCAGTAGTTCAGGTCCGGCGTTTTAGGAAACGCTTTGTAACCGTGTCGTAGGTCTGCACCGGAGGACCGCTGTAGAGGTCCGTCGAGCAGGCCATGAGGACTGCTTCGGTCGCGTTGTGGCCTGCCTTCATGGCGGCCAGGGCAATCGCACCACCACTACCGGCGACGAGGAAGTCGCGCCGGAGGTCGAGAGGGAGACCGTCGTGGTAGAAGGCCACCGGGTTGTCCCGCAGGCCGACCACGAGGATCGTGTACTCGCCCTTGGTCAGTTCGTCGAATCCCTCCGACAGCTCGCGCACGGCTCGCTGGATGTGGGAAGTGGTGCCCGCGCCGAACACCACCAGGTCGCGCCCGGTGGTGTCGGTGGTGCGGTAGAACTTCTCCTCCTCGTACCGCAGATCACCAGCGGTGACCTGCGAGTCGATAGCAACGAGCCGGCCGTCAAAGGCCAGCGTGGTCACTGCTTGATGTGCTCCCGCCAGTAGCTCGGGGTGAACGCAGCCCACTCGATGTCGTTCACGTCATCCCACAGGCGCTCCGCGGCATTCCGCAGGTGCTCCCACAGGCCGCCGAGGACGACGTAGGGCAGCGCCAGGAACACGACGACGAACAGCCAGCCGGTGTAGGTGCGACGGGAGGTCTCGCGCAGGCGCTCCAGGAGCCACTGCGAGGCGAGGGCAATGCGTAGCGCTACGTACCCCTTAGCGCGCTCGTAGGCGCGCACCAGGCGCTCGCTGGCGCGGTTGTAGATGGTCTTGAAGTTCATGGGTTCCGGTTAGGTGTTGCGGATGGTTGCCAGGGCCTTCGCGTAGAGCGCGTCCCAGGTGTCACGGTGCGGCTTGCCCGGCCGCCAGTTGCGGACGTAGTAGTCCCATGCGGCCTGGGGGTTACCCAGGGCGGGCAGCGGACGCGGATCGGTGAACAGCAGCAGGCGAGCGAACGCACAGGCGAGCACGTCGTCGGAGGCGAGCGCCTCGTTGACCGCAGCGGTCGAGGGACGCTCCAGACGCGCGGAGACGAGCTGTGAGGCGCGTGCGGAGGTCGCCGGGTGACGGAGTACACCTGCGGTGCCGCCGCCCGCCTCGAACTGCCAGAAGCCGCGTGCGGGGCCTTTGATCTGCCTGCGGTGCTCGAAGCGAGATTCCTGGAGACCAATGGCGAGCAGCATGACCTTCGCTTCGGGAGTGAAGGCCACGCCGGGGAGCAGCCGGGCCGCCGCGGGGATCAGGTTGTCCCTGACCTCCACGAGGCTCGGCAGCTTTGCGTCGGTCATACCGGCGCGTAGGGGTTCGACTGGCCGCCCTGGGTGTGGCAGCAGGGAGCGTGGTTGCAGTCGCACGGCGTTACCGGCGCGGGTGCGCTCGGGCCGTCGTTGTCGTCGTCGTTCTTGCGGCGCAGGAACAGGTACAGCAGGCCAGCGGCGGCGAGCGCCATCAGCCACGCAGCGAGCGTGTTGGACATTGGGTCTCCTACAGGATGTCGAGGTAGTTGTCGGGTGACGGCATGCGGCCGGTCACGGACTGGATGAAGGAGGCGTACTCGCGGTCGAGCAGCTCCTCCAGGTAGCGCTGCTCCTCCTTGGACACGTCTCGGGAGAGCTGGTCGGCCCAATACTTCACGGCCATCGCCAGCGCTTCGAGGCGGTCGTCGTGGCGCAGTGCGCCGCGGTCGCGCGTGATGCGCGTCAGCTGGTAGCACAGCTGGTACTTCTGTTCGGACTTCTGATCGGCGCGGATGATCGAGGCATCGACCACCAGGCGGTGCTGGTTCAGCACCGGCTCCAGCACGTCGATGATTCGGTTCTCCTTCGAGGTGCCGTAGTGCTTCACCTCCTCGATGGAGCACGGGTACACGCGCGCCAGGACGCCGGAGAGCATCTTGGCGAACATGCCGTCACCGAAGTTCGCCTCAATGAGGACTGCGGAGACCTTCTCGGCGCGCGCGATGTGCGCCAGGGTCTCCAGCGTGTCGTCGTCGTAGCCGCCCTTGGTCGCACCAGCGCGGCGCGCGTAGAGCATGCCGCGAAGCATGCCGACGACCGCGTAGCCGGTTTCGTCGCCACCTCGGCCCGAGGGGTCGATGGCGAGTACCTTGCCGGTGAACTCCTCCATTTCCGAGGCGAGGTACATGGGCCGGTACAGGCGGTCGCCAGTGAAGCCCACGGACGGGATGTCGCTGACGATGTACTCCGGGCCGCTGCTGTAGACCACGCGGATCGGAGCGACCTCGCGGTCCACGTCCATCACGATCAGGTCGGACAGCTTGAGCGGGTACTTCTCGGCGTCGGACAGCGACGCATCGAGCATGAACTGGAGCATGAAGCCGGAGCGTCCGTAGGACGCCTCGCGCTCCATCAAGTCCTCATCGGAGAAGCGGACGCTCTCGCAGTTCTTCCAGGCGAGCTTGGGGTTCGCGTCGAACGCATCGGCGATCATCGGCGCGAGGCGGTCGCCGTACACCTGACGGTGCTTGGTGTCCTTCGGGTAGCGCGCAGGCCAGATGCGGATGACGTAGCCGCGCTCGGGCAGCTTGTTGTAGAGCGACTCCTCGGTCTGCGGAGTGCCGAGGTAGATGATCTCGCCGCCAGGCTTGAGCACCGCGTCGAACTCCTTGACCAGCTCGGCGAGCTTCTCGCGCTGCACGACGGTCATGGAGTTCTTTGGGACTTCGATGTCGTCCGCGATGATGGTGTCGGCGCGGGAGCCGGTGAGCTGGCCGTTGATGCCGACCGACTTCACCGAGGGCGACTGATCGGGCTGCGCGGGACCGACATCGAACGCCAGGTTCGAGTTGCGCTGGTCGGGACGCGGGCGCAGGTGTTGCAGCTCAGGCAGGGTTTCGATCAGGCGCTTGACGAACACCGAGAACGCATCGGCGCGTTCCTTCGATGCCGAGACCACCATGATCTTGTGCTGGGGGTCTTTCCAGAGGAGCCAGCAGACGTAGGCGGCCGTCACCCAGGACTTGCCGACGCCGCGGTACGCCATGATGACGCGACGGCGCGGGCCGGTTTTCAGGAACTCGCAGATGTCGTACTGGATCGGAGTGGGGCTTGGTAGCCCCAGCTCCTTCCAGACGTACCAGGCGAAGTTGCGGAAGTCCTCGAAAGGGTGACGAACGTGGAGGCTCGTCATGCCCTCCATCAGTTCAGCCGCCCATCCTCAGCGGGATCGAACGGGAACTCGGACACCTTGTCGGCCAGCTTGCCCAGCGGTGAGCCGGGCGGCGTGGCCGCAACGTCGATGCCGTTGTCCTTGAGAAACTGCCGGGCCACGTTGAGGATCGAGGCCAGGCCCTTCGCGTCCGACTCCATCGAGTCGATGGTGTCGGCGAGCTTGTCAGCGACTGCGGCGTGCAGTCGCTCCAAGGCATCCTTGGGGGCGGTCACTTGTTGACGACGCGGTTCAGTACGGTCTCCAGCGCGGACGTGCCGAGCGACGCCAGGATGCACGCGAGCGCGACCTGGGCGACGAAGGAGACGCCGGGGATGAAAATGACGATGGCACCAGCGGCAAGGCCGGTAGCGCCAGAGAGGATTGCGCGGCCGAGCGCCTGCTTCCAGGTGATCGGATCGTTCGACGTGAGCATCTTTGCGATGCCCACGATGAGGCCGACGCCCGCGAGAGCGCCGACCAGCTTCACTTCATCGTGCATTAGGTCTCTTGTAGGTGGTGGATGCGTTAGAGCGGACGACCGAAGCTGTACTCGTAGTTGCCGGTCAGGGTGATCTGCGTGACGCCATCGGTGACGACGACTGTGAACTGCCCCATGCGGGAGGTGTTCCGCCCAGAGGCGGTCACAGTGCCACCGAGGCCGCTGCCGGAGATCGACGCGCCGCCTGTGACGGAGCGGGAGACCACGGAGTAGTTGCCGGTGCCGCCCGAGCAATAAACGCTGAACGACTCGCTGACCGTGCCGTTGGTGGACTGAGGCCAGTTACCCATCAGGTAGCTCGGCGACAGCGATGCTTGGAACGGCGTCGCCTTGACCGCGTTGTAGAACTGCGAGGCGTAGATCGGGCCGCTCGTGGGGACGCCGTAGTTGGCCGGAACGTCGGGCACCAATCCACGTCCTCGGTAATACTGGTCCGCGTAGATCGGGTAGCCGCCGCCAAACTCGGCGCGGATCATTTCCCAGGAGATAGGGCCGGAGCCGGGGAGGGCCATCAGGCACCTCCCCCAAGGTCCGCGACGCGCTTACGCAGCGCCTGCACCTCAGCGATAAGGAAGGGAATAGCCTTCTCCCACTGGATCGTCTTGATGCCGTTTGCGTGCGTGGCGACCATCAACGAGTAGACCTCCTCGGCCTCCTGCGCGATGCCGCCGACCTCGTGATCCGCGCTCGGGTGGAACGTGGGATTCAGCTCGGCGATTGCCTTGGCATCCCAATCGAACTCGCGTACACGGAAGCGGTCGAAGAAGTCGGCCACCTTGGAGGCCGAGGCGTCCACGATGTTCTTCTTTAGACGCGCATCGGACGCATAGGCGACGATGTTGCCCGTGGCGACCCAATTGTTGCTGCCGTCGCGGTAGGCGCACCACGAGAAGGCGTTGCTGGCGAGGAAGCCGTGGTTGTTGTCGTTGCAATGGAGCCAGTGCGTGGTCCCGTTGTCGGAGTCGTAACAGGTGATGGTTGGCGAGTAGCTCTCCAAACGGAGGTCGCCACCGCTACCGCCTGGGCCAGCGATAAGGAATCCCTTGCCGCCGTAGGTGCGAACCCAGGTGCTGTCCTGCATCCAGATGCCGCCGCCGTGCGCTTCCGAGTACCAGCCGGTGCCGGACTGCTGGGAGCGGAACCAGCCAGCGTTGAGGTAAATCTGATCGCCGACCGTCAGGCGGCCCGCAATGTTCGCAGCACCGTTCCAGTACAGGTTGTACCAGCTGTTCGTGTTCACGCGGGTGATCGAGCAAACGTCATCGCCAGCGCCGTTCGTTCCGTGGATGTACGCGGTTCCCGCTGCACCCATGCCGGTCAACCGCAGCGGCGCGCCATAGGCCAGAGTGACCTGCCCGGTGAAGGTTGCGCCACCCAGGCTCGCCTTGCCGTCCAGTGCGGACTGGAGGCCGCTGACGTTTGCGATGGTGTGCGTGTGACCGGCGTCGGCCTTTCCTGCCGGGTTGAAGTTCGCCGAGGTCCAGACGGTGCCGCCAGCGTTGAGGGACGCGACGCCACCCGTGCCATCGCCGAATCGGAACTCCAGCGAGTTCGCAGCTGGCGGCACGTACACATAGCGATCCAGCGACCCCAGGTACATGACGCCGGACGTGGCCTCGCCGCCAAATCCCTGCACACGAATCTGCCCGGAGGCGAACGTCTTGACGCCACCGATGGACTGATCGTCGGTCACGTTGACGACGTTGGCGATCTCGGCGGCGGTATGCGTGTGGCCGATTGCCGACTTCCCGTCGAGCGCCGCTTGCAGCCCGGTTACGTTTGCGATGGTGTGCGAGTGGGACGCCGCCGCTTTGCCGTCGAGCGCGGACTGGAGGCCGGTCACGTTGGCGATGGTGTGCGTGTGCGTCGCCGCCGCCTTGCCGTCGAGCGCCGTCTGCGTCGCGGTGCTGATCGGCTTGTCGAGGTCGGCGGTATTGTCCACCTTGTCGAGGCCGACCTGCGCCTTGGTGTGCGTGTGGGTGCTCGGCGGGTAGGTCGTCGGCTTCCCGGTGACGTGGGTGTTGAAGTCCACGTCGTCGCGGGTCGCCAGCGCGCCCAGGCCGCCGATGTCGCCAGCCACGAGGGTCACGTCGCCCTGCTTACCGGCGACGCTGGTGACCTGATCGGTGTTGTCGATCTTCTCCCAGGTAGCGCCGTAGAGCGCCTGGTCGCCGACTCGCCAGTGGATGTCGCCCACAGTGCCTTCGCCGACCACCTTGTAGAAGTGACCCTTCACCGGGTTGGCCGGGAACGCACCAGTGCCGGCATCCCACGATCCCATGTAGACCAGCGAGCCAGTGACGGCAGCCTGCGCCTGGGCGGCCCAATGCTTCGCCGAGAACTCGCCCGGCGAGACCTCGGTGCCCTGCGGCGCGTTCGCGTACAGGCCAGCCTTGTCGCGGGCAGCCTCGGCAGCGGCCTTGGCCGACGATGCGGTCTGCGCCGAGATCGAGGCGGCAGACGCCGAGCCGGACGCAGCGGAGGCATGACCGGCTGCGGTGGTCGCCGAGCCAGCAGCCTCGCCAGCCTTGGTCGCCGCGGCGGACGCCTGGGCTTCCGCCCGGTTGGCCTGGGTGGTCGCCTGAGTGACCGAGGTCGCTGCGGCGGTCGCGCTGTCGGCGGCTGCGGCAGCCGATGCTGCGGCAGCGGTGGCGTCAGCTTCCGCGCGGTCGGCCGCGTCGGTCGCATAGCCCAGGATGGTCTGCGCCTGATCCCGTGACGTGGCGGCAGCAGTCGCCGCTGCTTGCGCGTCGGAACGCGCCTGACCCGCTGCGGTGGCCGACGTGCCCGCCTGGCTTGCGGAGCCAGCCGAAGCCAGCGCCGAGGTGGCCGAGGCCGTCGCCGAAGCGGCGGCGTCCACTGCGGAGCTTGCCGCCTCGGTCGCGCTGTCGGAAGCCTCGGCCGCCTTGGCAGCAGCGAAGGTCGCCGCGTCGGCGGTGGCCTGCACGTCGTCGTCGATGCTCGCGGCGGATTCCGCAGCGCGCACGGCGGATGCTTCGGCAGCGTCGGCGAAGCCAGAGGCGTCATCTGCGGACGCCTGCGCGGCGTTCGCCATGCCGGTTGCCACGGACACCAGGTCGCGCACCTGCACGACCGAGCCGGTCAGCTCGTCGGTCAGCCCGGCCACGTCCTTCTGGAGCTGCGGGAACGAGGGGAGGGTGTGGTTGTTGCCCAGGCCGTCCGTCACGACGACGGTGCCTTCCTCCTGAGTCAGCAGCGCGATCATCTGATTCTCGCGCCGGTTCCAGCGGTCTACCAGCGTCGAGAGGCGCGAGGCCAGCTCGGCGTTGGAGACGTAGCCGGGGGTAGTGCTCATGCGGTGCTTGGGTTCTCTCTGAGGGTTATCGGATGCCGAAGGCGAAGCCGCCAATCGACGTGATGAGGTAGTTCGGGTAGGCCGGGGCGTCGTAGCCGTGGACCTGCGGAGGCGGGCTGGATGCGCGGCACCGCACGCGGAATGCGCGGGCACCGCCTGTCCATGCGCCGGACGCCGAGAGCGTCACCGACTGCTCGTAGGTGTAGAAGTTGGACGCAGTGAAGGTGTTGCCGTCGCCGCCCATCTGCTGAATCAACGCGCGGTACATCGGCGGCTCGTGCGAGGCGATGACGACCCACACAGAGTCGCGCAGCTCCTCCAAGATGACGTGCAGCCCGTAGACGCGCGTGTTCGCGGTGACGGTCACCGACACGGAGGGCGTATGACCCTCGCCAGCCAGCACCGGAGCGCCGAGCCAGAACTCGTGGATCGCCACCCAATCGCCGAGCGGGATGAAGTTGTTGCCCGCCTGGTAGCAGAGGCTCGTTGCCCCGGTCCACCACACGCCGGTCGCCGACTGGAACTGCCCAACGATGTTGGGAGCATTGACGCGGCCTCGGAAGAACGCGCCGCCGTTGCGGTCCACGTAGAACACCGCGTTGTTGGCGTTCTTCGCGCCGGAGCCGACCCACAGGGGCCAGTCGCCGAGGTTGGAGATTTCCACGCGGAACTCGGCAGCGTTGACGATGTTGCCGTTGCCGTCGAGGGTGTGGGTCTTGAACGTGCCGCCGTTGATCGTGCCTGCGTTTGCCGTGAGCGCGGCCAGGGAGTTCACCCTGATCTTGTCCGCAGTGATCGTCCCGTCCACCACCAGCGCACCCTGGATGCCCACGGTGGACTGGCCGCCGACAGTGCCGATCACGAACGGATACTTGATGCTCGCCAAGGTGCCGCCCGAGGTGTACTGCGGGTGGACGAAGGCGAAGCGATCCGCGGTGACGATGAAGTCGCTGCCGGTCTGCGGGTTGGCGGAGAGGGCGATACCGGCGACCACGGGGACGCCGTTGATGGTGCCCGCGTTGATCTTGACCGAGTAGTTGGCCTGCCACTGACCGTACATGCCGGAGTGCTGCCCGGCGACCACGTTGAACTCCTGCCGGATGGTGGCGAAGTCGCCGTCCTTGAACGCCTGGACCTGCGTGGCCGCGATGGCCTGTGCCTGCTCGGCGGTGATCTTGGTGGTGTTGAGCTGCTGCACCAGCGCGCCGGTCGGAGAGGTGACATCCAGGTCGGCCTTGCGCCAGCCGGTGCCATCCCAAATCTGCGTCAGGTACGCGCCGGTCTGCACGGTCTTGACCCAAAAGGTCGGAACCTTGAAGCCGCCAGCGGGCGGGGAGGGCTGCGCGTCCGAGAAGATCGTCGGCGCGGTGCTGGTCTCCAGCGTGGATACCTGGGAAGCCAGGGCTTCGCGCGCGGACGCTTCGGTGTCGATGCGCTGCTCGAAGGCGGCCGAAACCGCCGACACCTGGCCGTCGATCTCATTGGCAATCCCCTGCGGCACGTTCGCGCCGTAGCTGGCCGCCATCTGCTGTCGGAATGCCGTGTTGGCACCCTCGGCGTCCGTCAGGGCTTCGGTGGTCTCGGCCAGGCCAGCGATGTTCTCGCCGTGGCGGACTACTGCCGTCTCAACGTCGGACACGCGGGCCTTGGTTGCGTCAACCTCGGCCATGACCGCGGTGCGGACCTGCGCCGCGCTGTCCTCGATCTCTGCGCCGAGGCGCTGCTCGGTGGCCGCACGCGCCGCTTCGGTGGTGCTCTCCACCTCGTCGATGCGCTGGTTGAGCGCTGCGGAGATCGTCTTGCCGTTCTCGACCACCTGGCCTTGCAGCTCGGTGATCGCCTCGACGCGCGCGGAGCGCTCGTCAGCGATGGCGCGATTGACCTCCAGGAATCGTGCCTGGCTACTTTGCTCGCCGTAGTCCACCCGCGCGAACAGGTCGATGATCTGCTGCGCGATGACCTTGTTGCCTTCGGTCAGCAGTCCGATCTCGTGGGTGGCCGTGCTGATCTTGTCGCCATAGTCGCGCTGCACGTCGAAGAACTCGTGCGAGCGCATGATTTCCTCCAGGATCGCCTCGGCGTTCACGTCGATAAGGTCGATGCGGGTCAGCAGGTCTTGCAGTGCTGGCGAGCGGAGGAGCTGCTCGATGATTGCGTTGAGGTCCGGGTCGCCACCGGGGTTACCGGGGCCGCCACCGGGGAGGCCGCTGCCACCACCGAACTCGGCGAGTTCCTGGTGTGCGTACAGCAGTTGGCGGAACGACTTGGACAAGTCGCGCGCCGGGAGGTTTGCGCCTTCCTTGTAGTTGACCAGGAGGGCGTCAATCGGCGTGAATCGCCGGATGGTCACAGTGTAGGGTGCGTCGAGCACGCCATCCTGCGACGGAATCTCGATGGTGCTGGCGTCCACCCACGACACGGAGACAGCGCGGGCCGCGTCCGGTTCACCGACGAACGCCCGGATGTGTTCGCGGGCGATGTACGGGAACGGCACGGTGAACCGCGTAGGGCCTCCCTCGTAGGTGTAGAGCACGAAGGAAAGGCCGCGCGATAGTTCGATCATGCGTCCTCAAAAAGGTGGAGGCCCCGAAGGGCCTCCTGGTTACGGTCGATCAGTCCCGTCCTTGCGGTCAGGGAACTGCTGTAGGGCTTGATCCGCGGTGTTGCGGACGCCCGTCATGTTGTTGAACCACCAAATCTTCCAGAAGTCGCGCATCTGCTTCTCGGTGATCTCCTCATCGTCGCGGATGGCCGAACCGATCATCCGCGTGCTGCCGTAGACCTTGTTGAACAGGTCGATGGACGGGATGCCCATCACGCCGTTCTCCAGGCCGGTCGAGCGGTTGTTGGCGAACACCGGGTCGTTACCCAAGGCGTCCGCCCACACGGCGTCGGTGACCGCGGGGATCACGTTCGACCAGCTCGATTGCGCGACAGCGTTCTTGTAGAAGTTCTCCTGCGTCAGCTGCTTCTTCCGCTGTTCGGGGTTGCCCGCAGTGTTGATGTACGTGCGAGCCGCCCAGCCCATGCCTGCTGCCGAAGTGGACAGCACGACCATCGCGTAGGTGCGCCAGTCGTCGTAGTGGTGGACGGAGTTCAGGAAGTGGCGGGTGTAGCTGTTGACCATGAAGCTGCGGAACTGCGTGACGATGCGGCCGGTGGTGGAGTGCATCAGCTCGATGCTGTCCGAGGCGTCACCTTCGAGAACCTGGTGTCGCGTCACGCGGAACAGGAAGGCCGCCATGCGCTCGCGCGTCTGGAACGGCAGCTTGTCCGGGTCGATCTGCTCGATCTGCCGCTTGCCTTTGAGGTAGCCGAACACGTCGGCCTGGGCCTTCTCGTCGAGGCCCCAGGTGCGCAGGCGGGCCACTTCGGCGTCCGACAGCTTCTTGGCGTTCGCCATGTCCAGCAGCCGCAGCAGCGTGGCGCGACCGGCGATGCGTTGGAGCATCGTGTTGATCGGGGCCATGCCGGATGCGACCGAGGTGACGTGCGTCGCCATGTTCATCGCGTTGTCGATCTTCTCGCCGTGCTTGACGTTGAACGTCTGCGGCACTAGCGCATCCTCGTCCAGGCGCAGGAACGGCGGGTTGCGCAGCCAGTCGGTGCCGGGTGCGAACAGCCGCTCCATGACGCGCGCCTCCTGCGAGGACAGCTTGCCGTCAGCGCCGCGCACCAGGAAGTCGCGGGCGGCACCCACGGAGTTCCAGAAGTTGCGGAGACCGGCATGCGCGATGGTCGGGCCAAGCTCGGCGAACAGCGAGAAGCCGACCTGGTTCATCACGCGGGCGAAGTTCCAGTTGCGCAGGAACCGCGCGTAGCGTGCGCCTCGGCTGGCGGGATCGAGTTCGGTGCTGCGGCCGAAGGTGGACTTGAGGCCGATGTCGATCAGGCGCTCGATGTCCTTCACGTCGTCGCCGGACTTGCGGGCGTCGCTCTTGAGCTTCGACACGAAGCGGTCGAGCTGTGCGCGGTTCTTGATGCCAGCCTTCGACGACAGCGCCGACCAGCCGGTGATCTCGCGCATGTAGCGGGTCATCACCGAGTCCACGTCGTTGTCGAACAGGTCGGCCATCGAGACCTGCACGTCCTCGCCAGCCTCGTTGCGGATGGTGGTGGAGTAGGTCTCGTCGAGGTCGATGCGCTTCTTCGCGCGGTCGAGCTTGCCCGACTCGTAGGTCTTGCGCTCCAGCTTGGACAGTAGCTCTTGCGACCGCACGGGCGAGACGCCCGCCTCGGTCAGCATGTTGCCGATCTCCTCGACCGAATCGCTGTCCAGCGGGCGGACCAGCAGGTCCATCCCGTCGCCCTCGAAGTTCGCTTGGGCGCGCTTGAGGTAGGAGCGTGCAACCGCCCCGAGCAGCTCGTCGTCGATCTCGTCGCCTTCGTCGGTGGTGGCCTCCCAGGCGCGACGCATGGCGGGCTTGATGAGCTGCTCGATCACGTCGTCCTGGTGAAGCTGCATCTCGCCGAACAGGCGCTTGAAGCCCTTGCCACTCCAGTAGCGCGGCAGGTAGCTGCCGTTCTGCGCCACGTTGGCGAAGCCGTCGAGGTTGCTGTCCTGCGCCAGCTTGAGCGCATCGCGCATCGCCTTGGCGACGCTGCCGGCCGCCTTGGCGGCTTCCGGTGATACGTCAGGCGCACCGCGCACGGCACGGCCGACCTCCTCGTTGAACTTTGCGCGCTCGGAGAAGTTCCACCAATGGGTGCCTGTCCGTTGCTTGTAGGCGTCCCATGCGGCGTTCACTCCGCTCCGCCATTCCGTCTCCATGACGGCCAGGTGGCGCTTGGCGAACTCGCTGGTGGACTCCTGGACCGCGACGGAGCGATCGGTGTAGCCGACGCCATCGCGGAACAGCAGGCGGCCCGCCTCGCGCACCAGCGGCGACTTGGCGCTACCCATGCGGGCAGCAAGGTCGCGGCGGACGGTGGCGAAGTGGGGCGTGATGTGCGCGTTGACCAGCGCCTTGTCGGTGAACTCCTGCTCGAATGCGCTCTCGTTGCGCAGCGGGAGGACGCCTGGCGTGAGGTCGTTGGCGGCGGTGCCTGCCACGCGGGCGGCGGACAGCGAGTCGTCACCGGCCAGCCGCTTCACCACGTCAGGCTTCACCTCGCCGTCGAACAGGGCACCCCGGCGAGCGCCGAGGGCACCACCGAACGCGAACGACAGGGCGGCGCTCTGCACGCCATCCGCGAGCGTCTGCTCGGGGTCGTAGGTGGAGGTTGCGGCCGACATCAGCGCGGAGGTGCCCGCAGCCTGTAGACCGGAACGCACCGCGTTGGCGAGGCGTCCGGCCTTGGCTGCGTACCCCAGGCCGCCCGTGGCGAGATCGAGGCCGGTTGCCACCGGGTCGGTGAAGCCGAGGGCGATCTGTCCGCCCAGGCCGAACTGCGCCAGGTCGTCGTCCGCCATCTGATTCATAAAGGCCACGGATTCCAGATAGGAGAGGTGCTCGTCGGACGTGGCCCGGCCGAACAGCTCCCACTGCTCCGGGCGCAGGCCCATCGACTCCCAGCGCTTGCGCGCGTCTGCGGGAATGCGATAGCCCTGCTGCGGCTCGTAGCCCAGCTCGGTGATGAAGCGGTCGATGAAGCCGATGCCGCCCTTTGCCTGGGCAGCGCCCCATCCGTCCCATACGGTCGTCTGATCCTTCCGGCGCTCCGCGGCCTCTCGCTGCTCCTTGCGCTCGCGCACGGCTTGCACGATGGGCTGCTGGGTTGCCGGCTTGACGATGTTCTCGTCTGCGCCGGGTAGGGATTCAAACATGCGGTCTTACTTCCTCGTCAGGTACTCCAGGAAGTCCTCGGGGACTGCCGGGGTGGTGGTGGTTTGCTTGGTGCCCGCGTTGGGAACCAGCGGCTTGGTGAGGTCGAACTTGGGCAGCTCGAAGGCGGGAGCCTCGGCGGCGCTGGCGTCGCGCTTGGCGATGGCCGCAGGGACTTCCGTGGTCGCCGACTGCGAGCGCAGGTCGCGGATGTTCCGGGACTGGTCCGCCCAGGTGGTGCGCTGCTCGACCCGACGACGCGCCTGGGATTCCGCAAGGTCTCCCTTCCAGCGCTGGTGCTGTGCCGCGATGGCACGCGGGTCGAAACCGATGGCGCGGCCGGTGTCCGGGTCAGGGATCAGCCAGTTGTCGGGGCCGACGATCTGCCACTGCCCCGGATTGCGGGGATTGGGCAGGGCCGACAGCTCATCCGGGTCGCGGCCGAGCTTGCGCGCGACCGTCTGGATCAGCTCGTCTACCGCTGGCTCGGCACCCTGCGGCATGCCGATGTTTGGCACGCGGCGGCCGTTGACGGTCGTGCGCTGGGCGTCGATCTGACCGACCGCTGCACGGATGGCAGCTTCGCCGGACACTCCGCCACGCGAGGCGATGCGCTCGGCTTCCTGGCGGATGCGGTGCAGCTCACGCGGGTCACGCGGCTTGCCGTCGATCTCCAGGTAGTCCTTGATGCCGGACTTCCAGGTGTCGTTGATGACCGAGCGGGCCTCCTCGACTTCCCGCTTCGGTTGCGTCAGGACGCGAGCGGCCTCCTGGTGAGACTGACCGCTGCGCCGGGTGTCGTAGAGGTACTGGTCCAGCATTGCGGCAGCCTCGCCGCCAGCGACCGTATCGGCGTACTTGGGCGAGACCTTGCGGAGCTGTTCGTACAGCGTCGCGGCGTTCTGGAAGTTCTCCTGGAACGCCGGGTCAGCGCGCTTGAGGATGCGTTCGAGCTGGGGGATGACGATGCCCTGCCGTGCCCACTTCTGGAGCACCTGGCCGCGTGCGGCCTGCGGGGTTTCCTCCCACTCCTTACCGGCCTGCTTCTTGAGGTCGGCGTCGCTGATCTCGTAGGGATTGCCCCCGGCTACCAGCTTGCGGATGCGCTCCTCTCGGGCGCGCTCCTTCGCTTCCTGCTCCCAGCGGCGAAGCGTCTGCTCCTGCTGGTTGTTCCAGTATCGCTTGAAGGACTGGAGGTCGCCACCGCTCAGGCCGAATTTACTGGCCCAGGTGTCGATGGTCTTGTGGGTGAGCTGGCCGCGATCCGCGAGGCCCTGGAGCGTCCACTCTGCCTCGGCCATCGCCTGCTTGCGTGCCTCGTCCTCGCGGTGTGCGATCACGCGGGCACCAGCGGCAGCCGCCGCGCGCAGCTCGTCGCCGTGCTCGGTGTTCATCAAGCCGGGCTGGCCGTCGCCGCGGTCCTGCTCCAGGAACGCCAGGATCGACTGAGGATCGCGGTTGCCTGCGGCCAGCTCCTCCTTGGCGGCCTCGACGTAGAGTTCGTCCACGTCGCGCTTGTTGAGATAGGCGTACTCCTCCTGGTCCAGCATCGCGTACAGGCCGTTCATGCCCTCGGAAGTGAGGAACGTGCCGCCCTTGATGCCGTCGCGGATGATCGCGGTCAGCGACTCCTTCTGCCGGACCAGCATTTCCCGCATCGAGTCGGCCTGCCACTGCTGGCGGACCTGCTGCGCGGCGCGCATGGCGACCGGCATCAGGGCCTTGCGGACCTGCGGGTCTTGGAACTCGGGGTTCTGCGTCAGCGCAGCCATCCGCTCCTTGATGAGCGGCTCGATGTCGGTGCCGGGTTCGGCCTTGGCGATCTCTTTGGCCGCTTCGATCTGCCAGTCGCGGACGCGGATGATGCCGTCTGCCTTGAGGTAGCCGCGACGCCATGACTCCGACTGCTGGGCAACGAAGTCCTCGGCCTGCCGGGGCGTACCCTCGGCGTCCTCCTGCATACGTTGGGTCGCCGCGGCGCTGTACTGCTCGCGGCTGTTTGAGATCATCTGCGAGTTGACGGAATCCGAGACGCGCGTCAGCACCGCAGCGGCGGTGCGAGAGAGGACACCGGCACCAGCGGAGGACGCTTGGTCAGCCTGCACCGCCAGAACGGGGCGCTCGGCGAGACGCTGCGGCACCTGCGCGCGGCGGATGATCTCTTGGGGTTTCGTGCGAGCCACGGGTTACTCGTCTCCGGGAATGGAATAGCGCTTGTAGGTTTGGATGTTGCTGTAGGCATTCGCGCCTGACTGCATCACGCCGCCCAGCGCCTCGGCATTGCCGGTGCGGATACGAGCGCGTGCTTCGGAGCCGCTTTCGACGACTCCGTTCCTGCGGTTCTTCTCGATGAGGGCCACGTCACGGCCAGCCTGGGCCATGATGTCGTTCGCCAGCAGCTCGACCGAGTTGCCGGACACTGCCGCTTCTGCTGCGGAGGCGCGCATCGCGGATCGCAGTGCGCGGGCCTCCTCCATGCGCTGTTGGGTGCGCTCGGCGGCCTGGTCGTTGATCTGCTCCTGCTGACGCTCCGCGGCTTCCTCGATGGCCTTGTTGTTCTGATCCTGGCCGTACATGGTCGCCATCGCGCTGACTGCGGCGATACCGACCTGGACTGCTACGGGGTTGCACATGGGGTCTTGGTTACTCGGACGAAGGGTGTCTTGGCGAAGCCGTAGGCGGACTCGACGCCGCTCTCGCGGAAGCCAAGCCAGCCGAGCCATCGCCGCGTGGTGACGGCGTGGACATCGACGAAGTTGAAGATGGTGCCGAAGGTGGCCGACCACTCGTCGCTGATCCGCCGAGCTTCTCGGAGGAACGTGCGGCAGAACGTGGGAGCCACCAGGGCGTCGGTGCCCAGCAGCCAAACCGAGGCGATACCCTCGGCGTGCTGGCTGAAGCCGAAGATGCACACGGGGGAACCGTCGTGCATCGCGGCGAAACTGCGGTCGCTCGCGGTCACTGCAAATGCGAGCGCCTGGAGCGGGGTGTGACCATGCGAAGCCGCCACCTCCAGGATGTCCTCCTGCCGCATGTTCTCGGCGACGTGGAGGATGTCGCTGGCGGTGGGGCTTCGATAGGTCAGGGTCATACTCGGCTGCGGGAGACGAACATGCCGCGCCACTGTGCTGACTGGAACCAGCACTGGAACGGCAGGCGGTTGACGAGGTGCATGCGGACGCTGTTGGCGTCGCCCAGCACGGGGAACCGGCGAGAGCCGGAGTGGAACGTCGGGGCGCTGGTGCGGAACACCGAGTCGTTGAGGACGCGCGCGGTGTACGCACCGGAGTGCGACGCCACGTAGGTCTCGACGCGGCCATTGCCGTGCTGCTCGACCTCCAGCTCGAAGTACGCGCCATCCTTGTAGGCGACCTCGATGTCACGCACCTGCGTGCGGCCCACCAGCACGGCCTGGTTCTGCCCACCGCGAACGATGGGCTTGGTCAGGGTGAGGCGGTGCTCGTAGTCCATGCCGACGACCACGCGGCCCTCGGTGTGGTTACCGGGGAGCGCAAGGCGGGTGCGGGCGTTGTCCCAGCGCGCCTTGGTGATGTCCAGGTACGCGCCGGGGTCTTGCCAGTCGTCCGTCTTGAGGACGGTGACCGTCATGCCATCGGGCACGATGTAGGGCAGGTCGATCCAGGTCTCGTTGCCGAACTGCTGATAGGTGGGCTGCACCACCAGCATGCGGTCGAGCAGGAAGTTGTAGTCGCCCGTGGCATCCGTGTCGTGCTGGTTGAGCACCATGCGGAACTTGAGCAGCTCGCAGCCGCCGCCTGGGGCTTCCGCGACGGCGTACAGCACGTCGTTGATGGCGTGCATGTGGACGATGCGACCGACGCCGGAGATTGACCAGCGCGTCCATGCGGACTGCTGCTTCTCGTCGCCGATCCAGCGGACGAAGTAGACGTAGAGCTGCGCGTCGGTCGGCTCGTCAGGAGCGAAGAACACGCAGTCGGCACCACTTGCGCTCGCCATCGCTCGCATGCGGCCCGGCATCAGCTTGGGCACATGCGCCGTCACGTCGGCGGCGTCGCCGGTCACCGACAGGTCGTCGATGAAGTATTCGCGCACGCTGGCGTATGCGCCGCTGTCCTCGGTGAAGTACAGCGACTCGCCCATCAGCTTCGGCCGGATGTACGGCGAGCTGCTGTAGCTGTTGACCGGATCGCTCTTGACGTTCTTGGCGGCCAGGTACGGCTCGGCGGTCAGGAGGAACTGGCCGCCCGCAGCGGCAAGGAACAGGGCCGACTGGAACGGGACTGCGTGGTAGAGCGTGGTGACGCCGTTAGACCCGCTGACGCTCACGTCGATGGGGTCGGCGTCGAGCACCTGGGTCACCGAAGTGCGCCAGAGGTTGAACGGATCGGAGACCTCGGACATCAGCACGTTCTCCCCGGCCAGGAAGCCTAGGCGGTCCCGGTGCTTGAACACCTCGCGGATGCGCTGGCCGTCGATGGACGGGAACGGGTTGCTTTGCTCGTCACCCGCGAGGCGCGCGGTCCACTCCGGTCCACCGAAGGAGAACCAAAAGCCGTCCGCATGCACTGGATCGGGGATGCGCTTGAGGATGTGCGGCATCGTCTTGGCATCGAAGCGGTGCTTGATGCCCGGCCGGGCGACCTCCAGGTAGACCGAGGAGGACTGCTTCTGGACGTAGTAGTCGTCGAATTGCGATTCGGACGAGCCGATGATGTTGTAGATCGCGCCGGTCGGCACAACGGCCGAGCCTTTGTCGCCGGGCTTCGGCAGGTCGGACATCGTTTGCGCCGATCCGTACAGCGAACCGGGCGACAGCTCATCGCTCTGCTTCACGTCTACCAGCCGGTTGACGATGAAGGTGGTGTCGGAGAACGTCGCCAGCGCGAAGCACGACCACGCACGCTGTCCCTGGGTGTCCAGGTAGTTGAGCGCGTCGCCCGTGGCGTTGACGGTGTATTCCTTGCCGGTCTCGTGGTCGAACACGCGGATGCTGCGGTGACCCACGGCGACGATGTAGCGCTCGTTCTCATCGCGGACGATGGAGTGGAAGGCACAGTCGTGATCGAGGGTGACGCCAAGGCCAGCAACGAACTCGGCGGGCGGGCGCTTGCCAGCGCCCATTGCGGCATGCAGCCAGGCGTTGATCGCCTTGGTGAGCTGGTTCGGCGAGCGGACGGTATCGTCCTGCTGCGACTCGCCTCCCAGGAACGAGGGATAGTCCCCCGTGATTAGCGGCATCAGCGGTCCCAAATATCAGACACGTCCGTCGAGCCACTGAGGAAGTTGTGGCCGCGGGCGTAGGTGAAGTCGGCGTGCTCCTGCGCGAAGATGAGGTATGCCTCCTCCTCGTGCTTCTCGGTGAACACGTAGAGCTGGTCGCTACCCAGCACGCTCGTCTGGAACAGACGCGCAGCGCGCACGGCGATGTAGCGGCGGGCCGACTCGGGCAGCTCCTCGTAGGCGAGGAACCAGGTCACGAAGTCGGCGGTGGGGGCCGACGAGAACGTGTCGGCGAGGGTGAGCGGGTTGATGAGGCGCGTGCCTCGGATCACCAGCGGCTCGCTTCCGCGTGCGGGGACGAGCTTGAGGATCGACTGCGGCGGCAGCACCTTGCCTTCCGCGTTGAGCGTGAAGGTGAACGACTCGCTGGTGTTGAACCACCAGCCAGCGGTTTGGACCTCGCGGCTCACCGCGCGGAGGGTGTCGCGCGCCTGCGAGGCGTACAGGTTGCCGAGCGCTTCGAGGTCGCTGATCGGCGCTTCGCCGATAGCACCGAGCAGCACATTGACGGCTTCGAGTTCCGTGGTCGGAGTGAGTTCGAGGTTCATGGATTCGGGGCAAAAAAACGGGGGACACCCATGTGGATGTCCCCCGTAGATGGAGAGAGATTGAAGCGCCGCGGGATTTGCCCAACGGCGCGGTATTGCTTACGGGGCCTTCGACAGCTCGATGGCACCGCGCGGAGCCAGGATGCCGTGACCCAGCGCGTACTTCGCCAGCATCAGGGTGCCCTGCTTCTCGCCCTGGTACACGTCCTCCAGGGACAGGTCCAGCAGCTTGAGGGTGCCGACCGCCGAGCGGTGGAAGATCACGCCCACGGTGTCCGCGAAGTTGCCGCGGTACTTGGCCGGGATCGAGGCCAGGGCCGACTCATCGACACGCGGCATCGCGTTGATCTTCACCAGCGGGATGCGGGCGACCGAGGAAATGATCGCCTGGCCGTAGGAGCCGTTCGATTCCGCGTTGATGTCGCGGTCGATCAAGTCCTTGTTCTCGGTCAGCAGATACCACTGAGCCGGGGCCAGTGCGCCAGTGAACTCCTGCGGGTTGTCCGGCAGCAGCTTCTCGTCGAACAGCATGCGGGCGTTGCGGAACGCATCGGCCAGCACGGTCGGATCGGAGGCCATCGTGGCGGCCTTGATGATGGCACCACCCGGCTGGCCTTCGACCTTGCCTTCGGTGGTACGAGCGGCCAGGATCGCGCAGCGCAGCTCGTTCTGCATGCGCTTGAGCGCCAGCTCCGCACCCTGCTGACGGGTGTACTCGGAACGCACGTCGTAGTGGTTCATCGCCTCGTCGATGTTGGCGATGAAGGCGTGCGAGATCAGCATCGGATCGAGGGTGATGATGGTCTCGTTGTGCTCGACCACCAGGCCCTTGATCTCGGTGCCCGGCACATGGTACTCGGAGCCGATGGTGCCGACGTTCGGGAACGAGGCGGACTTGCCGCTCTCGATGTTGCGCACCGACACGCGGCCGTCCAGCTTGTAGTTCTCGACGAAGCTGGTGATGGTTTCAGCAGTGTAGTTCTGCTTGAACAGCGCCCAGGCGTCGCCGTTGGCCTGGGCTTGACCCAGGCGGGAGGGGATTGCGTCCGACATTTAGTCCTTGCTTGAGGTTGAGTGGATTACTTGAACAGCGGCGACACGGCCAGGCGGGCGGAGACTTCCGCGCGGTAAGCCGGATCACGGTGGTAGCGCACATCGCGCATCGCTTCGACGACCTGCGCCTGCGACTGGAACGGCTTGGGGCCTGCATCGGCGTTCGATGCGGTCTTGCCATTCAGAAGGCGGCCGTTGCCGCCACGGAGGGCGACGAGGCCCTGGACTGCCAGCGCTGCGCGGCCGGCGTCGCCGGACTGCACCGCTTCGTTGAACGCCCGCTTCTGCTCGGCGCTCAGGTTGGTCTTAGCCCACTGGACCAGGCCGTCGTAACCGGCCTTGCCACCTGCGGGCGAGTAGACGGCGTTCTCGTAGGTCTGCACGCGAGCGCGCAGGCCATCGACGTACACGTCCACCAGCTCCTTCGGATAGCCCGCGTCCTGGAGCTTCTTGTAGCTCTCCTCGGACAGCGAGCCGTTCGAGTTGAACTCGGTGGCGAAGTCGTCCAGGTTCAGGCCAGCCCGCGCCAAGGCGTCACGCGCGTCATCCGCGGTGGCGTCGTCGATGGTCGCGGGGCCGCCCTTGCCACCCTTGTCGTCGGCTGGCGTGCTCAGTTGTGCGTAGGCGGCTTCCAGCTCCTCCACGGTCTTGTACTTGCCGCCGAACAGGCGCTCGCCATCGGTGCCACCCTGCGCGCCCGGTGCGGGCTGCTGGGTGTCCTGGGAGTTCTGCGGCGGCTGCTGACCTGGGGTCGGCTGGCCGTTGATGCCGTCAAGGCTGACGGTCACTTCGGACTTGCCCGGCTGCGACATTACTTGTCCTCGGGCTTGTAGTTGACGATGACCAGGCCGTTCGTCTTGCGGGTGATCTCGGCCTTGCCCTTACGCTCGACGCTCGGAGCCTTCGGGGCTTCCTTGGTCGGCTTGGCGGGCTTCTCGGTGGTTTCGTTCGACATTGCGTCCTTCTCGGGGTTACGGGGTTTGGGTCATCGCTGAGGCGATATTCGGAGCGGCACGGACCATCGCCTCCTGCGCCGAGGCGTCCTGCTGCTCGGCAGCAAGCTCGTCGTCGGAGCGGATCAGGCCCTTGGTGGAAATGTCGGAAGCGGCGGCCAGTCGGGAGATCGCCTCGCCACTGTTGAGGCGGCGCGCCTTCTCCTCTGCGCCGACAAGCGCATCCACTGCCTGACCGAACTCGATCAGCTTGTTCAGGTCGTGGCCGCGGCCGAGGGCGGCGATGCCAACGGTGATGCGCGGCTTGATGAGTTCCTGCGGCAGCTCGGGCAGGCGACCCTGCTTCTGGAGCTTGTGCAGGCGGCGGCGGATCAGCGGCAGCAAGAGCTGCTCGCCCGACATCGCCATGAAGCCGCTGAGGGCGTCGTCGAGTTCCTGGGTGAGCACCCGGATTTCGTAGGCGGTCACGCGCTCGCCGGGGCGCTGCACGGCGGACTTCACGCCGAAGATCAGCTCCAGCGAGTTCGCCAGCCCTTCGGCCTCCTGACGCACGAAGTTCAGGTCGTAGGCTTTCTGGAGCTGGAGCGTGGTCACGTCGCTGGCCTCGCCACGCAGCACCGCGCCGGACTCGGCCTCGGTGAGCTGGCGCTCGCGGATCGTCGAGGTCGGCTTGAGGAACATGATGATCTTCGCCAGCGCGGCGGCACCCTTACGGATCGCCTTGCGCAGCGCCTCCAGCGACTCGAACGCGCCCACGTAGTCGTAGACCAAGCCCTCGCCGTAGTCGTCCACGAGGGACGGCGGCGCGCACAGGGGAATCCACGGGCAGGCGTCGATGGGGTAGGTGCCCACGGTCTCGGGGACTTCGACGCCCTCGACCTCCTGGACCACTTCCCACTCCTTGCCATCTTCCGAGCGACGCACCCAGGTGTAGAGGTTCACGTCGTCGTTCTTGGTCTTTTCGTCGCGTTCCTGGGCGAGCTTCTGCATCACCGCCGCGCGGATCGAGTCCGGCAGCATGGCCGGGGCGATCTTGTCGAGCGTGATGATCTCCAGCACGTTGCCCAGGCCGTCGCGGTCGGTCACGTAGGAGGTCAGCGGATACAGCTTAGGCTTGCCCTCGTCGGGGTCGTAGAGCAGGAAATTGCCGAGGACGATGGCGTGCTTGGCCGCCTCGCTGAGGACCGGGCGGACGCCGCTGGTCTCCAGGTCGTTGACGATGACCCGCTCCACGTCCACCAGCGCGGCCTCCAGTTCGGAGGTCTCCACGCCAGCCTGCTCGGCGATGTTCTCGGCGACTGCCTGGTCAGGCGCGAGCTTGAACACCGAGGCGTTCGGCGGGAGCCAGGCCAGCACGATCTTCGAGGCCAGGGCGTTGACGCACTTCGGGCCGGTGTCGATGTAGGCGGAACCGGGGGTACGCGATTTCGCGCCCTCGTCCACCCACAGGCGGGGCAGGGTAACCTTGGCGCAGCGCTTGGCGCGCGTCTCGGCTTCTTTGCGGTTGGACTTGAGATCGCCGTAGCGCTTCGCGGCCGTCTGCTTCTCGGCCGAGGTCTGCTTGGCGTCAGCCATTCGGAATGGTCAGTCCTTGGTACTGCGTTGCGTTGTTCAGGTCCAGTCGGACCTTGGACTTACGCCGCTGATCGGCCGCGTGGCCGGTCGGCTGGGTGTCCTGGCGGGTCAGCAGGATCGGGTCTTTCTCCTGCTGGTCCGGCATGTTGGGCTTGCTGCACATGATTAGCGGGCGCGGTGCTCCATCTGCTCGACCTTCCGCAGCGCCTTTAGCCGGAGGATCAGGCGGCGCTCGCCCTGCCGGAGCAGGAACTCCTCCTTCGGCTTGGCGGGGTCGTAGATCACTTCGGGGTGCAGTTCGTCCAGGAGGTCGATCAGGTCGTAGGAGTGCAGAGGGATTTGCATAGAACTCCTGGGTTATGAATAGGTGGGGAAACTGTCGTTTCCCCCGATGATGACCACTAAACCCTTAGAGTCGGGCCAGCGATTCCGCGACCATCCGCAGGCGGTGGATCGGGCCGTTGTTGTCGATCACGGTGTCGATCAGGTCGCCGTGGACGCCTGCCTCGGAGGCATGCGCCGAGACCGGGGCCGCGCTGTCGCGGAGCACCTGGACCACCTGGCCGCCCCACTCACGGATGAACTGCGCCTCGTTGTCGAAGCGAACGTCCGACACCACGACGCCAGCAGCGCCGTCGCGGCGGGCCTGACGGATCTTCTGCGCGACCACCTTGACCCACAGGTCGCGGTCGATCATTTCACGGCCCCACTCGGTGCCCACGGTCTGCATCAGGCGGCGCGGGGTCTGCCCGTTGAGCCAGTCGAGCGGCTCCTCCTTGAGCGGGCCGTCCTCCATCGCGGACACCGGCAGGCCGGTGATGTCCGCCACGAAGGCGCGGATCGGGGCCGCGAAGGACAGCTTCACGAAGCCGTGGTCGCTGACCAGGAACTCGGCCAGGGTGTCTTTGCCGCTGCGGGCGCGGCCGGTGATTCCGATGATCTTCATGGGGACTCCAAAAGAGAAACCCGGCCTTAGCCGGGTACAATTCGTGTTCGTTATGGAAGGAGACAGGTATGGCGAGTTCTACGCCGAGTAACACAAACGGAGCGGAAATCTCTGAGCTTGCACAGAAGCTCTATGGCCTACAGGAGGCGATGGATGCGCTCGTGGCATCAGGGCAAGCACAAGGAATTCAGCGAGAGCGCTACGATGCGGCCAAGCAGCTCATCACAGATAAGCTCACTGAGTTCAGCTGCACGTATGAAACGTTGACTACGCCGAAGGCGATCCAGCTTTGGGTTTTCAATAGCCGAGAACCCGTAAGTCGGAATCCGTCAGAGATTGCACACTGGAAGCAGTTCTACGTGGACGAGTTGCGGTAAGCAGGATCAGGTGGCTTGGTTGTCGTCAGGCGAAACACCGGGCGATCAGCCAAGCCGCGCCAGCAACGCCGACAGCGGCCGGCCACAGCTTGACGCTGCCAGCCGAGCGGTACAGGGTGCGTTCGAGGGTGTTGAGGCTGCGCCACCACAGCCAGGCAGCGCCGTAGGCGACGAAGGCGAACAGCACGGCCAGCACGGCGACGATGGTGATGAACAGGATCAGGGTTTCCACAGCTTCACTTCCTTGGTCTTGGGGTTGTAGTCGCCGTAGCGCAGGATTCGCGCGAGGCGTGCTTGGCGGATCGCATCGTGCTTCGACAGCGGCTCGGTGCCGCCGCGGGGGATGCGGGTGGTGTAGGTGGTGACGACGGTGTTCCACAGCGCGCCGAGGTGCTCCTCGACGGACGCATCGCGGTACGCCTCGTGGATGGGCATGAGCAGCTCGTCCGCGCCCTTGTGGCCGATGCCGGGGAAGCCGGGGTAGTTATCCACCTGGTCGCCCGTGAGCACCTGCTTCATCCAGAACAGGTCAGCGTCGTGAGCCGAGATCGGCCGGACGCCCACGTCGGGACGGTTGGGGTTGTAGAGACGGATGCCGGGGATCGTCTGCATGTCCTTGTCGATGGACACGACGATGCGGCTGCCTGGCGCGCGCTTCGGATTCGGGTGCGAGGCCAGCAGCCCCAGCACGTCGTCACCTTCCAGGTTCTCGATCTCCACGATCTTGTCGCCGAACTCGTCGTAGACGAACTCGTCGAGCACGTACCACAGGGCAGGCTTGTCCTTGCTGGCACGGTTGAGCTTGTAGGTTGGGTCGATGTCCTTGCGGAAGTTGTGCTTCTTGCAGGACAGGGCCAGCAGGTAATCACGCGCGCCGAACTTCTCGACGATCTCGTCGATGTAGTCCTCCAGCTTCGCCTTCGCGCGCTCGGGCTGGATCGCTTCGACCTTGTTGCCGTCGCCGTTCCAGTCGATGTTCGCGGTGTTCGAGAACGCGAGCTGGTAGCGCAGCACATCGGCGTCGATCAGTAGCAGGGGGCCGCGCTTGTTCATGCGTCCACCCACTGCCATCCCAGGAACGCCAGCGCGAACCAGCGGTGCAGCCAGTTCGGACGCTCCCGGACCTGCACGAAGAAGTTGCCGCCAATGACCCAGGAACCGGCCGCCTGCGGTGGCCGATAGGTGACGTAGGAAGTCATGGCCGCTTCTCCGGGTAGCGCTCATACCACGCCTGTAGCTCGGCGGCGTAGCGCTTCATTCCGGCCTGGTACTCCGGGCCGTCGCCGAGCGGGTACTCGTGCTCGTCGCACACGAAGTCGGTGGTCGGGATGGTGTACGGAATCTGCGTGCAGGAGTTCCCCGTACACATCGACTGCCACATGATGATGTAGGAGTTCTCGCTGTGCCCTTTCAGGCACGAGCCATAGTCCGCACTCGGCGGCCAGGGCTTCATATCGCACGCAGCGAGGCCAGCACACAGCGCCAGGATCAGGAGAGCGCGCTTCATACCATGCTCTCGTGTACGGCGACCCAGCACTTCTCGCTAACGCGGCGGATGAAGTAGGTCGCGGTGCTCCACTCCACGGGGCGCAGCATGCGCTCGGTGCAGCACGGGCACTTGGCGTTGTAGGCATGAACCTCGGGCTGGTGTTCGAGCACAGCCACGCGGTAGGTGGTACACGGATCGATCACGCGGACATCGCCGTCAGCGGGGCCGCCAATGAAATGCACGCGAAGCCGGTTCTCGTTCATCGGTTCGATTCCTTGAGGACTTCCAGGGCGCTCGCCTTGTCGGCGTTGCAACGCTGGAGGCCGTCCTCGGCGTTGCCGCCGAAGCGGTAGAGGTCGTAGGTGGTGGTGGTCGGGTCAGCCATCACGGCGTCGAGTGAGGAGTGCGTGCCCTCAATGACGGTCGGCTGGAGGAACTGCTCCGGCACGACTTTCGAGGTGTGCGCGGCGCAGCTCGTCAGGAATGCGGCGAGACAGGTAATCGCCAGTTTCCGGGTCAGCATTTGCTGCAATCTCCACAGAGCGGTTGGTGGTGGCGCGGGCGTTCCGCAGCGCTGCATCGAAGGCAGAGCGGCGCACGGCTTCGCGGTTGAGGGTCTCGACGGTCTGCTTGAGGTCGGCCAGTTCCTTTGCCGACTCCTCCAGCTCCGTCACGCGCTGGGCCATTGCGGTGTACTTCCAGGCTGCGAAGCCGCCTGCCGCGAGCGCGGCAACGACCAGCAGCGCCGCGAGGGCGCGCAGGATGTTGGTTGGGTTCATCGGTTCTCTTGGACGTAACAGGCGACTCGCAGAAGCTCCGAGGGAGTCGCGTCGGACTTGATCTGATTCGCGCGTGCGGAGATCACGCGCACGTTGCCCCGGACGTAGCCGAGGTCAGGTTCGATGCGGTCGAGCGTGGGTGAGTTGGGGCCTTGGGCCTTGCGCCCGACAGCGCGGTACAGCGGGATGCCCAGTGCCGGGCAGAAGTCGGGGACCACGATGTCGTCCGACGTGAGGTCGAACGGCAGTCCCTTCCTAGCTGCCCGGCGTTTCGCTTGGCGCACCAGGGCGAGTGCAATGTCCCGCTTGCCGCGGGTCAGTGCGTCTCGGCCCAATTCCTTCCGATCTTGAACTCGCCATCGAGCGGACAGCGGAAGCCGAAGTAATCGCCAGCCTTGCGGATGGCAGCCTGGGCGGTCTTGCCCACGAACTCGGCCTTGTCCTCGTCCACTTCGATTTGCCACTCGTCATGGACGTTGGCGAGGAACTCGTAGTGGACGCCCGGCACCAACCCTGCGGCTTGCAGGTCGGCGTCGAGGATCACCAGGGCTTTCTTCATCACCAGCGCACCGGCCGACTGGAGCAGGGTATTGAGCGCGGCGTGGTCGCTGCGGATGTGCAGCTTCCGGCCGTCGAGACCGATCAGGTATCCCTTCTCGGCCGCGCGCTTCTTGACCCCGCGTACCAGCTTCTCCAGCGCAGGCAGCCCGGCCAGGAACTTCGAGCGGAGCTTCGCCCCGGCCTGGCGACCCTTGCCAACGATGGAGCCGAGCTTCGCGTCGCCTGCCCCATAGAGGAAGGCGTAGATGAAGGTCTTGGCGTTGTCGCGGGTTGGCAGTCCTGCCGCCGATTGGTTGACGGAGTGGATGTCGCCTTCGAGGATGACCTTGGCGTACTCGCCGCCGTCGTGCTTTGCCATGAAGTGCGCCAGGCAGCGCAGCTCCAATCCCGAGGCGTCCGCGCCGACCTGGAGCTTCCCTGTTGGGACGCAGAACAACGAGCGGCACTCGAATCCGTAGCCGCCTTCCTGGCCCTTGAGGATTCCCTTCTCCTTCGAGTGCTGGACCTTCGGCACCTGAGCGATGTTCGGCTTCGAGTGCGTCATGCGGCCGGTCACCGCTGCGTTCTGATTCACGCTGCCGTGGATGCGGCCGTCCTTCTTGATGGCCTTGAGCCACGCCTCGTCGCCTTCGGCGAGCTGGCCGAGGCGCTTGTTGACGATGAAGTGCTCCAGCAGGAGCGGGATGATCGGGAACTTGAGCGCGCCCAGGACTTCTTCGTCGATCTTCGGCTGGCCCTTCTCGGTGAACTCCTGGGGCTGCCAGCCGTACATTGCAGTCAAGCGGTCAGCAATGTGCTGGCGGCTTGCCGGGTTGAACACCACGTCCTTGTAGGTCGTGACCTCCACGCCCTTGACGTAACCGCGGCGCTTGTCGTCGCGCTTCGGTACGAACTTGCGCTTCACCACCTTCCACGGCGGAATGACCTTGCGCAGCTCGGCCTCCAGCGCAGTGCGCCGGGACACGAGGATGCACTCCAGCTCACGCGCCTTCTCCTGATCGAACAGGTAGCCGTAGCGCTGCTGACGCGAGAGGATCGGCGCGACGGCCTGCTCCAGCTCGATGGCCTCGGTAGGGAGGCCCTTGCTCATCAGCAACGCGAACAGCGCTTGCGTGACCGCAACGTCCTGGTCGCAGTAGTCGTCCATTTCCTGAGACCACTGTGCCCAGGGATCGAGGCCGCGTGCGGCCATCTGCGCCGCGTAGTCGCCTTTCCAGCGACCGAGGCGGTAGCCCCACGCTTCGAGGGCGTGGCGGCCGATCAGCTTGCCCGGCAACACCGGGTTCGCTCCCTGCTTCTTGCGGGCCTTGAAGTCGCGGTCCTTGAGGTCCGGGTAGACCAGCGTGGACATCAGCAACGTGTCGAAGTACGCCTGGACCTTGAAGTCCGGGAACACCTTGGCGATAGCCGGAATGTCGAATCCGGCGATGTTGTGGCCGACAACGCGCTTGGCCTTCTTGAGCCTCTCGACGGCCTGACGGACTGTCATTTCGCCCGTGCCGTGATCGTTGGCGGACAGGATGGGACCGCGCGGTGCGCCGGTCTCATCTACCTCTTGGAGGGAAATGCAGTGGATCGTGTCAAGTTCGTCGAGGAGGCCATTGGTCTCGCAGTCGAATACGAGGATCAACGGCGGTCCTCCTTACGGGTAGCCGTGGTTGGTTACGGGGATTGCGCGGACGCGGCGGCGGGCGCGGAGGATGTACTCCGGCTCGGGGGCCTTCGGCGGCGTGTGGACGCCCTGCGGCGCGTGGCCGGGGAAGTCGTCGTCCTCGAACAGTTCGTCCTGCTCGGGCTGGTCGGGATGCAGCGTGTAGCCGTAATCCTCGACGTAGTGCGTGATGCGGCGGATGGTGCGCTCGGTGCCGTTGTTGTTCAGCACGAACAGCAGCTTCTCCGATGCGTCGGCAACCGCGCCTTCGAGGGATACGACCACCACCTCGTCGGTGCTGGGTTCGTAGATGGCGACGTGGGCGCAGCACCGCAGATCGAACCGGGCGCAGTGCTCGTGCGGCGTACCGAACTCGAAGCCGATCAGGCTCACGAGGTGACCCTCGGGCGAGCGGAAGTTGCGGATGCCGTTCGGAGCGGCCTCGCTGGTCCAGTCGTTACGGCCGCTCAGGTACGCGGCCACGTAGGTGTAGCTCGCCAGTGACACGAAGAAGCAGTCGATGTCCTTGATTTCGGTCCCGTCGTAGAACGCGCGCAGGCTTCCGCCACCCAGGATCACCAGGTGGCGGACTTCGGCCGGCAACACGTCGAACAGGGACCGAGCGTGTTGCTCGGCAGTCATGGTTGGTCCCTTAGCGGATCAGGTTGGTGAAGCGCTCGGCGACGCGCAGGGCGCGCTCGGCTTCTTCCTCGTGCTCGTCGGCCTGCGAGTGCAGGACATCGGCCTTGTCGCGCAGCGTCGATGCGGTGGCGATGCGGTCGGCGCTGATCTTGAACAGCTTGTCCACCTGGCCCTCCAGCACCTTCACCACGTCGGTCACGGTGTCCTTGCGGAACGGAGCGGTCAGCAGGTCGATTGCGATGGCGACGATCTCTTTCATTGGGGTAGTTCCTCGGCTTTGATGTGGATGACCACGCGCCGCCCAGGCTTGCCGTACATGACACGGCAGGCTTGGTCGGAGCGCGGGAGTTGGTAGGGGAGAACGAGGCTCTCAGCGAAGGAGAGCGGCGCATCAGCTGGGATGAAGCCGACGACCGAGCGGCCGTCAGTAGTCGGAGGTGGATACATCGGATGACTCGTCGGCGAAGTCGCCGTATTCGCCCGGAGCATCTGCATTGAGCAGGCGGCCGGATGCGTGGTCGTAGCTGTAGTAGAGAACCTGGCCGTTCGACTGGCCGGTGAAGCGATCCTTTAGGACGCGGAAGGTCGTGCAGTTGCGCTCGGCCTCGTTCTCGGCCTGCGTGTTGCGCTCCAGGCCGAACGCGAAGTGCGTCCAGAAGCCAATCGCGCGGCTGCCCTTGAAGTGGCGGAGCATCACGCGCCCGCCTTCCTCGTGTGGCTTGCCTTCCGGCGTGGCGAGGTGCGAGACCAGGTAGATGCAGATGAGGTGGCGCTGCGCGAACTGCGCGATCTTCGCCATCGTGTCCTCCAGCATCTTCCGCTCGTCCTCGGCACCGGCCGCAAACGACGTGAGGTTGTCGAGGACGATGTGCTTGACGCCCTCGGCGACGACCATGTGGGCCATCTTGGCTTCGATCACGTCCCACTCGGACGAGCCGAAGTGGTCGTAGATGAACACCTGGCCCTTGTCGAGAATCTCGAACGCGGCTTCCAGCTCCTCCTGCGTCCAGCTCCCATCGGGGACGTGGAAGCGGCGGCCAGCAACCTTGCCTGCCATGCGCTTCGCCGTCTCGACCGGCTGCTGCTCCAGGAAGAACAGGCCAACGCGGTCGCCGGTTTCCTGCGCGATGAAGGCTGCTTCCTCCATCAGCCAGTCGGTCTTGCCGATGCCGGTGCCCGCGCCGAAGGTGTAGACCTCGCCGTACCGCTTGCCGTAGGTCAGCGCGGTGAGGCGCGGGTCGTGCCAAGGCATGCCCATCGAGACCGGCTTGAGTGCCTTCTCCTTGAGGGAGCCGAACGTCACCACTCCATCGGGGCGCTTGGTCTGCGCTTCGTAGATGGCGCGGGTGATCGCCTCGGCATCGCCACGCTGGAGCAGCTCGTTCGGGTCTTTCGCCGGGAGCTGTGCGATCTTGGCCTTGCCGGGAGTCAGCAGCAGCGCCACTTCCTGCGCGGCGGCTTGGCCCGGTTCGTCCATGTCGAACATGAGCACAACCTCGTCGAAGCCGTTGACCCACTCCAGCTCGCGCTTGATGGACTTGGCCGCGCCTTGCGCTCCGTTCGGAACGGACACCACCGGCCAGCGGAGGCCGAGTGCCTGCGCCACGGAGAGCGCGTCGATCTCGCCTTCGGTGATGACGAGGCGTCGCCCCGGTTCGTAGAGGTGCTGGCCGAACAGCCCGCACGCCTTCGAGTCGCCGATGAATGAGAACTTCTTGTCGGGGTAGCGGAGCTTCTGCGCGACGATGCCGCCATCGCGCTTGTAGTTGGCGATCTGCACGGTCTTGCCGTGCTTGTCCTTGCCGATCCAGTAGCCGTACTTACGGCATGCTTCCTCAGTGATACCGCGCTTCGCCAGGGCTTGCGGTTCACCCTTCGCAAAGTCGCTCATGGTTTTCCTGCTGGTGGGTTGAGAGACCTCCTCGCCTTCGGCTGGCTCGTAGTGACCGCAGCCGAAGCAGTAGCCGTGCCCGTCGCTGTAGCGCGCAAGGTTGTCCTTGCTGCCGCAGTTCGGGCACGGCTCTTTGTGGAGGTATTCGGAGTCAGCGCTTTGCACGCTCCACGGACCACATGCGCTTGCGGTAGGAAATGCCGAGGCGACGATTCAGCGCACCCTTGACGGTGCGGCCCAGGCCGCGGAACGGCTTGTCGGCGCGCGCCCATGCGCGCTCGAAAGCCAGGCGCATCGCGGACGGAATGACGGTGGTAGCGGTGTTGGTCATGCGTTCTTCTCCAGCAGGAACTTGGTGAATGCGGCGACTTCTTCGGTCGCATCGTTGGCGTCGAGGCCCAGCTCGTCGGTGCAGTAGTTGCGATACAGCTGGAGCAGCGCATCGACGCGGTACTGCTTCGGAGCGCGGCGCGCTTCCAGGAGCGGAGCCTTGCTGCGGCGCTGACGGCGCGACAGGCGATAGCGCGTGTACCGCTGCCCCGAGGCGTCCTCGCAGGTCTGCGTTTCGATCTCGAAGCCAGCAGCGCGCAGCTCATCGACGCGCGAGGCGAGGCGGCGGATGCGGTAGACGCCTTCGGCCTGCCACGAGGTCAGGTGCGAGTGGCGACGCAGGTGATCCAGGACGACCTGGGTTTGCGGGGGCAGCGGTTTCACGTTGGGTTCTCCTATCGAGGGAAGTCAGGTGCCCACACGACGGGCTTGCCGTAGGCGGCGAGCAGGCGTCGCAGCGCGGCGTGTTGGGCTTCGGTGAAGTTGTCCTCGGGCTGCATGGCGTCGTTGACGCCGCCCAGGAGGCAGACTTGGTATGCGGATTGGTTGTGCTTACCGGCGAGAGCGCCGGGCTGATTCAGCGGGCGACCGTCGTAGATCGAGCCGTCACGTTCGATGACGAAGTGGACGGCGATCTTCGAGTAGCCCTGCGAGCGGTGCAGGCGTGCGAGTTCTTCGCCGGTCGTGACCTGCTCGGGGCGGGTCATGCTGGCGAGGACGAACAGCGCCTCTACCGATTCCAGAGGTTTGAGGCGCACTTAGAGTTTGTAGAGGTGGACTTCGGTGCGTGGTTCTTCGTCCGGCTGCGCCCAGCGCTTACCGGAGAGCAGCCACATGACTTGCTTGTCGTCGGCCCAATAGCCGGTGGCTTTGGTCACAACGTCCATCGGCCCCTTGGCGAGGTTGTCCACGTCGCCCTTGGGAAACGCGGCCTTCGAGGTCTTGGCGCGTTTGCATACCGCGATGATGACCACTAAAACCGGATCGGTCGGCGACAGGTCCAGATCACCGGCTGGCAGATGCTTCTCTGCGGCTTCCTTCCAGGTCTTGTAGGTCTTGCCGTAGTAGACGCCCCAGCGCGAAACCTTCGGGCGCGAGGCGGGCACCGGGTCAAACGGGAACGTGAGGGAGGCCAAATGCTTGGCCCCCCTCGCGGTGTTCACGATGACCGACAGCGGATCAGTAGTCGCCGTCATCGCCCTCGTCGTCGGAGTCGCTGTCGTCGTCCGAGTCGTCATCGCTGTCGCTGAACGGCGCGCTGTCGGCGGCCTCGTAGCCGTCCTCCTCGCCGAAGCCGTAGTCCTTGGCGTTGCGCTGGCCGAACTCGACCAGCTCGATCACCTGGACGGCGACCATGTAGCAGGTCAGGTAGAACTTCTTGGCCGATTCGACGAACGAGCCGCCGATCTCGTAGGAGACCTTGAGTTCGCTGCCGCCGCCGATCTGCGGCGGGTTGTCGATCTTCTTGCCGCGGGCGTCGAAGATGTCCGGGCGCATGGTGAACTTCTTGCCGGTGCGCTTGCTGACGCCGCTGGCCTTCATCTTGAACTTCACCAGCACGCGGCCGGTGTCATCGCCGTTCTCGTCGGTTTCTTCGGTGAACACCGGGGCCACTTCGGCACCCTTCTTCTTCTTCGGGTTCTCGCTCAGGAACTCCTGGAACAGCTCGTCGCGCCGGGTTTCCAGCTTCTTCGCCAGCGCCTTGAAGTCCTTGTCGTTCGGGTCGAACGCCAGGCTCACGGTGTATTCGCCTTCCGGCTTGAACTTGGTGTCCGGTTCGTTCAGGCGCGGCCACACGGCGGTGCCCTTGGGGGAGACGAATCGTTCGCGCTTCTTGGTTGCCATCAGTTGTCGGTCTCGTAGTTGGTCGGGAGATAGATGCCCGCGCGCCACAGGTCAGCGGCGGCGGTCAACGGGGTGTCGGCGGAAATGCCGAAGGCTTCGTCGATGTCGAAGCCGATGAGCGCCTCGTCGATGAAGGCGTCGGTGATCGGGTCACGCATCACGGGTAGTGCGGTTTCAGCTCGCGCTCCGCGTAGCGGCGCACGGCGTTGAGGGTGTTGACCTGCCGGTAGCGGCAGTCCTGCTCCATGCGCGAGACGACCCGCAGCACTTCCATCGGATCGAGGCCGAGCACTTCGCAGAAGTTCTTGAAGGCGCACGCCAAGCCGATCACCTGATCGGCCGGGTGGCCGAGGGACTGCACGCTGTCGATCACTACGAAAGCGCCGCGTGCGGCGCTCTCGGCAGAACGTGAGTGCAGTCCGTCGATGACGCGATCACGCACCTGCGTGCAGCTCCGTCATGCGGTGCTTGAACTCCTCGACCGTGCCGTGTTCGGCCGGGTTGTAGATGCCGAGGACCACACCGAAGTGGTCCTGGGCAACGTAGGTGTTCAGTGCGTGCTGGTAGTTGATGCTCATGTTGATGTTCTCGCTTGGGGTATCAATTGCCAAAGGGGGATGGACTAGGCAAAGAAATAGCGCGACTCCAGCACCAGGCTGAGGTCCAGGTCGCCATGCGGCGGGAGGGGTGGGAGTTTCTCTGCCGCTTCTGGCGGGAGCTGCTCGACGAGTTGCTGTCGGAAGTCGGCCAGTACGTCGCCGCTGTATTGATCGACGAACGCCTGCCGGAGTGCGGCGGCGAGGATTGCTGCCTGGCCCGCGTGCGTACCGTAGGAGTCGTGGATCATGGCGAACGACTCGATGCCGTTCTCTGCCGCGAGGCAGGTGGTCAGCATCATGTGGCTGGCGTCGCAGGAGTGGACGAAGTTCGGACTGATCCCGAGGGTCTGCCTGCGACGGTCGAGCTTAGTACCGCCGATGTTGACCACTAAATTCACCTCGCGGCCTCCGACGTGCGGCCGGATGCGGACGCCTTCCTCCTCGCGGTACTCCTGGAGGACCGGGAAGCCAGCGGGGGTCGTCCAGCTCACCGGCAGGTCGGCCGACGAGGCGACCTTGGAGGCGTCACGCAGCCAGTCCATCGCCGCGCGGGCTGCGATCACGACCTCGCCGATGCACTCCCACAGCAGGGTCGCCAGGTACTCGGCGGTCTCCCAATCGTCCTCCATGCCCAGCTTCTTGAACTTGGAGAGCACCTGGGCGCGCATGCCCGACTTCGTGACGCCGTAGGGCAGCGTCATCACCGGCTGCTTCACGATGTCGCGGGTGAGCTGGCCGTCCAGCTTGATCGCCAGCGGGTCGCCGCTCTCGGCACGGGCGCGCAGCTTCTCCTGGGCCACGTCTTTCACGCGCGAATAGATGTCGGCGGGCTTCGGCTGCGGGATCAGGTTGGTGGCTGCACCGCCCACGGAGTCGCGGAGCATGGCCGAGAAGTTCTGGAGGCCGTTACAGGAGCCGTCGAGCGCGATGGGCAGGTGGGAGACGTGATCGCGGCCGTTGAGGCTGTAGCCGAGCCACTCGAAGCACGCTGCCAGCGCGCAGAACGGGCTGTCGGCGTCCATCCAGAAGCGTTGGCCGTCCAGCGGATCGAGGGCGCTGTCGAGAATCTGCTCCTCGTGCTCGCGCACCCAGGCCACGCGCTCCTCGAACGACACCTTGTCCACGCCGAAGCAGTTGGCGACGTGGATGGCGAGCCAGTAGGCACCGTCCTCGCCGAGCGGCACGCCTTGGGCGAACGTCAGCAGGCCCTTGGCCGCATCATCACCCTGCGGGGTCAGCGTCGGGGGCAGGGGGTAGCACCGGCCGCGGAAGTCGAGGTTGTGAGGGAAGTAGATCGCGGGGTACTCGGCGAACTTCTCCGCCAAGGCGATCTTCTGCGCGGCGGCGAGGCGGGTGGACACGCTGCGCGCGTTGGCCTCGTAGACCTTGGCGCGGTCGCGCTTCCATTCCTTGAACTCGTCGGCGTGGTGCTCCTTGAAGTAGTCCGGGTCGGTCTCCAGCAGGGCAGGGCGGCTCGGCAGGTCCATCAGTTCACGCTCCGGCAGCCCGGCGACACCGCCGCCTGCGTTCCACAGCTCGCGCATGACCTCTAGGACGGGCACGTTCACCTTCCAGGCGGTTGCCTGGATGGCGTTGAGGGCCTGGTAGACGTTGGGCATATCGACCAGCGCCAGCTCGCGCTTGTAGGCGCGGTTGCGGGTACGCACGAGGTCAGCCCGGCCGCCGATGTCGGTCAGGTAGCCGCCGTCGCGGGGCGTGGTCCACGGACGGGGCGGGACGACCATCGGCATCAGCACCGGCTGGTACAGGGCGGCGCTGTCGTGGGCCTTGGTCAGCCAGTCGAGCACCTTCTGATTCCCGGCGATGAGCAGGTGGCGCTTGCCGCGCTCGGCGACGGTGACCAGCTCGACCAGCCCGGTCGCCTCGACGAACAGCTCGATGAGCTTCATGCCCACCAGCAGCGCGTCCTTGTCGGACAGGTAGAGGCGCTTGTCGTCCTCGGGGGCGAACTCGGCGTCGGCGATGACGTGCCGCATGACGGCGGTGGAGTGCCGGGCCGAGGTGGACTTCTTGAGCTGCTCCTGGACGACCCGGTACAGGCCGGGGTGCTTCTCGCGGAGCAGGGAGAAGTTGATCTCGTTGGCGACCTCGTGGCCCAGGGTGATCGCCACGGACACCGCCTTGCGGTGATCGGCGACCAGCGCGTTGACGCAGGTGAAGCTGGTCAGATAGGCGAGGGCGTGGGGGTTCAGGTGGCGGATGAATTTGAGGGCGGCGTGGCGCTTGCCCGGCTTGCCGGTGTCGGCTTCGGCCACGAACGCCATGATCGCGGCGGCGGTGGCGTCGATGCTCTCCATGACCAGCTTGCGGCCGGGGCCGGTCTCGGCCTCCTGGCGCTGCTCCCTGATCTTCTCGTAGCGGGCAATGCCCAGGCTGGTGCTTTCCTTCTCCAGTTCGAGCTGGGCGGCGTGCAGGTCGTTCTCTTGCCAAGTCGTCATCGTTTGCCCTCGGGGGATGCAAAAGTCAAAACGGGAGGACCGCACCGGGGGCTGCCCGGTACGGTCCTGAGTGGTTCGGTTGTTGGTCCTGGGTGGACCTATGTGGAACTGTAGTAGTCCTCGGTGGTGAACAGCAATGAGTAGTTCTGAATGGTTGTCCTAGGAGGAGGTCCGCCGAAGATGACCACTTTATTCGGCGTCACCTGGTGTCACCTGTCGCGGCACCCGGCGTCACCTATATGTCACCCGAAGCGTCACCTGATAGACTGGAACGCTGTAAGTAGTTGAGTGGTCAGCACTAATCGGCAGGGGCTTCGGGATTTAGGTTCCAGTGCCGCAAGGCGTGGGGGTTCGAGTCCCCCCTTTCGCACCAGTGCCGGCCTGTCCCCGCCCTGATCGGGCCATCTGCGCCCCTTGACCGGCACGCGCTGGCAGTGCAGGCCGAATTGGGCGAAACTAAAGGGCTGCGGCAAGCAGGCGCGTCCCAGACGTCGTGTCCTTACAACCGTTTCATCCCAATCATCGAGCCGGGGGCGTGGGCCACCGGTGGCAGGAGTCAACATGCAAGCTTCGATCGAATCCACCGGCAACCTGGAACGCCGCCTGAGCTTCTCGCTGCCGGAAGAGCGTCTGCAGAGCCACATCGTCGGCCGCCTGGGCGAAATCGCCCGTACCACCCGCATCAAGGGTTTCCGCCCGGGCAAGGTGCCGGCCAAGGTGATCGAGCAGCGCTTCGGCGCGCAGGTCCGTGGCGAGGCGCTGGACGGCCTGCTGCGCGAAACCTTCGATGCGGCCGTGCGCGAGCACGACCTGCGCATCGTCGGCAGCCCGCGCATCGACAAGGGCGACGAGGGTGAGTTCTCCTTCGTGGCCACCGTGGAAGTGGTGCCGGACTTCGGCGACATCGACGTCAGCAAGCTGACCGTCGTGCGCCACAGCGCCGAGATCACCGACGCCGACATCGACCAGATGATCGAGAACCTGCAGAACCAGCGTCGCACCTGGGCCCCGGTCAGCCGCGGCGCACAGGACGGTGATCTGGTCGCGGTGGAAACCTGGTCGCAGGCCGGCGAAGAGCGCCTGCCGGCCGAGGGCGCCGAGAAGGGTTCGATCGTGCTCGGCCAGGGCATGATGTTCGACACCATCGAAAAGGGCCTGGTCGGCCTGGCCAAGGGCGAAGAGAAGACCCTGGACGTCGAGTTCCCGGCTGACTGGCGCGTGCCGGTGCTGGCCGGCAAGACCGTGCAGGTCACCGTCAAGGTTGCCGAAGTTTCCGAGCCGGTCGTGCCGGCGGTCGACGAAGCCTTCATCAAGAGCTTCGGCGTGAAGGGCGGCGACGTCGAGCAGTTCCGCAGCGACATCCGTGCCAACCTGGAGCGCGAGCTGAAGGGTGCTCTGATGAACCGCCTGCGCCGCGAAGTGGGCGAGCAGCTGATCGCCGCCTATTCGTCGGTGGAAATGCCGCCGCGCCTGGTCGAGAACGAAGCCCGCGCCATGCTGGCCCAGCAGGTCGAGCAGATCCGCCGCAACGGCCAGAACGTCGGCGAGATCCCGGCCGATGCCCACGAAGGCTTCAAGGAAGCGGCCGCCAAGCGCGTGCTGGTCGGCCTGCTGGTCGGTGAAGTGGCCCGCATCAACGACCTGCGCCTGGAAGCCAAGCGCCTGAACGAAACGATGCGTCTGATCGCTTCGACCTACGAAGAGCCGGAACAGGTCATTGAGATGTACCGCAACGACCCCCAGCTGATGTCTGGCCTGCAGAACCGTGTGATGGAAGAGCAGGTGATCGACTGGATCGCCGAGCGTGCCCAGCACACCGAAGAGAAGCTGTCGTTCCAGGACGCGATCCGCCAGTAAGCCCGGGCGGATCACCGGATGCCCCGCGCCTTTGCCGGCGCGGGGTTGTTGCCCCCCAAGATAGGTACCTCACGTAATGGACAACCGAACCAAAGCCCTGAACCTGGTTCCGATGGTGGTCGAGCAGACCAGCCGCGGCGAGCGTGCCTACGACATCTATTCGCGCCTGTTGAAGGAGCGCCTGATCTTCCTCGTGGGCCCGATCGACGATCACATGGCCAACGTGGTGGTGGCGCAGTTGCTGTTCCTGGAGTCGGAGAACCCGGAAAAGGACATCAACATCTACATCAACTCGCCGGGTGGCGTGGTCACCGCCGGCATGGCGATCTACGACACCATGCAGTACATCAAGCCGAATGTGAGCACCACCTGCATCGGCCAGGCCGCCTCGATGGGCGCCCTGCTGCTGGCCGCGGGCGAAGCCGGCAAGCGCTATGCGCTGCCGAACTCACGCGTGATGATCCACCAGCCGCTGGGTGGCTACCAGGGCCAGGCCACCGACATCGACATCCACGCGCGTGAGATCCTGACCCTGCGTTCGCGCCTGAACGAGGTGCTGGCCAAGCACACCGGCCAGTCGCTGGAGACGATCGCCCGCGACACCGAGCGCGACAACTTCAAGAGTGCCTTCGAGGCGCAGGCCTACGGTCTGGTCGACCAGGTCCTGGAGCGTCGTCCGGATGAGTCGATCCAGGCCGGTTGACCGGCCTTCACGGGGCCATGGAGGCCCCGTTCCTGCAGGGTCGGGCGGGACTGGTGTCCCCTCGGCCCTGTGCTATTCTCGAATCGAACCCCCGTTCAGCGGGTGGGGTAACTGGGTAAGCGAAGCATGAGCGAAGACCGCCAAGGTCGTTCCACGGACACCGGCAAGATCCTCTACTGCTCTTTCTGCGGCAAGAGCCAGCATGAAGTGCGCAAGCTGATTGCGGGTCCGAGCGTATTCATCTGCGATGAGTGCGTGGAGCTGTGCAACGACATCATCCGTGAGGAACTTGAGGAAAAGGCGCAGTCGGCGCGCAGTTCGCTGCCCAAGCCGCGCGAGATCCTCGAGGTCCTCGACCAGTACGTGATCGGCCAGAACCGCGCCAAGCGCACGCTGGCCGTGGCCGTGTACAACCACTACAAGCGCATCGAGAGCCGGCAGAAGAACGACGACGTCGAACTGGCAAAGTCGAACATCCTGCTGGTCGGCCCGACCGGTTCGGGCAAGACGCTGCTGGCCGAGACCCTGGCCCGCCTGCTCAACGTGCCGTTCACCATGGCCGACGCCACCACGCTGACCGAAGCCGGTTACGTGGGCGAGGACGTGGAGAACATCATCCAGAAGCTGCTGCAGAAGTGCGACTACGACGTCGAGAAGGCGCAGCAGGGCATCGTCTACATCGATGAAATCGACAAGATCTCGCGCAAGAGCGAGAACCCGTCGATCACCCGCGATGTGTCCGGCGAAGGCGTGCAGCAGGCCCTGCTGAAGCTGATCGAAGGCACCGTGGCCAGCGTTCCGCCGCAGGGCGGCCGCAAGCACCCGCAGCAGGAATTCCTGCAGGTGGACACCAAGAACATCCTGTTCATCTGCGGCGGCGCGTTCGCCGGGCTGGACAAGGTGATCCAGGCCCGTTCCACCGACGTCGGCAGCATCGGCTTCGGCGCCAAGGTGAAGAGCAGCGAGCGCAAGCAGGAAGTGGGCAAGGTGCTGGCCGAAGTCGAGCCGGAAGACTTGATCAAGTTCGGCCTGATCCCCGAGTTCGTCGGCCGCCTGCCGGTGGTGGCGACCCTGGAGGAGCTGGACGAGCCGGCCCTGATCAGGATCCTGACCGAGCCGAAGAACGCCATCACCAAGCAGTTCAAGAAGCTGTTCGAGATGGAGAACGTCGAGCTGGAGTTCCGTCCGGACGCGTTGTCGGCCATCGCCAGGAAGGCGCTCAAGCGCAAGACCGGTGCCCGTGGCCTGCGCACCATCGTCGAATCGGTCCTGCTGGACACCATGTACGACTTGCCGTCGCAGGAAAACGTCAGCAAGGTGGTGGTGGACGAGTCGGTGATCGAGCACAAGTCCGAGCCGTATCTGATCTACCAGACCCCGGCGGCCCCTGAACAGAAGGCCGCAGGCGCCGAGTGATCCTTCCAGGTTGTTGATTGGAAAGGATTTTCAAGGAATGCCTTGCATCTGAAAGCCGATGGCCCCATAACGGGGCCATCGGCTTTTTTTGTCTCCGGAAGATGCCCTCCCGGAGGCGGTTTTCCCCTTCCCTGGAGCCCCCATGGCCCGTTCCCCAAGTGAAACCCTCGACCTGCCGGTCCTGCCGCTGCGCGACGTAGTGGTGTTCCCGCACATGGTCATCCCGCTGTTCGTCGGCCGTGACAAGTCCATGCACGCGCTCGAACAGGCAATGGAATCGGACAAGCGCATCCTGCTGCTGGCGCAGAAGTCGGCCGAGACCGATGACCCGCATGCAGCCGACCTCTACCAGGTCGGTACGCTGGCGCAGGTGCTGCAGCTGCTGAAGCTGCCCGACGGCACCATCAAGGTGCTGGTCGAAGGCCTGTCGCGCGTGCAGGTCACCCACGTCGACGAGCGCAACGGCTCGCTGCATGGCCAGGCCGTGGAGATCGACGCCACCGACGAGCGCGAAGCCCGCGAGGTGGAGGCGATCGCGCGCTCGCTGATGTCGCTGTTCGAGCAGTACGTGAAGACCAACCGCAAGCTGCCGCCGGAGCTGCTGCAGACGCTGTCGGGCATCGATGAGCCGGCCCGCCTGGCCGACACCATCGCCGCGCACATCAGCGTGCGCCTGGCTGACAAGCAGCGCCTGCTGGAAACGCTGGCCGTGGGTGACCGCCTGGAGATGCTGGTCGGCCTGGTCGATGGCGAGATCGACGTGCAGCAGATGGAAAAGCGCATCCGCGGCCGCGTGAAGTCGCAGATGGAGAAGAGCCAGCGCGAGTACTACCTCAACGAACAGATGAAGGCCATCCAGAAGGAACTGGGTGACCTGGACGATGCACCGGGCGAGCTGGAAGAGCTGGCCCGCAAGATCGCCGAAGCCGGCATGCCGAAGGCGGTTGAAGCCAAGGCACGCAATGAACTGAACAAGCTCAAGCAGATGTCGCCGATGTCGGCCGAAGCCGCGGTGGTACGCAACTACCTGGAGTGGCTGCTGGGCGTGCCGTGGAAGAAGCGCAGCAAGGTGCGCAAGGACCTGAAGGCCGCGCAGGACACCCTCGACGCCGACCACTACGGCCTGGAGAAGGTCAAGGAGCGCATCCTTGAATACCTGGCGGTACAGTCGCGCGTGAAGCAGATGAAGGGCCCGATCCTGTGCCTGGTCGGGCCGCCGGGCGTGGGCAAGACCTCGCTCGGCCAGTCCATCGCCAAGGCTACCAACCGCAAGTTCGTGCGCATGTCGCTGGGCGGCGTTCGCGATGAAGCCGAGATCCGTGGTCACCGTCGTACCTACGTTGGTTCGATGCCGGGCCGCATCGTGCAGAACCTCAACAAGGTCGGCAGCAAGAACCCGCTGTTCGTGCTCGACGAGATCGACAAGATGTCGATGGACTTCCGTGGCGATCCGTCTTCGGCGCTGCTGGAAGTGCTCGATCCGGAGCAGAACAACGCGTTCAACGACCACTACCTGGAAGTGGACCTGGACCTGTCCGAAGTGATGTTCGTGGCCACCTCGAACTCGCTCAATATTCCCGGCCCGCTGCTGGACCGCATGGAAGTGATCCGCATCCCCGGCTACACCGAGGACGAGAAGCTCAACATCGCCACCCGCTACCTGGTGCCGAAGCAGATCAAGGCCAACGGCCTGCAGCCGGAAGAACTGGAGATCGGCAGTGATGCGATCCAGGACATCGTGCGCTACTACACGCGCGAATCGGGCGTGCGCAACCTGGAACGCGAGATCGCCAAGATCTGCCGCAAGGTGGTGAAGGAGATCGCGCTGGCCGGCCCGCAGCCGGTGAAGGCGAAGAAGGGCGCGAAGAAGTCCAAGGCGCTGGTGAGCGTGTCCAGCAAGAACCTGGACAAGTATCTGGGCGTGCGTCGCTTCGATTTCGGCCGTGCCGAAGAAGAGAACGAGATCGGCCTGGTCACCGGCCTGGCCTGGACCGAAGTCGGTGGCGATCTGCTGCAGATCGAATCGACGCTGGTGCCGGGCAAGGGCCAGCTGATCCTGACCGGCCAGCTCGGCAACGTGATGAAGGAATCGGCGTCGGCGGCACTGTCGGTGGTGCGTTCGCGCGCCGTGGGCTTTGGCATCGACAGCGACTTCCTGCAGAAGCACGACGTGCACCTGCACGTGCCCGATGGTGCCACGCCGAAGGACGGGCCGAGTGCCGGTGCGGCAATGGTCACCTCGCTGGTGTCGATGCTGACCAAGGTGCCGGTGCGTGCCGACGTGGCGATGACCGGTGAGATCACCCTGCGTGGTCGTGTCACCGCCATCGGTGGCTTGAAGGAGAAACTGCTGGCCGCACTGCGCGGTGGTATCCGCACGGTCATCATTCCGGAAGAGAACCGCAAGGACCTTGCAGACATTCCGGCCAACGTCACCCGCGATCTGGAGATCGTGCCGGTGAAGTACATCGAAGAAGTCCTGGACCTGGCGCTGGAGCGCCCGCTGGCACCGAAGAAGGCGCGCAAGAGTGCGCAGCGTGTCACGGTGCGCAGCAAGGCCAAACCGAGTGGAAGCGCGCGCGTCAAGCATTGACGCGCGCTGTCCGATGGCCCGAAACCCGCGTCGTTGCTGGCTTTCCAGCTTGCGTGGGGGTAGGGCCACTGGTATAAAAGCAGCACTCGCGAATGAGTGATCGCTGTCAGCGATGACTGAATCGGCGAACCGTTTCCACATGGCGGCCGCATGCAGAAGGCGTGCGGTTGCTTCCCTGTCGAATAAGCGGAACCCACCGCCAAAGGAGTTGTAGAGAATGAACAAGACCGAATTGATCGATGCCGTTGCTGAAGCTGCCGACCTGACCAAGGCCGAGTCCAGCCGCGCTGTCGATGCCGTCGTTGCTGCCGTCACCAAGGCGCTGAAGGACGGCGATGCGGTCACCCTGGTTGGCTTCGGTACCTTCCAGGTCCGCGACCGTGCTGCCCGCACCGGCCGCAACCCGAAGACCGGCGACACCATCAAGATCGCTGCTTCGAAGAATCCGTCGTTCAAGGCTGGTAAGGCCCTGAAGGATGCTGTAAACTAAGCGGCTCGCTGGGGTGCTTAGCTCAGCGGTAGAGCGTCTCCTTTACACGGAGAGGGTCGGGGGTTCGAAACCCTCAGCACCCACCACAGCACCGCGGTAAACGTTTGAGTGTGGAGCGGTAGTTCAGCTGGTTAGAATGCTGGCCTGTCACGCCGGAGGTCGCGGGTTCGAGTCCCGTCCGCTCCGCCATTCAACGAGGCCTCCGGCCAAAAGCTGGAGGCTTTGTTTTCTCCCCGGTCCAGGCCGGTGGAAAAACAAGAAATAGCAACAATGCGGAGCGGTAGTTCAGCTGGTTAGAATGCTGGCCTGTCACGCCGGAGGTCGCGGGTTCGAGTCCCGTCCGCTCCGCCATTACATCGAGGCCCCCGGCCCAAAGCTGGGGGCCTTGTCTTCTCACCGACAGGTTCGGGAAGAAGACGAAAAAGGTTTTTGCAAGAACGGAGCGGTAGTTCAGCTGGTTAGAATGCTGGCCTGTCACGCCGGAGGTCGCGGGTTCGAGTCCCGTCCGCTCCGCCATTGCAGAATTCTTAAGTCCCTGTGAAAAAACTTTGAAAAAAGTGTTCATCGGGCTGGGTTTCCAGGGAGTCTTCGGATATACTGGGCGCCTGCAAAGTTTCAGCGCGGAGCGGTAGTTCAGCTGGTTAGAATGCTGGCCTGTCACGCCGGAGGTCGCGGGTTCGAGTCCCGTCCGCTCCGCCAACTTTAAAAGCCCTCGGCGCAAGCCGGGGGCTTTTTCTTTGTGCCCTGCGGCAGGCCTGCCGAGGTGCTGACGGCGCAGGTCCGCGGAGATCGGCGCAAGCCGCGCCGGCGCTGCTTTTGGTCCCTGCGGCGAAGCGGGTTACACTGCCGGGCTCGCCAATCAGGCCTTGTGATTCCTCACCATGCTGCAGAAACTCCGCGACAAGACCTCAGGCTGGATCGTCACCGTGATCCTGGGGCTGCTGATGATTCCGTTCCTGTTCGTGATCGACAACAGCTACCTGGGTGGCGTTGGCGCACAGAACGTGGCCAAGGTTTCCGCGCCTCCGACCTGGTGGCGTTCGGCACCGTCGTGGTGGCCGGTGCGCATGCTGTGGCAGCACCACGAGATCAGCGCGCAGGATTTCCGCACCCGCTTCGAGCAGGAGCGCATGCGTGAGCGCCAGCAGCAGGGCGAGAACTTCGACCCGCGCGCGTTCGAAAGCACTGAAAACAAGATGGCCGTGCTCGATCAGCTGATCGACGAGCAGGTCGTGCGCCTGGTGGGCGAGCAGGCCGGTGTTGTGATCGGCGATGGCGCGGTGCGCGAGTACATCGCCACCATCCCGGCCTTCCTCGATTCGAACGGCAAGTTCAACGAGAACAACTACCGCCTGGCCTTGGCCGGTGGCAATCCGCCGCGTACCCCCACGCAGTTCCAGGAGCTGGTGCGCGAGAGCCTGCAGCAGTCGGTGATCCCGTCGGGCCTGCAGAATTCGGGCTTCGTCACCCAGGCCGAGACCGAGCGCCTGCTGAAGCTGCTGGGTGAGACCCGCGACGTCGAATTGGCCGCGCTGCCGGAGGTTCCGGCCGATACCGCGCCGGTCACCGATGAGCAGATCAAGCAGTGGTACGACAGCCACGGCAAGGATTTCCGCCAGGCCGAAAGCGTGTCCCTGGAATACGTCGAGATCAATGGCGCCAACCTGCCGGCACCGACCGCGGCCGACGAAGCGACCCTGCGCAAGCGCTATGAGGACGAGAAGGCGAAGTTCACTTCGCCGGAACAGCGCCAGGCCGCGCACATCCTGATCACCGGTGACGGTGCCGAAGCCAAGGCGAACAAGATCGCCGCCGAAGCCAAGGCGGCGGGTGCCGACTTCGCTGCACTGGCCAAGGCCAATTCGGAAGACCCGGGTTCGAAGGACCAAGGGGGTGATCTGGGCTGGGTCGAGCGTGGCGCGATGGTCAAGCCGTTCGAAGACGCCCTGTTCGCCGCCAAGGCCGGTGACGTGATCGGCCCGGTCAAGACCGACTTCGGCTACCACATCATCAAGGTTGCCGCGGTGCGTGGTGGCGAAGGCAAGTCGTTCGAGGAAGTGCGTGACACGCTGGCCGCCGAGCAGCTGAAGGCCGACGGCGAGCGCGGCTTCAACGAGCTGGCCGGCCGCCTGGTCGATGCGATCAACAAGAGCCCGAGTGATCTGGCTGCTGCGGCCAAGGAAGTGAACCTGCCGCTGCAGACCCTGGGCCCGATCACCCGTGCCACCGCCAGTGGCATCGCCACCGATCCGGCCGTGCTGCGTGCGGCCTTCTCCGAAGTGCTGGTGCAGGACGGTACCGCCAGCGATCCGATCGCCCTGGGCGGTGCCACCAACCACAGCGTGGTCATCCGCGTGGCCGCGCATACCCCGGAGCAGGCGATGCCGCTGGACAAGGCGCGTGAACAGGTGATCGCCGCGATCCGCGCCGACCGCCAGCGCCAGGCCAGCGACAAGGCCGCAGACGCCGTGCTGGCCAAGCTGAAGGCCGGTGCCACCCTGCAGTCGCTGGCCGCCAGCGAGAAGCTGCAGTTGAGCCCGATGCCGGGCCTGCCGCGCAGCCAGCCGGTGCCGACCCCGGAAATCAACCGCGCGATCTTCAGTGCGCCGGTGCCGGCGGAAGGCAAGCCGAGCTACGGCAAGGTCGACGTCAACGGCCACGCGCTGCTGTTCGCAGTGAACAAGGTCAACCCGGGCGACATCAAGGAAGTGACCGCCGAGCAGCAGAAGCAGCTCAAGGATCAGCTGAGCCAGATCGACGGCATGGCCGCAGCCAAGGCCTACGTCGAGGCGATGCGCAGGAAGTTCGTGATCCAGACCACCGAAGAGAACCTGTAAGCCTCGCAGCGGGCAGGTACGAAAAGGCCCGGCAATGCCGGGCCTTTTTTGTGGGTGTGGGTGCGTAGAGTCGAGCTTGCTCGACTACACATGTGGAGGCAGTCGAGCAAGCTCGACTCTACGAGAAGCATGTAGAAGCAGCCGCACCGCGAAAGAAAAAGCCGAGCATGGGCTTGTATGTTCCTCCCGGCTCCTACGAGGTATGTAGGAGCCAGGGTGGAGGGACCGACAAGCATGGATCTGCGGATAGCAGCCGACAGACGAGCCGAGCGATCCCCATCCCGCACACGAACGTCGATAAAGGATCGTACGGCCCCCAAAAGGGGATCGTCGATGTAGGCAAGCTAACGTCGGTGCGGTACCACCCCAGCCCCTTAAAGATAGCTGGGAGTAGTGCAAATGTCCGATTCTCTTGAGATTGGCCTGGACGTGGACTCCAAGGAGCTCGTGCCGGCGGTGGTCGACTGCAAGGCCGGCGAACGGATCCCCAATACTCGCGCCGGCATCGCCAAATGGCTCAAGACCCTTCCTCCGCGGTGCCGGATTGGCATGGAAGCGACCGGTCGGCACCATGAGCTCGTAGCGCGTATGGCCGGTCAGGCCGGTCATGTGGTCTACGTAATCAATCCTCGCTTGATCAAGAACTACGCCCGGGCGACGGGAGCCCGCGGCAAGACCGATGCGATGGACGCCCAGGTGATCGCCCGATACGTAAAAAAAGAGAGTGATCGTCTGCGTGAATACGTACCGCGCAGCGACGAACAGCAGCAACTGCACGATCTTCTGCGCAAGCGACAAACACTGGTGGAGACCCGGGCGCGCCTGGAGCAGTCCTTCGATGTCACCAAGAGCGATCCGCACGAGCTGGCAGACATCTTCAGAGCACTGGCCAGCACGTTGTCGGCGCTGGAAAGTGATCTGCAGCGCGTGGGCCGTGAAGGTGAACAAGGCCCGCTCTACAAGCGCCTGCTCACCATTCCGGGGATCGGCCCAGCCGTCGCCGCGCATCTGGTCTACTACATGACGCGCTGGCCACTGGCCAACGCGAACGCTTGGATCGCCTGCACCGGCCTGGACCCGCGCCCCAACGAATCTGGTGGCAGAACCGGACGGCGTCGATTGTCCAAGCAGGGCGCACCGGTGCTGCGCCAGATGCTGTACATGGCCGCGATCGGCCTGAAGCGCTGTCGGAACGGACAGCCGCTCTATGAGGAGCTGTCAAAGCGTGGCCACCCCAGCACGGCGGTATTCAATATGCTGGCCAGAAAGCTGGCCAGGATTGCGTGGGGCGTATTCAAGAGCGGCAAGGACTTCGACCCAGCCATGCTGAAAGTGGGTCAAGCCTGCTTCCAGCAGGCTTGACTGCGAACATAGGATCTCGGCTACAGGTAGCCCTGGCTGGTGCGTCAGTCCTCGACGCGCAGCACTGCGCCGGGCTTCAGCACGCTGCTGCCACTCAGGCCGTTCAGCGACAGCAGGGCCTTTACCGGCATGCCGTAGCGGCGGGCGATGGTCCAGGCCGACTCGCCATCACGCACGGTGTGGCGGCGGCTGCGCGGGCGGTCGACGATCGCGGCCACGGTTTTGGCCACCTGCGGCGTCGGCGTGGTCGTGGCAGCCGGTGCGGTGCTGGCCACCAGCGTGGTCGCGGCTTCCGTCACCGTCGCATTGGCGGCCGAGACCGGGGCCAGGACCCGGGTGGTTCCCGAGGCGCGGTTGCCGGCGGCCAGGGCCGGGTTGAGGCGGGCGATCCTGGCGGGGTCCAGGGCGCGCTGTGCGGCCCACTGCTGGACGCTGGTGCCGGCCGGCAGGGTGTGGTCCTTCAACACTGGCACGGTGCGGTCCAGCGAGGCCATCACGCGAGGCTGGTCCTCCACGTCTTCCAGCACGCAGGCCAGGGCATGCAGCTTCTCGACATAGGCATGGGTAACCGGCGACAGCCCCGGCAGGGCTGCCGGCTTGGCGTTCTGCGCGTTCATGCCGGCCTTGCGCATGGACTGCAGCACCCGGTACTCGCCGGCGTTGTAGGCCATGGTGGCCAGGCGCCAGTCGCCGCCGAACATGCCGTGCAGGGTTTTCAGGTAGCGCACCGCGGCCTGGGTGGAATCAACCGCCGACAGGCGGCCGTCGTAGCCGTTGGCCATGGGCACGCGGTGGTTGCGCGCCGTGGTGGCGATGAACTGCCACAGGCCGGTCGGGCCGCTGCCGTTGCGGGCATTGGGTCGATAGCCGCTTTCCACGAACGGGATCAGCGCGAATTCGGTGGGCAGGTTCGCCTTGCGCAGCTCTTCGACCACATAGCCGAACAGCACCAGCGCATCGTCATCCTGGTTGGCCAGGCGCGAGGGGGCGTGGGCGAACTGCTTCTGCCAGCGCGGGCTGGTGGCCTCGGCATCGCAGCTGGGCTCGGCCAGGCCGTCGCGGAAGCTGGTGAAGATCTCCTGGCCATTGCGCACCGAGGGCGCAGGCAGCGCGGACGGATCCAGCGGCAGCGCCGCAGCGGCGGTCAGGTTCTGGCTGATGCCGGCGCCCAGCGACTGTGCGCCCGCGGTTCCGGCCAGCCCCAGGGCAAGGCCCAGGGCCAGCGGCAGACTTCGGCGCATCATGCGCGGAAGCCGTCTTTCCAGTGCCGGAGACCGGCCATCACGTCGACGTCGTCCACGACGTCACGGCCCAGGTGTGCCGACACCGACGCACGGATCGGTGCAGCGTGCACACGCAGGAAGGGATTGCAGTCGAATTCGTTGGCCAGGGTTACCGGCAGGGTGGAACGGTCATCGCGGCGCATGGCCAAAGCCTCCTCTTGGCGCTGCCACAAGGCAGCGTTGGCGGGGTCGACATGCCGCGCGAAGACGGCATTTGACACGGTGTACTCATGAGCGCAACAAAGCAGCAGTTGCGCGGGCAGGGCACCCAGCTTGCGCATCGACGCCAGCAGCTGGGACGGCGTACCTTCGAACAGGCGTCCACAGCCCAGGCTGAACAACGAATCTCCGCTGAAAAGATGTTCAGCAGTGTGAAACGCGATGTGGCTGCGGGTATGCCCGGGCACGGATAGTACGTGGAACGTCCGGCCCAGTGCCTGAACGCGTTCACCTTCGCCGACCCGCTCGGTGGCCGTGGGAATGCGTTCCTCGACCGGCGCGATGATCCGCACGCCGGGGAAGCGCGCCTGCAATGCCGGCACGCCACCGATGTGGTCGTCGTGGTGATGGGTGAGCAGGATCGTGTCCACGCGCAGGCCCTGATCGGCCAGTGCGAGCACCGGCGCGGCATCGCCGGGGTCGACGACCACGGCAGCGCCCTCGTTGTCGATCAGCGTCCAGATGTAGTTATCCGCAAATGCGGGCAGGGCAGTCAGTCGCATAGAATTGGACCATGCCCGCGCTGCAGAGCACCCGTCAAGCGAGCCAGACCCCGTGGTTCGACAGTGAACCGGCGGAGGCCTTGCGCGTGCTGGAACGGCAATTGCTGCTGCCGCAGCTGTCGGTGCTGCCCGCGCAGCCCTGGCTGTGGATCGCACCAAGTGCGGCCTGGCTGGACGATGCACAGTTGGGCGGACGCGGTCTGCGCCTGTTCCGGCAGGGGCAGGGCTATGCCGGCGACACCCGTTGTGCGCTGCCGCTGCCGCTGGCCAATGAAAGCGTCAATGCCATCGTGCTGCAGCATGTCACTGCGGCCGACGCTGATCGGCTGCTCGACGAGTGCGAGCGCGTACTGATGCCGGGCGGCCATCTGTGGCTGAGCAGCCTCAATCCGTTCAGTCCGTATCGCACGCGATGGCGCCAGCATGGGCTGGTGGTGCGCACGCCACAGCGGATCCGCCTGCTGCTCGGCCGTCATGGGCTGGAATGCGACGATATGCGTTACCTGGGCCCGCTCTGGCGCGGAGAGGGCAGTCACCGCCCTGCAGGCTGGGCGCCGCTGCGCGCGGCCTTCCTGTTCCATGCGGAAAAACGCACGTTGGCCCTGCCTGGGCCGAAACCGCTGCCGGTGCGCTGGCACGGCACCGTAGCTACCTGATTCTGGAGTTGTATTGAAAACCATCGAAATCCACACCGACGGTTCCTGCCTTGGCAATCCCGGCCCCGGTGGCTGGGCTGCGCTGCTGCGCTATAAGGGCCACGAGCGCGAACTGAGCGGTGGCGAGGCGCACACCACCAACAACCGGATGGAGCTGATGGCGGCCATATCCGGGCTGGAGTCGCTGACCGAGCCGTGCAACATCGTGCTCTATACCGATTCGCAGTATGTGCGGCAGGGCCTGACCCAGTGGATGCCGGGCTGGATCCGCAAGAACTGGAAGACGGCTGGCGGCGATCCGGTAAAGAACCGCGAGCTGTGGGAGCGCCTGCAGGCGGCAACGCTGCGGCATCAGATCGACTTGCGCTGGGTGAAGGGTCACTCCGGCGACCCGGACAATGAGCGGGTGGATACGCTGGCCCGCAATGCGGCGATCCAGATCCGCGACGCCAGCCCGGTAAACTGAGCCCATGCGTCAGATCATCCTCGATACCGAAACCACCGGCCTGGAGTGGAAGAAGGGCAACCGCATCGTCGAAATCGGCTGCGTGGAGCTGTTCAAGCGCCGCCCGACCGGCAACAACTATCACCAGTACATCAAGCCGGACTGCGAGTTCGAACAGGGCGCGCAGGAAGTCACCGGCCTGACCCTGGAGTTCCTCGATGACAAGCCGGACTTCGCGCAGATCGCCGACGAGTTCCTGGCCTTCATCGATGGCGCCGAGCTGATCATCCACAACGCGGCGTTCGACCTCGGCTTCCTCGACAACGAGTTGTCGCTGCTGGGGCCGCAGTACGGGAAGATCACCGACCGCTGCACCGTGATCGATACCCTGGTGATGGCGCGTGAGCGCTTCCCGGGCCAGCGCAACTCGCTGGATGCGCTGTGCAAGCGGCTGGGCGTGGACAACTCGCACCGTGCGCTGCATGGCGGCCTGCTCGATGCGCAGATCCTGGGCGACGTCTATATCGCGCTGACCTCGGGCCAGGAAGAAATCGGCTTCGGTCTGGGCGATGACGATGGCGGTGGTGCCGGCGCGGCGCTGCAGGCCTTCGATACCAGCAAGCTGCTGCCGCGCCCGCGCGTGGTGGCCACGCCGTCGGAGCTGGAAGCGCATGCGGCGCGACTGGAGCGGCTGCGCAAGAAGGCTGGCCACGCGCTGTGGGATGGCCCGAAGGTGGAAGAGCCCGCCAGCGCGTAATGCCTGGGGTGGGGGAGTGCCGGCCGCTGGCCGGCAGCGTCGCATCCACGCATGGCGTGGATCTACCGGTTAGTGGCAGCGCACCAGAATCACACTGATGTTGTCGCGGCCGCCGCCATCGAGCGCGGCCGCGACCAGCGTGTCCACGCATTCCTGTGCGCTGGCATCCTCGAAGGCGAGGGTGCGCGCGATGCTGCGGTCGTCCACTTCTTCGGTCAGGCCGTCACTGCACAGCAGCAACTGCATGCCCGGACGCAGTTCACCACTGGTGGTGGCCACGTTCAGATGCGCCGGATCGGTCACGCCCAGCGCCTGGGTCACCACGTTGCGGTGCGGATGCGCACGCGCCTGTTCGGCGGTCAGGTTGCCCTGCGCGACCAGCTCCTGTACCACGCTGTGGTCCTGGCTGAGCTGGGCCAGCTGTCCGTCGCGCCACAGGTAGGCACGGCTGTCGCCGACCCACGCCACTTCATAGCGGTTGCCCTGCACACGCGCGGCGACCACGGTGGTGCCCATCGGCAACGTGTCGTTGCGCCGGCGCGAGGCACGGATGATCTCTTCGTCGGCGGTGCGGATGGCCTGCGCCAGCGGTGCGCCGCGGCGGATCTCGCGCACGATGGTCTCGCGCGCCAGCGCGCTGGCCACTTCGCCGCAGGCGTGCCCGCCCATGCCATCGGCCACCAGCCACAGGGCCAGCTCACTGTCACCGTAGTAGGTGTCCTCGTTGAGCTCGCGGCGCATGCCGGGGTGGGTGAGGTGTCCGAATTCGATCATGGGCGCTGGGGCGGGGTGTTGCTGGGGAGACAGGCATCATCGGGTGGCTGCGCGCATCCGGCAAGGCATGCGCTCAGGAAATTTTCACTTCGTTGGCCGGAATGACTTGTCGTCGGCCTCACTTCCTCGTATGATGCGCGTCCCCGGTCCGCCGGGGACCACCCGGAGAGGTGGCAGAGTGGTTGAATGTACCTGACTCGAAATCAGGCAGGCGTTTATAGCGCCTCGGGGGTTCGAATCCCCCCCTCTCCGCCAGATAAAAGAAAAAGGGCTGCCGAAAGGCAGCCCTTTTTCTTTTATCTGGCGCGGGACGCGACGCGCTTTGCGCGTCGCCCCACACGTTGCTGCGCAACGCGGGGGCCCCTCCCGTTGCCGGCCTCTCCCCGCCCCTGTCGGGGCAGCCCCTCAACAGAGGGGCGTGTTGCTCCAGATGGTT
>NZ_JAWIRS010000011.1:0-18384 GCF_036320005.1 Stenotrophomonas sp. SMYL11
GTGGAATACATCCAGTACTACAACGAAGAACGCATCAAACTGAAACTGAAAGGTCTGAGCCCGGTAAAGTACCGGGAGCAGGCCCAATCGGCCGCGTGACCCCGTCCAAGTCTCGGGGGTCACTTCACCATGGGGGCTTGGCCGCGGCATCCATGCCGCGGACACTCCCGCAACCGGACTCACCCCCGCCTTCGACAGATTTTTGCGATCTGTCGGAGCACGGGGTCGGATCCCGTTGCTGCGCAACGGGCTCTGACCCCAATCTGGAATTCGATATCTGACAGATGTGTCGACCAAGGTCGACACCTACCAACAACCGCGCGTTCCAACAGTCGCCGTTACCCACAGCCGCGTGAACCTGTCAGAGGTGGGGCGGTGTGGGTGGGCAGCACCGTTGGCGCCATGGATGGCGCCATCGAGCCCCCATGGGTGAGGGCGCTTTGCTTGCGAAGCACTGCTTCGCAAGCGCCCGAACGCCCAGCCGCCAGCGGCTGGGCCGGTCTGGGGGTTTACGGCATGTCCTGCCCACCCACACCGCCCCGCCCCCCAAGGAATGCCCGCTTCTGCTGTTGCTGTTGAGGTTGCCGGCCAGCGGCCGGCACTACCGCAGGTGCAGGGCGCAGCCCTGCCGCCCCCCCTTACCGGCGGCGGCGCTTGCGGTCCACGTACAGGGTCCTGGCGATGCTCAGCACGATGCCGACACCGATACCCACCACGCAACCCAGCAGCAGGTTGTCGGCCCCCAGGCCCACACCCACGCCGACCACGGTGGCGATGACCATTTCGGCGGTGTGGGAAATCGGTTCGGGCTTCGGGGCGGACATGCGGACTCCAGCGTCAGATCAGTTCTTCGGGGTGGGCCAGTGGCCAGGAAACGACGAGGCCGGGTCGCCCCGGCCTCGTCTGGTGTCACGTGCAGCGATCCGTCAGTGCGACTCGGCCGGGCCTGCGATCGGTGGCAGCGGACGGGCGTCGCCGCCCTTGTCGTTGCCACCGTCCTTGTTCGACTTGTTCCAGCCGGCGGGCGGCGGCGGATCGCGGCCTTCCATGATGGCGTCGATCTGCGGCGCGTCGATGGTCTCGTACTGCAGCAGCAGCTGCGACATCGCATGCAGCTTGTCGATGTTGTCGGTCAGCAGCTGCGTGGTGCGGGCGTAGGCCTTGTCGAGGATGTTGCGTACCTCCTCGTCGATGCGGCGCGCCGTGTCGTTGGACACACTCTTGTGCTGGGTGACCGAGCGGCCCAGGAACACTTCGTCGTCCTCTTCGCCATAGGCGATCGGGCCGAGCTGCTCGGACAGGCCCCACTTGGTGACCATGTTGCGGGCCATCTTGGTGGCACGCTCGATATCGTTGGAGGCACCGGTGGTGACCTTGTCCTCGCCGAAGATCAGCTCTTCAGCGACGCGGCCACCGTACAGCGAGCACAGCTGCGACTGGATCGCCACGCGGTTCATCGAGTACTTGTCGCCCTCCGGCAGGTACATGGTCACGCCCAGCGCACGGCCGCGCGGAATGATGGTGACCTTGTAGACCGGGTCATGCTCAGGCACCAGGCGGCCGACGATGGCGTGGCCGGCTTCGTGGTAAGCGGTCAGGGTCTTCTCGTCCTCGCTCATGGCCATCGAGCGGCGCTCGGCGCCCATCAGGATCTTGTCGCGGGCACGGTCGAAGTGGTCCATCCGGACTTCCTTCTCGTTGCCACGCGCGGCGAACAGGGCGGCCTCGTTGCAGAGGTTGGCCAGATCCGCACCGGAGAAGCCCGGGGTACCGCGCGCGATCACCATCGGCTCGACGTCGTCGGCCAACGGCAGCTTGCGCATGTGCACCTTCAGGATGTGCTCGCGGCCCTTCACGTCCGGCAGGCCGACCACGACCTGGCGGTCGAAACGGCCCGGTCGCAGCAGCGCCGGATCCAGCACGTCCGGACGGTTGGTCGCAGCGATCACGATCACGCCTTCGCCACCTTCAAAACCGTCCATCTCGACCAGCAGCTGGTTCAGGGTCTGCTCGCGCTCGTCATGACCGCCGCCCAGGCCGGCGCCACGGTGACGACCGACGGCGTCGATTTCGTCGATGAAGATGATGCAGGGGGCGTGCTTCTTGGCCTGCTCGAACATGTCACGAACGCGGCTGGCGCCGACGCCGACGAACATTTCCACGAAGTCCGAACCGGAGATCGAGAAGAACGGCACCTTGGCCTCGCCGGCGATGGCCTTGGCCAGCAGCGTCTTGCCGGTACCCGGCGGGCCCACCATCAGCACGCCGCGCGGAATCTTGCCGCCCAGCTTGGTGAACTTGGACGGGTCGCGCAGGAAGTCGACCAGCTCGCCCACTTCTTCCTTGGCCTCGTCGCAGCCAGCGACGTCGGCGAAGGTGACCTTGATCTGGTCTTCGCCCTGCAGCTTGGCGCGCGACTTGCCGAAGGACATCGCGCCCTTGGCACCGCCGCCACCGCCCTGCATCTGGCGCATGATGAACAACCAGAAGCCGATGATCAGGATGACCGGCAGGAAATTCATCAGGATCGCGCCGAGGGAAATGCCGCTGGACGGCTCCTCCTGCACGATCTCCACGTTCTTGGTACGCAGCACGTTGATCAGGTCACGATCGAACGGTGCGGTGATGGTGGACGATTGCCCACCGCGGGTGGTGTAGGTCAGCTGGCTGGTGCCGCCGCGCATGTCGCCGCCAAAGGCGACCTTCTGCACGTTGCCGCTGTCCACCTGGTCCAGGAACTGCGAATACGACGCGCCCTGCGCCCCAGCCCCGGAGGACTTCGGCGAGAAGCTCTGGAAGACCACCATCAGCACGACGGCGACGACCACCCATAGCAGGAGGTTCTTGGTCAAGTCGTTCATCCTCATTGGCTCCGGTGTTCCTCTCAGTGCTGGCGTTGCGTTGGGGTCGAACTTGCGTACGTTGCGAGCTTACTTCATGTGGGCGCGTTTTCCCTGACCCAAGGCATACACCTCGGGAGAGCGCTTGCGCGAGGCTTCCGGCTTGCGGATGGAGACCTTGTCGTACCGACGGCGCATGTCGCGCACGTAGTCGTCAAAGCCCTCGCCCTGGAACAGCTTGATCAGGAATGCCCCACCGGTCTTCAGGTGGTTGTCGGCAAAATCCAGGGCCAGCTCCGCCAGGTGCATCATCCGCGGCTGGTCGACCGCGCCTACACCACTCTTATTGGGGGCCATGTCCGACAGCACAAGGTCTACCGGCTGATCCCCCAGCATGGCTTCAAACTGCGATAGAACGGCTTCTTCCCTGAAGTCACCATGAAGGAACTCCACGCCGGCAAGCGGCGGCATGTCCAGGATATCCAGTGCCAGCACGCGGCCGGTATCGCCGATCTGTCTCCGAACCTGCTGAGACCAGCCTCCCGGGGCCGCGCCGAGGTCGACCACCACCATGTGCGGCTTCAGCAACCGGTCACGTTCCAGCAGCTCTTCGAGCTTGTAGGCGGCGCGCGAGCGCATGCCTTCGGCCTGGGCCTTCTTCACGAAGGGGTCGGAGAAGTGTTCCTTGAGCCAGCGCTGGCTGCTTTTGCTGCGGGTAGCCATTGAAAATAGGGGCTGATGGGGTCCTCATGATACCCTGATCGCCCCATTCAACCGTGTTTTCCTGCATGTCCATCGCCCTGACCGCTTCCCAGACCCGTTTCCTGCGCGGCCAAGCCCACGATCTGAAGGCCCTGCTGCAGACCGGCGGCAAGGGCGTGACCCCGGCCTTCATCGCTGAGCTGAACGAAGTGCTGGAGCGCCACGAGCTGGTCAAGGTGAAGGTCGCTGCCGAAGACCGCGACACCCGTGACGTGATGATCGGCGAGATCGTCGAAGCCACCGAGAGCGCGCTGGTGCAGCGCATCGGCCACGTCGCCGTGCTGTACCGCCCGAGCAAGGAACAGCGCCAGATCGTGCTGCCGCGCGGCTGATCGCCTTACTGCCATGCAGCTGAACCACGAACCGCCCGATTACGCCTACAGCCTGCGCGCCGCCGATGGCCGCTCGGCCAAGGTGAATGACCAGGTGCTGGGCAGCAGTTTCTTCCTGACCCCGGACCAGCTGGTCACGCAATGGCCGGTAGTGAGCGCCACCGCGCTGCAGCTGGCTGACCTGGAGCCGATCCTGGCGCTGAACCCGGCGCTGATCGTGCTCGGCACCGGTGACCGCCAGGTGTTCCCGCCGGCAGTGGTGATGGCCGCCTGCCTGTCACGCGGCATCGGCCTGGAAGTGATGAACAATCCGGCCGCCGCGCGCACCTTCAACATCCTGGCCGGCGAAGGCCGCAAGGTCGCCGCCGCTTTCATTCTGGAAGGCTGAGGCGGCGCTGCCGGGCATGGTCCGGCGCCCCCTTAGGATCTCACGCAGCCTGTAGCGCCCGAGCCCGTGCTTGGGCGGCGCCGCATGGCGGAGAAAGGCAGCCGAGCGCAGGCTCGGCTCTACACATGCAACGCGCTCCAGGCCCCTGTAGCGCCCGAGCCGATGCTCGGGCGGCGCCGCTTCGCGGCGGAAAGACGCCGGGCATGGCCCGGCGCAATCGCATCTGACGATCAGCGCGCCGGCAGGTACTGCTGCGGGTCGACCGGCTTGCCGTTGTAGCGAATCTCGAAGTGGACCATGTCGCGGTTCGCACCGGTACGGCCCATTTCGGCGATCTGCTCACCGGCCTTCACGCTCTGCCCTTCATTCACCAGCCGCTTGCGGTTGTGGCCATAGGCCGACAGCCACTGGTCGCTGTGCTTGATGATGATCAGCTCACCGTAGCCGACCAGGCCGGCGCCGGAATACACCACCACGCCATTGGCGGTGGCCTTGACCGCCTGGCCGCTGGTGCCGGCGATGTCAACGCCCTGCTTGGTCGCATCACCAGCCACGTAACGGCCAACGATGGCGCCATCAGCCGGCCAGCGCCAGGCGATGTTGCTCTTCACCGGACCGACCGGTGCCGGGGCCGGCGTGGTGCTGCCGCCACTGCTGCCACCGGAACGCGGCGGGGTGACCACCGTGGTGGGCGCGCGGCCGCCGCTGGCACCGGCCGGATACAGCCGGATCACCTGCCCCGGATAGATCGTCGAGGGGTTGTCCAGGCTGTTCCAGGCAATCAGGTCGGCGGGGGTGATGTCATGGATGCGGGCCAGCGCATAGATGGTGTCGCCCTTGCGCACCACCACGGTCTGCCCAGGCTTGGGTACCGAGGTCTTCGGCGTGGTCACACCACCACCGGTGCTGCCACCACCAGGACGAACCACGGTGGCGGTGCCGCAGGCGGCCAGGGTGGAAACCAGCAACGCCAGCGCGCCGATGCGCACTCCCTTGCTCAGACGATCAGGACTCATGCGAACTTCGACCTCCATACAAGCCAGGCGATCAGCACCACCACCAGCGCGGTGGCAATCCAGCCCAGCGGTTCAATCCAGCGACGCAGTGCCGCTTCAGCACGCGCACCACCGATACGGATGACCGCAGCCAGCACGAACACGCGCTTGCCACGACCGATCAGCATGCTCAACAGGTACTGCGGCATCGGTACACCGACGATACCCGATGCCCACGTGAAGACCTTCATCGGGATGGGCATGAATCCGCCCAGCACCAGGAAGGTGAACACTGCCCACGGCGACTCGGCCATCTTCGCCTGCACGGTGGTGATGCCCTGCTCGATGGCCGGCAGCATGCCCAGCGCTTCAAACAGCGGCTTGATCGCCTCGAAGGCGTAGTGACCCAGCGCGTAGCCAACCAGTGCGCCGACCATCGAGCCGGCCAAGCTGAGGGTGGCGAACCACCAACCGCGCCTGGGCTGGGCCACGCACATCGGCGCCAGCATCACCTCCGGCATCACCGGGAAGATGATCGCCTCGAAGAAGCTCAACACCGTCAGGTAGGTCGGCGCGCGTTCGTGCGCCGCCCACTTCATCGCCCGCTCGTACAGCGGCCCGAAAATCTTCATGCAACCCTGCTCCGTGGATTAGTCGAGCATGCCAGACAGCAGCGGCACGAACGTGACCGGCGCCAGCACGTGTTGTTCGATGCTGCCGTCGGCCTTGCGGTCCAGCTGTACCAGCGACTGCGCCCCGGGGCCACCGACCGGCGCCACCAGGCGGCCGCCCTCGGCCAGTTGCTCGATCAGGGCGTCGACCAGTGCCGGCGCCGCCGCAGTGACCACGATGGCATCGAACGGACCATGCTCGGCCCAGCCGACGCGGCCGTCGTCATGCTTGGTGCGGATGTTCATGCCCAGCGCACGGAAGCGCTTGCGGGCCTGGCGCAGCAGATCACCGATGCGCTCCACGGTGTACACCTCCAGGCCCAGCGCACCGAGGATGGCGGCCTGGTAACCAGAACCGGTGCCGACTTCCAGCACCCGCTTCGGCGCGACTTGGAGCACCGCCTCGGTCATCCGCGCGACCACCCAGGGCTGCGAGATGGTCTGGCCGTGGCCGATTGGCAGCGCGGTGTCTTCATACGCACGCGAGGCCAGTGCCTCGTCGATGAACAGATGGCGCGGCACCACCCGGATCGCGTTCAAGGTCGGCTCGTCGACGATGCCGGCTTCGCGCAGGCGGTCGACCAGGCGGTCACGCACGCGCTGCGAGGTCATGCCGATTCCGACGGCTTCCGGTTGCAGGCGCAGGCGTGGACTCATGCCGGCTGGTCCAGCGCGGCACTGAGGCCGCCGACCCAGCTGGCCACTTTCTCCAGTGCCTGGTAGCGGGTCAGGTCGACCTGGATCGGGGTGATCGAGATATGCCCGGTGCGCACCGCATGGAAGTCGGTACCGGGGCCGGAGTCCTGCTCACGGCCGGCCGGGCCGATCCAGTACACCTCGTTGCCGCGCGGGTCCTTCTGCGCGATGCAGCCTTCGGCGCGGTGGCGGTTGCCGAGGCGGGTGACCTCGAAGCCCTTGACCTCGCTCCACGGCAGATCAGGCACGTTGACGTTGAGGATGGTGTCAGCCGGCAACGGATCGGCCTTGAGCCGGGCAACGATCTCCACCGCAGCGCGCGCGGCGGTCTCGAAGTGTTTCGGATCGTGGTTGCGGGTAACCAGCGAGACCGCCACCGCCGGCAGGCCGAGGAAGCGACCTTCCATCGCCGCCGAGACGGTGCCGGAGTAGATCACGTCATCGCCGAGGTTGGCGGCATTGTTGATGCCGGACACGACAATGTCCGGTTCGAACTCGAGCAGCCCGGTCAGCGCCAGGTGCACGCAGTCGGTCGGAGTGCCGGCCACCGAGACGGTGTAATGGTCGATGCGCTTGAGGCGGATCGGCAGGTCCAGGGTCAGCGAATTGCTGGCGCCGGAGCGATCGCGGTCGGGCGCGACCACCGTGACTTCGTGTCCGGCCTCGCGCAACACCGAAGCAAGCATCCGGATGCCTGCGGCGTCGACGCCATCGTCGTTACTGACCAGGATTCGCATCTTCGATTTAACCGCTTGATTTTCCAAGAATTCGATTCCGTCACCGTGCAGTGTGGGCGGGACCGTCGTACTCCCCTGCGGAAGCCGTCGACCCTGCAAGGGCATCGTCTATTGTGCCGCATGCGAGCCCCCGGTCCTACCCTGTCGGCGGTCATGACCGACATCGAACCGTCATAGGCAGAGCTGCGCCGGCGGTTTACCCTGTGCGCATGTCGCACCCTGAAGACGAAGATCCGGCCGCACTGTTCCGTGCGGCCATCGGCGAAGTGACGCCGCTGCGCAAGGATGCCGAGCCGGCGCCTGCCGCGCCCCGGCCGAAGCCGCGCGCGCGCATGGCCGAACGTGACGAAGCCGAAGCCGCCGGCGAATTCGCCCGGCTGCTGCGCGACAGCACGCCGCTGGAAGCCGGCGACGTGGCTAGCTATCGCCGCGACAACCTGCCACCACGCCTGTTCCAGCGCCTCAAGCGTGGCCAGTACTCGGTGCAGGACGAGCTGGACCTGCACGGCGCCACTGCGTCGCAGGCGGAGGCGCTGCTGCGCCAGTTCCTGCTGGAAGCGCATGCACACGAGTATGGCTGCGTGCGCATCATCCACGGCAAGGGCCTGCAGTCCGATGGCGGTGCGCCGGTGCTGAAGAACCTGGTCGATCGCCTGCTGCGGCTGCGCAACGACGTACTGGCGTTCCATTCGGCGCCGACGGGACAAGGCGGCACCGGCGCGGTGTTGGTGCTGCTGGCGCGGCGTTGACGAATCCGGCAGCAACCGGCCCGGTAGAAGTCGACTGTTAGTCGACTGCTCTTTGCAGCAGCACTCCGAAATCCCGCGCTGCGCGCGATAGTCGACTAACAGTCGACTCTCCCCCCGCCCGCCTGCTCAGGCCTGCGAGGCATCTTCGACGGGGCCGAGTTCGTGCAGCACGGCAGTGGCGTAGCAGCCCGGCGGCAGCGCGAACGATAGTTCAAGCACGTCGTCGGCCAGCCACTGGTGCTGCAGCAGCGCCGGGCGCAGGCGCAATGCGCGGCGCTCCTGCTTCAGGCGCGCGTCTTCCAGGCCGGCCCGCAGCGCCTTTGACTCGTCGTCGTCCAGTGCGGCCAGCTCCAGCTCACGTGCCGCGCCGGTGCTGCGCAGTTCGCCCTCGCCCCACAGCGGCGCACTGGGGTGGATGTCGAAACGCGCCAGGCGCTCGGCCAGCACATCGGTGTACGGCTCGGGACCGAACACGCTGCGGCTGCCATCGAGCATCCACACTTCGCCATCGAGCGGCTGATCCCAGTTGCCCTGCTCCACGCGCGCGGCCAGCACGCGGTTGAACAGCGCCGAACGGGCTGCAGAGAGCAGCAGCGAACGCTGGTCCTTGCGCATGCGGCGGCCACCGAACATCGCCAGTGCCGCCGGCACGTTGCCGCCGTCACGGCCAAAGCGCTGTTCGCCGAACCAGTTCGGCAGGCCTCGCTCGGCAATCTGCTGCAGGCGCTCGCTGATCGCCGTGGCATCACCCTGCACCTCGCGCAGTACCAACTTGAAGCGGTTGCCGGCCAGTGCACCGCGCTGCAGCTTGCGGTTGTGCCAGGTGGCTTCGAGCACTTCGATCTCGTCACTGGCCAGCTCGGCCAGGTCCGGCGCGATGCGCTTGGGCAGGTGCACGCTGAAACGCTGGGTGGTGACCGCGTGGCGGTCTTTCATCCCGGCGTAGCTCACCGCCATTTCCGGCAGGCCCGCCCACTTGGCCAGCAGCTTGGCCACATGCACGGTGTTGGCACCGCGCTTGCGGATGTGCAGCAGCAGGTGTTCGCCTTCACCGGTCGCCTCAAAGGCCGGCAGTTCGTCAACCTGGAAATCGTCCGGCGTGGTGCGGATGCGCGCCGTCAGCAACGGTGCACCAAACGCCAACGGCAGCGGGATCATGCCGCCACCAGCAATACCACCGCCTGTGCGGCAATGCCTTCGCCACGGCCGGTGAAGCCCAGCTTCTCAGACGTGGTGGCCTTCACACTGACCGCATCCAGCGGCAACTGCAGCAACCCACCGATGCGCTCACGCATCGCCAGCGCATGTGGGCCGACCTTCGGACGCTCGCAGATCACGGTGATGTCGGTGTTGCCGACGCGCCAGCCACGCTCGCGCAAAAGGCTGTCGCAATGGCGAACGAAATCACTGCTGTCGGCGCCCTTCCAGCGGTCGTCACTGGGCGGGAAATGCTGGCCGATGTCACCCAGCGCCAGCGCGCCGAGCATTGCATCGCACAGCGCGTGCAGGATCACGTCGCCATCGCTGTGCGCGAGCACGCCGCAGCTGTGCGGCACGTTCACGCCGCCAAGCATGATGTGGTCGCCTTCACCGAAGGCATGGACGTCGTAGCCCTGGCCGATGCGGACGGGCGGGAACGGTGCGGTGCTCATGGATGCAACCCTTGCTACAGGGCCGCGCGGACGGTCAGCCGGCGCGGCGGGAAAGTACGAATTCGAACCGGTCCAGATCGGCCGGGGTGGTGACCTTGAAGTTGTCCTCGCTGCCTTCCACCAGCAGCGGGCGCTGGCCCTGGCGCTCCATGGCCATGGCCTCGTCGGTGACTTCAACACCGGCGGCCGCAGCGTCAGAGAGCGCGCGGCTGAGCTGGTGGCGGCGGAACAGCTGCGGCGTCAGTGCGCGCCACAGGCGCTCGCGTGGCTCGGTGCCATCGATGCCGCCGTCGTCGCCGGCGCGCTTGAGGGTGTCGCGCACCGGCGCAGCCAGGATCGCCCCGACCGGGTCGGCACGACCGACTTCAAGCAGGCGACCGAGATCGGCCAGCGACAGGTTCGGCCGTGCAGCATCGTGGACCAGCACGAATTCATCGGCACGCACGGTGTCCGGCAACGCCTGCAACCCGGCCAGCACCGAGGCGGCACGGGTCGCGCCGCCGATGCAGGTCAGCACCGGCTTGCCCGACCAATCATTCCAGCCCGGCCAGTCGGCGTCGTCCTGGCCGATCACCACCATCGCTCCGGCCACGGCGGGGTGCGCCAGCAGCGCGTCCAACGTGTGGGCGAGCAGTATCTGCCCGCCCGCCTGCAGGTACTGCTTGGGCAGCGGTGCACCGAAGCGGGTGCCACGGCCGGCGGCCGGAACAACGACCCAGATCGCCGCGCTCATGGCACGTCTGCCGGGTGTTCGCCGGCCTGGGCAGTGACGCCGGCAGCAGGCTGCGCCGGGTGGACCGGCGCATCCTCGACCACGCGGTAGAACTTCTCGCCAGGCTTGATCATGCCCAGCTCGCTGCGCGCGCGTTCCTCGATGGCGGACTGGCCTTCCTTGAGGTCCTTCACTTCGGCAGCGAGCGCGTCGTTGCGCTGCTGCAGACCCTCATTGTCCCGCTCCTGGTTGGCGACCTGGGCTTCGAGCATCATCACTTCACCCGAATTGCCCGGACCGAACCAGAAGCGGTACTGCAGCCAGCCCAGCAGCAGGGCCAGCACCAGCAGCATCCAGCGCCAGTCGCGCATCGGCTCAGCGCTTCAGCGAAACGAACGCGTCACGACCGGCGTAACGCGCGCCGGCGCCGAGGGCTTCCTCGATGCGCAGCAGCTGGTTGTACTTGGCCACGCGATCGCTGCGGCACAGCGAGCCGGTCTTGATCTGGGTGGCGGTGGTGGCCACCGAGATATCGGCAATGGTGGTGTCTTCGGTTTCACCCGAACGGTGCGAGACGACGGCGGCATAGCCGGCGCGGTCGGCCATCGCGATCGCTTCCAGGGTTTCGCTGAGCGTGCCGATCTGGTTGACCTTGATCAGGATCGCGTTGGCGGTGCCCGAGTCGATGCCTTCCTGGAAGATCTTCGGGTTGGTCACGAACAGGTCGTCGCCGACCAGCTGGACCTTCTTGCCGATGCGGTCGGTCAGCAGCTTCCAGCCGGCCCAGTCGTTCTCGGCCAGGCCATCTTCAATCGTGATGATCGGGTACTGCGCGGCCCAGTCGGCGAGGAAGTCGACGAACTGCTCGGAGGTCAGGCGCTTGTTCTCGCCGACCAGGTTGTACTTGCCGTTTTCGAAGAATTCGCTGGAGGCCACGTCCAGACCCAGCAGCACGTCTTCACCGGCGGTGTAGCCAGCCTTGCCGATCGCTTCGAGGATGGTGTCCAGCGCTTCGACGTTGCTGCGGAAGTCCGGTGCGAAGCCGCCTTCGTCGCCGACCGCCGTGCTCAGGCCGTGACCCTTCAGCACCGACTTCAGCGAATGGAAGATTTCGGTGCCAGCGCGCAGCGCTTCAGAGAACGAGGTGAAGCCGACCGGCAGCACCATGAACTCCTGGAAGTCGACGTTGTTGTCGGCGTGCGCGCCGCCGTTGATGATGTTCATCATCGGCACCGGCAGCGAGGGGGTCACGCCGGTCTTGGCCGCCAGGTACTGCCACAGCGCCTGCTTGTTCGATGCGGCGGCGGCGTGCGCGGCGGCCATCGAAACACCCAGCAGCGCGTTGGCGCCCAGGCGGCCTTTGTTCTCGGTGCCGTCGAGGTCGATCAGGCGACGGTCGAGGCCGGCCTGGTCGGTGGCTTCGAAGCCCTTCAGCGCATTGGCGATGGTGGTGTTGACGTTGTCGACAGCCTTGCGCACGCCCTTGCCCAGGTAACGGGTCTTGTCGCCATCACGCAGCTCGACCGCTTCCTTGGTGCCGGTCGAGGCGCCGGAGGGAACCGCGGCACGACCGAACGAACCGTCCTCCAGGATGACTTCGGCTTCCAGCGTGGGGTTGCCACGGCTGTCGAGGATTTCACGGGCGTGGATGCTGCGGATCGTACTCATGGTCGGGCCGGTTACCTGTATGGAGAGGGGGCGACAAAACGAATGCCGCGTGATTATCCCCGGCTGCCCGCCACTTGCCAAATGGCGTGGGCGGCCTCAGCCCCAACTGGACCCGATCACGATCAGGATCATCGACACCAGCATCACCAGCAATGCACCGGCAATCGCTGCCAGGATGGGGCCACGCCGCCGTCGCCAGGCCAGCACCATCGCCACCGGACTGCCCAAGAAGGACAGCACCATCGTGACCAGCGCGCCCAGCAGCCACCACTGCGTGGCCTGCACGCCGTTGTTTCCGTCCCCCGGCGGCCGGAAACCGGACGTGAAGGCAAGCACGCCCACCACCAGGGCGATCCAGGTCAACACGGACAGCCCCAGGGCGATCAGGCCCCAGGGCCAGCCGCGCGCTGACGTGCTCGTATTCATCAAAGCAATCCGTAGAACAGGGCGCCAAGCCACAGCGAAAGCAGGATGATCGCCAGGCCAGCGGCCACCTTGCCGCGGTTCAGCCGCCACGCAAGTACAGCGGCAGCGACGCAGCCCACGGCACCGAGCAGCTCCACGACCAGCAGCCCAATGAAGTACGCCCGCAGATGGAGCGCACTGCTGCCATCACCGGGTGGCCGCACCGACGCAGCGCCGATCAGTACCAGCCCGAACATGCCCACGGTAAACAGCACGGCCAGGCCCAGTGCGATCAGGCCCCAGGGCCACCGTTTCCAGTGCCGGCGGTGACGCTGGGTTTCCAGCGCCAGCCACGGGTCACGACTCACGCGAAGCGCGAGAAGCCGTGCTTCTTGGTCACCGCATCGAGTTCCATCAGGGTCTCGAGCAGTGCTTCCATCTGGTCCAGCGGCCATGCATTGGGGCCATCGGACAGCGCCTTGGACGGGTCCGGATGGGTCTCGGCGAACAGGCCGGAGATGCCCACCGCCACGGCGGCGCGGGCCAGCACCGGCACGTGCTCACGCTGGCCACCGGAACTGGTGCCCTGCCCACCCGGCAGCTGCACCGAATGGGTGGCGTCGAACACCACCGGGCAACCGGTATCGCGCATCACCGCCAGCGAACGCATGTCGCTGACCAGGTTGTTGTAGCCGAAGCTGGCACCACGTTCGCAGACCATGATCTGCTCGTTGCCGGTGGCCTTGGCCTTCTCCACGACCGGCTTCATGTCCCACGGCGCCAGGAACTGGCCCTTCTTGATGTTGACCGGCTTGCCGGCCGAGCACACCTTGCGGATGAAGTCGGTCTGGCGGACCAGGAACGCCGGGGTCTGCAGCACGTCCACGACCGAAGCCACTTCGTCCATCGGGGTGTATTCGTGGACGTCGGTCAGCACCGGCACGCCGATCTGCTTCTTGACCTCGGCCAGGACCTTCAGGCCCTCTTCCATGCCCGGGCCGCGGAACGCGGTGCCGGAGGTGCGGTTGGCCTTGTCGAAGCTGGACTTGAAGATGAAGTTGACGCCGAGCTTGTCGGTGACTTCCTTCAGCTTGCCGGCGGTATCGAGCTGCAGCTGCATCGACTCGATCACGCAGGGGCCGGCGATCAGGAACAGGGGCTGGTCCAGCCCGACCTCGAATCCACACAGTTTCATGGCGTTTCCTTGTTGTCCGCGGCACCGGCCGGGCCGGTGCGCTGGGGGTTGAAGCGTGCAAGATGGGGGCCGGCGGCCCCCATCACAAGTCAGGCGCGGGCTTCCTGCAGCAGCTTGCCGCCAGCCTTGCGCTCGCGTGCGGCACGAATGAAACCGATGAACAGCGGGTGGCCGTCACGCGGCGTGGACAGGAATTCCGGGTGCGCCTGGCAGGCCAGGAACCACGGGTGCGCATCGCGCGGCAGCTCCACCACTTCCACCAGGGTGTCGTCCATCGACTTGCCGGCGATCACCAGGCCCGCATCTTCCAGCTGGGTGCGGTAGCGGTTGTTGAACTCGTAGCGGTGGCGGTGTCGCTCGGCAACCACGTCCTTGCCGTACAGCTCACGGGCCAGCGTGCCCGGCTTCAGGCGCTGTTCCTGCAGGCCCAGGCGCATGGTGCCACCGAGGTCGCTCTTGTCATCACGCTTTTCGACGTCGCCGGTTGCCGTGCGCCATTCGGTGATCAGGCCGATCACCGGGTTCGGCGACTGGCGGTCGTTCTCGGTGCTGTTGGCACCTTCCAGGCCCACCACGTTGCGGGCGTAGTCCACCACCGCCGCCTGCATGCCGTAGCAGATGCCGAAGTACGGCACGTGCTGCTCGCGGGCGAACTTCGAAGTCAGCACCTTGCCTTCGAAACCACGGTCACCGAAGCCGCCCGGCACCAGGATGCCGTCGACATCGGCCAGTGCGGCCATGTCGGTGCCTTCCAGGTCCTGTGCTTCCAGCCACTTCAGGTTGACCTTGGTGCGCTGGCGCAGGCCGCCGTGCTTGAGCGCTTCGCCGACCGACTTGTAGGCATCCTGGTGATCGACGTACTTGCCAACCACGGCGATGGTCACTTCGTCCAGCGGATGCAGGGTCGCGTCGACCGCGTCTTCCCACATCGACAGGTCGACCGGACCGACCTTGTCGGCCAGCTTCAGCTGGTTGACCACGATCTCATCCAGGCCCTGCGCATGCAGGCCCGACGGAATGCGGTACAGCACGTCCACGTCCGGCACGCTGATCACCGCGCGCTCGGAAACGTTGGTGAACTGGGCGATCTTGCGGCGCTCCGAATCCGGCACAGCCTGTTCCGAACGGCACAGCAGCACGTCCGGCTGGATGCCGATCGAGCGCAGTTCCTTCACCGAATGCTGGGTCGGCTTGGTCTTCAGCTCACCGGCGGCGCCGATGTACGGCACCAGGGTGAGGTGCATGAACAGCGCCTTTTCCGGGCCGCGCTCGGTGCGCACCTGGCGGATCGCTTCCAGGAACGGCAGCGATTCGATGTCACCCACGGTGCCGCCGATCTCGACCAGGGCCACGTCGTAGCCTTCGGTGGCTTCATCGATGCAGCGACGGATCTCGTCGGTGATGTGCGGGATGACCTGCACGGTCGCGCCCAGATAGTCGCCGCGGCGTTCCTTGCGGATCACGTTCTCGTAGATGCGGCCGGTGGTGACCGAGTTCTTGCGGCTCAGGCGGGTGCGCACGAAGCGCTCGTAGTGGCCCAGGTCGAGGTCGGTCTCGGCGCCGTCGTCGGTGACATACACCTCACCGTGCTGGAACGGGCTCATGGTGCCCGGGTCGACGTTGATGTACGGGTCGAGCTTCATCATCGTGACCTTCAGGCCACGGGCTTCGAGAATGGCGGCCAGCGACGCGGCGGCAATGCCTTTGCCGAGCGAGGACACCACGCCGCCGGTTACGAAAATCAAGGGAGTCATGGCTGCAAGCATCCTTTCTGGAAATGGAAAACGGCAGCACCACGCGCGCCCGGAGGGCAGGCATGGTGCTCAGAGGGGGTTTTCCGGTTCGCTGTGGCAGCGAGGGAGGTGCGGATCCGTGCGACGGCAGGCGCCGGACGGGGACCACCGTGCGAGGTCGGGGCGACCGTGCCGGTCAAATCGACCGTCACCTGCGACCCGCCATGCTGGAAGCCACGCTTGGCCGCTCCAGCCCATTCGCAAATGGTGGACACGCACTTACTCCCGGAAAGCCATAGTTTACAGATTGATGGCCGCCAACCCAAGGGGCTTGTGTGGCCGATCCAACAAAAAACGCCCCGCTGGGCGGGGCGTTCCGGTGCGCAACCCTTGTGGCAAGGGCGCCTGGCAGGTTGCGGGGATCAGCGCTTCTTCCGCGCCTCTTCCTCTTCTTCCTTCTGCGGGGCCGGCTGGCCCTGCGCCTTCATCTCGGCATTGGCCTGGGCACGACGCTTGGCCTTGGCATCGGCCTCGGCCTGCGCCTTGTCGGCCTGGCTACCCTGCTCCGGGGCGGGCTGGCCGGCGTTCTGCGCCATCACCAGCGGCACTGCAACGGCGGCAGCGGCCAGGATTGCAATGGTCAGCAACTTCTTCATGGAGTCCTCCTCGCGGTATGGCTTGGACGTTTCAACCCAACGGGGGTCGCCGGCGTTCAGATTCCAGCGGCTGCCATTTTACCCCCTCCCCGGCGCCGAGGCTGAACCGCAGGCGTGCAAATTCCCCGTCCAGACCGCACACTTGCGCGTCGCTCCGCGCTTTAGAAGATAGATGAACGCCCGCTATAACGCCGCCGATATTGAAGTCCTGTCCGGCCTTGACCCGGTCAAGCGCCGTCCCGGCATGTATACCGACACCGCGCGCCCGAACCACCTGGCGCAGGAAGTGATCGACAACTCGGTGGACGAGGCCCTCGCCGGCCACGCCCGCTCGATCGAGATCACCCTGTACAAGGACGGCAGCGTGGAGGTCAGCGATGACGGCCGCGGCATGCCGGTGGACATCCATCCGGAAGAGAAGATCCCGGGCGTCGAGCTGATCCTCACCCGCCTGCATGCCGGCGGCAAGTTCAGCAACAACAACTACACCTTCTCCGGCGGCCTGCACGGCGTCGGCGTCAGCGTGGTCAACGCGCTGTCGACCCTGGTGGAAGTGCACATCAAGCGCGAAGGCGCCGAACATCGCATCACCTTCCGCAATGGCGACCGCGCCACGCCGCTGGAAGTGGTCGGCAGCGTCGGCAAGAAGAACACCGGTACCCGCGTGCGCTTCTGGCCCGACCCGAAGTACTTCGATACGCCGAAGTTCGCGGTGCGCGCGTTGAAGCACCTGCTGCGCGCCAAGGCCGTGCTGTGCCCGGGCCTGACCGTGAAGCTGACCGACGAAGCCACCGGTGAAGTGGATACCTGGTACTACGAAGACGGCTTGCGCGATTACCTGAAGCTCGAACTGGGCGAGCGCGAGATGCTGCCGGCCGAGCTGTTCGTCGGCAACTTGAAGAAAGACACCGAGATCGTGGACTGGGCCGTGGCCTGGCTGCCGGAAGGCGAGCTGGTGCAGGAAAGCTACGTCAACCTGATCCCCACTGCCCAGCACGGCACCCACGTCAACGGCCTGCGCACCGGCCTGACCGAGGCGCTGCGCGAGTTCTGCGACTTCCGCAACCTGCTGCCGCGTGGCGTCAAGCTGGCCCCGGAAGACGTGTGGGACCGGGTGTCGTTCGTGCTGTCGCTGAAGATGACCGACCCGCAGTTCAGCGGCCAGACCAAGGAACGCCTGTCCTCGCGCCAGGCGGCCGGCTTCATCGAAGGCGCCGCCCATGATGCGTTCAGCCTGCTGCTGAACCAGAACGTGGAGCTGGGCGAGAAAATCGCGCAGATCGCCATCGAGCGCGCCAGCGCGCGCCTGAAGACCGAAAAGCTGGTCGTCCGCAAGAAGGTGACCCAGGGCCCGGCCCTGCCTGGCAAGCTGGCCGACTGCATCAGCCAGGACCTGTCGCGCACCGAGCTGTTCCTGGTGGAAGGTGATTCGGCAGGTGGCAGCGCCAAGCAGGCACGCGACAAGGATTTCCAGGCCATCATGCCGTTGCGCGGCAAGATCCTGAACACCTGGGAAGTCTCGTCCAACAGCGTGCTGGCCTCGGAAGAAGTGCACAACCTGGCCATCGCCATCGGTTGCGATCCCGGCAAGGACGACATCAGCGGCCTGCGCTACGGCAAGGTCATCATCCTGGCCGACGCGGACTCGGACGGCCTGCACATCGCCACCCTGCTCACCGCCCTGTTCCTCAAGCACTTCCCGGCGCTGGTCGACGCCGGCCACGTGTTCGTGGCGATGCCACCGCTGTTCCGCATCGATGTGGGCAAGCAGGTGTTCTATGCCCTGGACGAGGAAGAGAAACGCACGATGCTGGACAAGATCGAGCGCGAGAAGATCAAGGGCGCAATCAACGTGACCCGCTTCAAGGGCCTGGGCGAGATGAATCCGCCGCAGCTGCGTGAATCCACCATCCATCCGGATACGCGCCGCCTGGTGCAGCTGACCGTGGACGATGGCGAGCAGACCCGTTCGCTGATGGACATGCTGCTGGCCAAGAAGCGCGCCTCCGACCGCAAGGGCTGGCTGGAGAGCAAGGGCGACCTGGCTTCGCTGGAAGTCTGACCCGACGCGGGGCCGGATCCGTTTCCTGCAGGGAAACGGCTCTGGCCCCAACGCCCGGTAGTGGCGGGCGGGGGGGGGGGCCCCCCCCCCCCCCGGGGTTGACGCCGCTATGCCCGCCCGCCGCCCGCCCG
>NZ_JAWIRS010000011.1:18394-30237 GCF_036320005.1 Stenotrophomonas sp. SMYL11
GGGGGCCGCCACGGTTCCCTGCTGTAACGCGGCGCGGCGCCCGCCGCCCGGTAGTGCCGGCCGCTGGCCGGCACCCTCGACATCCGCGTGATTCAGGCAGATCTGCCGGCCAGCGGCCGGCACTACCAGTTCATGTGCCCTTGGCATTACGCCCCCATCGGCAAACCCGGCGGCGCCATAATGCGCGTCCATCCGTGTGGACCATCGTATTGGCCAGCCACTCGCTGCTGTTCCCGGGCCTGCCGCTGCACAGCGCGCGCCTGGTCCTGAGCCCGATCCGCCGCGACGATGCGGCCGCCCTGTTCGCGATCCAGTCCGATCCGGACGTGATGCGGTTCTGGAACCACCCGGCGTGGACACGACCGGCCGAAGCGCGCGCGCAGATCGACGATGACCTGGCTGCACAGGCCACCGGCACCCAGCTCAAGCTGGCCGTGCGCGAAACGCTGGACGGCCCGTTGCTGGGCATCTGCGTGGTGTTCGCCCTGGATCGCGATGCGGCTCGTGCCGAGATCGGCTACCTTCTGGCCCCCGACAGGCAAGGCCAGGGCTACATGCACGAAGCGCTGCAGCACCTGCTGGACTACCTGTTCCAGACCCTGCGCCTGCATCGCGTGGAAGCCGAAGTCGACCCGCGCAACCGGCCCTCGGCACACGTGCTTGAACGGCTGGGCTTCCACCTGGAGGGCGTGCTGCGGCAGCGCTGGCGCATCCAGGGAGAACTGTCCGATTCGGCGGTATACGGCCTGCTGGCCGACGACGAACTGCGCACCACCCTGCCCGCTTGACCCAATCTGGCCACTGGCGGCCTCGACGCGCGGCCATGCCTTTGGACACATACGACATGCCCGCCACCGGCCTAGCATCGGAACCCCCTTCCGCTGCCGATCCGGTGACATGAAGTCCCTGCTGCACACTGCCGCGCTCTGCGTCGGCCTGCTCATCGCCCCAGCCAGCGTGCTGGCCGCGCCCGATGCCGAGGCCAAGCCCGATCCGAAAGACGACAAGACCGAAGCGCCCGCGCTACCCGCCGATGCGTCGGCCCGCCAGAGCATGCGCCTGGCCGGCCGCACCCTGGACTACACCGCCACCGTCGGCACCCTGCCGGTACGCGATGCCAAGGGCAGGGTGATCGCCGACGTGGTGTTCACCGCCTACACGATGCCGGGCAAGGACCGGCCGGTGACCTTCGCGCTCAACGGCGGGCCGGGTGCATCGTCGGTTTACCTCAACATGGGCGCGATCGGGCCCAAGGTGGTCACCTTTGGTTCGGAGGGTGACAGCGCGTCGGCGCCGGCCACCCTGCACGACAACCCCGGCACTTGGCTGGACTTCACCGACCTGGTGTTCATCGACCCGGTCGGCACTGGCTTCAGCCGTGCGCGCATCGGCGATGACGAGGCGAAGAAGCAGCTGTACAACCCCAGCGCCGACATCGAATACCTGTCGCGCTCGATCTACGACTGGCTGCTGCGCAACCAGCGCATGGGTGCGCGCAAGTATCTGACCGGCGAGAGCTACGGTGGTTATCGCGGCCCGCGCATCACCCACTTCCTGCAGACCCGCCTGGGTGTTGCAATGAACGGCCTGGTGCTGGTCTCGCCCTACCTGAGCCCGACCCTGGAAGACAACGCCGATGTCTCGCCGATGGCGTGGATGCAGACGCTGCCGTCGATCGCTGCAGCGCACCTGGAGCGCCAGGGCAAACTCACCGATGCGGCGATGCGCGACGTGGTGGAATACACCCGTGGCGACTACGCCACTGCGCTGATGAAGGGCCGCAGCGATCCGCAGGCGACCGAGGCGATGCTGCGCCGGGTGACCGAGCTGACCGGGCTGGATGCGCAGTTCGTGCGCCGCGCCGGTGGCCGACTGGAGACGCAGGCCTATCTGCGTGAGGTATTCCGCGACAAGGGCACGCTGGGCAGCCGCTACGACTCCAACGTGACCGCGTTCGATCCGTTCCCGAATGATCCGGAACAGCGCGCCAACGATCCGCTGCTGGACAGCATCATTGCGCCAACCACCACCGCGATGGTCGACTTCGTGACGCGGGTGGTTGGCTGGAAGGTGGATGCGCGCTACCAGGCGCTGAACTACGACGTGAACCGGTTGTGGGACCGCAACGGCGAGCTGCGCCAGGGCGCGGTGACCCAGCTGCGGCAGGCGGTGGCGATCGATCCGCACCTGCAGGTGCTGATCGTGCATGGCTGGAATGATCTGTCGTGCCCGTTCATGGGATCGATCCTGACGGTGGACCAGATGCCGGCGATGGGCAGCAATCCGGACCGGGTGCAGGTGCGCAGTTATCCGGGCGGGCACATGTTCTACAGCCGGGCGGACAGCCAGGCGGCGTTCCGCAGGGATGTGCAGGCGCTGTTCCAACGTAATTGAGGGGGTGCGGCCGGGCCTGCGGCCCGGCACCCGCCGGATCAACGGCAACGGCAACGTCAAAAGCCCGCATTCCGTGGGATGGCGGGGCGGGATGGGGTCGGATCCCGTTGCCTGCAACGGGCTCTGACCCCGGTTCTGCTCTGGTAGGTGTCGACCTTGGTCGACACGATGGGTGCAAAAGAATTGTTTCTCCCACGAAAAAGCCCGCCGGCATCCGGCGGGCTTTTTCGTTTATCGGGCTGCTGGTATCAGGTCCAGCCGAACACTTCAAACAGCTTCAGGATCAGGTACGCACAACCACCTGCGGCCGGGATGGTCAGGATCCAGGCCCAGACGATGCGTTCGATCACGCCGAACTTCAGCGAGCGCGGGTTCTTGGCGAAGCCAACGCCCATGATCGCGGTGGAGATGCTGTGCGTGGTCGAGACCGGCATGCCGAAGTGGGCGGCCAGGGTCAGGATCGTGGCCGAACTGGTTTCCGCGGCGAAGCCGTGGATCGGGTGCAGCTTGACCATCTTGTGGCCCAGAGTCTTGATGATCTTCCAGCCGCCGGAGGCGGTACCGGCAGCCATCACCACCGCGCAGGTCAGCACGATCCACATGGCGATGCCTTCACCGGCATGCGCGTCCGGATGCATGAAGGCCAGCCAGGACGGCAGGTCGTTCAGTGCGCCGGTGGCTTCGGCACCGATCAGGGTCATGGCGATGATGCCCATGGTCTTCTGCGCGTCGTTGTGGCCGTGGGCGAAGCCCATGTAGGCCGCCGAGGCGATCTGCGCCTTGCCGAAGAAGGCGTTGACGATGCGCGGACGGGCCAGGCGGCCGATGGCACCACCGATCTTGGCCAGGCCGGCGATCAGGCCCCACAGCAGCACCATCACCACGATGCCGAGCAGGAAGCCGGCGATCGGCGAGGTGATCATTGGCACGAACACCTTCCACAGCAGGCCCTTGTTCTGCGCCCAGCTGCCCAGGCGCTCGGACCATATCAGCGCGTCCCAGTTGTTGTGGGCCGCGGCCAGGCCGGCGCCGCACAGGCCGCCGATCAGCGCGTGCGAGGACGAGGAAGGCAGCCCCTTCCACCAGGTGATCAGGTTCCAGATGATGCCGCCCAGCAGGGCGCACAGGATCACCTGCGGGGTGACGTCGACCACGTTGGTGTTGAGCAGGCCCGAAGCAATGGTCAGCGCCACCGCGGTACCGGTCAGTGCACCGATGAGGTTCATGAAGGCGGCCAGCATCACCGCCCAGCCGGGCGAGAGCACCTTGGTCGCCACCACGGTGGCAATGGAGTTGGCGGTGTCGTGGAAGCCGTTGATGAACTCGAAGACGAGCGCGGCCAGGATCACCACCAGGACAAGGGTCAACATGCGGCGGCGTCCGTCAGCTGTTCTTCAACACGATCTGGTACGCCACCACGCCAGCCTCGCGGCAACGGTCGATGGCCTTTTCCAGGATCTCGAAGAATTCCTTCAGCAGGAACATCTGCAGGTTGTCCAGACGGCCCGAATAGATATCGCGGTACAGCTCCAGCATCAGGCGGTCGGCCTCGTTCTCCAGCGAGCGCAGCTTCTCGTTGAGCGCGGTCATCCGGTCCAGGTTCATGTGGCGGAGGTCGGCCACCATCTCCACCACCACGCCGGCAGCCTGTTCCAGCATCGCCGCGCGCGGCGCGAAGTCGATGTGCTCCAGGTGGGTCGTGGCCAGCGAATAGCGATCGGCGAACTTCTCGATCTGCTTGGGAATCTTGTACAGCGCCGAACCCAGCGCTTCGATGTCTTCGCGCTCGATCGGGGTCATGAAGCTGTCCACCAGCGCCTGGCTGATCTTGTCCGAGGCCGCGCGTTCGCGCAGGCGGGCCAGCTTGAAGGCGTCCAGCGCGGGCTGGCGGTCGGCCTCGCGCAGCATGGAATGCAGCGCCTTGGCGGCGTCGGAAGCCGCGACGGCAGCCTCATCGAGCAGGGTGTAGAACTGTTTGCCGGAACCGAAAATGGTCTGCAGAGAGAACATTGAGAAACCTGTCAGCCGTCGCGGGAAGGACGGCACCAGACGGAATTATGACGGCTAGATGACCATCACGGGTATCCCTGCCCCCTTCCGGAGCTCTGGAAGCCCCAACCTGAACAGGCGGTTGCCACCCTGCCACGCCCCTTTGCTAAGATGCCAGCGCGCCTTCGGGCGCACCTTATGGACGACGACCCTTACCCCCCTGCGCCGCGCCGGACCCTGTTCCTGAGCGCCAGCCGCCATCGCAAGCACCCGCCCTCCCTGCCACCAACCGGGGACGACGCCCGTGTTTGAAATGATCCTGATTGTCTTCGCGCTTGTTCTGCTGAACGGCTTCTTCGCCATGTCCGAGATGTCGGTCATGACCTCGCGCAAGAGCCGCCTGAAGCAGATGGCCGCCACCTCCAAGCGTGCCGCCAAGGCGCTGGAGCTGTCGGAGAAGCCGGAGAGCTTCCTGTCCACCGTGCAGATCGGCATCACCGTGATCGGCGTGCTGACCGGCTACCTCGGCGGTGAGGCGCTGGGCGAAGCCTTCGCCGGCTGGATCCAGGGCCTGATGCCGGGCTTTGCCTACGCCGGCAACGTCGGTACCACGCTGGCGGTCAGCCTGATCACCTTCATTACGCTGATCTTCGGCGAACTGGTGCCCAAGCGCCTGGCACTGACCCGCTCGGAGGCCATTGCCGGCCTGGTGGCGATGCCGATGAGCTGGCTGGCCAAGCTCGCCCTGCCCTTCGTCTGGCTGCTGTCCAGGACCACCCAGCTGGTGCTGCGCCTGTTCGGCCTGGGCAAGGATGAAGTCGCCTCGGTGACCGAAGAAGAGATCCGCATGCTGGTGGCCGAGAGCCATGAGGCCGGTGTGATCGACGCCCACGAGCGCGACATGATGAACCGCGTCATGCGCCTGGGCGACCGCACCGCCGACAGCCTGATGACCCCGCGCAACCGCATCGCCTGGCTCGACACCCAGGCCGGGCTGGAGCGCAACCTGGAAATCATGGCCGAGCACGAGTTCTCGCGGTACCCGGTGTACCGCGACAACGACATGGACGTGGTCGGCGTGCTGGAGCTGAAGTCGCTGGCCACGCGCATGGCGCGCGGCGACAACGCGCTGTTCCAGACCCTGCGCGAGCCGCTGTATGTCTCCGAATCGACCCACGCGATGAAACTGCTGGAGATCTTCCGCGAGGAACAGCAGTCGATGGCACTGGTGGTGGACGAGTACGGCGAGATCCAGGGCCTGGTGACCATCAGCGACCTGATGGGCGCGGTGGTCGGCCGCCTGCAGGCGGTGGAGAACGCCGACGAGGACGCACTGGTAGTGACCCGCGAGGATGGCTCGCTGCTGGTGGACGGATCGCTGCCGATCGAAGACGTGCGTGAGCTGATCGGCAGCAACGAGCTGCCCGATGCCGAGGACGGCGACTACTACACGCTGGCCGGCATGTGCATCCATTACTTCGGCCGCATTCCGCACGCCGGCGAGTACTTCGACTGGGCCGGCTGGCGCTTCGAAGTGGTTGACCTGGACGGTGCGCGCGTGGACAAGCTGCTGCTGCGTACGTTGTCCGACGAGCACGCCGATGAGCTCACCGCCTGAGGCCGGCCAGGGTCCGGGCGCCGAGCGCCCGGCCTACCGTAACGAGGGCATCCGGACCCTGCTGGAGATGTTCGCCTCCGGCGACCCGGCCGAGCACATGCCGCTCGGCCAGATCCTGTGCAACCTGCAGCAGGGCGCGTTCGGCGTGTTCCTGTTCGTGGCGATCCTGCCCTCGTTCATTCCTATTCCGGGCATGGGTGGCGCGGTCAGCGGCCCGCTGGTGATCCTGATCGGCCTGCAGATGCTGTGCTGCCTTCGCCGGCCCTGGCTGCCTGGCTTCATTGCCCGACGCGGACCGAAGCGCAGCACCATGCACCGTTTCCTGGACCGCATCGATCGCCCGCTGCGGCGCCTGGACAAGATGCTCAAGCCGCGCCTGCCGCAGCTGCTGACACCGCTGCCGGCGCATGCCTTCACCGGCCTGCTGCTGGTGCTGCTGGGCGCGCTGCTGTCGCTGCCGATTCCGTTCACCAACTTCCTGTTCGGCTTCCAGCTGCTGCTGTTCTCGCTGGCGCTGCTGGAACGCGATGGCGCGCTGATGCTGTTCAACTGGATCGCGGCGCTGGCGGCAATCGCGTTCTTCGGCTTCAGTTCGGGGCAGCTGGTGGGCTATACGGTGGAGCTGTTCCAGCGTTGGTTCTGAGCACCGGAATTCATCGGGGTTACCCCATCCACGCATGGCGTGGATCTACCGGGATGCAGTAGATCCACGCCACGCGTGGATGCAGCAATCACCGAAGGTCGATGAACCCGTTGTCGGCCAACGCCGCCGGTTCGTCCTGCACCGCCGACAGCACGAAACTCAGCGCCGTGCCCAGCAGCGTGCCCGGACCATCCCAGTACTCGGCCGAGTCGGCCCGCACCTGGATCAGGCGCAGGTTCGGGTCGTCCTTGCCGCCCGGGAAGAACAGCTTCATCGCTGGCGACCACAGCTCCTCGATCTTCGCGCGATCATCGACAACCCGCGCGCGCCCGGCCACCGACACATAGGTGTTCTTCGATGGCGAGGCATAGGCCACGTTGACGCGCGGGTCGAGCGCAATCTCGGCCACCTTCGGGCTGTCGGCAGTGATGACGAACCACAGATCACCGTCGAAGGTGACCTGCTGGGTAGCCAGCGGCCGGCTGTAGAGCCGGCCGTCAACGCCGGTGGTGGTGAACATCGCCACCTCCACATCCTTGATCAGTTCTGCCAGCTGGGCAATGTGTTCCGCGCGGGTGTCGGCCATGTGGGGGCTCCTTCGATATGAGCCCCCATCAGACGCGGTTCGGCCGCAATGGGCCGTGACGCAATTGTTCAGCCCGCGTGGCGGGCGTGCCAGGCCTGCATCGCCAGTTCGAACGAGCGTAGGCGCGCGCGGTGGTCATACAGGTTGGCGGTGAGCATCAGTTCGTCCGGCTTGTGGCGCTCGACAAACGCGGCGATGCCTTCCGCCACCTGCTGCGGATCGCCGAGGACGGTGCAGGCCAGTGCCCGCTCTACGCCCAGCTTTTCGTGCGGCTCCCAGAAGAACTCGATGTCGTCGATGGGCGCCGGAATCTTGCCCGGTCGGCCACGACGCAGGTTCACGAAACTCTGCTGCTGGCTGGTGAACAGGCGCCGCGATTCGGCCTCGCTGTCGCTGGCAACGACGTTCAGGGCCAGCATCGCGTGCGGCTGCTTCAGCGTGGCGGAGGGCCGGAATTCACGGCGGTACACCGCCAGCGCTTCGTCCATCACGTCGGGCGCGAAGTGCGAGGCGAACGCGTACGGCAGGCCCATCGAGGCGGCCATACGCGCACCGAACAGGCTCGAACCGAGGATCCAGGTCGGCACCCGCAGGCCACCACCCGGAACCGCCTGCACCGCCTGCCCGGGCTGTACCGGTTCGAAGTAGTGCAGCAGCTCGCGCACGTCCTGCGGGAACTGGTCGGCGCTGTCGAAATAGCGGCGCAGTGCACGCGCGGTCGGCTGGTCGGTGCCCGGCGCACGGCCCAGGCCGAGGTCGATGCGGTCCGGATACAGCGAGGCGAGCGTGCCGAACTGCTCGGCCACCTGCAGCGGCGCATGGTTGGGCAGCATGATGCCGCCGGCACCGACGCGGATGCGCTTTGTGCCACCGGCCACGTGACCGATCAGCACGGCGGTGGCCGCGCTGGCGATGCCGGGCATGTTGTGGTGTTCGGCCAGCCAGTAGCGGCGGTAGCCCAGCGCATCGGCGTGCTGGGCCAGTTCCAGCATGTTGGCGAAGGCGGCGGTGGTGTCACTGCCCTCGCAGACCGGGGCCAGGTCAAGGATCGACAACGGGATCATCAGGCGTTTTTTCCGTCACAGGATTCCCCATGCATGGGGACGGCCAGGCGCCGCGGCCAGTGACGGTGGCGGGATGCTGATTCCCGTAGGGCGGGTTCAGGGCTGACCGCGCTTGATCCGGTAGTACCGGCCGCTGGCCGGCAGGCAGAGCGCCCTCGCAGCCGGCCAGCGACCGGGTCTACCAAGGAAGCGTCAGAACGCGCTGGGGCGCGGCTCCGGCAGCGGCTGGTCGACCATCGGCTTCAGTTCAGCATCCAGCGCCACGCGCTCATCGAATACGAAGCAGCGCCCCTCGTAGCCTTCGCCGCCCACCTCCTCGAAATAGCCGAGGATGCCACCGTCAAGCTGCAGCACGTTGTCCATGCCATCGTTGACCATCCACAGCGCGGCCTTCTCGCATCGGATGCCGCCGGTGCAGAAACTGACCACGGTGCTGTCCTTCAGCGCTTCGCGGTGCGGCGCCAATGCCTCCGGCAGGTCGGTGAACTTGTGGATGGGCAGCACCAGCGCATCCTTGAAGGTGCCGTACTCCACTTCCTGCAGGTTGCGCGTATCGAGCATGACCACCGGCTTGCCGGCGTCATCATGCCCCTGCCGCAACCAACGCTGCACGGTAGCTGGATCGACCGCCGGTGCACGCGGATACTGCAGCGGCTGGCCGTCATCACGGCGGAAGCTGATGATCTCGTCCTTCACCTTGGCCTTCAGCCGCGCGAACGGCTGATGCTCGCTCAGGCTGGTCTTGACCCGCATATCGGCAAAGCGCGCATCGGTACGTAGCACCGCATAGAAGCCCTCGATGGCCCCCGGCGCACCGGCCAGGAACAGGTTCAGCCCCTCGCCCGCCACCAGGATCGTGCCCCGCAGCTGCGCCGCCTCGGCGCGCGCCAGCAACTGGTCGCACAAGGCCTGGGGGGCGTCGATGACGGCGAAATGGTAGGCAGCGGTATTGGCGATCATCCCGCCATTTTAGCGCCAGACCGCCCCAGGAGCAGACTTGCCCGTTCATCCACGCATGGCGTGGATCTACAGAGCCCATGAACCTGTCAGAGGCGTGGGGGGGGGGGGGGGGGGGGGGGGGGGGGGGGGGGGGGGGGGGGGGGGGGGGGGGGGGGGGGGGGGGGGGGGGGGGGGGGGGGGGGGGGGCGGGGGGGCGGGGGGGGGGGGGGGGGGGGCGGGGGGCGCAGAGCGCCATGGATGGCGCTCTACGAGGCACGCAGGAGCAGTTTTTGCCGTCCCCCGCCTGCCCACACCGCCACGCCCACCACGGATTGCCCGCTGTTGCTGTTGCTGTTGCCGGCCAGCGGCCGGCACTACCGCGGGTGCCGGGTGCAACCCGGCCAGAAGCCCCCTTACCCCCGCAACAGCACGAACGGCAGCAGCACCAGCGCAGCCGCACCGACCATCGCCAGCAGCACCAGCACCACATACCCCGGTCGGCGCCGGAACAGGCTGCCGAAGGTCTCCGCCGTGCCCTCGCGCAACGCCTGCTCGCGCTCGGCACGGATGCGTGGCCCGCGTTCGGCCTGGTACTCCGCCATCAGCGCCTTCGCACGCGGATGATCGGCGTCCTCGCGCAGCCACAGGCCGCCATTGGAAATGCCCCAGGGGCTGGGTTCGGTGCGATACCAGGCGATGCCGTGCTGGTCGAGCAGCGTGCAGACATCGGCATATTCGTCGTCGCCGACATTGCGCAGATTGAGCAGGAGTTTTGCCATGCCCCCATGATACCCGGCGCCGATGCGCTACCCTTGCCGCCCTCGCCCTGCGCCCTTCCGGAGACGCCCGATGCGCCGCCTGCTGCTTCCCCTGCTGCTGTCCCTCGCCGCCGTTGGCTGCTCGACCGAACCGTCCGGCCCGCCGCCGGGTGGCACCCTGACCACCTTCGAGCGCATCGATACCGTCCCGGGCACCGGCACCGAAGCCGTTGCCGGCAACAAGGTCACCGTGCACTACACCGGTTGGATCTACGACAACCGCACCGAAACCAAGCACGGCAAGACCTTCGACAGCTCGGTCAGCCGTGGCGAACCGTTCACCTTCGCGCTCGGCGCCGGCCAGGTCATCCGCGGTTGGGATGAAGGCGTGGCCGGCATGAAGGTCGGCGGCAAGCGCACGCTGATGATCCCGCCGGACTACGGCTACGGCGACCGCCGGGTTGGCCCGATCCCGGCCGGCTCGTCGCTGGTGTTCGATGTCGAGCTGCTCGATGTCAAACCGTAATACCGCAACGTCTCCGCGGGTCGCCGTCATCGGCGGCGGCCCGGCCGGCCTGTTCGCCGCCGAGGGCCTGCGCGCCGCTGGGCTGGAGGTCGACCTGTACGAGGCCAAGGGTTCGCCCGGCCGCAAGTTCCTGATTGCCGGCAAGGGCGGCCTCAACCTCACCCATTCCGATCCGCGCCCGCTGTTCGACAGCCGCTACCGCGAGCAGGCCTCTGCCGTGGGACGCTGGCTGGACGGCTTCGACGCGCAGGCGCTGCGCGACTGGGCCGCCGACTTCGGCGTGGAGACCTATGTGGGCAGCTCCGGCCGCGTGTTCCCGGTCGACCGCAAGGCAGCCCCACTGCTGCGCGGCTGGGTGCGCCGCCTGAAAGAACAGGGTGTGCGCCTGCACGCCAACCACCGCTGGATCGGATGGAGCGACGACGGCGCCCTGCGATTTGAAACCGAAGACGGCGCCGTTGAAGTACATGCCGATGCCACCCTGCTGGCCATGGGCGGCGGCAGCTGGCCGCAGCTGGGCAGCGACGGCGCCTGGGTCTCGCCACTGCAGGCACGCGGCGTGGACATCGCGCCGCTGCAGTCGGCCAACTGCGGTTTCGACGTGGACTGGACCCCGTTCTTCGCCCAGCGCAATTCCGGCGCACCGTTGAAGCCGGTGATCGCGCACTGGGTCGACCTGGCCGGACAGCCGCAGTCACTGCAGGGCGAATGCGTGGCCAGCGAGTACGGCATCGAAGGCAGCTTGATCTACGCGTTGGCCGCAGACCTGCGCGAGACCATCAACCGCGATGGCCACGCGATGCTGTGGCTGGACCTGGTACCGGGCCGCGACGAGGCACGCCTGCTGGCCGACCTGTCACGCCCGCGCAAGGGCCGCAGCTTCGGCGAGCACCTGCGCCGCCAGGCCGGCCTGGATGCAGTGAAAGCCGCACTGGTGTTCGAGATGCTGGGTAAAGAAGCGGGCAACGACCTGCCTGCGGTGGCGGCTACGCTCAAGCGCCTGCCGCTGCGCCTGCTGCGTCCCCGGCCGATGGCCGAGGTGATCAGCACCGCCGGTGGCGTGCGCCTGGATGCGCTGGATGATGGCCTGATGCTGCGGGCATTGCCCGGCGTGTTCTGTGCCGGCGAGATGCTGGACTGGGAGGCGCCGACGGGTGGCTACCTGCTGACCGCATGCTACGCCAGTGGCCTGCGTGCTGCGGAAGGCGTGATCGGGTGGCTGGCGGCGCGGTGACACCTGCGTTGTAGAGTGGGGGGGGGGGGGGGGGGGGGGGGGGGGGGGGGGTGACTGAGCGAGGGGGGGGGGGGGGGGGGGCCAGACTCCCG
>NZ_JAWIRS010000011.1:30247-149090 GCF_036320005.1 Stenotrophomonas sp. SMYL11
ACCTCCCCCCCAGTGCCCCCCCCCCCCCCCCCCCCCCCCCCCCACCCCCGCCCCCCCCCCCCCCCCCCCCCCCCCCCCGACTCTACAAAAGCCATCGAGCAAGCTCGACGCTACATCACCATGGCCTGCGCATGCTCACCGAAGCCAGCGCCACGCCGCTGGGATGCGGGTAAGCCTCTTCGCGCACGCTGATGAACCCCTGCCGTTGATAGAACGGCACGGCGTTGAGCGAGGCCGACAGCACCACCTCACGCTCACGATCGGCCATCGCCAACAGGCGCTGCATCAGCGCCTGGCCGATGCCCTTGCCGCCACGATCCGGATCGACGAACAACGCATCGACTTCATTGGCGTTGGCATCGAACACGCCGAAACCGAGCAGGCGTCCATGATCGTCCTCGGCCACCACGCAACCGCCCTGCCCCAGCAGCCGCGCGTACTGCGACGGTGGCGGCGAGGCCGACCACGGTGCGATGACCTCCGCCGGATAGTGGCTGCTGCAGGTCTCGCGCACGCAGCGCGTGCGCAGGGCCCACAGCGTGGCCACGTCGTCGATGGTGCCGGTCCTGAACTGCATGATGCCTCCTTGTAGAGCCGAGCCCATGCTCGGCTGTTCTTCGTTCCGACGTCGCGATGCCTGATCGAAAGGCAGTCGAGCATGGCTCGACTCTACAACGACGGTTACCGCGACTTGCTGGCGCGCAGCGCCTGGATCTTCGGCGGCGGCTGGAACGAGTCGCTGCGTGCATCGGCCCAGAATGCGTGGAACACCGCATGGTCGGGCACCTTTTGCAGCAGCTCGCCTGGTTCCAGGTAGCGGTACAGCGAGGCCAGCGAACGGATTTCCACCGGTGAGACGCGGCGCAGGATGTGCTCCGGCCCCAGCTCGGCCGGATCGTTCAGGCCGGCGGCACACAGCAGCTCCTTCAGGGCGTGCAGCGTATGCTCGTGGTAGCTGTACACACGGGTGGCCTTGTCCGGTGCATCCAGATGCTTCCAGCGTGCCGGGTCCTGGGTCGCGATGCCGGTCGGGCACTTGTCGGTGTGGCAGCTCAGTGATTGGATGCAGCCCAGCGCGAACATGAAGCCTCGGCCGGCATTGCACCAGTCAGCCCCCAGCGCGATGGTCCGCGCGATGTCGAACGCGCTGGTGATCTTGCCAGCCGCACCGATGCGGATGCGATCGCGCAGATCCAGGCCAACCAGGGTGTTGTGCACCAGCAGCAGCGCTTCGTGCATCGGCACGCCGACATGGTCGACGAACTCCGCCGGTGCCGCACCCGTGCCACCCTCGGCGCCGTCGACCACGATGAAGTCCGGCAACAGGCCGGTTTCCTGCATCGCCTTGGCAATGCCGAACCACTCCCACGGGTGGCCGATGGCCAGCTTGAAACCGACCGGCTTGCCACCGGACAGCTCGCGCAGGCGTGCAACGAACTGCAGCAGCTCGACCGGCGTCGAGAAGGCCGAGTGACGCGACGGCGACACGCAGTCCACACCCATCGGCACGCCACGCGTCACCGAGATCTCGGCGGTCACCTTCGGCGCCGGCAGCACGCCACCATGGCCGGGCTTGGCGCCCTGCGAAAGCTTGACCTCGATCATCTTGACCTGATCATGGGTGGCATTGGCAACGAAGCGTTCCTCGCTGAAACCGCCCTTCTCGTCACGGCAACCGAAGTAGCCCGAGCCGATCTCCCACACCAGGTCGCCGCCCATCTCGCGGTGGTAGGGCGAGATCGAACCTTCGCCGGTGTCGTGGTAGAAGCCACCGCGGCGTGCGCCTTCGTTCAGCGCGCGGATGGCATTGGCCGACAGCGAACCGAAGCTCATCGCCGAGATGTTGAACACGCTGGCCGAATAAGGCTTGGCACAGTTCGGGCCGATCAACACACGGAAGTCATGCTTGGCGATGGCGGTCGGTGCCAGCGAATGGTTGATCCACTCGTAATCCACCGCATAGGTGCTGCGCAGGGTGCCGAACGGCACCGTGTCCATCTCGTTCTTGGCGCGCTGGTAGATCAGTGCACGCTGCTGGCGCGAAAACGGCACGTCCTCCAGGTCGCTCTGCACGAAATACTGGCGGATCTCCGGGCCGATCGATTCCAGCCCGTAGCGGAAGTGCGCCATCACCGGATAGTTGCGGCGCAGCGTGCTGCGCTTCTGCAGCAGGTCCCAGGTCCCCAGCGCCACCATCGCGGCAGTCAGGCCGACGCCCCAATACCAGGCCGGCCAGATCGTGGCCAGCCACAGGCATATCGGGAACATCAGGATGGCGAGCAGGTAGACGATATACCGGTGCATGGCGTTCCTCGGTTGCAACTGCCCCCGAGTCTACCGCGCCGCCGGCTGCCAAGGCCTACAAGCGATCGTCAACCACGTTGCGCGGCCAGGCCGATTTCACGTCGTAGACCAGGCCTCCCGGCGCCAGCAGGCCCCGGATTGCGGATTCATCCATCGCCTTGAAACGGGCGTGCGCTACCGCCAGCACCACCGCGTCATAACACCCCGCCCCGGGATCGGCCAGCCAATCCAGGCCCTCGCCGGTCAGCGCCGCCGGGCCGACCCAAGGGTCGCTGACCTCCACCTGCGCACCGGCATCGCGCAGGCGTTGCGCCAGTTCCAGCGCGCGGCTGTTGCGCAGGTCCGGGCAATCCTCCTTGAAGGTCACGCCCAGCACCAGGATGCGTGCGTCCGCCGGCGCACGGCCACGCTCGGCCAGCATCGCCAGCACCCGCGCCGCCACGTGCTCGCCGACGCGGTTGTTGACCTGTCGTGCGGTGTGGATCAGGTCCGGGTGATAGCCCACGCTCTCGGACTTGTGCAGCAGATAGTACGGGTCCACGCCGATGCAGTGGCCGCCGACCAGCCCCGGCCGGAACGGCAGGAAGTTCCACTTGCTGCCAGCGGCGTCCAGTACGTCCTGGGTATCGATGCCCAGCCTGTCGAAGATCAGGGCCAGCTCGTTGACCAGCGCAATGTTGACGTCGCGCTGGATGTTCTCGACCACCTTGGCCGCTTCGGCCACCCGCATCGAGGGTGCCGGGAAGGTACCGGCGGCGATGATGCGCTGGTACAGACCATCAATCACCGCAGCGACTTCCGGTGTCGAGCCGGAAGTGATCTTGCGGATGTCGGCCAGGCGCCGCTGGCGGTCGCCGGGGCTGACCCGTTCCGGGCTGTAGCCGCAATAGAAGTCTTCGTTGAAGCGCAGGCCCGAACCCTGCTCCAGCAGCGGCACGCACACTTCCTCGGTGGTACCGGGGTATACCGTGGACTCGTAGATCACCAGGTCGCCGGCGCGAAGATGACTGGCAATCAGCCGTGTCGCCGAACGCAGGGGCTCCAGGTCGGGCTGCTCGTAAGCATCGATCGGAGTCGGCACCGTGACGATGTAGACGTTGCAGGCATCGAGCAGTGCCGGATCGCTGCCGTACTGCAGCAGCTGCGCACCGGCCAGCTCGTCGGATTCCATTTCCAGCGTGTGGTCCTGGCCGTTGCGCAGCTCGGCGATGCGACCGGCATCGATATCGAAACCCAACGTCGGCCACTGCCGGCCAAACGCCACCGCCAACGGCAGGCCGACGTAGCCCAGGCCGATCACCGCGAACCGGGGTGCGCTGGCCGCCGCTACCGGCGCACTCATCGGCACATCCCGCGCAACGGATGCGATCGCACATACGCTGCCATGGCCTCGGCCAACACACTCATCTGCTGCACCACTCCGGAAAACCTGCGCCAGAAAGGCTACAGCCTACCGGCCTCGGCGCCCTGCCGCCAAGGCGGGCTCAGGACCCCAATGCCACCGCGGCCGGTTCCAGTTCACCGTCTGCGCCGGTCCAAGCCTGCAGCAGGCGCTCGAATCCACCGCTGCCAAGCAGGAAACCGGGCCACGCGGCGTCGACGATCTGTGCCAGCAGCTCCGGCTCGATCCGCCGCGTGCCCATCGACCAGCGCGGAAATGCGCGCTGCACCACGGGGGCACGGCACAACACTTTCAGCTGCCCGTGGCTGCGCGCGTTGAGGATGCGCTGGAACACCGAATCGATGCCGTCCTCCGGGCCCTCGAGATACTGCAGGAAGCGCGCTCCGTCGAACATCAGCACACCGGTGACACCGGCTACACGATTGAATGCCGTGGCATCGGCCAGCAGGCGGTCAAGATCGGTTGTCTGCAGATCGGCGCGGGCCTCACTGGCATAGGCAATCGCGTGCAGCGACATCAGGTGGCTCCCCCCCTGGGAACGATGGCAGGGACTATGACATGAATGCGATCGACAGTTAAGCACGCCGCCGCCATGATGCAATCCGGTTGCGGAACCGCAGGTGGGCTACAATCGGCGCCGCGCTGCAGGCCCGGATGGCGAAACTGGTAGACGCATCGGACTTAAAATCCGCCGGGGGCAACCCCATGCCGGTTCGATTCCGGCTCCGGGCACCACACGCACGCAGCACGTCCCGCTTTCAGATTGCCCGCGAATAACGTGGTTGCTCGTGCGCGGCACGCAGATACGGGTCAAAGCACATCGCCAGCAACCGCAGCAACGGTCGCCCGGGTTCACTGGCGCGCACCACGCCATTGCGGTATTCGGCCAGGCCGTCTTCCTGCAGCCGCTGTACCGAACGCAGGTCCTCGGCGAAGTACTGCTCGAAATCCACGCCGCGACGCTGCCCCAGCAGCACGCCATCCACCTCGCCCTGGCACATCAGCTGCTGGATCAGTTCCGCGCGCAACTGGTCGTCGGCACTCAACGCCACGCCGCGCCAGACCGGCAGCTGGCCCTGGTCCACCGCATCCTCCCACGACGGTAGATCGCGCGGATTCTGGCTGTAGGTGGCGCCGATGTGGCTGATCGCACTCACGCCCAGGCCGAGCAGATCGGTGTCGGCGTGGGTGGTATAGCCCATGAAGTTGCGATGCAGCTGGCCGGCGCGTTGTGCGCGCGACAGATCCTCTTCCGGCAGTGCGAAGTGATCCATGCCGATGTACTGGTAGCCCGCTGCGGAGAGCTTCTCCACCGCCAGCCCCAGCAATGCCAGCTTGTCTTCCGGCGAAGGCAAACGGCTTTCGTCGATCTGCTTCTGCGCGCGGAACAGATGCGGCAGGTGCGCGTAGCCGTAGACCGCCAGGCGGTCCGGGCGCAGCGCCAGCACCAGCTCGAGGGTGCGACCGAAGCCTTCCAGGCTCTGTCCCGGCAACCCATAGATCAGGTCGACGTTGACCGAACGCATGCCGCTGTCGCGGCAGGCGCGCAGGATGTCCAGCGTCTGCTGCACACCCTGTATGCGGTTGATCGATTCCTGCACCTGCGGGTCGAAATCCTGCACGCCCAGGCTGGCCCGGTTGAACCCCAGCCGCGCCAGCATGGCGACGTCGCGGGTGTCGATGAAGCGCGGATCGAGTTCGATCGAGAAATCGCGCTGCGGCGAATCACTGAAATCGAAGCGCCGGCGCAACCCTTCCACCAGCGTGGTCATCGCCTCGGCGTCGAGGAAGTTCGGCGTACCACCGCCCAGGTGCAGCTGGATCACCTCGCGGCCGTCATCGAACTGCGGCGCCAGCAGGTCGGCCTCGGCCAGCACGCGCGAGACGTAGCTGTGGCCACGACCGCGATCGCGGGTGATCACCCGGTTGCAGCCGCAGTAGAAGCAGGGGCTGGAACAGAACGGCACATGCACGTACAGCGACAGCGCGCGGGCCAGCTGGTTGCTGTCGGCGATCGCCTGGCGCAGTGCCGGCGCGTCGAACCCATCATGGAAATGCGGCGCGGTCGGGTACGAGGTATAGCGCGGGCCCGGTCGGTCGTGCCGGCGCAGAAGGTCGGGGTCGAAGGTCCAGGCCAGGCCACCGGCGGCAGGAGAGAATGTGTCCATGGCGCCAGCATCGCGCCGGGCGGCCTGCGCCGCCTTGACCCAGATCAATCCTTGCCGGGGATCCCAAGCACCGGCAGGCCAACCTGCGGCCAGCGCAGCATCTGGTAGCGCTTCCAGAAGGTGTCACCGATGCGCGCGGCCACGTCGTTGGCCAGTTCCTGCATCGGCGGGTTGTTGCATTCGGCGGTGGTGATCCGGAACAGCACCAGCCAGCGGTCGAACAGGTCCTTGTCCAGCTCGATGGCCATGTGCTTGGACATCGGCGAGCCCTTGAAGCGGCGGGTACCGCGCAGCATCGCCGACCAGAAGTCGACCAGCTGTGCCAGGTGTTCTGGCCAATCATGCACGTGCGCCTCGAACACCGGTCCCAGCCGTTCTTCCTCACGTACACGGGCATAGAAATCGTGGACCAGGCGGGTCACTTCCTGCTCTGTACACAACTCGGGCGAGGCGACGGGGAGGACAGGCGGCGGTGCTGCGTTCATCGGGGTACCCAAAGCGTGCCGGCAGTGTGCCGCACCCAGGCGGCAGCGCCGTTGATCCAGATCAATGTCGGCGCAGTCCGCTGCACCTAGGCTGGCACGCTTGCAGGAAGCATGCCCTGCGGATGCTTCGCCAACCCTGGCGAAGTATACGCGCCGCCCACTTTCCGATCCGGGACAGCATGAACAGACCCTCTCCCAGCCGCCGCCAGCGGCTGATACAGCATTGGGGCGCCATCCTCTGGCCCAGCTTCATCGCCGCCGGCGTGGCCAGCGTGGTGTTCTTCGCCTTCGTCGATCCGTTGCGCCTGCAGGCGATCAGCTTCCCGGACACGGCCATCAGCCGCGAGCTGGGCTATACCGCAGGCTTCTTCATGTTCTGGACGGTAACGGCGCTGTCCAGCGCGGTCACCTGGTATCTGCAGCGACCGATGCCGAGCGACGACGACGACGAGCTGCCGCTGGGATGACCACCCCCTGCACAACGACACCGCGCCCCTGGCACTGGCGCGGCACACTCAACGCTGTTCTGCTGGCCCTGTTCTACGCGCTGCCGTGGTTGCGCTGGGACGGACGCCAGGCGTTGCTGCTGGACATCAATGCCCGGCGCTTCGACTTGTTCGGCTGGACGTTGTGGCCCAGCGACGTCGGTGTGCTGATCGGACTGCTTGCGGTGCTTGCGGTGGGCCTTGCGCTGCTCACCCACCTCGCCGGGCGCATCTGGTGCGGCCACGCCTGCCCGCAGACCCTGTGGCGCCGGGCCTTCGACGGGATCGCCCGCGCCGCGTCCCGGTTGCTTCCCGCCTCGGCTGCGCGCCCGGCCACCCAGTTGGCCTGGGGGCTGTTGTCGCTATGGACCGGGATCACCTTCGTCGGCCTGTTCAGCCCCATCGCCGAACTGGTGACCGCTGCGCCCCACGCCGGCTGGAGCCGCTGGGAAACCTTTTGGGTGCTGTTCTACGCGGCCGCGACCTGGGGCAATGCCGGCTTCCTGCGCGAGCAGGTCTGCCGTTCTTTGTGCCCGTTCGCACGCATGCAGCCATTGCTGACCGATCCGCATACGCCGCGCATGCTGTACGACGCCCGCCGCGGCGAGCCACGCGGACCGCGTCCATCCGGTCTGGGCGGCGTGCTCGGTCGCGGCCGTGGCCTGCTCGATCCAACAACTGCGCAGGACTACGTGTTCCGTGCTGCGCATCCGCTGCTGGCCGGACCGATGCCGACCTTCAACGCCGATCGCCTCGGTGACTGCACCGACTGCGCTGCTTGTGTCAGCGCCTGCCCAATGCAGCTGGACATCCGCCAGGGGCCGCAGGCCGATTGCCTGGCCTGCGGCGCCTGCCTGGAAGCCTGCGCACAACAGCAGCACCGTGCCGGTTTCGGTCCAGGCCTGTTGCGTTACTGCAGTCCCCAGGCGATGGCCGGACAACCGCGGCGCTGGTGGCGACCACGCACCCTGGCCCTGCTGTCGATGCTGCTGGCGCTGCTTGCCTGCGGCGCCTGGCGCCTGCTCTGAATCAACGCGACCCGCTGGCGTGCGGCGGCACAAGCTGCGCACGCCGGACGATGCCCAGCTGTTCGATGATCAGCGCCATTTCGTTGGTGACTTCGGTACGCTCGGTCCCCTGCGGGACCAGGCGGTCCAGCACCTGCTGGTAGGTATCCCAGAACGCCGGACCGCATCCGTGTTTGTGGTAACTGGCTTCCAGTTCGCGGCGTACCCGTTCAGCCAAGCCATGCATGCCGTATTCCATACGACCTCCGTTGGACTTGTTCTGCATTGTTGACGGTCTACCGACTCACTTGCGTGCTACTGAAAGACTCCCAGGCTTCACGCCCGGTTGATGCCAATTAGTCATAGATTTCACGACATGTCAATTACATGCAGCGACTTTCGTGATTGAAATTATTAATCGTTCACGAAACTACATACGGGACCCCGGCTCCCTCGGATGGGGTGAAGCCGACAGACCGCGGGAACCATGGACCGATGCCTCCAGTAGATGGCGCCGATTGTGACCCTCAGATCGATCGATCTTGCCTATTTTGCTAAGCATGCTTAGCAAACTGCGCTTAGCGTGCTAAATGCGACAAAAGGCGGCGCAAGTCAGATGGATTCGCTCACCGACGCTTCTGTCGCGGGGAACAGGTTCGGATAGCGCTGATGCAGGATGTACTGCCGCAGGGCCGGAATCGGGAAATCCCTCGGCCATTGCGACACTGCGGAACGGCTGATGCCAAAGAAGCGGGCCAGTTCGGCATCGGTCTGGAATCCCAGCCGGGTGCGCACCTGCCGCTTGCTCCAGAATTCGGTCACGGTCGGTCCTTCTGTTAACCAGACTGATTCTTGCGACAAGGCTTCTTCGCAATCCACGCGTTAAGCTGGCTTGCATAGATGAATACTCTCGGCCAACGACTCGCGGCAGCCATGAAGAAAGCCGGGCACCCACGCCCGGCCGATCTGGCACGCGCCGCCAAATCAACGACAGCAACCATCAGCAACTGGCTCAACGACCACGTGAGCGCCTCGCACGTGAAAGCCGAACAGCTGTTCCGCATCGCCGATGCGGCCAAGCTGGACGCACGCGAGCTGCTGTACGGGGTCAGCGGGCTCGGCGTCGGCGAGCCGGGCAGTGCCTACATCCCCAGCCAGGCCCATCTGGATGTCTGGCAGGACGCCTACGAGCTGGTCAGTCACCTGGTGGCCGAGAACGGGCTGGAGATCGACCATCGCCGCCATGCAGCGCTGGATCTGCTCGCGTTCGAACTGCTGATGGATGGCTTCAGCCGCAGCAAGGTCGCCCGCGTATTGACGACCTCGATGACGTGAATGCACCGCCGCTGGTAGCATGGACCGCGATGGGGATGGGGCTCCCCCGATAACCGCCTGAGAAGGCTGATGGCTCCTGCCAGGACGAACCCGGTGTTCGTCGACGGCAGGTCGTGCCTGCCCTCGGCGTTCGCCATTGACCCTGCGAACCCGCATTCGAGGCACGCCATGCAAACACTGAACAATTATTTCCTGGTCTTCGTCGGAGGAGGCATCGGTGCCTGCCTGCGCCATGCCTGCAACCTGATCGGGGCGCGGGTGGCCGTCGGCAGTCCCTGGCCCTGGTCGACCTTCCTGATCAACGTCAGCGGCGCCCTGCTGATGGGAGTGGTGGTCGAGCTCTTCGCCATGCGCAATGGCGCCTCGCCGCAGCTGCGCCTGTTGCTGGCCACCGGCATCCTCGGCGGCTACACCACGTTTTCCACCTATGCGCTGGAGATCGGCCTGCTGCTGCAGCGTGGCCAGCATGGGTTGGCGGCACTGTATGCCGGCGGCTCGGTGGCACTGGGCCTGGCCGGCCTGTTCGGTGGGATGAAGCTGGCCCGGCTGGTGCTGGGCTGACGCTCAGGCCGCACTGGCACGGACCTGTCCCCGCCATTCCCGCGGCGACTGCCCGGTGTGCGCCTTGAACGCGCGCGACAGCGCCGCTTCGCTGCCATAGCCCACATCATCGGCAATCCGCTTCAGCGGCCGCCCCTGGCGCAGTGCCTGCTGCGCCAGCCCGACCCGCCAGCCCTGCAGGTACTGGCCCGGCGTGGTGCCCATCGCCTCGCGGAAGCTGGCGGCGAACACGCTGCGTGACATGCCGGCCACTTCGGCCAGGTCTTCCAGCGTCCACGCCTGCGCCGGCGCTTCATGCATCGCCACCAGCGCCAACCGCAGCCGCGGATGACCCAGCCCGGCGAACAGGCCGCCACGCATCTCGCCGCCTTCCATCAGCTGGCGCAGCACCTGGATCATCACCACCTCGAACAGCCGGTTGACCATCGCCGCCCGCCCGCAACGCTGCTCGAACGCTTCTTCGAACAGCAGTTCCAGCGCCGCGTTGCCACCATACAGATCGGCCAGCGGCAGGCAGATGAAATCAGGCAGCGCGGCGCTGATCGGATTGAGCCGGCCGCCCTCGAAATGCAGGTTGGCGCAGGCCATGTCGGCGCCCTGCTGCGGGTCGGTGCTGAAGCGATGCGGCATCGGCCGCGGATACAGCAGCAGGCTCGGCACTTCGACCTGCACGGTCTGCTGCCCGTGGCTGACCTGCACCGGCCCGCGCCGCACCAGGTGCAGCTGACCCGCCTCGTCTTCGCCCTCCAGCGTGTTGATGCCGCACAGCGCACCGGCATGGAATACCGAGGCGGTCACCGCAAAACGTTCAAGCAGTATGGCGAGACGGTCGACCATGACGGGACTCCGGGTCAAGCGAGGTGGGCTCAATGCGACAGATCGTATCGGAATCGCCACCGAAATGGTCGACTGAACGCCGCCCTCTCCGCGCCCTCAAGCATCCTGTGAATGACGGATGACCACGAAGCCCTCCTCCCGCGCAGGTGCCACGAAGTGACGGGTGATCTGCTCGAAGGCTTCGTCGCTGGCCTGGAACGGGTGCTCGCCGCGCGCGTTGCGGGCATGCAGCCGCGCCTTGCAGATGGCGTCGGGAACATCGAGAAAATGCAGCTGGTGGGCAACACCGACCGACTCGAACAGTTCGCGGCCCCATGCACGGGCGGCCGGCGTGTTGAACGGAACGTCGAGCACGACCGAAACGCCAGCCTGCAGGATCGCGCATACATGCTGCGTCAGCGCTCCGCGCAGCGCGGCCGCGCGCTGCAGGTAATCGTCAACGGAATGAATCTGATCGGGATACAGCGCGGCCAGCCAGGCGTCCTCGCTGATCAGCACGTGGCGTGGCTGCGCCGCCAGCTGCTGCGACAGGGTGGATTTGCCGGCACCGATCTTGCCGCACACCAGGTGCAGGGTCGGCGCATTGTCGGTCGATGAAAGATGATGCATCTGCGTTCTCCTCGATGGATTCCAATACCCGGGAGAGCGCCGCATGCAACCCGCCTTCCCGGGCGGGTTGCATGGCCGTGGCGACCGCGCGCTATCCCGCCTTCCGGTGGGGAATGCGGATAATCGACGCGGTGCTGTGCAGGACCATGCCGCCAGCGTAGAGCGCAGCCTGGCCGGCGGGCAATCCTCTGCGGCAGTGCAGCGCGCGCAAGGTTTTGCGGGGATCTATGCTCGGCGCCATTCCCGTATGGAATGACCACGATGCGACCCTTGCTTGGATGCGCGCTTGCCCTCGGCCTTCTGCTGCCTGCGGCATCGCTGCTGGCTGCGCCACCCACGGCACCACGCATGCTCAGCGGTGAGCTGCAGGGCGCCCCCTGGCGCCTGGACGTGCCGGCTGACTGGAACGGCGACCTGGTGATGCTGGCGCACGGCTACGAGCCGGTGGGCGTGCCACGCACTACGCCGATGACCGCCAATGACAGCACTGCAACGCTGCTGTCCGCAGGCTACGCCGTCGCGCAGAGCGCGTATGCCAGCCAGGGCTGGGCAGTGGCCGATGCGATCACCGACATGGAGCGCCTGCGCCAGCATGCGCTGGGCGAACTCAAGCGCGTGCACCACACCTGGCTGCTCGGATTCTCGATGGGCGGCGCGGTGACACTCGCCAGCCTCGAGCGCAACCCGCAGCACTACGCCGGTGGCGTCTCGCTCTGCGGTGCCAACCTCAGTGGCGAACAGATCGCCGCCGACCTGCTGACCACGCTGGTCGCCTTCGATTACTTCTTCCCCAATGCCGAAGGCCTGCCGGCCAGTGGACTGGCCTCGCGCGAAGCAGCCGCGTTGCCGCAGGGAGCCCTCTATCAAGGCATCGCCGGCGCGCTGCAGCAGAATCCCCAACATGCCGAGGTGCTGGCCAGGCGGCTGCAGGTTGCTCCGGATGCGCTGGCCGGTACGATCAGCCTGCATGCACTGGTCCTGCACGAACTGGCGACACGTAGCGGCGGCATGCCGGTGGGCAACAGGGGCGTGGTCTACCGCGGCTTCGGTGACGACATGGCGTTCAATGCCGGCGTGCAGCGTCTCGACGCCGTGCCTGCGGCGCAGGCCGATGTCCGCGCGAAGCTGGCACTGAGCGGCGCGTTGAAGCGACCGCTGGTGATCCAGTTCAACAACAACGATCCCACCATCGTGCCGCACATGCAGGCGGTGTATCCGCAGATGGCCGCACAGGCCGGCGCGCGACCATTGCCGCGCGTGCTGCCGCCGGTGGGCGAAGGGCATTGTGGCTTCTCTGAAGCACAGGTGGTCGACGCCTTGAAGGCAATCCAGCGTTGAGCTCATCGTGTCGCAGCGCATCAGGGGCGCGGCATAAGGACTGCTATGGTGGCCGGGCCATTGACGGGCACACATCGGCATGCTCGGCCAAGCACTGACCGTACGCCCGTAATCCCAAAAAGGGCGGCGTCAACCGCCCAGCGTACCCATGGTGAAGGTGTAGCCGGAGCGCATCAGGAATTCGCGCATGCGCATCTCCGCGCGCCGCGGTGAGGCCAGATTGGCCGGTGCATACAGCGCGTAAACCACGCCCGCGCCTTCGATGGCTTCACGCCGCACGCCACAGTGGCGGGTCTCCGAGGCGACCACCCAGCCATCCTTCAACCGGTCCGGCCCGATCGATTGGCCGTTCATCAGCCGGAACGTCAACCAGCGTACTTCCGCAGCGGATTTGCTCATCGGCGGCATTCCGGCTGCGTACTGCGGTCCATCATGTCCTTGCTCGCCATTGCAGCTCCCTAAGACTTGGAACCTGACCATAGCGCCTCCGCATGTCGCGGGTGAATGAGACTGGTCGGGCGCTCAGGTCGCCAGGCCGAACCGCGTCCACAGCGCTTCGCGCCCCAGCGGCGTCAGACGCAGTTCGCGCCGGCCCTCAACCCGCCGAAGCCAATCGTTCTTCACGAAGCTGTCCAGCATCGCCTCGCCGACCAGTCCTGCCAGATGCGGGCGCCGCTCGGTGCAGTCCAGGCATCCCCGGCAGTAGCGCGCAGGCTTGACCGTCACGGGAAGCCGCAACAGCTCAGCCAACGGCTGGCCGAGCTCCTGCAGGAACGCTGCGCCCTCCACACTCACCTGCCAATGCGCCTGGTGCGGGACCAGGTGTCCTGCCTGCAACAAGCGGTCGGTGATCGCCACCGCATGCACACCGGCCAGATGGCGGTAGCAGGAACGCGCCTGGCGCAACGCCGGCATGCTGCGTGATGCCTCAGCGGTGCAGGACGGCGTGCGGTCCGCAACGCGCAGGATGCCCTCCAGCATGTCGGCAACTTCGTGCGAGGCCAGCCGGTGATAGCGGTGGCGCCCCTGCGAGACGGCGACCAGCAGATCGCCCTCGACAAGCCTGCGCAGATGCGAGCTCGCCGTCTGCGGTGTCACCCCAGCCACGCGTGCCAGCTCGGTCGCGGTATACGCACGTCCGTCCATCAACTGCAGCAGCATGGATGCGCGCGCTTGGTCGCCAACCAGAGCACCGACGCTGACAAGGGAACCAGAGGTATGGACCATGCCGGCATTGTGACACGCCGTTGCGGGCCGACAGTTCGATGCAGGCCGAAGCGTCGGCACCCGCTGCCACGGCACAGTGGCCACCCCGATAGTGCAAGGCCTGCCATGAAATCCGCTCCGATTCCCCGCCGCCGCATTACCCCTTCGGTCCTGTACCCGGGCACGCCTGTGTTGCTGATGACCACGCTGAACGACGACGGCAGCAGCAACATCAGTCCACTGTCTTCGTTCTGGGCCCTGGGCAACCGGGTAGTGCTGGGCCTCGGCGTGCAGGGTCAGGGCTATCGCAACCTGCAGCTGCGCAACGAATGCGTACTGAACTTCCCATCCTCCGCGCAGGCCGCACAGGTCGAGGCCATCGCGCGGGCGACAGGCTGCGACCCGGTGCCCACTGCCAAACAGGCGATGGGCTACGTGCACGTCCGCGACAAGTTCGCGCTGGGGGGCTTCAGTTCGGTCGCCTCGACGCACGTCGCGCCAGAGGCGATTGCCGAGTGCCCGCTGCAGGTGGAAGTCAGTGTGATGGCGATGCACCCGCCCGGCGAGGATGACGGCCAGGGCTTCGTGATCGTCGAAGGACGGATACGTTGCGTGCATGCGCACGAAGCGATCACCGTGGCTGGCACCCAGCACATCGACGTCGCGCACTGGAAACCGCTGATCTATCTGTTCCGCCACTATCTGGGCGTGGGCGAACCGCTCGGGCGCAACTTCCGCGCGGAGACGCCGGCGCACGATCCGGCGTAGAGCCGATGATTCAAGGTGCCGGCGATGATGGGTGGCTGGTCACTGAAATCCAGTACGACACCATGTCCACATGGCGGCCGTCGCGCTTCACCGCGCGCGGCTCGATGCCAAATTCGGTAAATCCCAACGATTCGTACAGTCCACGCGCGGCGGCGTTGTCTGCCAGCACCGTGAGCGTGAGCGACTCGATACCATCCGCGCGTGCCGCCGCGAATGCCGCAAGGAACAGTTGACGGGCGATGCCGTGTCCACGATGGGCTGCGTCAACATGGACACTGTGGATCTCCGCCGTATGCCGTCGCGCCATCCGCACCGGGCGTACGTAACGCAGGAAGCCCACCAGCATGCCGTCAACGAACGTGCCGAAGTAGCGCGTGCCGGGATCGGCAAGCTGGGCGCGCATCACGTCCGCCGAGTCATTCTGCGCCTCGGCCAGCGTGGACAGGAACGCCGCGGGCGACTCGCGAAGGGCCTGCAACCGTGCTTGCCAGAGAATATCGGCGTCGTCAGCGCTGAGTTGCCGGAGAAGCATGCGACACACCTGTGAGGTTGCTGATGCACAGGTGCCCCGCCTAGCGCGGGTTCGCCTGATACGGCGTGCATGCAAAAATGAAGACAGCTCCTTCTTCACTCTCTGCCATGACTGAACTGCAGATTCCCCGCGTTGGATGCGGCGCCGTCGTCCGTGATGCCGACGGCCGCATTCTGCTGATCCAGCGCGGACGCGATCCGGAGCGCGGGCACTGGGGCCTGCCCGGCGGCAAAGTCGACTGGATGGAAACGGTGGAGGCTGCCGTAGTCCGCGAAACTCGCGAGGAGACGGCGTTGGAAGTGAGGTTGCTGCGCCTGCTATGCGTGGCCGATCATTTCGAGCCGGCGCTTGCGCAGCATTGGGTCGCGCCGATCTTCGAGGCTCGGGCACCTGCCGGTGCCGAGGCCTCCATCCAGGAGCCGGGTGTGCAGACAGGGCTGGGCTGGTTCGCGCTGGATGCGCTGCCCCAGCTGCTGACCCAGGCCACGGTGCAGGCGCTGGCCAGGCTATAACGGGTATCGATCCGGGCACGTGCCGGTATCCAGACAAACAAAAAGCCCTGACCGGAGTCAGGGCTTTTCAATTGGAGGCCTCAAGCGGAATCGAACCGCTGTAAACGGATTTGCAATCCGCATCAAATCAATATTAATCAATATCATATGACTGCTCGCCACCTATCATGCCGCCCAGCCTCAAGGTTGCGCTAGATAAATTTGAGGGCACGGGTTAAGTTCCGGAACTAGCCGCTGCCATGTTCACGGAAGGCAGACAAGGACAGTCCGATCCAAAGGGGGGATCAAAAAATGGCCGACTACATTCGAACAAATATTCTGTGCCAAGCATACGTGCATGCGGAGGTTGACGAGAACTTCGCACTTGCAGTTGCAGCCATTCAAAACAATGCGCTGCCTCTCATCGCGACTCGGGCGAAATTCTTCCTTTACGAAGACGCTGAGCTTGGATTTGAATCCGAGCAGGGATCCGTAAAGTCAAGAATTACGGTGTTCGGGACCATTCTGGTCGCCCTTCAGGCCATTTCCAACTACAAGGACTTCCGAGAAGGTATCTCACTTCTATATGACGACGTTCGCCGTGTTGCTGAGGTCGCGTCCACCGAGACACTATTCGCCCTGAAGGCGCGCGGACAAGAGATCAAGAGAGTAGAGATTAGGACAGGAATTGTAGGCCAACTTCATAGAATTCTCAGATCAATTGACGCCGCTCAAGCGGACTCCCTAGATCAGGGCGTGAAAGGTAAAGCTGAGGACCTAGAAAAAATCCGCACAGAGATCCTAACTCTCATCGACAATATAAATAATGCCGACGACGTGGCTCTTGTCGCAGATGAGCTGTACTTACTTGTTGAGGAAATTCCAGACTATCCAACACCTGGACGAAAAGACCCAAACGGGTCGAACTTTATTCCGCTCTATCGCGACAACCGCAAAGCACTTCTCAGCTCTCTAAAGCAGGCCAAAGCGGCGCGAATTAAGGCCTTGCGCAGCAAAAATTAGCAACACTCATCCCATATCAACAATGAACCCTCAGACTGGCTCGCCTCCAAATTCTAGTGCTGTAAGCAGCACCATAGCTACGACCGGAAGCCTGTTCGCGATGGCTGCAAGTGCAGTTAGCGTTCTAACTGCCTTTGGATACATTATATCCTATCGATACCTAAGCGCCTTCTATCGAGGCCTCGGAGCCGAGTGGGCAATTGACCTCTACCCGCCGACGCAAATCATACAGATATCCGCACCGGTTGCCATTTTTCTTATCGGCTTTTCATTCACAGTCTGGAACCTATATCCGCAAATTAGCAAAGCCCCGATCAGCGCCGCTCAGATTTTCATTACAACGGTTGTTGGGGTCATTGCATTCTGCATCCATCTAGCCGTAGAAAAATACTCAACTAGATACGTCTCCTACATCTGGATCGTTACGGCGATCGCCGGCGGCATAGCCGCCTTAATGATAGCGACAAAAGTAGTTAGGCACCTATTTGCAAGCCGCAACAAGGTAACAGCAGCTACATACCTGCTGCTTTTATTGGGATATGGATTCTTTCACTTTGCCGAAACGGCAGGCACACGAAACGCGCGCAGGGCACTGGACGAAAATGGCAGTTCCTTGAGGGAGGTCCGTTTGACCTCAGACAAGAGTGGAGAATGCTATCAGCTCGTCGCAATAGTGCCTTATGAGCGCGCCCTCCTTCGCCTGGATCGAGGCACGTCAATGGAGTATCGGGTTTTGCCGATAAGTGACATCATCATCAAGGCGCGCACAAAGAATTAAAAGTCCGCCAACATCACCATGCAAAATCAACAATATACACAGAATAATTTTACGGATCGCGCATACTCTCGCCCGAGGATTATTCCACCAGCGCCTGGCATATTACGGAGGCGGGATGGCTTTCACCCCACCCGGAACCTGACGTCAGGCACCGCTCGACGGCGCGACAAGCTGAATGGACTCGTCCTCCAATCGCCGGATCGCCGCCCCCACGTCGTTGTGGAGATCCCTGGCTATCGGGATGAACTCATTCCAGTACGCGGTGCTCTCTGCTGCATGAGGTTGCTGAACTGCTTGCAGCCCACCCGTCGTAAGGCGCCCCGCAAGCTCCGCAATCCCACGATCATGTAGCCGCGCGTGTATGGCCAACATGGAGGCCCCCTGAACTCGCATCGCTTCGCGCTGCGCTTCGAATTCCTCTCCTACTAGATCCCCGCGATCTGACAGGCGCCTTGGCGCACGCGAGCAGAGTGCCCCAGCCACCATGAAATCGGTGACCATCGGCTGCAACGCCAAAAGGTTCGCACGTTCCGCTTCGATGCGCCTGCTGCGCAACGCATCGAAGCGCTGTTCCCGCCGGGCGTCAGCTGCATCTCGCCGCCGCTGCCTTTCCATCAGAAAATCAGAAACCGCCTTGAGGGCCCACCCGAGAGCGACACCTATCAAGGCCCCCCAGGCAATCCCGCCAGAAGCGCCGGGAGCACTTCCGGCAGCAGAAGCTGCCCCAAACAGAAGAACCCAGTCCATATGTCGCCCCAGTAGCTTTGCCTGAACCACAATGCTACTTCACGCACCTCGATTCATGGCGGCATGCTTATTATCGGCGACGCAGCTGCTGCAGCCCTGCCCTGAGCCACGCCTTACGTGCATCCCTCGGGCGGGGCTTTGTCTCTGCCGGCGGCTTGCGCGGTTCGAGTGCTGCCTTGATCCGCTCGACCTCCTTCGCCCCAGCCTCGGCCAGGCGCCGGGCCTGTTGCTGCTGCTCGCGGGTCGGCGGCAGGCCGGGCAGTGGCGGTGCCGGCTGGATCGGCGTGCTGTCGGTCAGCCGGGCAACGGCCTCGCGCAAAGGAAGATCGGGATACAGCCTAGCGGCGCACCAGCGCTCGCCGTAGCGCTTTGCCTGCCGAACGTTGGCGGCCCGCACTTCCTTTATGTCCCACATCTTCTGGCCTTCCATCCACAGGCGTACGCCAGGACCGCCATCGGGGGTGACGCTGGCCGTCTCCCGTCCGTTGTACCAAAGCGCCCAGCGCTCACCCGTCTGGACCCAGCCGGAGGGAATGGGCGCGGTGCTGAAGCCTTGGTAGCCGTGTGAGGGACGCATGGCCGGAAGGATACGGCCGGCAGTCGCAGATCCTGCGAACGCGGCGGCGACCTGGCTGAATCGTTCGGACTGGGTGCCGGCAAGGGGCTGCTCAGGCAGCCTCGGCGAACGGTTCCACCAGTGCCACCAGCATCTCCATCGCGGTGGCCGGGCCAGCCTGATCGCCTCCCCGCTGCAGGAAGGAAGTCCAGTCGGCCCGCACCAGCTGCACCAGCTCCGACGGCGACAGAGGGATGCAATTCATCGGCCAGTAGGGAAGCCTGCGCTGCCCGACCCGCCCACGCGCAATCTCGATCAGGCTTGAATGGCTGGTGGCGCCCACTGCCCTGGAGAAGGCCACATCCAGGCCGTCGGGTGGGCCCTCCATGTACGCGAGGAACCTCCCTCCATCAAACAGCGTGACCCCGGTAACTCCTGCCGTGCGGTTGAACCGCTCTGCGTCCGCCATGATCTTGGACAGGTGAGCCATGGTCAGATCGCTGCGGGCTTCGCTGACAAATGCAACAGCCCTGTTGGGCATGACTCTCTCCGGCCTCCCTAGGGAGCCCGAGCGTAGAACCGCTACCGTAAGGATCGCGTGGAGGGCACTGGACCGGCATCACAGTTCAGGATCGCCCTACACGCCCCGGGCACGGTCAGCGGGGCTACCCTCTGGCCATGTGCGGCCGATTCGTCCAGCTCCCCGTGATCGACTTCGGCCAGCCGGGGCTGGCTGACCTCGCCCACGGCCTGGCCGAGATCCAGCCCAGCTACAACCTGGCGCCAACGCAGCGAGCGTCGGTGATCCTGGACCGGGGCGAAGGCCGGCAGGTCACCCGCTTGGCGTGGGGCCTGCTGCCGTTCTGGGCCAAGGCCAAGGGCCTGCAGGGTTCGACCATCAACGCGCGCATCGAGACGGTGGCCACCAAGCCCGCCTTCCGGTCAGCGTTCAAGAAGCGCCGGTGCGCGATCCCCATGGCCGGCTACTACGAGTGGTCGGTGAGCCCGATCGACGAGAAGAAGGATCCCTGGTTCATCCACGCGGCCGGGCCGCTGCTCGCCGCCGGCCTGTGGGAGGACACCAGCCCGCTGCTGCCCGACGGTAACCTGGGCACCTTCACCATCATCACCGGCGACAGCAGCGGTGTCTCCGCCGACATCCACGACCGCATGCCGGTATGGCTGCAGGCCGGCCAGATCGATGAGTGGATAGCTGCCAGCCCCGACGATGCCATGGCGATGCTGCTGGCGACCGAGCCGCCGGCAATGGAGGCCTACCGCGTCAGCCGCGCAGTGAACACACCGCGGAACAACCGCGAGGATCTGCTGACGCAGGTTGCCTAGTCATCTCCCTTAAGCCTTGGCCAGATGCATCTCGATCCTTGTACGAAGTACTGAAGTAAGCGGGCGCTCCAGCATCACATAGCAGATCACGCCGAACACCACTGCCACCGAAGTGGCCAGCACGATTGCAACGTCCGGCGACGCTGGAGCCCATACCTCCCAGCCTTGATCAAGGAGCAACAAAGCCACGAACGAGAATAGGTATATGGAATAGGAACTATCACCCAAGAAGACCAGTGGTCGGGCCACCGCCGGCGTCGCATTACTCCGGAAAACTGCCGAGGCGATCAGTAGTGCCGAAGGAATCCCCCACAGTCGCACTCGATCCCAGGAGAGGCTTGCGTCCAGGGTTTGCGGCGCCTCGCTGATGAATCCAAACCCGTACATTGCGGTGGAAAGAAGCAGAACCGTCCCGACCACGAACAGTCCGGATGTGACCCACGTAGGTAGCTCGGGCCGGCGGCGGTACACCCACCCAATAACCACACCCAGCAGGAATTCGATGATGACCGGGTTTCCAATGATGTTCGTTGGCTGGTGGAAACCGCACACCCCCGCCACAAGAATCGCCGCCGAGCCGATGATAAGCACCCGCTCCGGCATCGATCGCCGGGTTCGCCAGCAGATCGCCCCGGCGAGCATCAGGTAGAAGACCGCCTCAAACATGAGGCTCCATCCCAACGGATGGGTGGGCATGCCTGCCGGAAGCCCGGGAGCCTGCAGGAAGACAGCAGACCAGGCCAGCGTCGCCAAGGATCTGGCCGCTGGATCCACGGCGAACACCACAACCGTTGCGATCAGGTACAGGGGCCAGATCCTGACAAGGCGGGCAACCAGGAACTTCGTCACGGACCTGGAACGCTCAGCTGTCAGTGAGACGATGAAGCCACTTATGACGAAGAACACGTCGACACCGACCGCACCGAAGTTCTCGAGCGCCCCCCATGCGATCTGAAAGGCGTCTTGTTGCCGCTTGCCCACCACATCGATTGCGTGAGCCCAAACTACAAGGACTGCAGCGATAGCTCGCATCAACTGTAGGTTCTGGAGCTTTTCCATGTATTGATCCACGTCTCCCCAAAAGGCAGCATACCCGCGATAGCTCTTGACAGCGCAGCCGGCTACTGGACCGTCAAGCACATCAGCTATCCAGCGCCTCAAAGAAGAATCCCGTGAACAGCCCGGGACCGTTCTGGCTGCCACGGAAGTAGTTGACGCCGACCCGCCCGGCGGCTTGATGGGTGCTGTCAGAACGGGTGAGCACCACCGTCCCGTCCAGGCGGCGGACGGTCAGCGTCGACCCGATCAGCTCAATCTCTAACCACACCACCACCTCGCTTTCCGTGATGCCCGACACCTCGACGAACTGCAGCTGCTGGAAAGAGCCGGAAGCAGCATTGGAACCACGTCCAAACTCGACACCAAACGAGGTCGTGCTGCGCCGGCCGACGCCCAGGATGTAGGCGTAGGTGTCATTGGTGACCTGCCAGCTGGTGGTGCGCAGCAGGAGGCCCACGTTATCCGTGCGCACGCCGGTACCGGCCGGGATGACGAAGCCGACCAAGGCGCGGCAATCCTTGGCCGCCGGCACGCTCTCAAAGCGCGCCCTGGCGGCGGTGCCGCTACTACCGCACTGCAGGTTCAAGCGCCCCGCTTGCACCGACAGGGCGGATCCAGCCGGCCCGAACAGCGTCATCTGGGCCGTGTTGTCGACCTCTGCCCACAGCTGGCCCCGATCGAAGACGTGCAGCCGCGAACGGCGCTCGACGGACCCCAGTGCATCGGTGGCGGTAATCACTGCGTTGAAGGCGGTCACGACGGGGTTCCTCCCAAGGTCGAGTCGCTGCCGGTCTGATCCACGTCCAGGGTGAACCCTGGTGGCAGGCCGGTGGCCGACCAGGTCACCGGGCTGGCCTCGGTGCCACGCTTGAAGTGCAGGCTGTACGGGCCATAGGCCCGGCCGCGAACCAGCGCGATCGGCAGTACAGACAGCTCCAGCAACCGCGCGGGGAAGTCCGAGGGCATGGCCGGCGGCGTGAAAGGCTCCCAATACACAGCCGCACCTGCATGCACCTCGACACCAGCCAGGCCGGCATATAGCCGTTCGGCTGCCAGGGTCGTGTTGCTGGCCAGCGACAACGCCGTCTGGCTCAAGTTGACCGCAGCCGCAGGCAGCGCGCTTTCATCGACCAGCCGGCCATCCTTGAAGATGCGGGCCACGCCGCCGCGCCTGGAGATCACCAGGTGCGACCAGGCGGCATTGGGCAACCGGTTTTCCGTCAGCGCAAGCACTGCATCGTTGAACAGGCGCACGTAATTGCCGCCAGTGAACACGTCCAGGCCAACCTGCATCGGGTTGGTCAGCTGCTCGCGGCGCAGATAGAGGCCACCGTTGGTCGTGTTCGGACCGATCTGGAACAGACGCGCATACGTGTCGCTCGGGGCCGCGTCAGGACGTATCCACAACGCCACGCTGAAGTCGGCCGTACCCAAACTGGCGTCCAGCTCCTGGCGCAATCCGGTGCCATTGAAACGTACAGAGGCGCCGCCGACGTATGGCGACTGCGTAGGGTCCAGCACGGGCAGATTGGAGGAGCCGACCACCACCGTGCGGCCACCGGCCTCCTGATACCCGCTCTGCATCGGGAAGCTGCTGCGCATGGTCGATAGCGCAATCTCGGTTTCGGCAAAGCCCACATTGCCGGCCGCATCCTGACCCTTGACCCGAATCGGGTAGTAACCCGGCGCGCCACCGAGCGGAATCCCCTCGATCCGTCCGGCGGCGCTGTTCAGGCTCATCCCCGCAGGCAGCACGCCCTGATCGATCGACCACTCCACGCCCTCGGCCTCCGTGGTGAACACCAGCGAGGCGGCGGAGTTGTTGGCACCACGCCAGGCGCTGATGCTGAAATCAAGCTGATAGACACGACGGAACAGCAGCTCCACCGACTGCCAGCTATCCAGCCCGTCGCGCCGGGAGCTGAGCAGCACGCGGTTGCGCTCGACCAGCTGGCCAGCAGGAACCGTGAACGAGGTGCCCACCAGATCCAGGTAGGAGACGACCAGGGCGCCAGACGCGGCGTCATACACGGTCACGGTGTAGGTGGTGCCTGGCTCAGGCCCAACGCTGGCCATGCCGGTATCCACCAACTGGTCCGCCTGCGCCACGCGATCGCGATGCACCCAGCTCAAGATAGCGTCACCGACCACGTCTTCCGGGTACAGCTCGCCGTTGATATGTACGTCTGCCGGCGGATACGGCCGGGCCTGTCGATCCTCCATCTCGACCACCAGGTCCTGTGCGTCGGCCAGGTCCGTCAGAGCCGAAGCGCCACGGGTGAGCAGCTTGGCGTGGACGGTGTCGCCGCCGACGTACTCGGTGGTGTCAGCTGCATAGTCGGTGAGGAACAGCACGCGTGCACCAGGGTCGTGCAGATGAGGCACGGTATCGGCGCAGCCACGGCCGAGCGTGAGGGTCATCGCGGTCGGGTCGATGGCATCCACGCGGCAGATCTCGGCACCGACCAGGGCGATGTCGCCCACGGCGACCGAACCCAGGTCCAGCGGATCAGTCAGGGTGAAGGTCTCGGTGCGGTAGCCGGCTCCTTCGACCAGGGCAGCGCTTGCGCACCAGTCGCCCCGGCCGCGATAGCTGTACTCCGCCCCGCCAGCCTGAGCCATCAGGCGGAAGTACTGCCCCACCGTTGGCGGGGCTGAGGCAGACAGCAGGAAGGAGACGTCGCTGCTGAGCTGCGCCAGGTCGGCCGCACTGAGCTGCGAGACCAGCAAGAGGTAGGGCACCTCCATCGCCACCTGGTGCGGCGACACGGTCGGCGCGGTCGACGGCGGCTTCCCGCCTGGCTCGGTTCCCACATACACCGAGTTGGGCTGGCTGTAGACGTCCTCGCTGCAGCTGAAGGTGATGGCACCGGACTTCAGGGTGCCGCCACGCTTCTCGCCCATCAGGCACACCATGTCGGCGATGCCGCGCTTGGGCGCCTGCAGGCGGAAGTAGCTGCCCGGCGACCAGGTGCGGGCCGCAGGCGTGGTGGTCAGGTCGAACTTGCGCAGCGAGGTGGCCTTGGCGCGCAGATTGCGCGCGCCGATCTTGAGCGCCAGATCCACATTGGCGACCTCGCCGGAACGATCCTCTTTCTCCGAGATCACGCTGCCGAAGGCCTGAATCGCGCCCAGCGACTGCAGCGCCGGGGTGGTGCCGATCGCGTTCTCGACCGGGTCGAAGTACTTCACGAACAGCTGGTTGCAGGCGTTGTCCATCGTGGCAGGCTCTTCGGCCCAGTCCAGGATGTCGTCGTCGGTCAGCACCGGCAGGTCGTCCAAGACGTACTTCCCGCGCGGTACGTTCAGGCGATATCGACCATCCATGCCCTGCACAAGCACCGCGCCTGCTGCGTCACAAATCCGCTGCTGATACTGCTCGATGGACTCCCGATCCGGATCGTAGATCGGGCACAACCCCATCCCTTCTTCGAAGAACACATCCGCGGCTGCGCGGAAGCTGGCGTCGTCGATCACCGAGATAGGCTCGGCCCCCATGCTTTCATGGGTGATGCTGTCGTACAGGATGTGGGCGGCATTCATCCCAACCAGCGGCACCTTGGCATCCAAGCTCTCCACCCGCGCCGTCAGCCACTGGCTGGGTGCGTCCTGCAGCCCGTCGATCGTCAGGGCCTGCAGCCTGACGGTCGCATTGCTGGCGACCTCGACGTTCAGCGGTGCCCCATCGAGGATCAGGCGTGAAGACTCAGAACCGGGGGTGTAGTTCAGGTGGTACGTCGCCGGCGGATTGCTGATCTCCAAGCGATAGACGTTGTGATTAGGCAGGATGCTTCCCGAGCCAGTGCCGCCCTTGATGAAGCTGGGCGAGCCTGGCATCGGGAAGCCGCCGCTGTAGTACTTGGTCTCGACCGAGCCGGTGATCCGCAAACCGACCTGGAACACCGTTGCACCGGTGCCATTGAGGGTGAAGCGGTCTTCGCTGTCACCAGGCACCGTGCAGTATGTGCCCTGCATATCGACGCAGGGCAGGCTCCAGGACACGGAGCGGAAGCCGGACACGACCTCACTGGCATCCTTGTCGAGCAGGATCTTCACCTTCTCCGGATACCAGCACACGCCGTCCTGCCAACCTTCCTTGATACGTCGCAGGACGAAGCTCGGCGACTTCGGATAGGGGGTAAAGGCCGACCACCTTCCGCCCTTGAACAGGACAGTGACCAGCCCACGATAGGCGCTGTGCGCAGCGCCGAGGTTGGGTGGAAGCCACGGATTGAGCTGTTGGTCCTGGCGGCCGAACATGATCTCGGCCTCGCCTTCGATGCCGCCCTGCTCATCCTCTCCGCCGAATAGGTTCTCGGCGTGAATCCAGATCGAGCCGTTGGACGTGACGGAGCCGGCCCACGCGGTGGCATCGTCCACGTCCCACTGCACGAACTCATCCACCGGCCCCTGACACAAGCCGAACAGCAGCTTGAGCTTGTACCAGTAGCCAACGGTCTTCTTACCTCCGCCGCCCATCGCTGGCCTCCATTCGCTGAGCGTGTGCAACCAATGCCAAGGCCAGGCCATCACCGGTAGCGACCAGCTTCTCGGCCTCGACACCCTCCTTACGGAACGCATTCCAATCCAGCCCATGCGCGGCAAACCAGTCCCGACCGCCACGCGAGCAGAAGCCAGGCTTGTTGCCGAAGCCCGGAATCGTGCGCAAGTGCTCAAGGGTCACGATCACTTCTTGCCGCCTCCCTTGCGGATCTTGTCCGTGCCCGCCGACCGCCACGCCAACACCTGCGGCTCGGAGATCCGCACAGTCCCGTAGACACGCTTCACGGCGGTGCCCTCCTCGGTGGTGGGGATCTCGGGCGTCTGCACTTCCGGCTTGGTCTGGTTCGTCCGGGCGAGCAGCGCACTGATCAGCATCGACACGATCATGATGATCAGCTGCACCCACCACACGAAGGCCTGCTGTGGCTGGTCTTGCGGGAACGGGGAACGGAGGTGGTCGACCAGGAAGCCTAGGCCGGCAAGCGCCAGAACAAGTGCGGTGGCCCGACGCGCAAGGGCACCGGATTCCGTGTCATGCCACCAGTACCGGAATCGCCACCCATATACGTACAGAAGCCTATGCAAGCCGCGCCGAGGCCGTTGTCGATCAGTCTTCACCATGAGATCCGGTGTCCGTCAAAGGGGTTCTCCACGTTCAGCTGCGGCTGACCGCCATAGTTGGGGGTGTTCTGGAAGTAGCTGCCGCAGTCGGCGAACGTATGTGCACACCCAGGTGCGACCGTGATAGCCAGACCCGCAGCCAGTTCAGGACCGGGGTAGTTGAGGGTGATGGTGTCGCCCGCATGCGAGTTGATCGTCCGCGTCTCCGCCAGGCCGTTGCTGCGCTGCCAGACCACAACTCCGCCTTCCAGGCGACCAGCCGGGAATGCGGCAAACGCCGCTGAACGCAAGGTGGCGCCGCCGGCATAGCTCAGCACCGCCGCCACAGCGTGATCGGACATTGCCACCCCACACTGATAGAGTGCCTTCCAGCAGCCTCGGGTGAACCGCCCCGTATTGCCCCGGAAACCCTTGCGAGAGTTGTTGCGCTCGCAGGTCAGGGCCAGGGTAGTGTCCGTGAAGCGCGGCGACACAACCTGGCCCGTCCACTCGATCACTGCCCGCAGGTCGGGGTCGTTGCTGTGGACCTTCATGCACACCACGGAAACCCGTCCACTGGGCGCGAAAGGGCGGAAGATCCGGCCAAACTCCTGCGTGACCGGCAGCTCGGCGGCCGCTGGGTTCAACAGGAACGGCATCTTGATGGTCAGCTTGTTCTGCGAACGCTCGCTGGTCTCATTCACGGCACTGCGCTCAATGCCGGCGGCCGAGCGATAGAGCCTTGCGCCATCCCCACTACCGATGGTCATATCGCGCGCGCCAGAAGCGAAACGGTAGCTGTTGCCCTGCAGGGTGAACAGGAACAGATGAACGGGGCGCCCCAGGAAGCGACTGGTCTCGAAGGCCTCAAACATGGGGAACCACCGAAGCAAAGCCGAGGGTGCAGCTGGCGACTCCATCTGCATCGGTGGCGTGCTGGATCTCGACCTGATCGCTGGCGAGCGTAGCCAGGCTCATGATCTGGACGGCCCGCACCCGCGACGCGGCAATGTTGATGTCCAGGGGAGCATCCAGCGTGATCACCTCAACGTCGTTGGAGGCCACCGAGGCAACAATGCGCCGATGAATTGCGGTGCCGTCCAGCAGCTCGATGCGTAGGTCTCGACGCCCAGGCGCCTGCGCGCCAAACAGCGCATAGCCAGCCCATTCGATAGGGATCTCGGTGGCGCCCACAGCTAGATCACCTGTGATGCGCAGATCACTGGTGTAGGACGGCAGCCAAATAGGCGTGGACCGGCCGCACAGGGTGTACGCCAGAGAGCGCAGCCAGCTGTGCTCCTCGCGCCCGAACAGTTTCCACTGTGTGGTTTGCGATCGGAAGGCGAAGTCCGCAAGGTTCACCGTCAAGGCAGTCGCGCTACCGTTGTCCAACACCTCTCGCAGCCGGGCATAGCTGGCCTTCGGATAATCAGTCCAGTCCGCCCAACGATTCAGGACTGGCATGCCCAGGTAGAGCGGTAGGTCGACCAGGCTGGGCCACTGACAGACGTCAATAACATCGAACGTCAGTGACCGAACGCCGGCATTGTCATGCCACAGCGACTCCTCAGCGCTGTCCTGCAGCTGAGCCATTCGCAATGGATACAGCATGGCTCCAGCTGGCCATGCGCCCACAGTGGCGGCGGCAAGCGAAAGGCGTTCAGCATTCACCGAGGAGACCGTCACCACTTCCCAGCGGTTGACCCCCGCCCACAGCAGGGCCTTCCCGCCAGCGACAAAATCAAACCCATTGGTTCGACAGGCAACCTCACCCGAGCCTACGGGCAAATCTGCGGGAATGAGCTGTACATCCGGCCAAACTGGGACAAGCCAGCGTCCACCGTGGCCAGCGAGCAGCATGTCGACAACGCGGCGCTGCTGACCCTCACACTTCACAGCAAACTCAAAGGACCGACGCGGATCGGAGCGATAAGAGCAATGGTGGGAGATTCCCGTAACCGGCGACTGCATGTAGTCCGTTGCCCACGACAGAGTTTCTGTAACGGCGCCGGACCAATCAGCCGGAACCGGAAATACGCGGGGCCCGTTTGCGACAAAGGACATCGTTACCACTCCGACTGAATTGCAGCGCCATTCCGGCTGGCAGTCATCACTACCGCCTGCTCGAATGCTGGATGGGAGGCCAGCTTTTGGACCAACTCATCTTGATCCTGCAGAAGGTAGACACGCATGTTCTTCGGAGCCGAGCCAGCTAGCTGCGCTGCTCTATCGGGGATTGCGGTCGCAACTTTTCGTGTTGCGACTTGCCCGCCAGATGCGAAACGCCCCCAGCGCTTGACTGCCGCCATGCCGCGACTGTTGAAGTCATGCATAAACGCAAGCGCCCCAGGCTGCTGCATGATCATGGCGCGGGTTACAAACTCGCCGTTGGAAAGCCAGGCTGGAATGCTGTCACTCGTACCTGTTCCAGCCCCCCATACCGGTCCGCCATTGGCTCGGCTAACCGCCGCTGCTGCGCCAACTGACACCACCCCCTGCGCCGAATTCGACGCGCTCTGCGCGGCCAAAATGGATGCCGCTGTTGCCGCCGCAGCCACCAGCCCAGACGCCGCTGCACCAATACCAGAGGCCATTGTTGCCGCCGCAGTTGTTGCTCCCGCCGTGATCGTGCCTGCAGCCGTGCTTGCAGCGCCGGTTGTAATAGAGGCGGCCGAGGCGGCGGCCGAAACCGGCGAATCGCCATCAGCACTGCCCATTAGGCTCCTAACCCATCCGCTGGCCTGTTGAGCCCAGTCCTGCGCGAAGTAGCTAACCATCCCCTTCGCGATGGTCTGAAAGAATGTACCCACCGCATCGGACAGGCTCGTCGTTCCGTCCACAAGGCTATTGATGCTGGCGGTGATCCCGCTCTCAAAGCTATTGGTAAATGTCTGTTGCAGCAGATTCGTCGTCGCAGACATCTCCTGCAGCTTCACTTCGATCTGAGAGACGTTGGCCAGCGCTTCGGGGCTTCCAAGCGCAGACGCGGCCTCCCGCATTAGGGGCACAAGCTGCCTCAGCACGCCCAGCTGCGAACCGTAGAGATCCACGATCTTCTGCTGAGCAGCCGCCTGAGTGATCAGTCCCGCTTGCTGCTCTGCCTGAATCTGCTGAGACTGCCAGCCGATCTGTGCCATGACCTGGTCATACTGACGGCGAACATCGGCGAGCTGCCGGCTCGCCTCTCGCAGCCCAAGTAGCTCCCCGATCTTGGACGCCTCATCGGTACGACCGATGTCCTCAAGCGCCTTCTTCTGCGCCTGCAGCTTGCGCGTCGCCTCCTCCAGTTCGGGTGGCACAGGCTGGCCGCGAAGGCGATAGATCTCCCCCTGCCAAGTCGCTACCTGTTTGGACACATCCACCAGCATCTTCTGACTGTCGTACAGCTGTGCGGCATCGAGCAGCTGCGACTTCATGGCCTCGCTCGCCGCCTTGTACTTCCCGTTCTCGATCTCATAAGCGACACGGGACGCCTCGGACACCTTGTCCTCGCCCTCAGCAACCTGATCGAGCAGAGTCACCCGGCGAGCCAGATCCTGAAGCTCCTGCTTCGCCGCATCCTGGGCAACCTGCCCCGGGCTGCGCCCCCGAGGCCTGGAGCCAGGTCTCTCCGAGAACTGCTTCTTTAGCGCAGCAACCTCCTTGTCGTAGCCGCCACCACTGATCGATCCATCCGCCTTGAAAACCACACCAGTCAATAGGGGATTGTCTGTGTTGTTTCGCTCCGAATCGTCGCGAAGAATGCGGTACCGCTTCGCCACATCAGCGAGGGCATCGGCAAGCTTCTCGGATTTTCCGGTTGCCTTCTCCAGCGCAGCGGACGTGGCATTGGCAGCGTCCACGGCTTCTTGCGTGATGCTGGCGACGAAGGCATCGCCGGTCGCCAGCTCCTGGACCCCCTTAAGCTCGCCTTGCAGCTTTCCAATCTCCTGACGCAGCTTGCGGGTCCGCTCAGTCTCGCGATTGTCCGACGACCATAGGCTGACCTGTAGATCCTTCTGGAGCGTGGCAAGCTGCACAGCCACGTCGGTCGATCCAAACGACTTCATCACCTCCCATGCGCCAGCAATCGCGCCCTTAACGCGGGACCAGGCGCGCACCAGACTCCCGGCTTGCACCTCGGCCTGCTCTACCCGCTCTCGGTGAACGGCCCCAAACTGCTCAAGGATTGCTGTGACTGCCTCAGTAGTACGACCCTGCTCTTCCAACGCTCGGACGTGTTGAGCCACCTCAACGGTAAGGAAACGATATTGCTTGTTCAGCTCCACCATGCCCTCAGTAGGAGCCTTAGCCAAAGTGAGCACTTTCTGTGTGGTCACCTCGATGCTCTCACCGGTCAGACGACTCAAATCCAGAGCACCTTGGCCAGCGAGACGGAGGTTGTCGCCTACCACCAGGCCGGAAGCGGCCATTGCCTGCAGTGCCTTCTGCGCATCCCCGATACGGCCGTCTGCCTTACCAAGTTCACCCGCCATCACTTGAATGCTGCCAGCCGTTGTGCCAGCAGCATTGCCGGCCGACAGCAATGAACGCTCAATACCGTTGAGGCTTTCCTGACCTTGGTACGCCGCGACGAGGAACGCCCCCAGCACGGCCGTACTACCAGCAACGGCCAAGCTAAGGGCACCGAACCCGGCGGCTCCCCTTGTGGTCAACCCCAGCAACGTGGTGCCAGCCCCCCCGAAGTCACCTCGCAGGGCCTGCGATGCGGCAGAAGCGACACCGCCCCGCAGCTCTTGCTGCGAGATGGCAAGTCGGCGCGTCGCGCGTTCCTGGTCATTAAGGTTCTGAAGCGCGCGGCGCTGCGCGCCAATGTTGTCCATAGCGCGGTTGTACTGGTCCCGAGAGATGGTTCCTGCGTCGACGGCCACCTTCAGCTTTCGCTCGTCGGACTCCAGTCGAGCGAGCTTCGACGCAGCCTGGTCATAGCGCGAGACGGTCCCGTTTAGCGCTTTCTGCTCAGCCTGGGAGGACCGGGCCAGCGACGCCTGAGACTTGTCGAGATTCTTGAGCGCGTCGTTGTACTCATCCGCCGTCACGAGGCCCTTCGACATCGCGCGGTCGAGCATCGCCTCGGTATCGGCCAACTCCTGCCAACTCGATGCCCCACGCTCAAGACGGTCCTGCAGCTCTGCGATGAGGCGGATCTCTTGTTGCACAGCATCTCTGACCGCCGTAGATGCACGCGCAAAGCCGGACATCGCCCGACTGGAGGTCTCCGCACCTGATGCAACCTCGTTCAGAGCGTTGCCGGCGTCAGTACCGGCGTTGCCCATCTCTGACAGTGCATTTGTCGTCACATCCACCTCACGCTGCGCACGCGCGAAGTCGGCGCGCAGACGCATATCAATGGTGTAGTCACGGTTGGACACTGTCAGTTCCTTTCTAGATTCTTGATGTGTTCAGTGGCACAGTTGCCGCCGGCAAACGCAATCGCGGTATCGCGGACCAAGTCGGCGCGGCGCCCCCTTTCCTGCTGCTTCATTCGCTCGTAGAAGAGGAGCAGCTGGCGTTCGGTGAACCGAGCGAGCTGGGCGGCGTCTCCTAGTCCGGCACAAGCAAGGGCGACGAAGATGTCCGACCACCGGACAGCCTGAGCTGGCGCTGATGCTCGACCATGAGCAGTGCTACTTCCTGCATAAAAAAACGGCAGTTCACCGCGAACCACACCTGCTGGTACAGCTCGCCCTCAGCCCGAGCGAGATCGGCCAGCCACTCGGGCTCCACGTCGCCGGCCAGCGCAGAAATCTGAAGCACGATTTCCTTGTGCTGGTGCAGGTGGGGCCGAACCGACGCCCAGGTTGGCGGCACCTCCTCCGCGCTCGTAGCAATGCTCTGGATCAACGGCGCGGCGATGCGCAGGACGTCCATTGATTCACCAAAGCGGTACTCGCGGATGACCACCCGCCGCCCAGCTATTTCGATGACGTTGTCCGGGAACAGGATAGCCAGGTCTGCCTCGCCAGCCGCTTGCGCGGCTGGCGAGTGGCCTTCTTGTGCCGCGACCGCGCTGGCTTTCGGAACGCGCTCGGCCATGCTCAGGCGCTCGGCGTTTCGAAGCGGCCGAAGCCACCCAGCGTGGAGTCCGCAGCAGCCTCGCTATCGAACAGAACGCCTGCCGTCAGGGCCAGCTCACCGAACGAGTCGTTGATCAGGTCCAGCTGCGCGACCGGATCGAAACGCAGACGGTACAGGTGCATGCGGATGCGGGTCCCATCGAGAGTGTTCACGCCGTCCAGGAACAGGTAGCGCTCCGGCGGATCGGCGGTGAACAACGGCATGCTGGTGAAGCCGAGGTGCTTGTATGCGGCCGTCAGCGGCTGGGTCAGCCCGGAGACCTTCAGCAGAGTGACGATCGCGGACTCGGGGTCGAACTTGTAGTCAGTTCCCTCGACAAGCGTCTTGGGGGAGGACGCTGCACTGTCCTTGATCACCAGTTCAGTCACGCCGACCGAGCGCTCCAGCAGCACCTGGTCACCGACCGCCAGGTCGGCCGGGAATGGCTCTGCCGAAATCGTGGCGCTGGCCACGTTGTTCGCACGGGCGTAGAGGCCGAGCTTCACGTTGTCCGCGCTGAAGTAGCGCAGGGTCAGGTTGAGAGTGGCCGTGATGGAGGTCGTCAGCCGCGCGGACTGCAGTCGCTTACCGCTGTGGGTCTCCGTACGGTCCTCGCTGTCCGTAGACAGCTGAAGCTGGCAGCTGGATTGATCGCCTACCCACGTGAGCTTGCCCGGTCGACCGGGGGCTGCACGTTCACCCAGGTAGATTTTTCCCTGGAAGCTGAAGTCTTTCATGGTGTTGCTCTCCGGTAGATGCCGTGTTCGGCGTTTCAGGTCCCGTCGCCAGCGGCAGCGGGATTGCGAAGGTAGATGTCGATCTGGCGCTCCATTTCAGAACGCGCGGTCCGACGCGCAAAATCTGCAAGGCGGTCAGCACGACGCCCCTTGCCGAGCATCTGAGCAACGGTTGGTCCATACAGAACCTCTACCCGCTGCCGCTTCTGGCCCTTGTATCGCCCCTTGGTCATCTCGACCTTGGGCCCGTAGCGCTCGACGAATTGGGGGTTCCCACCCAGCAACGTTGCCTCGAAGGCACCGGCCTGCTGCGAGCGAGGCCCTCCCCTGAAGACGCGAGCACTCACTCCCTTGGTGTTGGAACGTCCATCGAAGTTGCGCAGGCCCACGCCACGGAAATGTCCGGTGATGCGTACTCCCTTCTCGGTGTTCCGGGCACTCAGGTCCCGTCGAATCCGAGCAGCGGGAATGTTGTATTCACGCTGGATGTCCCGTCGCGCCTCCACAGCAACGCGACGACGAACCGTCGCGATCGTCCGCTCCTGCAGCCATGGCACGCGATTCCCCAGCGCAGTGAGGTTTCGCCCTGTCTCCAGGGCGCCCTGCATCTCAAAGGCAAGAGCCAAGCGCCCGTAGCCACCGTAGCCAGCCATCAGCGATACCTCGTGCTGAATGTGACCTGCAGCGCAATGACTTGCAGTCCGTCGGGCTTGTCCAGAAACACGCTCTCCTCTACCTGGAGCGGGAGCGCCCCCGTATCCCAGATCCAGCCATCCAACACTTGCTCGATATCCGCGTCCGCCAAACGGCGCGTACGCGCGGCGTTCGCCATGCTGCAGGGGATGGTGGCCTCAATTAGGCCTACGTACTCTCGCTCACTGCGCACACCGCGATCGCCGCTCTTAACCTTGCTCGCGTCAAACACAACAACACAGGGATCACCCTCCGGGATGTACCAGGTGGGTTCATCGTGGACGTGCTTACCGATGCTGGTGTGAAAGCCCTCGCCGTCGATCTGACGGAGGCGCCCCACCACCGCCTGTACGATGCGCTCGGTCACGGGCATAGGCAGGTCAGCCATTGAGGGTCACCTCGACCTCGAGCCCATCATCTCGACGTGGTCGCTCGACCCGCTTGGAGTGGTCTCCAAGCCGATCCGACCATGCGACGACATCACCCTGTTTCGGCTTCCACTGCTCGTACAGGAAGGAAACCGAGTCCACCAGACCGACCGCCTGACCGTACTCTCCGAGCCGAACCTCGCCACGATTCACGATGATGCGCACCGGCATGCCGGCCTCCGACCCGCGTGTGACGAGCGCATCCACCCCGAAGGTCGCGTACAGCGTGCGCAGAGCGCTCCGTGCGAAGTCGTCGTCAAAGCTCATGGCACCTCCGTCACACTGCACAGGCGAGCGAAAGCCTGCAGACCTCTTACCTGTGCGTCGCACTGGGCGGCGGCGCTAACAGCTCGGCCCGCACTCTCAATTCGGTCGTCGGCTCGACCATCAGGCTGGCTGGCGGCAGCGGCGGCTGCGGACAGCTCGGCGGTGGCGACGGTCGCTTGCCAGCGCTGGTGCAGGCGCTGGTTGCCAGCGCGAAGATCAGCGATAAGGCGATCAGAGGCTTTCTGTGCATCGTCCTTTTCCTTTTCATATGTCGCGGCCAAAGCGTTCGCAGCGGCTGCGCTGCCACGTTCGGCCGCCAGCGTGACGGCCGTTGCATTCGCCTCGGCGCGGGCCGTATCGCGTTCGCGCTCCATCACGTCACGGGCGGCAGCTGCCTGGTCGGTCGCACGGTGCGCGATAGAAACCGACCCTCGCTGCCAGACAATCACGCCCAGCAGCAGAAGAGTGGCGAGGATGAGGGCACGGATCATGCGGACACCACCGGGTCTTCAGGCGGAATGACTGCACCAAGCCCGCGCAGCGTGGACTCAAGCTGCCGGACTCGCATCCGCAATGCGCTGGCCTCCTCCTGTGCCTTGAGCCGCATCATCATCTCTTGCTGCAGCCGCTCGTCCTGGACCGAGACCCTCTGTTCCAGCGACCCGATACGCTCGGAAAGACCCTTGATGAGATCCACGTTCGCATCAGTCTCGGTGCGTTCCTTTTTGCGCGACAGAAATGCAGCCCAGGTCTCGCGCAGAATCCACACGGCCACGACGCTGCCCGCAGCCCACCAGGGAGCCGTAGCGGTGACACCGCCGCCGACCATCAGCTGAGCGCCTCGGCGACACCAGCACTGACCACATCGGCACTCCAGTACATGCCACCGTTCTCGTGCTTTGCGATGGCCGTCGCGAGACGCCCCAGCGTCACCGGGTTATCCAACCGGATGACCTCGGAAGGTTCGACGCCCACCGCCGCCGCAACCTGCCGGACGTAGGCGCCCGTATCGTTCTCCACCGGTGGTGCCCAGCGTCCGATGATCTCCTTCACCGTGCGGAGGCCGTGCTTGCGCTGATAGGTGAGCAGTGTCTTGCCCAGGGCCCTGAAACCCGCCTGCGGGGTCAGGAAGATGCAGAAGCGAGCCTCGCGGGCGATGGCAGCGGCCGACCGATCCTCGCCCTGCCAGGGCGTGCTGGTGCGGTCGATGTTGCCAGGATTGTTGTTGCGTACGCCGCGCGGCGTGCCAGTGGTGCCCATGCGATCCCCCGTTGTCGCTGTGGAAGAACCGGCACCGCTCACGCCACCCGGGCTTCTGTGAGCGGTGCCGGCCAGTTTGATTACGCCTTGGTGGCGTTGCCGGGCGAAAGACGGACTTCGGCGGTCGTCTGGCCGGTGGAGCCGGCGGCCCAGGCGAACGCTGCGCCGGTGATGTCGCCGGCCACGGCAGTCGAGGAACTACCGTCGACTGCCTTGGCGCTTGCGCTCCACACCAGCCTTTCACCCTGCTCGAAGACCGCCGTCGGCACCTTCGGCAGCGTGAACACGCCGCCCAGGGCTACGCTGCCCGTCGCGCCGGCGGCGATGTTGACCAGGGCAACCCCCAGCTGATGACCGACGACAACCGCCTGACCCGATGCAACCTGCTGTTCGGTGGTGTTGGTCCAGGGGATCACGTCCCCATCGGATACGAAGTTCTGTGCCATGTCTCAGTGCTCCAGTTGGGGATCAGCCGCAGCGCTGCACGCCGCGATAGTCGAGGGCGGCGATGCCGAAATCGAGGCGAGCCTTCCAGCGCACACCGTCGACGGTGAAGCCTTCCTCGTAGTCCAGGAAGGGTTCGGTGATCCCATCGAGGAATGCGACCTCAATGGCCGGGCAGTCGTTTGGATCGGCGAACAGGTACCACTTGTCGTCCTTGATGCGCGCGGTGTCGACGATGTCGCGGAAGAGACCCTGCACCGCGTTCGGGCGCTGCAGCTTTCCTTCAGCGTCCGGGTCGTACTCGGCCTTGTTGGTGACACGCGCGGCACTGCCATATTTGGTCGGACCGAGCCAGAGTGCCGGCGACAGATCCAGCACATCATTCCCGCCCACGTCCTTCTGCTGGGCCAGCTGGACGCGCATCGCGTCGACCGAGGTGACGCTCGGCACTGCTGCCGCCAGGATGTTGCCGTGGTCGGCGTGGAACAGCGCCTTGTTGGAATCCAGCTTCGGATTGCTGGCGAGGAACGCATACGCGTCGGCCTCAATGGTCCGCTTTGCGGCACGACCGAAGGCGGTCGCCAAGCCGAGGAACGCGCCCAGGTCGTCGTTGATGATCGCCTGACGCGTCAGGTTGATGGTGTTGCCCTTGGTGCCAGCGGTGATGGTTGCCTTCTCGCCGTCCGGGATCTTCTTGTTCTTGAACTCGCCAGCCTCGGTCAGCTTGTCCAGGTTGCCAATGCTGCCCACGCGGTAGCGCGAATGCTCGCGGAAATCACTGACGGTGCCGGTGACGCACCAGCGGGACCAGGTGTCCGGCGCAACGGCGTAGGCCGCCTGCAGCGCCTTGTGCATCGTGCTTTCGAGCAGCACCGGGAAGTCACTGCCGCTCTGCGTGAACGCGCGGCCGACCAGCTCCAGCTTCGCCATGCCATCGGTGCGTACGCCGCAGCGCTCCAGGCTACGACGGGCCAGGTCCATCAGGGTCAGGCCGCGCACTGGATTGTCACCGGTGAGCGCGAAGATCCGCTTGGTTGCGGGATCGATCACCTGGGCTCGGTGCAGCAGCGCATGCGTCACAGCGGAGCGCTGCAGATCCTGCTCGTCCTCGGTGACGCTGATGCGGTTGATGTTGCCGCCAGCAGCGGCGTCGCGCTGCTCCAGCGTGGTCAAGATCAGGCCACGCACGTGGTCGACCGAGTGACCAGCGCGAATCCAGCCAGCTGCATGCTCGGTCTGGCCGTGGCGGGTTGCCAGCTCCACGATGTCGGCTGCGCGCGTGTCACCTTCCGGAGCCTGAGCTGCGGCCGGCGCTGCCGGAGCCGGGGTGTTGTTGATGGGTTCCTGCTGGACCGCCGATTCGGCGGCGCGGGCGGCGGGCTGAGGCATGGTGTGCTCCTGCGACGATGCGCTACGGGTGAATACACAGGGGGTCCCCTGTGCGGGTTGATTGCTGCGGGTGCCTGCTGCCGGGTCGGCCGGCACAGTGACGAAGCTGATCTCGCTCGGCGTCCACTCCACCGCGCGGTAGATCGGCAAATCGCCGGGGTTGACGGCGCGCTCGATCTCATAGCGCTGCACGGTGTAACCAACCGAGATATTGCGAATGATTCCGGCACCGATATCGGCGATTACGCCGGCCAGCTCCTCGCGACCGGAGAGACGGATAAGGGCGTGGCCTTCGCCATTGGAGAGCCAGGCGCGATCAACCACTCCCATCTGTGAGCCGATACCCCAGGTGTTATGGCTGTCCAAGACCGGTGCAGCGCCAGACGACAGACGCTCCATGTTGCAGGCAGCCTCATCAACTACCAGCTCCTCCCAGTAGTACGTGTCGTTCCACCAGTCGTAGCGGCGCACTCGGGTACCGGCGGTCCACTGGAGTTCGATCGTGCGTGCCTCGCTATCGAAGCTGGTCGGCTGCAGCTCGGCCTCACGCAACTGGGTGGGCATGAGGCGTGTCGTACCATCCTGCGTCGGAGCCTGGATTGGCTGGGGCATGGTCATTCCTCGTTGGTTGTTGAGGCGTCGACCAGGCCGGTCCGGGCGCCACTGGATTGAAGGAAAGTCATCAGACCGAGGGCGCCGGTCTCTTTCATCCGCTTGAAGTCCTTGCCCATCTCGACGTAAACGGCATCCGGGTCGTAGCCACGCCGACGCAGCGCCTCACTGGGTGAGTTGAGACCGGCGCCCATCGCTGCGATTTCCGATTCGATGTCCTGCTTGGGATTGACGTAGTCCCAGCGCGGCGTGCTCCAGTCGGCAGTGCTTCCCGTGGAACGCACCCCGCCGCCTAGCGCGGCTGCTTCGTCAAACCAGCGCCAGATTGGCTTACACATCTGTGGGACTAGCACCAGCCACTGCATCTGCTCGCAGTCACGGCGGAACTCCATCTGCCGGATGCGGGCACTGGAAAAGTTCACCTCACGCATATCACCGGTGGCCGACTCGTAGGGGACACCGATGCCAGCAGTGATGATGTGCGCGTTAAACTTGCAGTATTCGACGTAGCCTCCTGCCGGCTTTGGCTCGACAGTCTGGAAGGCGGTGGCACCTGTGATGTGGGTGACGCCACCGCTGGGAAGTGGGCCAAGGTCGGTGACCTGGTCGCGATCTGAGCCGAGCTGCGAAGGGCCGTCATCGTCCGCGTTGGACATCGAGTCGATGTCGCCACTGACAATCACACCGAGCCGCGCTTCCAGGTTCTTCCGCGCCAGCTCGGCGTCTTCGTACAGCATCAGGTCGCGCACTCGCGCGATCACGGGGGCGAAGCGCGTGATGCCGCGTCCCTGCCCAGGGCGGACGGGGTTGTAGAGGTGGATGATGTCGGATCCCGGCACCAACGAACTGCTCAAGCGTACAGAGCCACGCACGGCCTCACCGGGATGCGCTCCGAACAACCAGTAGCCGCGAATCCGACCGATCGCGTCGTACTCAATTCCGTTGATGATCTGACCACCGCCTGACGCAGACCCGTTCTTGTTCCCGTCGAGCCAGTCGATCTCAAGTACCTGAAGCTGCAGCGGGACCGCGAGACCGTCCGACTGACGCCTGGTGCGGCGGCGAATCATGACTTCGCCGTCCTGCTCCATTGCACGATACGCGGTAGCCATAAGGCCGTAGATGTCCGACTTTCCATCCGCGTCCGCCACGTCTGCCCAGCGGCCCCAAAGGGCGTCCAGCGCAGCAGCGTTTGGGCCATCGGCCTTGGGAGTAATGCCGGTCCCGATCGTTGCGCTCACCAGCACCTGGAGGGACCGCGCGCAGTACGGAACGTTCTGAACCAGCGCCCGAGCACGGTTGCGCAGCTCGCGGGCGTCTGCCAGGTGATCGGTGTTCGCGCTGGCCCCCGCCCTACGAACACGCCAACCGTCAGTGCGCGAGGCACCCTCGTAGGCACGTACCGCTTCCAGCGTTGCCCTGGCGCGGTGACGCTTCAGGGCCGCCTGGGGAGAAATGGCGCCGATGACCCTGTCCAGCAGCGAGGCCACCATGTCAGAAGCCCCTCAGCGTCGTGAAGCGGTAGCGGCGCGTGGCCGACATCCGTCGGCCAGCCGTCTTGGCGGCAACCTCAGCTTCCATGCGGTCCAATGCCGTCAACATTGCTTCGACGGACTGATACGTGACCTGACGATCACCATGCCGAACGGACAACTGACCGCTGGCGATGGCGGCCTTCAGCCTCTGCACATCGTCTTTGGTCCAGCTCATCAGTGAGGCATCCGCGAGATCATGGATGCCAGTTTCCTGATCAAGTGCGGGTGAGTCTCGGGGAACTCACCCGCACCCCCTACTCATTGGCGCAAGGCTCATCAAGCAAGCGGTACAGCGTCCTTCTGTCAATCCTGAACCTCCTGCACAGCGACCGTACAGACTCCTGTTCCTGCATCCCTTTTCGGATCTCATCCACAGGGTAGGCACTGATTTGCATGCTGGCGGGGATGTACAGATCCTGTGCTGGGTACTCTTCGACAAGGTAGGCCACCACGGCCTCCACAACGCTGCGTATATCGTCGCTATCACATCGCAGGCGCAGCGCGGCGCCGACCGCGAGCTCCTCGGTCAGCTCACTGATTCGTACCTTGTTTCGGACTGTGTTCCTGCTCACCACTGCCTCCCCGTGCTGCGAGGCTGCGCGGGACGTTGCCGGCGAGGCACATCCGATGTTTCACGGGAATCAGTGGACGTGTCGGCCTCCGACGCAGCACCTTGCGTTTCGCGTGAAACGTTCACGCTTGGCGGCGCAGCCAGCCTTTGTTCCAAAAGATCCCAATCGGAACGCGTGAAGCGGTTGATGCGGACCTCTGGGTGATGGGTCGCCGCGTAGGCATACACCCATGTGTCCAACGGCTCGTTTCGGGTCACCTTCTTCTCAAAGCGATTCTTGACAGGGTTGTAGACCTCCGACACCAGGCCTGGGAAGAACTCATCCGGCAGCTGGTCACTGAGGTGGACCATGCGATTCTCGGGCTTACGCTCGGCGTCAGCCGAAAGACGGCTGTAGAGGTAGTGCTTGGCTGCAACGGTACCCACGTGGTTGATGGTAATGCCGCGCTTGTCAGTCTTGCCCTTCCAGGTGACGTCAGCCAGCTTGCCCTTGGACAGCACGGGAGCGTTGTTGGGTACAGCACCAAAGATGCACATTGGTCGGGTGATGCGCCGCTGACGGACGTAGTTTTTGACGGCCTCGGTGCGGTGGCCACCAGCGTCGATGGCCACTGCCATCGGCCGGAGCAGCGCTCCATCTTCGCGCTCGATTGCGCGGTTGAGCAAATCGGTCAGGGCTACCCACACCGCTTCCTCGGCCGGATCGCCCTGCAGCTCCACATAGTCCAGCGTCCATGCGGTCATACCCCGTCCCCAGCCGACGACATGAACAGCAAGACGGTTGTCCTGCGTATCCACACCTACGGTGATAGCCAGCACACCTTGCGGAGCCGAGCGAAGCGCATAGGGCTCGGCACGATCTTTGATGACGTTGTGCTTCACTGCCCGCATTGCCGGGTCTTCCCACGTCTCGGCCAGGCGATCATTGACGAAGGTCTTTAGGGCAGCGGGATCGCCCTGCGCCTCCAGCCATTCCTTCACCAGGTCCAACCAGCGCGGCCCCAGGCCGAACTGGTAGTAGAGGCAGTTGATGGTGTAGCCGCGAATGGGCGAGTCAGGGTTGGCCGGGACCCAGCGCCCGTTGGCGATCATCTCGGTCTTGAAGTGTTCCTCGATGGCGACACCGCACTCGCAACAGGCGTACCACGCGTGGCTCTTATCGGGCGACCACACCAGGCCACTCCACTGCAGCGCCTGGTAATGGCCGCAGTGGGGGCACGGCACGTGATAGCGGCGCTGGTCGCTCTTGTCGTACAGCTTCGCGATCCGGCTGAGTCCGGCGATGCCAGGCGTGCTGATGTACTGGCGCTTGTAGGTGGTCGGAAAGGACGACGTGCGGCCGTCCAGCATCTTCACCGGATCGTCGCCGGTGGAGAGCTGCTGCGGCGCCTCATCGATCTCATCCACCTGCAGGTACTTCACCGTCGAGGACTTCAGGCGCTGCGGGCTACCCATGTGCTCCACGAACAGCTGGCCGCCAGCGAAGTCCTTGAACGTGCGCTGGTTCGCGCTGTCGCGGCTGGCGGTGCTGGTCAGCGCCTTCTTGACTGCTGCGCAGACCTCGATCATCGGGTTCAACTTCTGGGCGATCCACTTGTTCATGGACACCTCACCCGGCAGCGCATACATCATCGGGCCCGGCGCATAGTCCATCCAGTAGGCCATGGAATTGGTCGCCAGCTGACTCTTGCCGAACTGGATCGGGAACATGCAGACCTGGTCATGCACCGGGCTACGGGCGGACATGTTGTCCATCGGCTCACGCAGTGGCGGGTTGCGGTCCGTCACCCAGCGCCCGGGTTTGCTGCCGCTCTTGGTGGACAGGCGCATGTGTTCGTCGCACCACTGCGAAACGCTCATGGGCCGCCGCGGCTGCAGCGAGCGCGCCAGCACCGACGCCAGGCAGCTCTGTGCCTCCATCATTCCGCAGCCTCCGCTGCCTTGGCCGCCAACGTGCGGAAGCCCTGGCTGAGTTCTTCCAGGGCGTGGCTCACCTCATCCCAGACCAGCCGCCGGCAACCGGCCTCATCCAGCGTTGCAGCGAGCTGCGGCGCCAGCGTGTCGGCCAGGCGTTCCATCGCACCCCGGAACGTCGTTGCGTGCTCAGCGAGGAACGCCTCCACGTCTGCGCGGGGCAGCAGCAACCCCAGCTCCTTCTGCAGCGCGATGTGGGCCATGTGCGCGTCGGTCTCTGCCTTGTCGGCCAGCGCCTTGGCCTTGCGCGCGGAGTCTGGGGTCTGGGGCCGACCTACCCGTGAAGGCTTGGCATCGTCGTCGTCGCCATCCTCTTCGTCGTCATCGACGTCGGCGTCTACAGCATCGCCCCCCTCCCCGCTCCCCACCAGCGCGCTACCGCGCTCATCTGCGTGGCGCTGGGCGACACCGGCATAAACCGGGTCTGCGGTGCGAGCGTAGAGCTCCAGGGAGGCGGCCTTCAGGAATCCCTTGCCGCCCTCACCGACCACCAGCCGGCCCTTCTTCCTCAGTTCTACCACGTAGGACGGCTTGCAGCCGATCAGCGAGGCCAGCTCTTTGCCAGTGATCGTCACGTCTTCCTCAGCCATTGATTCCCCCTACTCCATTTCCTTCGAAGATCGTTAAAGCGGAAAAAAGCGCGCACGTGAGCATGTGCGGGCTGTGCGGTGGCGTGTGCGGGATGCGATAGCCGCTGAATCGACGTGGCACAAGGCGTGTGCGGTGTGTGCGGGATGTGCGGTCACCCACATACGCACGCGAGACGCATTGCGGCTTTGCAGCGCGATACCCGTACGCGCCCGCGCCCGCCCATGTAGGCTGATGCCCGCACGTCCCGCACATGCCAACTGCCGCAAGCGATTCACGGCAATTCAGTGCCCGCACATCTGCCCGCACATCCCGCACTCCCCGCACGTCAATGGGCATAGTGATCACGCACGCCCCTTGTAGTCCGAGTACATGCGGCGGAAGGACACGACCTGGTCGCCCAGCCATGCTGCCTCTGTCTTCCCGTCAGGCACCGTGCAATCGCCGAGCATCAGGAAGCCATGTGGCCCGTTCACGGTCTGCTCGATCTGGTAGCGCTTCCTGGCCCGGTCGGGGTGGATGATCTGGCGCTTGCGCACCAGTGCGTTGATGAACTTTGGTGACGGTGCCGGGCGCGGCAAGCCCTCACGCGCGCACCAGGCCTTGTAGACCTCGTACCACTCTTTCGAGAGCGCCGGCATGGGCTTCAGCCCGGGAATGTCATCGCCGTAGAGCTCGTCCAGGAAGCGCTGCGGGCTGTCCTGGCTCAAGCCGATCAGCTCTTCCTTCGCATGGGTCATCGGCGGATGGGTGCCGTTGGTGAACCCGGTCAGGTCAACCTGCAGCAGGTAGTGGTGCAACGCTGCCGTTGCGCCGTTGCGGATATCGGCCAGCACCTCGGTGTAGAACTCCAGGCTCAGCTTCTCCGGCGTCCAGATCACCGCGTGGCGCCGGTCGTCCTCTTCCAGAACGACCGGCATCGCTTCATTCGAGAGGAACACCAGGTTCGCGTGATTGTCTTCCTCGTAGGCCTGGATGTTCTTCGGGTTGATGCGGATGCGGTCGCCCGTGATCAGCGCCTTGAGCTTGTTCTTGAGGTGGTACACCTCGGTGCGTGCAACCACTTCATCGGCCAGCAGGAACAGCTTACGGCTTGCCCAGTCATTGAATTTGTCTTCCAGCGCCGCCTGGTCAAGCACGCGACCGTAGTCACCGTAGAGCTTCATGTACTCATCGAAGAACATGTTCTTGCCGGTGCCCTGCGGACCATGAATGACGATGGTCGATTTCATCTTGGCGCCAGGATGCTGCAGCGGGTACGCAAGCCACTTGACCACCCAGTCGTACAGCGCCTTCTGGTTGGCCTCGTTTCCGCACATGTGCCAGAGCAGCTGCAACAGCCGGTCGCAGTTGCCCTCCTGCGGTACGGTCGGCCACCCGGCGAAGAGATTGCACGTCACCCCGGGTTTCTCGCACGACGGGTCAAAGTCCACTTCCCGCACACGCACGATGGACCGATCCGAGTGCTCCATCCACGCCCGATGCAGTTCCTTGCGCACGCAGGCATCGCGCATGTCGCCCAAGGCAACCAGCATGTGCTCTTTGTGATCGAACACCGTGCCGCCCTGCCCATAAACAAGCGCGAAGCGCTCAAGCAACTCGCTCAACGAGTGGATCGGTGCCAGGCGATCATTCCCCACGCCCCCATCGCTGGTGATGGAACGCGCACGTCTTTCTGCAGGCACCCGCCATGAAAGCTCCGTGAGGCGAGCCTCGACCTGCGCCCGCACGACGTGAAGGCCCTCTTGGGCGTGCAAATCATTGAAGTCGCTGACCTTACGTCCGCTGTCGATGAAGCGCTCACGCCTGGCCGACTCATCGGCAAATACTGGGTGCAGCACCGCTCCGCCCACGTCCAGTGCTGCGGCCTCGGCACCGAGCAGGCCGGCATTCGACGCGCCATGCGGCTGCGCGCACGATGGGCAGAACTGCGGATGGTCGGCCAGCACCAGGCGGCTCTTGCAGTGCCGGCACTTCTGCAGCACGTCGTCGTCGGCGCACAGCAGCATCTTGATGCTGCGATAGCGTTTCGCCAGAGCCGAGGCGACGGCCAGCATGTTGCCAGCATCGAATGCCACGGCTACCGGATAACCCGTCGCCATGTGCAGCGTGGCCGCAGTGGCATAGCCCTCGGCCACCAGCAAGATCCACTGCGGGCTTCCGCCGATCAGGTGGAAGTGGCCCTTCTTGACCATGCCTGCCGGCCAGTACTCCTTGGCCGGCTTGCGTCCTGCGGCGGCCAGCTTCGCGCTGCGCAGCACCTGCAGGCCATGCACCTGGCCGTTCACATCGAGCAACGGCACAAGTGCGGCACCGGTGGTGCCGTAGCGCAGACCGAACCCTTGCACGCCCTTGCTGACCAGGTAGTCAGCCTCGCCGACTGCATTCGCCTTGGCCCAGGCCGACGATGCACGCTCGGCCGCCCGCTTCGCCTGGGACTGGCGAGCAGACTCGGCCCTGCGACGATCCTCGGCCAGCCGGTTGCGCAGCGCTTCGCGCTGTTCATCAGAGAAGGTCTTATCGCGCTTGCGCAGATCAACCTTGGTCGCGCCGTTTTCGTTTCCGTGCCAGACGCCGTAGGTGCCGACGACTAGCACTTCGCCGGCCGAGGTATTCAGCTCGTGGAGCGCGTACCAGCCGCGACGCTCGCGCGAGCCCTCGACGCGGCAGCGGACCATGCGCCCGGAGGCATCCAGTTCCGTCACTTGCAGTCCTGCTGATTGCAGCTGGCCCAGCACATCGTCGTAATTCACTGACATTCAGTAGTTTCCAAGGTCACTAACTGCCCACCTTTTGCGGCCTCGCTACCCGCATGGGGCCATCCCGAAGGAGGACCCAACGCGGATACGAGCGAATCGCATTTCAGTGGTGCGCCAAAAGCCATTGCTTGCTCGCGCATTCGAACGCCCTCCCCGGGGGAAAGGGGCCAGATCATCGGTGGTCGTCGTCTGGCAGCAGCGTGAACAGCAGAGACGCCTGTGCATCGTCCGCTCCGTGCCGCGTTCGCCTCAGCCGCGCCCGCTCCGCCAATGCCTCCTCGCCAAGCAGGGCCGGAACCGAATCGGTCAACGCCAGTGCGGCCTGCTCCATGGCGCGCCGCGCCGAATCGCCGATCGGCCCGCGCCTCGGTAGCTGTTGCTTGGGAGCGCGGTAGATGGCCACGTTACGCACGTCCCCTCGCCTTCTGATGAGCGCGGACGGCGTTGCGTTCGATTCGGAAGCAAAGCGTTCGAATCTCGCGCGTCAGATCCTGCATGGAGTCTGCCTCCGCGAGCGATATCGCCCCATCAGCCATTGCTTCTCTTCCCGTACCCGCAAGTCCTCCGGTCAGCTCGTGCAGCTCAAGCAACTTCTCGCGCAGCGCAGTGAACTCGCAAGGCCATCCACCCTCGGGTGCAGGTGGGACGTAGTCCACGACCAGGTCGAACTGTCGTCCCAATGAGACGATCCAATCCGTTGCTTGTGCGGTGGTGCCTACGAACTGCTGCAGGTACTCAGTGAGCATCTCCGCCATTTCCATCGACAGCGACTCGCCTGGCAGGCCACGCAGCTTCTTACGCAGCGTCTCTCCAGCGATCGCGGCGCCCCTGCGCTCGGTCAAGTACGCGGCCGCCGCCTGCACACTCCCAGGCGCAAGCGATACAGCGGTGTAGAGCGCATCGAGCCAGTAGACGTCGGAGCGGCGGCAGGTCATCGTGCCCCCTGAAACACTCGATGTTTCATCGTTCCGTTGATCTGTCTAGCCGGTGCACCATGCATGCCATGAGCGAGATCATTGGCTTTCCCGTTCGCATGCGCTTCACTGCACTGCGCGCATTCGACATTCGCAGCGGGCTCGGCGGCGTCATCGCGGTGTTCTGGGGACCAGAGCAAGGCGTGTGCGGCTATGGTCATTGCGGCGATCAGCAAGACGATCACCCCGCAATTGCGGAGATGAAGGCGGCGGCGAGCCAGCCGATAGCGGCGGTGCCCAGCTGCCCAGCCGTGCTGGGCAATCGGGAGGGTTAGCGACTGATCACGCGACGGCATTACTGCGCGCCTCCGCGCCGTCTTGCGGCATTGGCCCGAAGACATCCGGGCGCAGCAAATGTCTGGACACCCCTGTCGCCGCTTCAATGGTGAGGACATGGACTGCGGGGACAACGCCCTTCGCGAGCCAGCGGGTGACTGCCTGCGGCTTTTGGCCGCATACACGCGCCAGCTCTGCCTGGGAGGGTGGAGACAACCTGGAGATCGCGGATTCGACAGGGTTCATGCCCTCAATTCTAAACCAAATGTTGATTACGGAGTCAACTATATGTTGATTGACCGCATCAAGCCCATTCGGGAACATCAACAAATGGTTGATGAATCCGTAAAAACGCCCTTCCAGCAACGGTTTGACGCCGTACTCCAGGCAATGGACGTCCCCAACCGAGCGGCGTGGGGTCGAAAGATTGGCATTGCGTCGGGCCAGACGCTCTATAACTGGTACGAGCGCGATCAGAAGATTCCGGAGAAGGAGCGCAAGCGCCTCGCCGGGTTTGGCATCTCCATCGACTGGGTAAACGACGGGGAAGGCCAGATGCACATTGCTCCTCCCTCGTTCTCGACCCCTGCGACAGCCGGCAGCTATGTTCGCGTCCAGCAACTGGATGCGGAGGCAGGTATGGGGGGCGAGACCGTCAATGATGATTACCCTGAAGTGATCAGGGCGATGGATTTCACCTCTGCCTACATCAGGTCCATCGTCGGGTTCGTTCCAGCACCTGGTCGACTGGTCCTGGTGACGGGGCGCGGGGACTCAATGATTCCCGTCATCCAGCCAGGCGAAAGCCTGATGGTCGATACTGGAATCACCAACTTCGACGGTGATGGGATCTACCTGATCAACACCGGCAACGGTCAACAGATCAAGGGGCTTCAAGATCGCGGCGATGCCATCTATGTGGTGAGCGCCAACACAGCACTCTATCCGGCCTTCCCACTTCCGATCAGCACGATCATTGGCGGCAAGGTCTATCTCCGCAACCGTATCGACAGGCTCAACTGAGCCTTGGCATCAACGAGTGATGCGCGAATTGCACAAGGGACTTGCATGAGAACGTTGGGTTTTTTCCTGGTCGCCATTGGCTTTGTGATGCTGCTTGTCTCTTGCAACATGGATGTCAGTGTTGCGACCGACCTCGGCACGAGGGTCAACAACATCGGGCTCATGCACCAGCAGACGATGCTGGTGACAATCAGCCTTGGCCTGTTGCTCATCGGCATGATCATGTGGATAGCTGGTCGCCGCCGCCCGACAACCGCTCAACGTGGCGAGGCGGTAGTACGCACTTACACGCCAGAAGAGATGCGGGATCTCGACGTCCTACTGGCCGACATGGGCTGGACTGGAATCTCCCTGCGTGCCGATGACCCGAAGGTAGTTCACTCGGTAGCAGATGGCTCGGCTGCAGCGGATGCCGGCATCAATTCTGGCGATCGCGTAGTTCAGATTGATGGACAATTCACTGGCAACGATCTGCGGGAGAACATCATTCGGCTTTCAGGAGAACCCGGCGTAACGGTCAAGCTCACCATCCGACGCGGTGACGCCAGCCTAAAGTTTGAAGTTGATAGACGATGACCCAAGAAAAGGCCCCGCTTCGGCGGGGCTTTTTCTTGGCCGCTCAACGGCAAAGGGAGCGAAAGCTGAACCGGCACGCGATCAACAGTTCGCACCATAGATCAACCTTTAGTTGACTGAACAATCAACTTGATGTTTACTCCGCCTGCCAGCTCATCAGCTGGCGGGCGACCGGCGGGTCGCAACCCTGCCGGCCCCTCCCCTGACCGGCAGTAGCCGCCCCCTCGGCCGTTGACCCGCCGGCGCCCTCCTTCGAACAGGAGCGCGCCATGTCTCATCGCTACGCCTATCCAAGCCCCTGCCTGCTGCCCCTGTTGGCCGTAAAGGCCTTGCGGGCCGTGGCAGCACGCGATCACAGCACCGCCCGGACCCTGTGGGTTCGCAGTAAGGGCGAACACAGCCGCAACCAGCTGCGCCGCTCCCGGCGCATGGGCGTTGCCAGCCTCCGCCTGGAAGCCTGCTCGCGCGACATGTCTGCGGAGGTGCGGGCATGACTGCGCTTGCAGCGAACAACCACCACCTGTGGTGCTTCAACTGTGATGAGAACAGCCCAGACGCTGAGAGCGCTGACGACTGCGAGGATCTCGCCGGGCGCGAGGGCTGGGTGCTTGGGATCGACATCGACGGCGGCGGTGGAGCGCAGTACGCATGCGCCGACTGCGCCGAACTCCTGGATGAAGCACTCCCTGTCAAAAGCCTGCGGGCAATGCGGCAAGAGATTGGCGGAGGTGCAGCATGAGCCGACGTCTCCGCCTCGCTTGGGCAGCTGTCGCGCTGCTGGCCGCGGTTGTCGTACCGCTGCGCATCACCGAGATCCAGCAGGCGCACAGCGACCGTGATGCGGCCAAGGTGCGCTGGGCGCTCAGCACCTCGGTGAGGGGCTAACCATGCGCCAGACCGCTCGCCCGCTCCCCGATTCCGTGCCGTTGTGCTGGCCCGGCCATCGACCGCAAATCGTGGTGACCCAAGGCGCCCCGACCGGCCATCGCCTTGGCGCGCCCTGCCCGCCGCTGCTGCACATCGAATGCCACCGGTGTGGCCTCGCCACCCGTCCGGTACCGAAGGAAAAGGCAGCGCTGGCCGAGCTGCGCTGGACCGATCCGAGCCTTGTCCACCTGCGCATCCCGATCTCCCTGCTCGCCCGCCATCGCGGCGAAGTACTTGCCGAGATCGCTGCCGCTTCCCCTTCCACGCCCATCGCCGCCTGACCAGGAGAACTGCCCATGGCCGCTCCACTGAAGCCGAAGGAAAAAGCCGCGTTGCTCGCAGCGCGTGGCGCTTCCGACCTCACCCTCCACCGCACCGCCAACGGATTCGCGCCGCGCAACCGCCCCGAGAAGCTGTTCACGCGCCGCGTCATGAACTGGCTGGATGAGCGCGTGCTGATCAGGTACGACGACCCGCAACTACCGCGCAAGGCGACCCTGACGGCGACCGGGATCGCTGCCGCCGAGGCCGAGATTGCCAAGGCCCGCGACCTGGCACTCACGGCATGAGCGTGCAGCCCATCCTGCCAGTGGAGCAGCAATTCGCCACCGGCCATCAGGGCGAGTCGCTCGTGCTGATGGTGTGCCAGGGCTGGCTATGGGCCGGCCTCTACACCGCCGCGCCCCGCGAGTCGCTCCTGAAGGTCGCCGCCAGCGCCAGCCGGAGCGTGGGGGTATCGCACCGCTCGCTCACCCTCGGCGGCGTCACGTTTTCCCTCAACCGACTTGCAGCACAGGCCGCGCACCGCTGGCTTGACCATCAGGGCGTGCGCGTCCGGTCGATCTCCCCCAACAACCGCGCTACGCGCCGCACGCGAGGAATCCCCGCATGAGCCGTTCTGTTGTGATCTATGGGCCGCACCTGTGCGGCAAAAACGCCAACGCGCAGGAGCTGCGCGAACACTTCGGCCTGCAGGCCGTGATTGCAGACTGGGATGGGCACAGCAGCTATCCGCTGGATAACACACTGGTCCTGACCGAGAACCCCGATGCTGTCGCCGACAGCTCATCCAAGGTGATGCATCACGGCTGGGCCATGCGCGAACTGATTGCCGGGGCCCGCGCATGAGCGCCCGTCCACAGCAGACCGGCCGCGCTGCCGAAGTTCGCAGGGTCCTGTCCATGTTCCCGCAAGGCGCCACGGTCGAGCAGATCAAGACCGCTGGCCGCATCAACGGCACCCACCAGGCCATCGGCTACACGCTGAAGGGTTTGGCGCGCAGCGGCCAAGCCATCTGCCACCGCTCCGGCGTGCGTGGCATCTGGCGCCTCTCCAGCCACACGCAACATGCGATCGCCCCGCTGCGCGCGGCACTTGCCCGGGTGCAGCCGACCTGCACGCTAGGTCCGCTTACAGGCGTCAGTGACGCGGCGACCACGATCCGACACAGGGAACTCGACCGGCAGCAGCTGGCCGACGACTTGGACGCTTTTCTCGCAGCGGGCGGGCACATCGAGGTGCTGGGGCACACGCCGCTTCGCCCGCTGATGAGCCGCCACGCAGCCAACCACGGCAGCCATGCAGAACGCATGGCAGCCCATGACATTGACTGAGGTACCCATGAGCAGCGATTCGCACGCAGCGAGCGCTACCGAACCCGGCCGGCCCGGCAGCACCTATTCCGACGGCCCGGCATGGCACGCATTCGGCGTCAGCCGCGCCGCCTATCACGTGGTGCCGCGACGCACCCTGCAGTCGATGCCGATCGAATGGCAGGCGCGATTCGTCGCGCTGATGCAGGAGGCGCGCCAGGCCCTGCCTGATGAGGCGTTCCCCGAGTACCAGGTGATTCGACTCAAGGAGGGCAAGTACGCCAACGACCCCAACTGCCGGTACCGCCGCACGCCGCCGTTTCCCCGCCGCCCCGCCGACCAAGCGCATGCCGTCTGCAATGCACCTCTCGCCGGCGCCTTCGTCAACACCTTCACCCAATTCGATCAGGCCTGCCAATGACCGCGAACACCACGGCTCTTCCGACAAACTGCTCCGTCCTGCGCGACGCATTCGACACGATCAGCGCGATCGCGGTCGAGGCAGTGTGGCTGCCGAACCAGGCGAAGGCCATCACTCTCGCCCAGGCCCAAAACGCCCTGCGTGATCTGCATCACCGCCTCCCGCGCTTGCAGGACCTGCGCGTGTTCGAAACCGCCGTCACCGCCTATCGCGCCACCCTGCGCAGCAGCATGCAGGATGGCGACACGCCGCTCTGTGATACGACCCGCGCCCGGCTGGCGCAGGCCGACGAACTGCTGGAGCTGGTCAGGAATCAGAGCCGCACTGTCATCGATCCTGCGGACCCGTGGCGCGGCTTGTACCACCCGAGTCGCCTCCCGGCGCGCAACGCGGACGGCGAGATCCTGTGCCACCCGGACGTGCCCAAGTGGGCTGACGGTCGCGAGGTGTCGCTGCGGCCGTTGTTCCTCGCACAGGGATTCGACCTGCAGGTGACGTTTGGCGACTTCACCGAAGAAGCCGTGGAGGCCGGGGACCATCGCTACTGGGATGAGATGCGCGCGTGGCAGCCCACTGGCCCCGGCCCAGATTGGCGCTTGGTCTGGCTGGGTGATACCGAAGATGGCCCAGGGGCATGGTTCGTGCGGCCGCTTGCAGCTGAGGCGGTTGTCGCCTGGGAGGCAGCACATGGCTGACGGCTCCGGCGGTTTCCGCTTCCCGTTGCACGACCTCAAATCACGGCTGCGCTCGGACGAGATCGTAGTTGATCTGTTCGCAGGAGGAGGCGGCGCCAGCCACGCGATGGAGACCGCGCTGGCTCGGGCGGTCGACATTGCGATCAACCACAACCCCTGGGCTGTGGGACTACACTCCGCCAATCACCCCTTTACTCGCCACCTGTGCCAGGACGTGTGGGAAGCAGACCCGCGCGTCGAGTGCGGCGGTCGACCTGTGGGCGCACTGCATGCCAGCCCGGACTGCACCCACTTTAGCCAGGCCAAGGGTGGTCAGCCGCGCAGCCGAGCAACCCGCTCCCTTTCGTGGGTTGTGCCCCGCTGGGCCGGCACCGTGCGTCCGCGCATCATCACGCTGGAGAACGTCAAGCAGATCCTGAAGTGGGGCCCGCTGATCGCAAAGCGCGACAAGGCGACCGGCCGCGTGATCAAGCTGGACGGCACAGTCGCCGCTGTCGGCGAGCGCGTCCCGCTGGACCAGCAGTTCCTGATCCCAGACAAGAAGCGCGAGGGCAGCACCTGGCGTCGCTTCGTCGTTGTGCTGCAGGCGCTCGGGTATCAGGTGGAGTGGCGTGTGCTGCGAGCCTGTGACTACGGTGCCGGAACCACGCGGGAGCGGCTCTACATGATCGCCCGATGCGATGGGGAGTCTATCGTCTGGCCCGAACCGACCCACGGGCCAGCCCGCGCTCAGCCGCACGTCTCAGCGGCGTCCAGTATCGACTGGTCCATTCCGTGCCCCAGCATCTTCGGTCGCAAGAAGCCGCTCGCGGACGCGACGCAGGCGCGCATCGCCCGAGGCATTAAGCGCTTCGTGCTGGATGCCGCTGAGCCGTTTCTCGTTCACGCCACCCACGGCGGGGAACGCAGGCCGCACGGAATCAGTGAACCGATGCCGACCATCACTGCCGCCAACCGTGGCGAGATGATGATCGTGTCGCCCACCATCGTGCAGTGCGCGAACGCGTCCGCCAACGGCGTCGCTTCCGGAGGCGATCCGCTGGGCACCATCACGGCTTGGCCGCGCGGCGGTTCGCACGCCTTGGTTGCACCCGTGCTTGTGCAGTCCGGATACGGCGAGAAGACCGGGCAGGCGCCCCGCAGCCTCGACATCAGTAAGCCGCTGGGCACGGTAGTCGCGGGAGGCACCAAGCACGCCCTCGCAGCCGCCAGCCTGGTGAAGTTCCGGGGCACCAGCGATGGCGGAGACGCCGGCCACCCGATGCCGACCATCACCAGCGGCGCTGGCGCGGCGCGGCCGGCCGGTGCCGCCCATGCCATGGGGGTAATGGCGGCGTTTCTGGAACAGGCCAACGGCGGGTTCTACCAGGGCGCCGGCAGCGCCGCCGACGAGCCGATGCCGACCATCTGCGCCAATGGCAGCCACCAGCGTCTCACGACCGCGCACCTGGTGACGCTGCGCAGGAACCTGGACGGCCAACCCACGGTTGATCCGCTCGGCACCATCTGCGCTGGTGCAACTCACCATGGGGTGATCGAGTGCGTCCTGAGTCCTGAGCAGGAAGCCGGCGCACTGCGCGTTGCCGCGTTCCTGATGCGCTACTACGGCACTGGCGGACAGCACGGAGAACTAAACGAGCCGCTGGCGACCATCACCACGAAGGACCGGCTGGCGCTGGTCACGGTGCATCTGAGCGGCGTGCCGTATGTGATCGTGGATATCGGGCTGCGAATGCTCAAGCCGCATGAGTTGTTTCGTGCCCAGGGCTTCCCGGCCAGCTACATCATCGATCGCACGCAGGATGGTCGACAGGTCAGCAATAGCCGCGCCGTCGCCATGGTAGGCAACAGCGTGAGCCCGCCGCCGCTGCTTGCCATCTTGGAAGCGAATACCGGCAAAACTCCTCGGAGCTGCACGCAGAAAGTCGCTAGAAGAGTCCCGAGACCTTCGACCAGGCGCGGCAGATCCATCGTGACCTCAAGGGGGGCTGATGAGAAGTGACACTCTTAGGATCGACCTCGGTCGGGTCAGCGCGCTGATTCCAACTTGGAGGGTTAGCCGATTGGTACCTCGCCATCTCATCCACTGCACGCAGGTTCGCATCGGTCACTCCAGTTTCGATAGCGCTGGTCAAATCTTCGAAATCTTCCTTAGACCACTTGCAGAGATCCTGCCGGAGCTCTTTAAGGCTATCTGCAAGACCGATGTAGTAATTGTGCTCAACGTGCATACGAACCGTCTCGTAGGGACGTGTTTTCTCACCTTTAGTGAGAGATCTTTCAAACGCCTTCAAGAGTCCGATGCACTTAGCAAGTCTCTGCTCGAGATATCTCGGAAGGCTGTGCACGTGCGGAATCAGAGTCGTGACACCATCAGCAGAAACCTGAGCAATCAACTTGCCAATCTCTTGGTGCGTCCAATGATTCACGTTGCCGCCGTACATTGCGATGGATCCGCCAGCAACACGAAGGCGGTGCTCCATCAGTGCCACCTCACCCACAGCAATTCTGGCGACCATTTTCGCTTGCCGCTGGCGGTGCCAGCGATCTCTAAGCACGGGCGTCACACCTACACCAAGGGCCACCAGAACGGCGAGCCCTGTCGTCACTGCCGCCCAATCCACGACGCATGTAGAACTCAGCGGCGAACAGATAATTACGCCATCCCACTTACTCATTTAGCCCCCCTACTTTGCACTGAGCGGCATTTTGACACGCCTGCATACATTCTGGAGGCGTCCCATGGGACAACCATCTAGAAGGCACGCTCTGAAAGTGACAGATGACACTATTGGCCTGGAAGATGCTGCAAGGATGCTCCGCCTCGGCTTGGATGCCATGAAGGATTTAGTGGATAGGGGAGATGTCCCTGCTGTCCGCCTAAATCAGAAGCACACGGTGATGCTGCGCGAGGATCTGATCGACTTCCTGCGCTCGGAGGGGCGCCGGCAAGCTGCCGAGCGGAAGAAGTCTGCTACCGGCAGGCGACTACCCGCGCGCGCTCCCGTCGAGGTGCCAGCCAGACGCCCAGGCAGCGCTCGCCGCATCACCCCGCCCGATCTACGCGCCTATGAGTTGGCCGATCACCAGAGCTGATCGGCCAGATCCGAGGCACGCAGGTTGGCGTACCGCTTTAATTGCCGCGGATCGCGATGCCCGGTGATTTTCGCAATCTGAATGTCCGTCAGCGAGGTCCTTTCGTACAGTCGGCTCGTCGCTTCGTGGCGCAGATCGTGGAAGCCGAGATCCGCGCACCCCGCCGAGACGAAGATGCGCTCGAACTGGCGCGACAGCTTGCTCGATACGCGCCGCAGGGCCAGAGGGCTACGCTCGCCGGTCCAGAACGGGAAAAGCCGCCCTTCGTAGTCACCCCCGTACGCGGCAAGCTTCGCCAGCAGAACTGATGTCATGGGTACCTGACGCTTGCTCCCGTTCTTGGTCTTGTCCAGGAAGATCGTACGCTGCGCCACGTCGAGCTGGCTGCGCTCCAGCGTGTAGATCTCGCGCATGCGCATGGCGGTTTCCAGCGCCAAGTCGAACATCATTATCAACGCCTCGCGCTGTGGCAGATCGAGCGGCCGCTGACGCCCCGGCGGCTTTGCGCCGGCCAGGATCTCCCGGATGCGTTCTTCCTCACCAGGCTCCAGACGGCGATCACGCTCCTGGTCAGCTTTCGCTTCCCCGTCGATACGCTTCACAGCTACCTTGTCGTCAGCCGTGTACGTCGAATAGCCCCGGGGCAGAAGCCGCAGTGGGTTCATTGGCAGCGCGCCATGCGCAGCCAGCCAGTCCAGGGCCCGCGACAAGGCACCCACGTAGTGCCGGATGGTCGAAGGCGCGAGGTTCTGCTCACGCTTCATGGTCGTGACCCACTCGGTCGCCCACGTAAACGTCAGCTGCGGCAGGGTAATTCCGATTGGCAGCCGAGAGAGCAGGACGGGCAGCAGCTGCTCGTCATCGACAGAGATGTGCTGAGCGCTCCGATACTCGCTGACCTGGCTGCGTAGATCCTTCGCGGCGGCCTTGCTGTTGGCCAGCTCCTCCGGCACCACTCCACGGTCGAGCAGCGCCTCGAGGCGGCGCACGTACTCGTCGCCCTCCGCCTCCGAGGAAAAGCTCAGGTAGACCGGCTGGGGCAGCAGCCCCGCCCGCTTGATCGTGTACTGCCAGGAGTCGCCCCGGCGTCGCTTGGTTGCCATCCCTGCTCAAACTCACGTAAACGCACTCGGCACATGTTAACGCGAGTTTGCCACCCGGAAACGGGTGGCAGACCGATGATTTCAGTGCCGAATCAGGGGATTTTGGCTAGCACCGCCAAACGCCAGGCAAAGAAAAAGCCCTGATAAATCAGGGCTTTATTTGGAGGCCTCAAGCGGAATCGAACCGCTGTAAACGGATTTGCAATCCGGTGCATAGCCACTCTGCCATGAGGCCAACGTACTGCGCGCCAGGAACGGAGCCCTGACAAGACAAAACCCCATGATGGGGCCTGTCGGAACATGGAGCGGGAAACGAGACTCGAACTCGCGACCTCAACCTTGGCAAGGTTGCGCTCTACCAACTGAGCTATTCCCGCGTAAGCCGCCATGGTACCGGAAATCCGGAACACACACCAGCGATTTCACCTTTCTGACTGCGCGTAAAGCCTTGCGGCCCAACGTGCCCCGCCTTGCCGTGGCGGGAGAAAAACAAGGCCCCTACCGGGGCCCTGTAGAATCTGGAGCGGGAAACGAGACGTTTACTAAGACCGTAAGCCGTTGTTTCCCAATCACTTTCTTCGCTGGCTTGACTAGCGAAGACCTTAATTGTAGCCTCATTTTTCACCCTCGGCAACAAGTTCGTCCAGAAACTTCCAGTAAGGTCCAAGGACACCTCCTCAGCGCATCGTCCCCACACCTCGTTCATCGCCGGCTACGGTGGTCTCGAACTCACCAATGATCACCTTTCCATATGCTTGGCTAGCTGCGTCGAAAGGCATTCGAGCACGTCACGCAAGTCCGCATAGAGGTCATGCCCGTTGGGCCGAGCCGAGCGCACCAGGCTCATCACCGAAACAGCGCGCTGACCGGCACGCAAGCTACCGACGAACAACTGGTTCGCCCTTTGAAGTGCCACTGGACGAATTTGCCTCTCGACGCGGTTGTTGTCTGGCGGCAGACGCCTGTCGTCGTTAGCGCCTCCCGGCGACCAAGGTTGGACTGCATGGCTCTCGCCGTGCCTGAGCTGTTCGGCACACCGGCTCGCTGCAGAAGCGACCACCCATACCCGTCTGCGCAAGTTGCGCGGGAAGAACCCATACGCTTGTCACTGGGACTGGATGCGCGATTCTTTATCGGTATATCAGGATACCTGGGAACGCATGACAGGCTCGGGATCAGTACGCCTGCCTTGGCATCTAGAAGCCACTGCGCGCCTATTGCGCCCTGTGAAACCGCAGGGGTATCACACCATGACAAATTGCTCTTGATGAGATTGCGGTAACGCATGACGCTGCCAGTGTGAGCGCCATTCTTCGTGTTGATCAGCGACAGGACCGATCAACCTACCACTCACGGATTCTTACACATTGAGCACATGGCGGCTACCACTGACTTGAGCTACTGAAAAGTGCTCAGGGCTCATGAAGAAGCGAGACTCGGGACTCGCTTCATCCACAGACAACTGCCCGGCCATGAGGTTGGCGCCAAAGGAGTCGGCCATGTAGTTCTCCTGGAAGGAGATGGGAGCATGAACCACAATGCACCAGCATCGAAGGTGTTCTATCGTCCGATCGAAGCCTCCCTCCGGTGGGCTGGGCTTCTGCGGTTTGAGCATGTCATCCTCACTTCGGTCTCGTCGTCAAGGAACCTGCCACAGTCGTTGGATTGCCCACGTTGGGGTGAGCTGAGGCTGTATACCGAACGCATCTACGATGGCATCCTCAATGCGGAACTTCCTTTCGGGAGGAACGGCATCACGACGCACGACACCGCGCTGATCGACTCCCCTGATCTCACTGTCCGTCACGTCGATCTGAAGCGTTGGATGCGCCAGCACTACCCCGAACAGCGCCCCGGCTTTCTCTTCTCGCGCAGCGAGCGCATCGCCCATCCCTCCATCTCTCTGGAAACCGGGCAGGCCATGCTGGTCGAGCGCTTGGCCCTCAAATCTGCCCTGGAGCAGTCCAAGCGCCAACTCCGCGAGCTGCAAGACAAGCACGACGCACTGCTCAAACAGTCCAAAATCATCCCGGCCTGCGCGCAGTACCCAATCAGTGATCGGGCCGAAGCCACCTACCTGAACATCATCGGCGGCATATTGGAGCTGATGCTCGGCCAATCGCCCTCGGGCACACCGTACTCCAGCTTCAAAACGCAAGAGGCTGTCGTAAGCGCATTGGTCGCCCATCACCACGGCGTCATGGGGATCGCCGAGCGGACGTTGAACGGCAAGTTCGCCACGGCCAGACGCCGGCTGCATAGCGCCACCCTCTGAGGATTGCCAGCTTGTATGTGCAGTCGCGGAGATTGCATTTGCAATGTCTTTCCGTAGCCATGTCTATTGAATAGAGGTCACGCCAACAAACGCCACTGAGCGTTCAGGAGTGACCACCATGTCGCAAACACCTGTTCTGCCGCCCAACGAGCGCCGCATCCTGCGCTTGGAAGAAGTCGAATCGAAGTCCGGCTTCAAGCGCGCCCACCTCTACAACCTGATGCGCGCGGGCAAGTTCCCCAAGGCGCTGCGCCTGGGTGTGCGCGCCGTCGGCTGGGATTCCATCGAAATCGATCAGTGGATCGCCGAGCGCGTCAACAACCGGGCCTGACCCATTCTCCCGCGGACCTTCCATCCTCACACGGAGAACGCCATGCAGGTTGTATCCATCATTTCAACGAAAGGTGGCGTCGGCAAGACCACCACTGCCGCGAACCTGGGCGGGCTCGTCGCCGACGCGGGGCTGCGCGTGCTGCTGCTCGATCTCGACGTGCAGCCCACCTTGTCGTCCTACTACGAACTGGGACACCGTGCGCCTGGTGGCATCTATGAGCTGCTGGCCTTCAACGAGCGCGACCTCGGCCAGCTCGTGTCCCGCACGATCATTACGGGTCTGGACCTGGTGCTGTCCAACGACCACCGGGGCGAGCTGAGCACCTTGTTGCTGCACGCGCCGGATGGGCGCCTGCGGCTGCGGCACCTGCTGCCCATGCTGGCTCCTCTCTACGACCTGGTGCTGATCGACACCCAGGGCGCGCGTTCGGTGACGCTGGAGATGGCGGTGCTCGCTTCCGATCTCGCGCTGTCACCCGTGACCCCGGAAATCCTCGCCGCCCGCGAACTGCGGCGCGGCACCATGCAGTTGCTGGAGGACATCGCTCCGTACCGGCACCTGGGCATTGAGCCGCCGCCGCTGCATCTGCTCATCAACAGGGTCCACCCGGTGTCGGCGAACGCCCGGCTGATCCAACAGGCCTTGCGCGACCTGTTCCAGGACCACGCCGGCATCCGCGTGCTGACCACCGACGTGCCGGCCATCGAAGCCTATCCGCGCGCCGCGACGCGCGGCCTGCCAGTGCATCGGGTCGAATACCGCCAGCCACCGGGCAGAGTCGCCCCCGCCGCGCTCGACACCATCCGCGGCCTCGCCGGCGAACTGTTCCCGCAATGGCAGCACCGATTTGCCACGGTGTCCGGCCGCCCGCCATTTCCTCTGGATACCGGGAGGCCCCATGGCGAGCGCACATGAACTGGCCCGAGGCCATAAGCGGCTGCGCGCCCTGATCGAATTCGCCGTCGGCGAGGGCTGGCACGTCAAGCGCACGCCGGGCGGCCACCTCAAATTCACCAAGGCCGGCTGCGCCGCGATCTACACCAGTTCGACGGCCAGTGACCACCGGGCCGCCCTCAACGCCCGCGCGCAGATCCGCCGCGCCGAGCGCGAGGCCCGGTCCCCAGTGCAGGGAGGCCGCCATGGCTGAAATGACCTCCCAGCAGATGGCCGGCAAGCTGCTCGCGGCCGGGTTCGAGCGCAGCGGCCCGTCCACCTCGGCCTTGAGCGACCCGATCGCCGACACGCCCATGGTCGTGACCCTGGACCAGTTGCGCCCCTACGACCACGATCCCAGGAAGAAGCGCAACCCGGCCTACGAGGACATCAAGGCGTCCATCCGCGAGCGCGGCCTGGACGCAGCCCCGGCGATCACCCGGCGCCCGGGCGAGGACCACTACATCATTCGCAACGGCGGCAACACGCGCCTGGCGATCCTGCGCGAACTGTGGTCGGAGACCAAGGACGAGCGGTTCTTTCGCATATCGTGCCTGTTCCGGCCGTGGCCCAGCCGCGGCGAAGTCGTCATGCTGACCGGCCACCTGGCCGAGAACGAATTGCGTGGAGGCCTGACGTTCATCGAGCGCGCCCTCGGCGTCGAGAAGGCGCGCGAGTTCTACGAGCAGGAAAGCGGCGCCGCCCTGAGCCAGTCCGAACTGGCACGCCGCCTCGCCGCCGATGGTTTCCCGGTCCAGCAGTCGCACATCAGCCGGATGAACGACGCGGTGCGCTACCTCCTGCCGGCGATCCCGACCGTGCTCTATGGCGGGCTCGGCCGCCACCAGGTCGAACGCCTGTCGGTCATGCGCAAGGCCTGCATGCTCGCGTGGGAGCGCTACGCCAAAGGCCGCACACTACTGGTACAGGACTTCGATGACTTCTTTCAGGAGGTGCTGTCGCAGTTCGACACGCAGGCCGACGAGTTCGCCCCCCAGCGCGTGCAGGACGAGCTGATCGGCCAAATGTCCGAACTGCTCGGCATCGACTACGACGTACTGGCGCTCGACCTCACCGAATCCGAAAGCCGCCATCGCGCCCTGGTCAGCGATCCGACCCCACCAACGGCACCCCCCACGCTGCCTGAGCCTGACACCATGGCACGCCCGCCCGCGGCGCCGGCCCCATCGGCCCCGACGCCGGCAACCACACCTGGGTCGCGCGAGCGCGAGGGCGGCTCAGGGTCGGACGGCTCACCCGCAGGAAGCCCCATGGCTGCTCCTGGTGATCGGCTGCAGGGGCACATCGTTTCGCCTGCACCGACGACGGAGCGGCTGCAATCCATTCAGCGGATGGTCGCCGACGAGCTGGGGGATGCGCTGCCCGATTTCTCGGCCAACGTCTTGCAGTCCATTCCCGTCCAAGCAGGCGGTCTCTACCCGATTTCCGACGTCTGGCACATCGACGCGAGCCTGGACACGCCCGAGCGCCTGCGCATCCACGTCGCGCAGTTCGCCCGCGAGATCGCGGGCGAGGCTCGCCTGGACGAGTGCATCGATGACCGTCCAGACGGCATCGGTTTCGCCTGCCGTGCCCACGCCCAAGACCTGGAGCCGCTGGGCCGTGCCGTCCTGGCGCTGCTGGCATGCATGGCCGGTCAGCAGCCCGCCGACGTCGGCTTGGATAACAGGCAATTCGTCATCGACCTGTCGGCGTTGCTGCACGGACAAGGCGACGCAACCCGGCGACTGAGCGACACCGCACTGGTCAAGCTGTTCCGGCTGCTGCGGCTGGCCCGCCGTCTGCTCGACCTGGACGCCGGCGCTGCGGACCCTGGAACGTGACCGAGGGAGACCAGCATGTCCGCACCACACCCACTCAACCAGGCCGTCATCGCCCAGGCCCTCTATGACCTGCGCAATGGGCAACTGCGCCGCTGCAAGCTGATGGGGTTTGGCGAGGAAGAGCTGGACGCCCTCAAGCATCCCGCGCTGATCAGCGTGCTGGCCAACGCCAACGTCTCGTGGTGCTCGGTGACGGTCAACCGCGAAGTGCTCCGGCGTCTGCTCAGGCAGGCGCAGGATGTGGAGAAGGAGATCGCCACGGTCGATCGCATGCTGCGCCTCGGCGCGAGCACCGAAATGGTCAGCCGCTTCTACGGCCTGACCCACCAGGAAGTGGCGCTTCGCCGCGAAATCCTCGGCCTGCCCAAGCGCAAGGGTCGCCATCCCGTGCTGGACGAGAAGCAGGACACGGAGCTGTGGCGGCAATGGAAGGCCGTGACCAGCAGCAGGAACGTCGATCTCGAAGACGAAACCTCCATCCTCGATGCCGCCATGGACCTCGCCGAAGGCATGTCGCTGCCTCTGTCGGTGGTCTGGGCTTCGATCAAGAGCTGGGTCGATCAAGGATTGGGTTAACCATGGCCGTGGACGACACCGCACCACGTCGTGGCCCCATCGCACTCGCAGACCTGTTCGACGCTGCGCTGAAAGACCTTGTGCCCAAGCCCAACGCCGACGCGCCCCCGCCCACACCTACACCTGTCGCGATGCCCACTGGTCCGGCGTCTGGCGATGCCTTCCTGTTCAGCGGCAACCGGCACGAGACCGTACCGCGACGGCTGTTCCTCGACCGCCGCCTGACGCCGCTGGAGCGCAATGCCTGGCAGGTCTTCCGGCTGATGCTCAACGACGATGGCGTGACGGCGTTCCCGACGTATGAACAGCTTCGGCCCTGGCTGGCGTCGATGCCCTGCGCCGGGCAAGCCTCGCACGAAACCGTGGCGCGAGCACTGACGCTGCTGCGGCTGACTCGATGGCTGAGCCTGGTGCGGCGACGGCGCGACGCCAAGACCGGCCGCATCCTCGGCAACCTCTATGTCCTGCACGACGAGCCGCTGACCCCCTTTGAAGCGATGCAGCTCGACCCGGACTACCTGCAACTCGTCAGCCAAGCGCTCGGCCATTCGGCCAAAGCCGTGCAGATCGTAGGCCTGCACACCCTCAAGGAAATCGGCGAAGACCCGATGCTGGCCGGGCGCACCCTGCCATCGAGGCTGCAAGTCCTGGCCGAACGCCTCGCCAGCCAGGGCGTCGGGGCGCACGAAAGTTATCCACAGGAGGACGCCACGCACGAATCCGAAGAAGGGGCGACGAGCCTTCTTCGGAATCCTGACGATCCCACTTCGGAATCCGAAGCAGGGTCGAAACCCGCGCCAGACGCCTCTCTTCGGAATCCGAAGCAGGCCCGTACAGTACGTAGTAGTCGTATTAATGAAGTACGTACTACCGCGCAGGCACAAGCGCATGCGCGCGCGCTGGGCGACCTGCAATGGCCCAAACGCTTCGCGGAACTGAAGGCAGAGCAGCAGACAGGTGCGAGGGTGGCACTACAGCAGGTCGATGCTGCGCTGAGGCAGGCCGTGCTGGACGAATGGGCTGCACGATGCAGCAACCATGGCATCCGCAATCCTGCAGGGTATCTGTTCGGCATCATCCAGCGGGCCATCCATGGCGAGTTCAACGCCTGGGCCAAGAAGGACGCGCCATCGGCGCCCGTTGCGCCGAACGAGCGGCCGCCACCACCAGCACCGCCACCATCCCAGCCGCAGGGCAAGCCTGTGCCGCCAGAAGTCGCCAGGCAGCACATCGAGCGGCTGCGCAACCTGCTCGCCAGCAAGTGAGCGGGCCTGCAAGGTGGTGAAGTGGATGCCGGTGGCTTCCAGTAGAGCTATCCCCTGGGGATAGTTCCACTGACGGCTACACGTCGAACCGCTGCACGCCAGGCCTCGATCGCCTGCAGCGGGATCGGCCTTGTTCGCGCTGATCCGGGTGTGCAGCGTTCCTTGGCGCTCCATGGCGCTATCCCCAGGGGATAGATCGCGACGCATGCACCCACCGCGCCGTGAACCGGGGACGGGCGGGTTTCGGTTTGTTGACTGACTGCCTTCCGCTACCTGCCGAAGCTGTCCGCTCTTTTCCAACAACGAGCGGACACCATGGCAACCACCAACGAACCCCTGCAACTGAATCTCGGCTCCTTGCGCAGCGCGATGTCGCTGACGCTGCACACGCACCACGCCTCGCGCATCTGGCACGGCCGCGCCGCCGCCGAAGGGCGACCGGGCATCGTCGGCCTGAACGGCTACATCGCCCAGATGAACAAGATGCGGCGCGGCTCGGAGCAGGACGACCCGTACAGCGACTTCTGGATGCTCCGCATCGAGGACAAGCTCGACCAGACCAAGGCCACGCTGCAATCGCTGCGCGAACAGGTGGACCAGGCCCTGGCGAGCGTGCCGCCGGCACTCACCCTGGGCGAAAACCTCAACGTCCAGCCGGTCAAGCTGCCGCTGTTCGTCAATGCGCAGCTCGGCTTTGCCGCCGTGTACCTGCTCGCCGACTACGACGATATCGCCCGCAAGCTGATCCTCGCGCACCACACCGCGCTGATCGATCGCTCGACGCTCGAACGCTGGCTCAACGAAGGCGCGCATGCACTGCGCAGCCTGTTCTCGCTGGCCCAGCAGTACCGCTACTCGGGCTGCACCCGCGACGACTTCGCCGCCAAGAATGCCGCAGCGCGGGCGGCGTTGGAAAAGTTCGGCGAGATGCCGCCGGACGTGCTGGAGGGCACGCGCCGCTCGAAGTTCGCGCCGCCCATCATGCGCCGTGGCCTGCAGCAGCGCGGTGACGGTCCTGCCGCAGCCGCATCGCCCAGCGACGAGGCCGCCGCCCCCGAAGCGACGGCCGGCGAGGACGCGCAGGCATGAGCGACCCAAACCGCGACACCCGCTACTTCCGCCCTCTGCAACAGACAGCCTTCATGCAGTTGGAACACGCAGCCTCTCAAAAAGGCCTTTTAAAGCCCTTTAAGGGTAAAGGGGACTTGGAGGCCTGGGCCAGCCAGTGCTTCGCCATGCGCGACGAGTTGATTGGCTTGGCGCAGCGACAGGTGCTGCAACAAGCCCTCGGGCATCCCTTCCACCTGCTCCCCATCGAACTGGCCCAGCAGACAACTGGCGCAGGCACGGCGTTTCTTCGCTGGCGCAAGCACGACCGCTCGGCCATGGGCGTGGCACTGTGGCAGGAGCTGATGGCGAGTACCAGCACGCCGGTCAACCTGCTGGCCGACTTGCACGCCATCGAGCTGCAGCGCATCACGCTGAACATGCAGATCAGCCTGTTGCACACCTTGGGCAGGCTGGCCCAGGAGTGTGCCAGCAAGGCCACCGAGGCGGAAGACGCTTACCTGCGTCGGCTCAAGTCCATCCCACCCGCACTGCGCGATCAGTGATCGCGCCGGGCAACCCAGCACGCGCTCGTCACCGACCAGGTGCGGGTATTTCAACCACCACGGAGATTGCAACATGAGTACGCATTTTTCTGGCGAGGGCAACATCGGCTCGCCCCCCGAGTACCGGGAGTTCCCCAACGGCAACGACGAGCCCAGCCGCCTTCTGCGCCTGAACGTCTATTTCGACAACCCCATTCCCAAGAAGGATGGCACCTTCGAGGATCGCGGCGGCTTCTGGGCGCCGGTGGAAATCTGGCACCGCGACGCCGCGCACTGGAAGGACCTCTACCAGAAGGGCATGCGCGTGCTGGTCGTCGGCCGGATGGAGCGCGAACCTTGGACGGACAACGAGGATCAGCCGCGCGAGACCTGGCAGATCAACGCGCGCAGCGTCGGCATCCTGCCGTTCCGCATCGAGTCCGTAGCCCTCAGCCCCAGGCAGCAAGAGGCCGCGCAGGATGCGCAGCCGAAACCCCCGGCCGCCCAGGAACCGACCGCGCCGAAGGAGCCGAAGCGCAGGAAGTGATCCGGCATGGGGCGGTGGCAGTCGTCCGTCGCCCCCATGCCCTCGCGAGCTATCCCCAGGGGATAGCTCCATCAACGTCCACCGGCGTCCGTGCGCTCCAAAAAATCGCGGCTCCCGGCCCGCACATCCCCGGCCGAACGCCACTCCCGTCCCCGCCATCCCATCCCGTAAAAGTGGTCGCCACCGCATGCGGCTTGTTTGCTGCTGCCCTTGGTGGTGTTCGGCATCCTCGATTCCCGCAACTCAATGAACCATGGAAATCGGATGGACTGACATGCGGCTGTTCTTGTGCGAGAAGCCCTCCCAGGGCAAAGACATTGGCCGGATTCTCGGCGCGACGCAGCGCGGTGAAGGCTGTCTCAGCGGCTCCGGCGTCACCGTCACCTGGTGCATTGGCCATCTCGTAGAAGCAGCAGCTCCCGAGGTCTATGACGCGGCGCTCAAGCGCTGGTCGCTGGAGCAGTTGCCCATCGTTCCCCAGCAGTGGCGGGTCGAGGTCAAACCGAAGACCGCCACGCAATTCAAGGTCGTCAAAGCGCTTCTGGCGAAGGCGACCCATTTGGTCATCGCCACCGATGCCGACCGCGAGGGAGAGCTGATCGCCCGCGAGATCATCGACCTGTGCGGTTACCGCGGCCCCATCGAACGGCTGTGGTTGTCGGCGCTCAACGATGCGTCGATCCGCACCGCGCTCGGCAAGTTGCGGCCCTCATCCGACACGCTGCCGATGTACTACTCGGCGCTTGCGCGCTCACGCGCCGACTGGCTCGTGGGCATGAACCTCAGCCGGTTGTTCACGGTGCTCGGGCGTCAGGCCGGCTACGACGGCGTGCTGTCCGTCGGGCGCGTGCAGACGCCGACCCTGAAGCTCGTCGTGGACCGCGACCGCGAGATCGCGGCCTTCAAGTCGGTGCCGTTCTGGGCCATCGACGTGTCCCTGTCTGCGGGTGGACAGGCTTTCAGCGCGCAGTGGGTTCCGCCCGATGGCTGCACCGACGACGCTGGCCGCTGCCTGCAACAGCCGGTTGCCCAGCAAGCCGCGCAACAGATCCGCGCTGCGGGTAGCGCTCAGGTGGTGTTTGTCGAGACCGAACACATGCGTGAAGGCCCGCCGCTGCTGTTCGACCTGGGCACCTTGCAGGAGGTCTGTTCCAAACAGCTTGGGCTGGATGTTCAAGAAACCCTGGAGATCGCCCAGTCCCTGTACGAGACCCACAAGGCCACTACGTACCCGCGTTCCGATTCAGGCTACCTGCCCGAAAGCATGTTTGCCGAGGTGCCCACTGTTCTGGACAGCCTGCTCAAGACCGATCCCTCGCTGCGCCCGATCATGGGCCAGCTCGACCGCTCCCAGCGCTCGCGCGCCTGGAACGACGGCAAAGTGACGGCGCACCATGGCATCATTCCCACCTTGGAACCCGCGAACCTCTCGGCCATGAGCGAGAAGGAACTGGCGGTGTACCGGCTGATCCGCGCGCACTACCTGGCGCAGTTCCTCCCTCACCACGAGTTCGACCGCACTGTCGCCAAGCTGTCCTGCGACCAGCAGAAGCTGGTGGCCACCGGAAAACAGGTGATCGTCAAGGGCTGGCGCCTGGTGCTGGCCGAGCCGCAAGCGGACGAGGACGGTGAAGCCACGGCACGCAGCCAGGTACTCCCCGTGCTGCGCGAAGGCATGGCGTGTCAGGTGACCGAGGCCGAGATCAAGGCGCTCAAGACGATGCCGCCCAAGCCTTACACGCAGGGCGAGCTGGTCAAATCCATGAAGGGGGTCGCCAAGCTGGTGACGGACCCGCGCCTGAAGCAGAAGCTCAAGGATACGGTCGGCATCGGCACAGAGGCCACGCGGGCCAACATCATCAGCGGGTTGATCGCCCGCAGCTACCTTGTGAAGAAAGGACGCTCCATTCGCGCATCGGATGCAGCGTTCACCCTGATCGACGCCGTACCCGCGGCGATTGCAGACCCCGGCACGACGGCAGTGTGGGAACAGGCGCTCGACATGATCGAGGCTGGTCAGCTCACCCTGGATGTGTTTATCGGCAAGCAGGCCGCATGGATTTCGCAACTGATCGCGCAGTACGGCAGCACCTCGCTGTCCATCAAGGTTCCCCAGGGACCCGCTTGCCCGCAGTGCGGCGCACCCACGCGCCAGCGCACCGGCAAGACCGGCCCCTTCTGGTCGTGCAGTCGCTACCCCGACTGCAAAGGTACGCTGCCGGTCGAATCCGGCGCGTCCAAACGCGGAGCCTCGCGATCTCTACGCCTTTATGGCAGTAGCGGCCGCAAAGGCTCTTGACCGACCCCGTTCCCCGAGAGCCGTGTCCGCCATCGGCGGCGTGGCCCATGTCCCGCACGCCCTGCGGGACGCCCAGCGCGCAACGCCTTCTCTTGTCCGTGTGCGCGTCCCGCCCGGCCGTCCCCGGCCGCGGGACCTGAAGGTAGCTTCTCCACGAACCATGTCCGGGGTTTCCCGGCGCGTTCTACTGATCTGCATTTTTCCGCTTCTGCGAAGGGTCCCCCGATGGCTTGCCCGCCTGCGAGCCACCCGGAGACCCTTCGTGGTCAGCGGTATTCGATGCCGTGCCCAACGGCGAAAAACTGGGCTCCTTTTGTGCGCGGATGTGCGCCAGAAGATGCCGGCGCCAACCACGACATGCGCCGGGTGCGATTGCTTGATGAGCAGCCGGTTCTAGCGACAACCGGGCCTGCAACAGCCCACGGGTGGTTCTGTCATCCCGAGCCGGAGGCCACTGGGCCTTCGGCGCCTTTCTCCTGCCGATCAACGTCCCGGCCCGGCCACACAGTCCAAGGCCACACAAACAGGAGACCCGACATGAACCCGCAACCTCGCCCCCCACGCGGTGTGCCCCAAACCGCGCCACTGCTGTACGGCAGCGTGTGCAGCGGCATTGAGGCCGTGAGCCTCGCCTGGCAACCTCTCGGCCTCGAAGCCGCATGGTTCGCCGAGATCGAGCCGTTCCCGAGCGCCGTGCTCGCCCACCGTTACCCCCGCGTGCCCAATCTGGGCGACATGACCGCGATCGCCCGCCAGGTGCGTGCCGGCACTGTGCCAGCGCCCGACATCCTGGTCGGCGGCACGCCGTGCCAGTCGTTCAGCGTTGCAGGTAGCCGTCGCGGGCTGGATGACCCGCGCGGTGCCCTTTCCCTTGCCTATGTGGAGCTTGCCAATGCCATCGACCAAACCCGCCAACAAGACAGCCGCCCGGCGGCCACGCTCGTCTGGGAAAACGTCCCAGGCGTACTCAACGACCGCAGCAATGCCTTCGGGCATTTCCTGGGCGCACTGGCCGGAGAAAGCCGTGCGCTCCAGCCGCCAGGGGAAAAATGGGCGTACGCTGGTTGTGTGTCTGGACCCCGCCGCCGCATCGCCTGGCGCGTGCTCGATGCTCAATATTTCGGTGTCGCCCAACGCCGCAAGCGTGTGTTTCTTGTGGCAAGTGGTGGAGATGACCTCGATCCCGCAGAAGTACTTTTTGAGCGCGCAGGCCTGCTCGGGGATTCTTGTGCGGGCAGCGCGCCGTGGCAAGAAGCTGCCTGCACTGCTGAACCTAGTGTTGACCCAGCAGACGGATATGCAGGACTGAAGCAGCCCTGCGGCAAGGTCACGACGACGTTTGGGTTCAGCAATGGGCGTGGCCCGACCGATCTTGCAGCCAGTTTGATGGCTGGCGGCCCGAAGCACGACATCTGCACCGAGACCTACTTGGTGCAATCCGTCGCAGGCAACATCAGCCACACCCTCGACACCGCCAACAACGGCAAGGGCAGCAGCGAGGACGGCACCGGCAAGGGTGTTCCGATCATCGCCTTCATCGCGCAGGGCAGCGGCGCCGATGCCACGCTCGACCTGACACCGACGTTGCGCGCTGGCGGCCATTGCAACAGCCATGCGAACGCCGGGGTCGTGCCCGCCATCGCGTTCGCGCAGAACAACCGCGGTGAAGTGCGCTTCGAGTCGGGCCATGGCCAGGTCGCTTGCACCGTGCTGTCCAACGGCAAGCCGGGCTACGGCGTACCTATGGTGGCCTGCGTGTCTCTGCACGGCCGCGAGCAGGGTCTTGCCGCCGAGCTGGGCGGCAGCGTAGCGGGCGCACTGCGCACCAGCGGCGGCGGCGCGGACAAGCCCTATGTCCTGGCTCCCGACTTCGAGGCGCATTTCCGCTACGACTGGAACGACCCTGGCCCCGGCGACTGGTCGCATTGGCGGGTGCGGCGGCTGATGCCCGTGGAGTGCGAGCGGCTGCAAGGCATGCCCGACGACTACACGCTGATCCCGTACCGCGGCAAGCCCGCTGCAGATGCTCCGCGCTACAAGGCGATCGGCAACTCCATGGCCGTCCCGTGCATGGCGTGGCTGGGCCAGCGCCTGGTGCAGTACCTGCACAAGACGGGCTCGACCGCTTCGGATTGATCGGCGACGCAGCCTGCGGGCCACTCCATTCTCCCTCTTGCATTGCCGATGGTTCGGCAACAGCCCGTAGCCAGGGTGTCAAGGCTGCCGCGGGTTTCACCCACGCCACCCGCCAGTTCGCCTCGGCATCTCACCGGCGAACGCTGCCCACTGGGCATCGATGCCTCATTTCTCCAACCCACGGGATGGCCGCCACGTCCCGTCAGGAGCATGTCGCCACCCGGTCGATCTCAGGACTTCCCCATGGACAACATCACCAAGCAAGACCGCATTACGCTGAAGAACCTCAAGGTGGCCGACTTCGCCAGCGAGGAAACACTGTGCTTCAACGCAACCGTCGTGTTCGACGGTACTCCCATCGCCGAGGCCCGCAACGACGGCCACGGTGGCTCGACGTTCCTCCACGCGCTCAACGGCAAGGCGGGGCTACTGGCGCAGGCCGAAGCCTTCGCCAAGGGCCTGCCGCCTGCGCCGCTTGACCTCGGCCACGAGAGTGAAGACCCTCACTACATCGACATGACGCTCGACTTCCTGGTCGATGAGCTGGCCGACGCCATGCACGCGGAACGCAAGGTGCGAGCCGCATTCAACCGCGACATCGGCAACAAGGTGCTGTTCATCAAGGAAGGCAAACTGCTGTTTATCAAGGGCATCAAGCTCAAGGCCATCGCCGACCGGAAGGCGTACTTCGCTTCGCTGCGCGCCCGGCAGGCCCAGCCCATCGTCATCCTGGCCGAGCTTCCACCCGAGCAGGCATTCGATTTGTGGAAGCAGTATGTCCTGGGCGACAAGCCCGACTGACCCAGCGTCACCGCACCCTCCTGACAGCCCCGCACTCGATGCGGGGCTTCTTTCTTTCGGTCCCCATCAATCGGGTCTGGGCTGGATGCCATTTTCCAACTGACGCAGCGCGGTCCGCGCACGAAGCTGCCCGCATGTTCGCTGATTCGTCAGCACATGCCAGCAGCCAGGGTTTTAGGCTGTCGCGGGTCTCTCCCGCGTTACCCACCAGTCCGCATCGCATCAAGTCTGCGGACGCGCGTCCTCGTGACGTCGATGCCTTTTATCAACCGCGTGCGGGAGCCGCCATCCCGTGAGGGACGAGGCCCCGCTTTTCCAAGGAGCCTATCCATGTCCCAGCAAGCCTCTTTCGGCCAAACCTTCGGGCAATTGGCCTCGACCTACTGCGGCAAGTTCCTGCCGCTCGAAGTCCTGCAAAGCGCCGCCGGCCACTACATCGGCACGCGCGATACCGAAGGCCCCGTTTCGCGGGAATCCCGCGAGTACTTCCGCAGCTATGCCGCGGCTCAACGTGCCCTCGAAAGAGGCGGCTGGTCCCAGCTCGCCGTTCCTTGATCCAAACTGGAGGAATCACGTCATGAACCAGCTACTGCCGCGGGAAGTCGTCGATCAGATCATGCGGGAAGAACAGCATTTCGCCGCCGCGCCTCAAGCCTTTTTCGAGGCATGGAAGCGTGGCGTCGAGATTGCTGGCCCCGAGTGGTTCGGCGACGGCACCCGTGAAGGTCTGAACCAGGCCAAGAGCAAGTGGGATCTGCGTCCCAACATGCTGCGGCTCAACGACGCCCTCGGCGTCCTGAGCAGCGGCGAACGCATGTTCCTGTCTGCCATGGTCAGCTTCTACAACGCGCGTGAGGGCGGTGCCATGCTCAAGCGCTGCCACTTCCACGGGCTGTCGGACTTCGACGGTCTCGACCTGCAACGCCGCAAGGTCATCGCCGACCTGCTCGTGAACTACAACGGTTGGTGAGCCGGTCTCCGGCACACCACTGTCTTTCGTTCCCCCCGAGAGGGACATGCGCCCAAAAGGCCATGTCCCTCAATTTCTTCTCCATCACCCTGCGGATGCCATCGTCCGCATGGGCTGGCTCCGCTTTCTCGAAAGGAGCCACCATGGCGAACAACTACTACGAAGGCACGGGCGTTCTCGTGCTGGAGCGTGTCACCCCCGTCATCAAGGCGCTGTTCGGCGCCTTCGCGCTGAACGAAGGCCATCCCGGCAACGGGCAGGCCTACATCGCCCAGATCGCCGAGACCAATGATCCGCGCTGGACGGATGTGCTGGACGGCCTGGAAGACCTGGCCGCACAACTCGGCATCCCCATGCCCGACGACGAAGAGTTGTCGATTCCACCTCTGCTCGAACGGCTGGCCGCGCACTTCGGTGCCGAGCAGGACGCGGAGCTGGAGAACCTGATCGAGCACCACAAGTTCGAGGACAGCGCCGACCTGGAAGCCTTGCTTCTGATCGCTTCCTGCTTCGATGACGGCCATCGCCTGACCGCCATCCAGTTCGAAGGCTGCTGGCATTGCAGCAGGCCGAGGCTGTTCGAGTTCGGCGGCAACGGCTGCTACCTGAGCCGCGAGGTCCAGGTCTTCAGAACGTCCTCGCAGGCGCTCCAACTCGGCGACCAACTGCGCAAGACGATCCTGTCCGCCGACATCGAAGAGGCCTCGGCATTGATCGCGCTGGAGGCCGCCAACCTGCTCGCAGGCATCAACGACGAGCAGTTCCGCCTGAATGTGCGCCGTCGCGTCGCCGACCGACTGGCCCAGATGCCAACGATCAGCGCCGCCTGACGCATTTTCCATTTTCAACCCACCGGGTCCAATTCCCGGTGGCGGGAATTGGCTCCATTATTCAATCTGGAGAGTTCCCAATGTCCCAGAAACCCAATCCCTTTCACCGTGGCTACTGGAATCTGAAAATCGTCCGCACGCTGTGCATCAGCTACGAGGACGGAAGCCCGCATGTCTGGCGCAACATCCACGCGAGCCAGCAACACCTCTCCGACGAGGAACTGGTTTCATCGTCCTGCATCGTCGCCAACGATTTCGCCGTGGTCAGCGATGGCCGCGAAGCCGTGAACGCCGAGGTACTGGCCGAATGCGATGCCGGTGAAGGCGTCAGCGGCGAAGGTGTGATCGGTGCCGTGGTCTATGCCATCCATGGCGAGGACTTCGACGGCCGCCCAGTCCACGTCGGTGACGCCTATTCGGCCGAGGCCGCGCGGGAAGCGATGCAGCGCCTGAGTTTCGAGACCGGCTACTACAGCCGGTGCTGGGAAATCAGCCGTGAGCACATCACGGTCGATAGCTGGCACTACCTCGCCGGCCTGGCGGACATCGCCACGCCGGAGGCCATGTTGTTCATCGCCTTCCGTGTGCCGTACAGCCCGGCGATCGGCGTCAAGCTGATTTCCACGCCCTGGACGGACCAGAACCTGGAGCACGCCGAGGGCATCACCGCCGAGCAGCTTCGACAGGAGCACCGGAACAAGGGCATGCCGGACGACCTGGCGAACATCCTTGAACTGGCTGGCCAGGCCGATGTGCGCATCCTCATCCTCGATGCAGACGCACCCGCGTTGCTGGGCCTGCCGCTGGCCGAGGGCTAGCAGCCGCGCGACACGCGGGTCTTCCTCTTTGTCCCCTCATGCCAGCCCGTCTCCCCCAAGAGTCGGGCTGGTCCATTTTCATAGGAGCAACCTCATGTTCCCCAACCTCATTTCGCGCGCACCGGACTTCGAGCACCAGCTCGGAGCCTGCGTCAACGCCATGAGCCAGGACGACGCCATCGGCCAGATCCTGGTATTCGAGCGCACGCACGGCACGCTGCACATGCGCCATATCGCCGGCGCCGACTTGGTGGACACCGACATTGACGACTACGAGATGGTCGTCTTCGACGGTGGCAACACCGGCGGCGACACGTGGAAGCATGTGTTCTTCCCGCGTCAGCGCGAACACTACTTCGTGTACCAAGCCTGATCCAACCAGCCCCTTTCGAGGGGCCTTTTTCTTGTCCCCAGCGCGGGAAACCGGGTGCGGCGCAGTGCCGTTTCATGCGGGCGGGTAGCCCGGCCCAGGGCCATCCTTGCCCCCATGTTCGTCGGCGTTGCCGACACATGCCCAGGCAGCCGAGACCTTCGAGGCTGCAAGCACGGGAAACCGCGCTGGTTGTTTCTTCCTACGGACGCACCGCGTCCATCCACCCACAAGGGACCTCTCCCTTGCGGGCGGGGAATCCCTTGTTCTTCCTCAAGGAGATTCCCATGGACCGTTCCCTCATCAAATCCATGATGCCTTCGCTTGTCGCAGGCCATGTGCCCCGCAACGTGCGGTCGTTCAAGTATCGCGTGTTCGATGATCAGCCGCAGTCCTCGACGCTGGGCTTCGCCATCGACCCCCAGCCCTTCGACGGCAAGGTGGTCGCGGCCAGCGACGACGCCATCGTCGTCAAGCTCAAGCCCAGCGAGTTCGCGGTGCTCGACCCCCACCTGGTGACCACCCTTCCCAGCGAAGGCGCCAAGGTGCATGTCCAACCGTATGCCCGCCGCCGCTTCGACGGCCTGCGCGCGGACACCCCGGAAGTAATCACCGAGAAGACCGCGGACGGTGTTCCCTACACCATCACCAGGCACATCCTCGGCTCCGCGCCTGCCAAGCTGCCCATCCCCGAGCCGCAGTGCATGGAACTGGGACAGCTCATCCAGCAGTTGGAGGAAATGCCGGCTCCCGATGGGTTCCGGCGCATCACCCACATGCTGGTCGATGCGGGTGCCCGCGACTTCACCTGGGTCGATCCGAAGCCGTCCAAGATCATCGAGACACCCCCGGCGATCAGCTTCTCGGTTTCGACCTCGAAGTTCGAGGGCCAGGTGACGATCCTCTACGACCGCGGCGGCGACACCTACGCGGTGGAACTGAGCCGCGACGGCGAACTGGTCGATCGGCACGACGAGGTGTATTTCGACATGCTCGGTGAAGTGCTGGAGCGGCTTATCGACGACGGGCACTGGCGTCTGATCGACGTGAGCGTCATCGACGCCAAGGCAACCAAGCGGCGCTACGGCTGACCGCAGCCTACCGGCGACTTGCCCCCATAGGCCTTCCATCCATTCGGGTGGAGGGCCTTTTTCTTCAGGAGATCAACCATGTCACTGCGATTCAAAGGTTCCGACCTGCGCCCCGTGCTGGCCGAGGCCGTTGCCAACCAATGCCGCGTCGTCCTCGCCAAGGACCAGGGCGTGTACTTCCTCGCCGAGCAGGGAGAGCGCCGTCCCGATGGCCGCGTGAAGCTGCTGGCCTATGCCGTCGGCTGCAACCCGGATACCGACCCGTTTGACGGCTGGTGGGAACTGGCGCGTGCCGAGCTGGGTGGCGACGACTTCGGCGAGTTCTTCGATCCGAAGGAAGGCGTCTTCGCCCGCATCCTGCGCGGCATGGACGATCTGATGCTATCCGCCACCACGACGCACCTGTCGCTGGAGGTGGTGCCATCGATGTAGTGCGAATACCACTGTCCCCTCACGGCCCCCTTCATGGGGGCTTCTTTTTTTGCGGCGCTGGCGGCATGGACAAAGGGAAGCGTCCGGATGCCGATTGATTACTGCCGCGCGCGCGAAGCCCGTCCATGCTGCCCCCATGCCTGCTGACGTTGTCAGCGACATGCCAGGCAACCATCGGTCTTCGAGGTTGCCGCGCAGTTTCCACTGCGTGACCGAGCCAGCTCGCACCGCATCCATCCGCGAGCGGCCACCAGTCCTGGTGGCGGATGCTTTCGCCTTATCAACCCACCGCGGGGTTACGCACCTTTCCCCGCATGCGTGGGGCCGGTGTGTCTCCGCTTCATCCCAATGGAGATTCACCATGAGCACCACGTCCAACGAGAAATCGTATTTCGACCTCCACACCTCGGGCATCGGCTACATCCAGCGTGTCCGCGAGGTTCCCGTCCGGGGCGGCCGCCGTGCGCAGCCCTTCCTGGCATGCACCATCGCCGCGCTGGTCGGCTCCGCCAAGGACCCCAGCTACCGCTACTTCGACGTCAAGGTCTCGGGTGCCGAGGCCAAGAAACTGGTCGAGCGCTACATCGGCGTTGACGATCCCAAGCAGCGGCCGCTGGTGCGCTTCCGCCTCGGCGACCTCTGGGGCGATGCGTACATCCGCGACAAGGGTGAGCACAAGGGCCAGGCCGCCGCGTCTCTGAAGGCGCGACTGCTGAAGGCCGAGCCGCTTGACCGGGCCGAACTGGCTTCGATCAAGCTGCACGAGCTGATCACCCGCGGCATCGGCTACCTCAGCCGCCCGAAGGACGTCTCCCCCAAGGATGGCGATCCGTTCCTGTCGTGCTGCGTCGCGGCGCTGGCCGGACCTGTCGGTGAACCGGAATATCGGTACTTCGACACCATCGTCGCCACCCCTGAAGCCGAGCACCTGGTTCGCCGGTGCGTGCAGGCCATCGAAGGGGACCGCAAGGTGCTGATCGCCTTCCGTCTGAACGACATGAAGATCGATCCGTACATCCGCACCAAGGGCGAGCGCGCCGGGGAACCGGGAGCGAGCCTGGAATCGACGCTGGTCCACATCGGTCTCATCAAGATCGACGGCACCCAGGTCTATCCGACGAGCCAGGCGCAAGCCGAGGCGCCGCAAGCCGAGGACGCACCCGCGCCCGAAGCCGAGGTTGCCGCCGACACCGCTGCCGACCAGCCTGTCGAGCCCGCCGTGCGCGAGCCCGCAGGTGAAGTCAAGGAGCAGGAGCCGGCATTGGCTGCTTCGTTCTGATCCGGCATGGCCCCTCACGGGGCCTTGCCTTTTTCCTATTCCCCAAGGAGAACCATCATGGCAGTCACATCGGCGCCCGACCAATCGGGTTCGCCCATCACCGTCCCAGGCCAACTCACGCTGCGCACGATCCGCGGAAGAAACGGCCCTTTCAACGTCGGCCGACTTGTCACCCCCATCGGCAAGTTCGCGGTGAAGGATGCGGAGCTGGAGCAGTACCCCGAAGGCAAGTACGACGGGGAGTTCGTCATCCGCTACATCTTCCCGAAGTCCTATCCCGTCGGCGACGGCATGCGGTTCGAGATCCGTGCCAACCTGGACGGGATGACGCTCAACGGCATCGACAAACTGAGCCGTGACGAGGCACGCAGCTTCACCACCCAGGAAGTCGATCCGCTCGATGAAGAACTGGGCGCGCAGCCTGCGTCAACGCCGGCCAAGCCCGCCAAGGCATCCAGACCCGCCAAGCCCGCATCCGTGCAGGCGTCCGCGGACCCGCTGATCGATACCACGCCTTTTGGTGTGGATGCCCCGCCGCCCGCTGCGGCTGCTGCCCCCGGCAGCACCGAAGATGGCGACGCCGCGCTGTTCGGGCTGCTCTGGCCGCTGGGAGAGTCCGTGAAACTGGATTCGACCATCGACCGCCGCACCCTGCGCGCGCAGATCGCCCGCCTGGGTGAACTGGGCTACGCGCTGGACTTCAAGACGCAGGAGTGGAGCCGCCAGGCCGAACTGCAACCTGCGTGATCGCAGACGCCGCATCCGCGGTGTTCTTGATCCATCCGCCGGGGTTCCTTCCCCATGCGGGGGAGGCTCCGACTTTCTTCTGGAGGTCTCCATCATGTCCACCATCGCTTGCGATGCACCTCATTGCACGCTGGACGAACCCGCGTGGCGCGCTGTCTGCAAGACGGCCGCCGAGCACGCCCAGCGTGGTTGCGGCCTGTCCTGGGATCACTGGGTCACGCTTTTCAGTTCGGAGATCGACGCGCAAGCCAGTCGGTTGCCGGAAACCCAGCGGGCTCAGGCCCTGGAAATCGCGACCCAGGAATGGGACTACGCAACCCCTGCCGAACGGCAGGAAACGCAGGAGTGGAACGCTGCGAACGGCTACTGCTCCCATGGCATCGAACTGGGCTACTGCCCAGCCGGTTGCGGCTCCTAGTCCGCACCGGACTCCATCGCCGCACGCGCGGCATTCCATCACCCGCTGGGGGCTCTCCCCCACGGGGAGGCCTCCGGCTCGATTCTTCAGGAGGCCTTTCATGGGCTGGTATTTCTCCCCCCAATCGCGGTCTGAACTGATCGCGGAACTGATCGCACCGCAAGAGACCGAGCGCGCCAGCGTCAAGGTCATCGCCCACGCGCTGCGCGGCAACGTCCTGTGGTCCGTCACGGAAGTGACGGCCAAGGTCGAAGGCGTGCATCGTCATCTGGCGCCAGGCCAATCCCTGCGCTACATCCGCTGCGATCTTCTCGAACGCAGCGGCGACCAGTGGGGCTACAAGCCACTGGACGAGTCCATGCACCCGTACTACTACACGTGCCCGCTGTCCTATCTGGACCTCGCACCAGAGCAGTCCGCCGACTGGCGTGCAGGCGTTCGCGCCTACCACGCGCGGCGGCGCACACCCACGGCACCTGCGGCACCCACCGCAGCGCTGATGGCCTGAGCCAGGAGGAACCGACATGGACCCGATCCTGGCTGCGCTTCCGCCCTCGCTGTTGAAGCTCGTTGAAGGGAGTTTGTCCAACGACGAAGTTTCTTCCGACGAGGAAATGCTGGAGTACTTCATCAGCAACGGCCTCACCGAGGCACAGGCACGGCAGGCACTGACCCACCGCGACCAGTACCTCAACAACATCTACCTGGAGGGCTTCACGCCAATCACTTCGGTAGATGAGGCGCTTCACTTCAACCCGCACACCCGGCAGTTCGAGCCGGACTGAGCGGCTTTCTTCCACCCCCTGGGGCAGTACTTGCCCCAGCGGGCGGTGCTGTTCCCGTTCATCCGAGGACACCACCATGCCCGAAAACACTTCTTCCACCACGCTGTATCGCATCGACGAATGCTCCGACGTGATGGCCGATGCTTGCGTCGGCGATGACCAGGGCAATCTGATCTTCCTGTCGATCTGGGCGCGCGACACCGCCGTCCAGCAGTTCCTCGCTCGTCTGACCCTCGGGCGCGACGAACAGGGCCTGGACCAGTTCCACGTCATCACCGACCAGGGCGGCAGCGTCCCGGTGTTCGTCAGCAACGTCGATCGTCTGGAAAAGCGCATGACCCGCGCCTACCGGCGAACGCTGTTCGGTTCGCTGTCCAACGTGTGGCTGTTCGACCGCCGCTGCGTCAAGCCCGACAAGGCCAACGCCAGCGCACTGGCATTGCTGCCCAAGGGCAGCGCCCACCGGCTTGACCGCCTGTGGATGCTGGTGCGGGACACCTGCCCACTGCCGCTGCTCGACCACTGGCGCGAAACCGTGCTGGAGCTGCTACAGACCCGCGAGATGCTGGCCCGTCTTCCGTTCGCCCTCGGGTCGCTGGAAGGCCATCGGCTCGCCATCGACGTGCCGGCGCTGACCCTGGCGCTGGGCTCCCTGATCCGCAGTGACGTGCTCACCGCCTATCCGTATCCGGCCAAGATTTGGACGCCGGAAGCGGTAGCGGCTTGACCCGCCCGCGAGAGCACGCCAAGGCGTGCTTTCGCACTTCATCCCCGCCAACCAGGAGACTTCCATGGCCCTCATGTTCCCGCGGCTCGCCCGCAATTTCTCCAAGAACGGGTACTACCCGACCGACGAACCCACGCTCGAAAGAGCCCTCAACGCACTGATGCCCAGCGATGGCCCGATGTGCATCCTCGATCCCTGCGCCGGCGAAGGCGTGGCGATCGCCGAAGCCGCTCATGCTCTCGGGCGCGAGCAAGCCAAGGCGTTCGCCGTCGAGTTCGACGCGGAGCGGGCACGCCATGCCCGCGGCCTGGTCGATCATTGCCTGCACGCGGACCTGATGGACACGATGATCTCAAAGCAGTCGTTCGGGCTGCTCTGGCTCAACCCACCGTATGGCGATCTGTCCAAGGACGTCAACGGCAACATCGGCTATCAGGGCCAGGGCCGTGCCCGCTTCGAGAAGCTCTTCTATCAGCGCAGCCTCTCGCTATTGCAGTATGGCGGCGTGCTGGTCTTCATCGTCCCTGGCTACGTGCTCGACGCCGAGCTGGTCGGCTGGCTGACACGCCACTACACGGACCTACGCATCTACCGAGCGGTGGAAACGCAGTTCAAGCAGGTGGTGATCTTCGGCCGCAGGGTGCGCCAGCGCGAGCTGGCACCCGATGGTCTCAAGGCCGTGCGCAATCTGCTGCTGCAGATCGGGCTTGGTGAAGTCGAAGCCGAGGAACTGCCGAGCGAATGGCCGTTCCTGCCGTACATCGTCCCCGCCAGTCCGGCCGAGCCGGAGCATTTCTTCCGCGTGACGATGGAGCCAGAGCAGTTCGCCGATGAAGTCGGCCGGCTGCAAGGCCTCTGGCCGTCGCAGGACACGCACCTGGGGGCCGCGCAGCAGTCGCTGCGTCCACCGGCGCGTGCCTTGTCCCACTGGCATCTCGCCCTGGCTCTGGCCGCGGGCGCGATCTCGGGGGTTGTGCGCTCCAAGACCGGGCGCGTGCTCGTCGTCAAAGGTGACACCCACAAGGACAAGACGCTCCAGCGGGAATTCACCGAACGCGAAGACGGCTCCATCGCCGAGACCCGCATCCTCACCGACAAGTTCGTGCCCGTCATCCGCGCGTGGGACATGACGCCCGGCTCCGCCACGCGGGGCGAGGTGTTGACCATCCGCTGATCGCTTCTCTACCGCTGACGGTCACCGTCGGCTTCCTCCACCCACCGGGGTCCAGTCGCCCCGAGGGGGCGCCGTGGCCCCTTCATCTTCAAGGAGCCTTTCCATGGCAGCCCAAGCACTTCCCATCGGCCAAGCATCGAGCCGGCGCTTCTTCCCTGGCGAGACCGTCGTGACCTGTGGCGTTGACGCCCTGGTCCAGCAGGGCCGGCTCAACCCGGTGCCGTATCTGCACCGCCACCTCAATGGCGACTGGGGCGACCTCGACGACTACGACAAGCGGCAGAACGATGCCGCGCTGGAGTCCGGCGAGGACCGCCTTTTCTCTTCCTACCAGGTCGCACCCGGCCTGCAGCTTTGGATTATCACCGAATGGGATCGCAGCGTGACCACGCTGCTACTGCCCAGCGAGTACTGATCTCTCCCAGACGACGGCCGCCTGCCGTCTCTTCATCCCACCACGGGGCATGCCATCGCCCCGCGGGGGTGGTGCATGCCCCATTTTCTTTGGAGCATCACCATGTCCCTCGATCTCGAAACCACTGCCGCTGAAGCCGCGCCCGTACAGGGCGAACTGCTCGATGCGGAATCTTCCCCTCTGACCCTGAGCCTTCAGGATTTCGTCGGCGAGTTCGGCGACGAACTGCTCGACGCCCTCAACAGCGCGAACCCGCCGGTCTATAACGGCCAGCCGCAGGCGCACCGGCAACTCGTCGTCGCCAGCCTCAAGCGCAAGCTGTTTCCGGCCCAGGCCGAAGTCGTCCACGCCGCCGCCGAGCTGCTGATCGACCGTGGCGAACGCGCCGCGATCGTCAATGGCGAAATGGGCTGCGGCAAGACGACCGTCGGCATCGCCACGGCCGCCGTGCTCAACGCCGAAGGCTATCGCCGCACCCTGGTTCTTTCGCCGCCGCACCTTGTTTACAAGTGGCGGCGCGAGATCCAGGAGACGGTGGCAGGCGCCAAGGTGTGGGTGCTCAACGGGCCGGACACGCTCATCAAGCTCATCAAGCTGCGCGAGCAGTTGAATGTCCAGCCCACGGGCCAGGAGTTCTTCGTCTTGGGCCGGGTCAGGATGCGGATGGGGTTCCACTGGAAGCCCGTCTTCACCCAGCGGCGCACCCGTCACGGCAACGTGGCGGCGTGCCCGGACTGCGGCACGGTCATCACCGACCTCGACGGCGAGCCGGTCAATCCGGTCGCGCTCCAAGCCGAGGAATACCGCAGGAAGTGCAGCCATTGCGCCGCCCCCCTGTGGACGCTGATCCGCCCGCGCAGCCTGTCCGGCAGCGACCAGTCCTCGGCCGTGCTGAAAGCCCTCAAGCGCATCCCGACGATCGGGGAAGTCACCGCGCAGAAGCTGATGCAGAAGTTCGGCGAAGGCTTCCTCGCGTCGATGCTGGGCGACAACATCCATGAGTTCATCAACCTCATGGACGGCAACGGCGAACTGGTCTTCTCTGACCGCCAGGCGCATCGCATGGAAAGAGCGATGGCGAACATGGAGTTCGGCTTCGGCGAAGGCGGCTACCAGCCGTCCGAGTTCATCAAGCGCTACCTGCCTCAAGGCACGTTCGACCTGTGCATCGCGGACGAGGCCCACGAGTACAAGAACGGTGGCAGTGCCCAGGGCCAGGCCATGGGCGTGCTGGCGGCGAAGGCTCGCAAGACCTTGCTGCTGACAGGCACGCTGATGGGCGGCTACGGGGACGACCTGTTCTACCTGCTGTTCCGAGCCCTGCCTGGGCGGATGATCGAAGACGGCTACCGCCCGACCACGAGCGGCAGCATGACCTCGGCGGCCATGGCGTTCATGAGGGACCACGGGGTCCTCAAGGACATCTACTCCGAAAGCACCGGCACGGCGCACAAGACGGCCAGGGGCACCAAGGTATCGGTGCGCACGGTCAAGGCTCCCGGCTTCGGGCCGAAAGGGGTCTTGCGGTGCATCCTGCCGTTCACGATCTTCCTCAAGCTCAAGGACATCGGCGGCAACGTCCTGCCGCCGTATGACGAGGAGTTCCGTGAAGTCGCAATGGACACGGCGCAAGCCGCGGCCTACCGCGACCTGGCGGGTCGGCTGACCGCGGAGCTGAAACAGGCTCTGGCGCGACGCGATACGACGCTGCTGGGTGTGGTGCTCAACGTGCTGCTGGCCTGGCCGGACTGCTGCTTCCGGTCGGAAACCGTGGTGCATCCGCGCACGCGCAACACCTTGGCGTTCGTCCCGGCTCAGTTCAACGAGTTTGAGGTGACGCCGAAAGAGCGCGAGCTGATCGACATCTGCAAAGAAGAGAAGGCGCAGGGCCGCAAGGTCCTGGCCTACACGGTCTATACCGGCACGCGCGACACCACGTCGCGCTTGAAGGTGCTGCTGGAGCAGGAAGGTTTTCGGGTGGCGGTGCTGCGCGCAAGCGTGGACGCCAGCCGCCGCGAGGACTGGATCGCCGAGCAACTGGACCGTGGCATCGACGTGCTCATCACCAACCCCGAGCTGGTCAAGACGGGCTTGGACCTGTTGGACTTCCCGACGATCGTTTTCATGCAGTCGGGCTACAACGTGTACTCGCTCCAGCAGGCGGCACGCCGCTCCTGGCGCATCGGACAGAAACAGCCGGTGCGCGTGATCTACCTCGGCTACGCCGGTTCCTCGCAGATGACCTGCCTGGAGCTGATGGCCAAGAAGATCATGGTCTCGCAGTCCACCTCGGGCGACGTGCCCGAATCGGGCCTGGATGTGCTCAACCAGGACGGTGATTCCGTCGAGGTCGCGCTGGCCCGGCAACTGGTCGCCGCCTGATCCCCACGCCAACGCCGGCCTCGCGCCGCCGGCTTTCCATTGTTCCCACCTTGCAGCCACGCCCACGGTCTCCGTGGACGTGGCTGCGCATTTTTCATTCCAAGGAGATTTCCATGAACACCCATACCCAATCCACGCCCGAAAACGTGAAGGCCCGCCTGACGCTGGACGTGACCTGTTTGCTCAACGGCGAGGCCGCGTCGGAAATACTGGCACGGCTGCAACGCATGTGGGTCCGCGCCATCGGCGAGAGGTTGCTAATCGATGAGACCGCCGCGAAGGTGGATGTTTGGTCGATCGAGGTGACCGAGTTGCCCTCGGCGACTAACAGCGATGCGCTCGAAGCCGAGATCGCCGCCTTCATGCAGCAACGCATCGGGGACGGCAACCTCTGTGCAGAGGACATTCCCTTGCGCCTGGCGAGCTATGGCCTGATGGCCCCCGAGGATTTCATCGACGAAATGCGCGAGCGCATGGGCATGGAAGACGACGCCCCCACGGGCCGAGCCGTCATCCCCTCGACCGAACCTGCCGACGGCGGTGAGATCGAGATGCAAGTCGCGGTCGTCTGCATCGGTGCCTCCGGTAGCCCCAACGTGCCGGTCTTCAAGGTCAGGATCACCCAGGAGGAATACGACCTGGGTATCCACTACGACAAGGCCAGGGACCTGGCCGAAGAGGCCCGGTACGAAGGGCCGTTCATCTGCTTCGACGCCGCCGAATATGGCCCCATCCTGTCGGCCGCCCGCGAACTTGGCCTCGTTCCGCAGGTCGTCGTGGTCGATATGACCGACGGCCAGATCCACTCCATCCGCTGCGACAGCGGCGAGATCAAGGTCATCTGCTACGACACCAGCGACACTGACGAGTATTCGGCGGCGGTGGCGAACCGGCCGCTCGGCGAGAACGGGCAGTTCGTGCGCTGCTGGTCGCACACCCAACTGGCACGGGTCGATCCCGGCCTGAAGCTGGCTCGGGATTGATCGGGCGAAGCCCGATGCGTTTTCACAGGCCCCTTCGGGGGCCTTTTCCTTTGGAGGGAGGCTGCCGGGAAATCGGGCGCTGCCTGGTTCGCATTGTTTGCTGCCGCTCGTGGCCCGAGCGGCGATGGTGAGGGCTCGATGTTTCAGGACGACGCGCCATGTGCCCCTCTCCACCTTGGTTTCACCATCCCGAACGCCGTCTGCTGGCGGGTTTTCTCGGCCTGCTTTGGTCGGTGCTGGCTGGCGGCTGCGCGACGACGAGCGCGCCGGTCGCGCCCGACACCATCGAGGAAGTCTCGGCCGCACCCGTACCCGAGGCGCCCGAATACATCCCCGTTGTGCGCTACGGCCGCTACACCCTCGTGGAACTGGCACCGACAGCAGCGCAGCGCGACCTGCTGTTGCAGACCATCGACGTGTCGATGCCCGAGGATGCACGCGCTACGGTCGGCGACGGGCTACGGCATGTGCTCAAGCGCAGCGGTTACGGCTTGTGCCAGACGACGCACGCGGTGATCGAGCTGTACGCACTGCCGCTGCCGGCGGCCCACCTGCACCTCGGCCCCATGACCCTGCGGGATGCGCTGCTCACCCTGGCTGGTTCGGCCTGGGAACTGCACGCGGATGACCGCGCGCGGCAAATCTGCTTCGAGCGGCCCGGCGACAGCATGACCGCCGACAACGTACCCGCGCCGCCTGCCACCGAGGCGGTGCAGACGTTCCCGCTGGCGCCCGCGGCATCGGGAGGCCAGCCATGAACGCCCCGCAGCCCGCCCATCGTTCAACGGCCGCCGTGGTGGTGCAGAGCCTGATGTGGCTCTGGCTGATCGGCCTCAGTGTCCTCGTTGCCCTCGGCTACCAGACGATGAACGACCAGGCCGACCAGGAGCGCCTCGATTCCCGCCTGCAACGCCTCGAAGCGCAGGCAACAGGCCTGGCCGAGACCGTCGAGGCCATCCAGCAGCGTCCAGCCGTCGCCACGGCGGCAGACCTCAAAGACACCCGCCAAATCCTGGAAGCACGCGCGGCCCAGGTCGAGAAATCGCTGAGCGCCTATGCCTCCGCCGACGACCTTCAGGCACTGCGCGCCGAAGTCGAGCAAATCAAGGCGCGGCAGACCGCTGCGCGCGCCGCTGCACCCGCCCAGCCGCGCACCAGGAACAAGCCCACCGCCAAGCCCGAACCGACGCCGCTCCCGTTCCGCATCGTCGGTGCCGAACTGCGTGCCGGCGAGCGCAGCGTGTCCGTCGCGCCGAGCAATGGCGACTTCACGCCCGACCAGCTTCAGGTGCTGCTACCCGGCGATGCGGTCGGCCCGTGGCGCTTGCAGGCCGTCGAGGGCAGCACTGCGGTGTTCCAGGCCGGCGACCAGACCCGCCACGTGGCGATCCCCTGAACGGAGCACACCACATGAAGCCGTCGATCATCCTTTCCGCGCTTCTGCTGGCGTCCACCCAGTTGCCCGCGTGGGCGCAGCAATCCGCCACGGCTCCCGCCCGCAATGCGCAGAGTCAGGAACGCCCGCTGGTCGCCCGCATTCTGGACGACCGGGTGGCGAGCGACTGGGGCCTTCAACCTCAGGAGTGGGCGCGCTATCGCGAACTGATGGACGGTCCACTGGGCATCTATTCGCCCAACCTGGACCCGCTGTCGGCCCTGGGCATCGAGGCGCGTACCGAAGAGGAACGGCGACGCTACGCCGAGCTGCAGGTGCAGGTCGAAGCGCGCCGCGTGGAGAAACTGCTCGCTTATCAGCGGGCCTATGACGAGGCCTGGCAGCGCCTGAACCCCGGGATGCAGCGGGTGAACCTGCCGGACGACAAGCCGGTCGCCGGGGCCACGCGCGGCTCCGGCCGCACGGCAGTGTTCGTGAAAGATAACTGCGTGGCCTGCGGCCAGCTCGTGCAGCGCCTGCAATCCTCGGGCGCCGAATTCGACCTGTACATGGTCGGCAGCCGCCAGGACGACGCGCGCATCCGCGATTGGGCCAAGCGCGCGAACGTCGATCCGGCGCGCGTGCGCAGCGGCAGCATCACGCTCAACCACGACGGCGGCCGCTGGTTGACCTTGGGGGTACCCGGCGACCTGCCGGCGGTCGTGCGCGAGGTGAACGGCCAATGGCAGCGCCAGCCATAGCCGCCCCCCTGCGCACACTGGTGCTCGCCGCTGGCCTATGCGCCTGCGTCGCCCAAGCCCAGGAGGTTCCGCCACCGGCCTACCAGCTCGCCGCGCAGCGCGCAGGCATCCCCTCGACGGTGCTCTACGCCGTGGCCTTGCAGGAGAGTGGCATCCGCCGTAACGGACGCATCGTCCCGTGGCCGTGGTCCCTCAACGTCGCCGGCCAATCACGCCGCTATGCGACCCGCGCCGATGCCTGCGCGGGTTTGCAGCAGGCGATGCGCTCCACGCCGCACACGCGCATCGACGCGGGCCTGGGCCAGATCAACCTCGGCTACCACCAGCAGCGCTACGCCAGCGCCTGCGACCTGCTCGACCCGTACCGGAATCTCGCCATCGCTGCCGAGATCCTGCGCGAGCAACACGCCCCCGGCGAGGACTGGTTGCTGGCGATGGGCCGCTACCACCGCCCCGCGGGTGGCGAGCCCGCCGCCCGCTACCGGCGCAGCGTGTCGCGCCACCTCGCCCGGGTGCAGGGCGCACGCCCAACCGCCGCGGTTCTCGCCGCACGCAAGGAGACATCCCCATGACGACATCCCATCTGGCCTTGCGTGGCCTGCTCGTACTGCTGGCGGGTCTGCCGCTGGCCTCGCTTGCCGGCGAGCCGCTGATCGTGGTCGAAGACCGCGGCGGCGCGTCGGCGCTGCCGTACTACGAAGCCCTGAACCTCCAGCCGCGCACCAACGCACCGGCCCGGCCGCCGATCCCGACGCCCCAGGTTCCCGCCACGCCGGCGGACGAGGCCGCGATGCTGCCGGTGCGCAGCGCCAAGCTCACCCCCGGCACCGTCCCGCGGCGTGTCATCGAGGCTCCGGGTCTGCGGCCTTTCGTTGTCGTCGGCGACGACGAGGCATCTCGGGCCTGGCTGCGCAGCCAGGCAGCCGCGCTGCGCGAGCGCGGCGCGGTCGGTCTGGTGGTCAACGTCGAGACCGTGCAGGGCCTGGCGCGGCTGCGCACCCTGGTGCCCGGCGTACCCCTCGCGCCCATGTCCGGCGACGACCTGGCCGAGCGCCTGGGCCTGCGGCACTACCCGGTGCTGATCACAGCCACCGGCATCGAGCAATGAAGCCATGTCGGGGAAACAGCCGGTCGAGGTACTGCTTCGCCCAGCGGTGGAGCTATACACCGTTGCCGCATGCGCGGGCGCCGCGTTTCTGTCCCTGGTGGCCCCATGGTCGCTCGCGCTGAGCCCGTCCATGGGCGTCGGCAGCGCGCTGGCGTTCGGCGCCTACGGTGCCATCCGCTACCGCGATGCCCGCGTCATCCTGCGCTACCGGCGCAACATCCGCCGCCTGCCGCGCTACGTGATGACCAGCAAGGACGTGCCGGTCAGCCAGCAGCGGCTGTTCGTGGGGCGCGGGTTCCTGTGGGAGCAGAAGCACACCCATAGGCTCATGCAAACGTACCGGCCGGAGTTCCGCCGCTACGTCGAGCCCACACCAGCCTACCGGCTGGCGCGACGGCTGGAAGAACGGCTGGAGTACGCGCCGTTCCCGCTGTCCCGGCTGTCGAAACTCACCGGCTGGGACGTACCTTTCAACCCGGTGCGGCCGTTGCCGCCTGTGGGCGGCCTGCCGCGCCTGCACGGCATCGAACCCGAGGAGATGGACGTCAGCCTGCCGCTGGGCGAGCGCGTCGGCCACTCGCTGGTGCTGGGCACGACGCGCGTCGGCAAGACCCGGCTGGCCGAACTATTCGTGACCCAGGACATCCGGCGCGTGAACGCCGCGGGCGAGCACGAGGTGGTGATCGTCATTGACCCCAAGGGCGATGCCGATCTCCTGAAGCGGATGTACGTCGAGGCTAAGCGCGCCGGCCGCGAAGGCGAGTTCTACGTCTTCCACCTGGGATGGCCGGACATCTCCGCGCGCTACAACGCCGTGGGGCGATTCGGGCGTATATCGGAAGTCGCCACCCGCGTTGCGGGGCAGCTTTCCGGTGAAGGCAACTCGGCCGCCTTCCGAGAGTTTGCGTGGCGGTTCGTCAACATCATTGCCCGCGCCCTGGTGGAGCTGGGACAGCGGCCCGACTACATGCTGATCCAACGGCACGTCATCAACATCGACGCGCTGTTCATCGAGTACGCCCAGCATTACTTCGCCAAGACCGAGCCCAGGGCCTGGGAGGTGATCGTCCAGATCGAGGCCAAGCTCAACGAGAAGAACATCCCGCGCAACATGATCGGGCGCGAGAAGCGCGTGGTGGCGCTGGAGCAGTACCTCTCGCAGGCGCGCAACTACGACCCGGTGCTGGATGGCCTGCGCTCGGCGGTTCGCTACGACAAGACGTACTTCGACAAGATCGTCGCATCGCTGCTGCCGCTGCTGGAGAAGCTCACTAGCGGCAAGATCGCGCAGCTCCTGGCCCCGAACTACTCCGACCTGGCCGACCCGCGCCCGATCTTCGACTGGATGCAGATCATCCGTAAGAGGGCCATCGTCTATGTGGGCCTGGATGCGCTCTCCGACGCCGAGGTCGCCACCGCGGTCGGCAACTCGATGTTCAGCGATCTCGTGTCGGTCGCCGGGCATATCTACAAGCATGGGATCGACGATGGCCTGCCGGGCGCATCGGCCGGTGCGCGCGTGCCGATCAACGTCCATGCCGACGAGTTCAACGAATTGATGGGCGACGAGTTCATCCCGCTGATCAACAAGGGCGGCGGTGCCGGCCTGCAAGTCACTGCGTACACGCAGACCCTGTCGGACATCGAGGCCCGCATCGGCAACCGCGCGAAGGCAGGCCAGGTGATCGGGAATTTCAACAACCTGTTCATGCTGCGCGTGCGCGAGACCGCGACCGCCGAACTGCTGACCCGGCAATTGCCGAAGGTCGAGGTCTATACGACCACCATCGTCAGCGGCGCGACCGACAGCTCGGACATTCGCGGGGCGACGGATTTCACGTCGAACACTCAGGACCGCATCAGCATGTCCAGCGTGCCGATGATCGAGCCGTCGCACGTCGTCGGCCTGCCGAAAGGCCAGTGCTTCGCGTTGCTGCAGGGCGGCCAGCTTTGGAAAGTGCGCATGCCGCTGCCGGCGCCGGACCCGGACGAAGTGATGCCGGCAGACTTGCAGCAACTGGCCGGGTACATGCGCCAGAGCTACAGCGAAGCGACGCAGTGGTGGGAGTTCACCAGTTCCCCCGCCTTGCAGGACACGGGCCTGCCCGACGACCTGCTGGATGACGCCGCTGCGGCCGAACCTCCCGCGGTGGCCATTGCCACCGACGAGGACACCGGCAACAAGGCCTCGCCATGAAGGACGCCGCCTCGACTGCACAACGGGAGCAGAACCAGCGCCAGGGCCTGATCGTCGGCACCATCACCTTGCCGTTCCGGCTGCTCGGGGTGCTGATCGGCTCGCTGCTGTTCTCGATCGTCGTGGAGTGCGTCGGCATGCACCTGTTCTGGAAGGACCAGGGCTGGCGGCACTCGCAGCAGATGTTGCAGTACGAACTGGGGCACCTGTCCAGCCACTTCACGCGCAGCGTCGTCGTGCAGGAGCCGGGGCGCACCGCGCACGAACTGGTGGATACCGGCTACGAATGGGTATTCGTTCGCTCCGGGCTGCTGGAGCGCATGAGCCAGACCGCCGAGCGCGCCCGCGCGCCGAGCCACGGGAGGATCCAGGACGGGGGGCGCAACTTTCGCTACTACATCAGCCAGGTCTATGTCTGGACCGAGAACTACCTGATTGCCGCGGCCTTCACCACCCTCACGTTTCTGGTGCGCCTGCTGGTTCTGGTGCTCACGTTGCCGCTGATCTGCACCGCGGCGTTCGTCGGCCTGATCGACGGTCTTGTGCGGCGGGACGTGCGCCGGTTCGGCGCAGGCCGGGAATCCGGCTTCATCTACCACCGCGCGAAGGCGAGCCTGATGCCGCTGGCCGTGCTGCCGTGGGTCACGTACCTGGCCTTGCCGATCTCTGTGCATCCACTGCTGATCCTGCTGCCCAGCGCAGCCTTGCTGGGACTGGCCGTGAGCCTGACTGCGGGCAGCTTCAAAAAATACTTGTGATGACAGAGAAACCAGATCATTAGGCAACTCATTCAGTATTTCTTATTTATTGAATTTGCTGACCAAGGATTTTCTCGCGATACATATTGGCCAAATGGCGCGCCCTCATGCTCCACTGCTCTGTAATCTTTGGGAAATCTGTTGCGCCGCGCCCATCCATTCCTTGCAATGTAACGTAGCCCTGCCCATCCTGTCCGCGTACAAAAGCTATGTAGTTATATATTGAATCTCGAAATTCAGTGAGAGCATAAAAGAAGGCATCGCCAGCCGGAAGCGCACGAGATAAGTCAATGCGACCTTGGGCATATAAAAAATCATTGACACCCTTCATTCCCCATCCTACCCGATCCAACTCAATGTAAAGATTGTCCACGGCGTCATAATGCACAGATGGAATGTAACCACATGAAAAGTCCCATGTTTCGAGCCAGTCGAGAAAGTCAGACCTGAAATATGAAGGAACAATATTTTGAAGTGTGGCTATGGAATCCGCCATCTGCTGAGGCGTTAATGCGCTCCTGGCAACTTGAAATGCTGATGGGAAAATTCTCTTACAGACATCTTGTGGGATAAAACTAATATCAGAAATTTCACCCCAATAGACCACGTGAACCGGAAAAATCGATCCATCCAGCCTTTTGTGTTGAGTGCCATGGAACTGATGATGATTTATGCTGGTATGGCGATTTGCCGTTGTGAAAATCACATAACAACCAATCGGCTCAGGGAAGGAATCGGTCTTACTCAACTCAGCCGTAACGTCTGTAGAGTTTAGTTGATTAACAAATTTTGCCTGCCCAAACACTGAGTAGCCGCCAACGGCAGGAAAAATGTCAATGCCATGCTGCCTTTGCCCATTTCCGCCGTATCTTCTGAATTGCACGTCATACCTCATATTCCGCGCGACCCAGTCCCTCATGAGGTAGCAGCAAATTTCCTCAAAATCTTGATCAGTTCTAAAGGTCAGTCCTTGCATTTTTATCCTGGATCTTTGTAAGAGCGTTGATATTTTGCCACGCGGCCGGTGGAAATTCCCTTCTTGAATTCTGGCCTGACGACCACTCCCTGAGCGAACTGGACGCACGCTGCCAATCAAACCGATCAGCGCAGTTTCCTATTGTTTGCTGCCTGCAGTCACCCTGAACTCCACCATCGCACTATTCTGATCACACAGGAATGGCGCGATGTTGGCTCCGATCTGGCAGCGCGCCGCGCATCGCGGCGTGCCCATTTTTCTCGTGACGGCCCTGCTGCTGGGTCAGTCCCCGATGGCGTTGGCCGAGTCCCCCGCACAGCGCCAGGAGCTGGTCGCCGCGCTGCGCCAACTCGACGCGCTGGAGCGCACCGTCGCCGACAGCGCCGCGCGTGCCCCCATCCAGCCGGGCGAGCGCTACCACTTCGATTACCCGCGGTTGCTGGCTGACTTGGCGCGCGTGCGCGCCGGCATCCAGGCCCATCTCACACCGTCGCGTGCCCAGCCGCGCGACCCCTCCGAACTGGCCAGCGACTACCGCACCGAGCGGTCCGCTTCGCCATCGCCGACGACTACGGAAGCCAAGCCATGAACGGCGCCCAGGTCTCGGCATTTCAAGCCAACAGCGGCATCGCGCCTTCGGCGATGGCGACCGTCCTGGTCGGCGCCGTGTTCGCGGTGCTCCTCGTCTGGGGCGTCTGGGCCATCCGAACGGCCTACGTGGGGTGGTCCGAGAGCCGCCTCAACCAGCGCCAGTTCCTCGGCGTCTGCATCCGCTTCGTCGCGATGTACCTCGTCCTGAGCTTCTTCCTCCTCTCCTGACCTGAAAGGCACGACCATGCAAAACCGCATCCTCCATTCCCGCCTTGCCCAGCGCGCCGCTGTGGCACTGGGCTCCGCCGCGCTGCCCGCGCTGTCGTTCGCGCAAGGCTTGCCGCAGTTGGAAAACCCGACCCGCGGCACCGGCAACGGCATCATGGAAACGATCAGGAACTACGGCTACGACATCATCATGCTCGTAGCCCTCCTGGTCGTGGCGTCGATGTTCATCGGCGTCTGCTACCACGCCTACGGCACCTACGCGGAAATCCACACCGGCCGCAAGACCTGGGGCCAGTTTGGCCTCACCGTCGCGATCGGTGCCGTGCTGCTCGTGATCGGCATCTGGCTGCTCACCGAAGCCACCGGCATCCTGTAAGGCGAGGCCGGTATGTCCGAGCAGCAGCACGTCCGTGCGGACGGGACGGTCACGTTCCTTCCGCATCGGCTCAACCGCCACCCTGTTGTCGTGCGCGGCCTCACCGCCGACGAACTGTGGATCTGCTGCGGCCTGTCCGGCGCCGCCGGCCTGCTGGTCGGCGCGCCGCTGTCCTGGGTGTTCCGCACGATCGCCATCGCGCCGACGTTCGTCGTCCTGGGCGTGGCCCTGGGCGTCTTCATCGGCGGCGGCATCCTGCGCCGGCTCAAGCGCGGGCGCCCCGACACCTGGCTGTACCGGCAACTGCAATGGCGCATCGCCACGCGCCATCCACTGATGGCGGGATGGGTAGGCGGCCACGTGCTGATCTCGCGCTCCGGCTTCTGGTCCACCCGAAGGTCCGTTGCAAGGGGGGCACGATGAGCCGCTTCAAGAACGAGATCACCCACCTGCAGGCGCACATCAAGACGCTTCGCCTGGGTGCTGGTGCGCTGGTCATCGTCGCCCTGGTCATGGGCGGTGGCTGGTGGAGCGCGCCGCGCGACCTGACCATCCACGTCCCGCCCGACCTGCGCTCGGGCAGTACCCGCAAGTGGTGGGAAGTGCCGCCCGAATCGGTCTATGCGTTCACGTTCTACGTGTTCCAGACCCTCAACCGCTGGCCGACGAACGGCGAAGAGGACTATCCGCGCAACCTCCACACGCTCTCGCCGTACCTTACCCCGTCCTGCCAGGCCTTCCTGCGCGCGGACTACGACTACCGCCGTTCCACGGGCGAGCTGCGCCAGCGCGTGCGCGGGATTTATGAGATCCCCGGCCGCGGCTACGGCGACGACCCCACGGCGCGCGTGCGCGTGGTCTCCGACCGCGACTGGGTGGTGACGCTCGACATCACCGCCGACGAGTACTACGGCGCCGAGCAGGTCAAGCGCGCGCTCGTGCGCTACCCGGTGAAGGTCACGCGGGTGGACGTCGATCCCGCCCGCAACCCCTTCGGCCTGGCGCTGGACTGCTACGACGGCGCGCCCCAGCGCATCAGCGCACCGGAGCCGACTCGCCCGGCACCTGGCGGCCTGTCTCCGCAAGCGCCCCAAGGAGGAAACACCCCATGAAGCATCCTGTACTCGTGCTGCTGGGGCTGCTGGCCGTGGCCGCGGCACCCGTCTCCCATGCTGTGGAGATTCTGCGGTGGGAACGCATGCCGCTGGCGGTGCCGCTGAAGGTCGGCCAGGAGCGCATCGTGTTCATCGACCGGAACGTCCGCGTGGGCGTGCCCGCAGGCGTGGGCGAACGCCTGCGCGTGCAGAGCGCAGGTGGCGCGGTGTACCTGCGCGCCAGCGAGCCGATCGAGCCCACGCGGCTGCAATTGCAGGACGCCGACACGGGCGCGCTGATCCTGCTCGACATTGCGGCCGAGCCGCCCAAAGACGGCGAAGCCGAGCTGGAGCCGGTGCGCATCGTCGAGGGCAGCAGCACCCCTGCGCGCTACGGCGATCAGCCAGGCGGTGCCGATGAGGCCCCGGCACGCGCCCAGGACCAAGCAGGTACGCGGGCGACCCGGCGCGAAACCCCGGTTCCGGTCGTCCTGACGCGCTTCGCCGCGCAGAACCTCTACGCGCCGCTGCGCACTGTGGAGTCGCTGCCTGGCGTCATGCGGGTGAACCTGCGCCGTGACCTCGACCTCGGCACGCTGATGCCGACGCTGCCGGTGCGCGCGGTCGCGCTCGCGTCGTGGCGTCTGGAAGACCAGTGGGTCACGGCCGTGCGCCTGACCAACAGCAGCAGCGGCTGGGTCACGCTCGACCCGCGCGTGCTGCAAGGCGATTTCCTCACCGCCACCTTCCAGCACGAAGCGCTCGGACCGCGCGGGACGCCCGAGGACACGACCGTCCTGTACCTGGTGACGCGCGGGCACGGCCTCGCGCAATCGCTGCTGCCGGCGATCCACCGCTTCGACCCGGCCGTGCATCTGCCGCAGCGGGAAGCTGAAGCCGACGATGGCAAGGAGGCCCGCCATGCGCAGTAACGGCTTGCTCAAGTGGCTGATGATCCCGGTCGCCTTGCTGGTGCTGTTCGTTGCCATCCGGCTGTTCTCCGGTGGAAGCACGTCGGCACCGCCCGCCGCGGATGCTGGCTCCAAGCTCACGCCCGAGGAAATGAAGGCGTTGGGCATCGAAGGCGATACCCCGCGCGATACCGTGGCAACGCTCGTCGCCCAGGTGAAACAGTTGCGCACCGAGCTTCAGACCGCGCTGACCGACAACAAGTCGCAGCGCGAGGAAAACCAGCGGCTGCGCCAGCGGGAGAACTCCATTGATCAGCGCATCAATTCGGCCCTCGAATCCGAGCGCTCCAACCTGCGCCGCGACCAGGAACAGGCGGCCAGCGCGCGCCAGCAGACCGAGGGGCTGCTCGCCGACCTGCAGCGGCGCCTGGACAGCATTGGCGGGCGCGGCGGCGGTCACGCTGATCTGCCGGTGGGCCTGGGGCTGCGCGGCGGCGACGAGGCCGGCATGGAAGGCGGCATGCGCTGGGTCGAACCGGACGACGCGAAGAAGGCCGAGGGCCGCAATGGCAGTCGTGGCGCAGGCAGCGGCATGAGCTTCCCGACGAGCTTCGGCCCGGCACAAAGCACACTGGAAACCACCGCGGAAACCGTGGCGAACGCCGGCGCAGGTGCGGCAGGCGTCAAGAGCGCCAAGCCGGTCTATACCGTGCCGACCAACTCGACACTGATGGGCTCCGTGGCGATGACGGCGCTGATTGGGCGCGTGCCGATCGACGGGACGGTGAACGATCCGTACCCCTTCAAGGTGCTGGTCGGGCCGGACAATCTGACTGCCAACGGCATCGACATTCCCGACGTGGCCGGCGCGGTGTTCTCCGGAACCGCATCGGGCGACTGGACGCTCTCGTGCGTGCGCGGCCAGGTTCGCAGCATCACCTTCGTCTTCAACGACGGCACGATCCGCACGATTCCCGAAGACCGCGAAGGCAACCAGCAGAACAACCAGCAGCGCGACGGCCTGGGCTGGATCAGCGACCCGCACGGCATCCCGTGCGTCAGCGGCGAACGGCGCAGCAACGCCCAGCAGTACCTCGGGTCGCAAGCTCTGATCACCGCGGCCGGAGCCGGCGTGGCCTCGCTCATCGAGAGCGACAGCGGCCGCATGTCCTACGTCGGCTCGGACGGCGCCATCGGCACCGTGGGCATCAGCGGCAAGGAAGCAGTCGGCCAGATCCTCGCGGGCGGCGTCCGGGACATGTCGACCTGGGTCAACAAGCTCTACGGACAGGCTTTCGCCGCCGTCTATGTGCAGCCAGGCGCCAAGGTCGCCGTCCACCTCGAAAAGCCGCTGGCCATCGATCACGACCCCGAAGGCCGGCGCGTCGATCACCGTGCAGGAGAAAGCCATGCGCTCGAACTCGATTAAGGGCCTCGCGCTGGCCGCGGCCGTCGCCGTGCTCAGCGGTTGCGCCACCAGCAAGGAAGAACTGCTGACCCATAGCGACCGCACCATGATGGACATCTGGCAGCAGGAAACGGGTGGCGGCGGCAGTGGCACCGGCCAGGTCGCGCGCCGGCAGTTGCTCGACGCGCGCCAGAGCCTGCGCCGGCCGCTGACCGACGCCGATGTGCAGGCTGCGCCCGTCGAGCAGATGCGCTACACGCGCACGGCGCGCAACGAGGTTTATCGCCAGTTCCAGCGCCTGCCCAACCCCGATCTCGTCATGTATGTGTACCCGCACCTGGCGGGCACGGACCCCGTGCCGGTTCCGGGCTACACGACGGTCTTCCCCCTGTACCAGCGCGTGCAGTACGCCATGCCCGGTGAACGGCTGGAGGACTATTGATGCGCTGGGAACTTCCCTGGCCGAAGCTGGCCGCATCCGGCACCGGCGACGAAGAGAAGCCGGACGGCTGGCAGCGCCACGTCGAGGCCTTGCGCCAGGCCGGCGTCCCTGAACCCGGCGCAGCGGTCCAGGGCCGCAGGCCGGCGACGGTAGCCGACGAGCAGGCGCTGTACGACGTCGCGCCGTCGTTCGCGGAACTGCTGCCTTGGGTGGAGTTCTTGCCGCAGTCGAAGTCCATGCTGCTGGAGGATGGGCAGTCGGTCGCTGCCTTCTACGAGCTGGTGCCGCTGGGCACCGAGGGGCGGGAGCCCGGCTGGCTCGCGCATGCCCGCGATGCCTTGGAGAACGCGCTCCAGGACTCGTTCGATGAGCTGGACGAAAACCCCTGGGTACTCCAGCTCTATGCCCAGGACGAGCCCAGCTTCGACCAGTACATGCAGACCCTGCGCGACTACGTGCAGCCGCGTGCCCGCGGCACCGCTTTCACCGAGTTCTACTTGCGCTTCTTCGGCCACCACCTGCGCGCGGTCGCCAAGCCGGGCGGCCTGTTCGAGGACACGGTGGTCACGCGGCTGCGCTGGCGCGGCCAGACGCGGCGGGTGCGCATGGTGATCTATCGCCGTGCAACTGGGCAGGCAAGCCGCCGCGGCCAGACGCCCGAGCAGATGCTGAACATCGTCTGCGACCGCCTGTGCGGCGGCCTGGCGAACGCCGGCATCCAGGCACGGCGCATGGTCGCAGCCGACGTCCACGACTGGCTGCTGCGGTGGTTCAATCCGCGCCCGGCGATGCTTGGACCGAGTGCAGAGGACCGGGAGCGCTTCTACGCGCTGGCGCGCTACCCCGACAGCACCGAAGAAAGCGAGGCCGGCGAAATCGAGCTGGCGAGCGGGCGGGATTTCAGCCAGCGGCTGTTCTTCGGCCAGCCACGCTCCGACGTGGAGCACGGCACCTGGTATTTCGACGGCATGCCGCACCGCGTGCTGATCACCGACCGGCTGCGCATGCCGCCCGGCACCGGACACCTGACCGGCGAGACCCGCAAAGGGGATGCCATCAACACGCTGTTCGACCAGATGCCGGAAGACACCTTGCTGTGTCTCACGATGGTCGCCACGCCGCAGGATGTCCTGGAAGCGGATCTCAACCACCTGGCGAAGAAGGCCGTGGGCGAGACGCTGGCGTCGGAGCAGACGTTGAAGGACGTGCAGGAAGCCCGCTCCCTCATCGGCAGCGCACACAAGCTCTACCGGGGGACGCTGGCATTCTACCTGCGCGGACGCGACGAAGCGGAACTGGACCGGCGCGGCCTGGACCTGGCGAACGTGATGCTCAATGCTGGCTTGCAGCCGGTGCGCGAGGACGACGAGGTGGCGCCGCTCAACAGCTACTTGCGGTGGCTGCCATGCTGCTACAACCCCGGCCAGGATCGGCGCAAGTGGTACACCCAACTGATGTTCGCTCAGCACGCGGCGAACCTGTCGCCGGTGTGGGGCCGCGCTCAAGGTACGGGGCACCCGGGCATCACGATGTTCAACCGCGGTGGCGGGCCGATCACCTTCGACCCGCTCAGCCGCCTGGATCGGCAGATGAACGCCCATCTGTTCCTGTTCGGCCCCACCGGCTCCGGCAAGAGCGCCACGCTCAACAACCTCTTGAATCAGGTCACGGCCATCTACCGACCGCGGCTGTTCATCGTGGAGGCTGGCAACAGCTTCGGCCTGTTCAGCGACTTCGCACGCATGCTCGGGCTGACGGTAAACCGGGTCAAGCTGGCCCCAGGTTCGGGCATCAGCCTCGCGCCATTCGCAGACGCGCGTCGGCTGATCGAGACGCCCAGCGACGTGCAGACGCTCGACGCCGACGCGCTGGATGAAGACCCGCCACCAGATGCCTCGGCCATGGAGGCGGACGAGCAGCGCGACGTGCTCGGCGAACTGGAGATCACGGCGCGGCTGATGATCACGGGCGGAGAGGACAAGGAGGAAGCCCGGATGACGCGGGCTGACCGCTCGCTGATCCGTCAGTGCATCCTCGACGCCGCCGAGCACTGCGTGGCCGACAAACGCACGGTGCTTACGCGCGACGTGCGCAACGCGTTGCGCGCCCGCGGCCAGGACCCGACGCTGCCCGAAATGCGCCGCGTGCGGCTGCTGGAGATGGCGGATGCGATGGACATGTTCTGTCAAGGCACGGACGGCGAAATGTTCGACCGCGACGGCACGCCGTGGCCCGAAGCCGACATCACCTTGGTTGACCTCGCGACATACGCCCGCGAGGGCTACAACGCGCAGCTCTCCATCGCTTACATCAGCCTGATCAGCACGGTGAACAACATCGCCGAGCGCGACCAATACCTGGGACGCCCGATCATCAACGTCACCGACGAAGGCCACATCATCACGAAGAACCCGCTGCTCGCGCCCTACGTCGTGAAAATTACAAAGATGTGGAGGAAATTGGGGGCCTGGTTCTGGCTCGCGACGCAGAACATCGACGACCTGCCGCGCGCCGCGGAGCCCATGCTCAACATGATCGAGTGGTGGATCTGTCTCAGCATGCCGCCCGATGAAGTTGAGAAGATCGCGCGGTTCCGCGAACTCTCGCCCGCGCAGAAGGCGCTGATGCTTTCGGCGCGCAAGGAAGCGGGGAAATTCACCGAAGGCGTCATCCTCTCCAAGAGCATGGAAGTGCTGTTCCGCGCCGTGCCGCCGTCCCTGTACCTCGCCCTCGCGCAGACAGAACCCGAGGAGAAGGCCGAACGCTACCAGCTCATGCAGCAGTACGGCTGCACCGAACTGGAAGCGGCTTTCAAGGTGGCCGAGAAGATCGACCAGGCCCGCGGCATCGAGTCGCCGGCCCTGGAACTGTCGTAAACCGGAGAACGCCATGGAACAGAAACGTCCTTCCATTCCGATGCAGGTCCAGGCGTTCCGCCGTCGCCGCTGGCGGCCTCGCTGGCCCTGGGTATTGGCTGCTGCGCTGGTCGCGCTGCTGCTGATCTGGCTGGTGTCCCGGACGCCCGGCGAATCCTCAGCGCCGTCGCGCGCGCCGGTCAGCACGGCGCAGGTCGCTGGGCCACCCTGGCAGATGGGCAACCCGGAAGGCCGTTTCACGCTGACGCTCTATGCCGACCTGGAATGCCCGTTCTGCCGGGAGTATTTCCCGCAGCTCAAGCGCTGGGTCGGCAACAACACCGACGTGGCGCTGCAATGGCATCACCAGCCGCTGGCCGCGCACGAGCCTGCCGCGTCGGCCGAGGCACGTCTGGCCGAGTGCGCCGCCGAAGCGGGCGGGCATGCGGCGTTCTGGCAGGCGGTCGAATGGGTCTATGCCCACACGCGCAGCGACGGCCAGGGCTTGCCCGATGGCTTGCGTTACCCCGAAACAACGTCAGCCATCGAACAGTGCATGGCTAGCGAGCGCCCCAACGTGGCCATCCGCGCGCAGGCCGCGGAAGCCACCAAGAGCGGCGTGACCGCCACGCCGTCGCTGCGACTGCTCGATCGCCAGACGGGCCAGGCCATCCTGTTGCAGGGGCCGATCGAGGGCGATGCCTTGCTCTCGGCCATGGACCTGCTGGCGGCCGGGGAAATGGCCAGCGACGCGCCGGGTTCGCCCGCCACCCCCACATCCGAAATGCCTGCCGACGTTGTCGGCGACATGCCCAGGTAGCCCTCGGTCTTGAAGGCTACGGCGCGGCTCGCCGCGCTGACCGCTACCCGTTCGCTTTCGCATCCTGGCCGCGAACAATCACCGCCGCGCGGTGATGGATGCACCTTGTTCCGCTGTTTCCATCCCCAGGAGGGCTTGCCCTCCCAGGGTGGCGCCCTCCGCTCACTTTCTGGAGGTCCGCCATGTCTCTCGTCGCCAACGACTCCTGCGTGGAGCCACGTTTTGCCCCCATGTCCCAATCCGATGACTGGATCATCCGGCAAGCCATCGCGCTGCTGGAGCAGCGGGTCTTCAAGAAGGGGCCATCCCTGGAGAGGCCTGCCGCCGTCAAGGACTACCTGCGCCTGAAACTGGCCGCCGAGCCCAATGAAGTCTTCGCCATCGTGTTCCTCAACAGCATGCACGAGGTGCTGGCCTACGAGCCGATGTTCAGAGGCACGATCCATTCGACCTCGGTGCATGCGCGTCCGATCGTGCAGCGTGCCTTGGAACTGAATGCGGCAGCGGTCATTTTTTCTCACCAACACCCTTCGGGCTGCACGGAGCCGTCGAGCGCGGACCGTGCGTTGACCCAAACGCTGAGGGCCGCGTTGTCGCTGATCGACGTGAGGGTGCTGGATCACCTCATCGTCGGCCAGGGCACGCCGTACTCGTTCGCGGAATCCGGCCTGCTGTAGCGACGGCATCGGCTCCCTGATCCACGCGGAGGCTTCGGCCTCCGCTTTTTCATGGGCGCGAGACAAGCAGGTATGCGGGCAGTGCGCGATGCGCATTGTTTGTTGGGGCCGCGTCGGCTTCGCGTTTGACTACTGCTCTGATCAACTTCAAGGGCACGCGACATGACAGCATCCCTTTCCAGGTTCGCGCCGGGCTGGCGAACCCTCGGCCGGGCCGTGGCGCTGCCGGCAGCCCTGGCCGTTTTCAGCCCGGCCACCTTCGCCGCCGACGTGGTGGTCGTCACCGACAGCCGCCACCCGGTCAAGACCATGGGCGGCGAGCGGCTGATCGAGCTGGACGAAGCCCACAGGATTGAAGCGGAGCTTTCCGCGGGACTGCCCACCGACCCCGAACAGGCGACGGCCATCGTCAAGCGCCGGCTGAATGGCGGCGGTGCCGATCTGCAGCGACGCATCGCTTCCGCATACCAAGGCGTTACCGACGCATGGAGCCTCGGCATCACCAGCCTCCCGGCCGTGGTGGTGGACAGGCGCTATGTGGTCTATGGCGAGCCGGATGTGGCTCGCGCTGTCGCGCGCATCGAGCAGCACCGGAGGACCCAGCCGTGACCCGACCATTCGACCTGATGCGCCGCCTGCGCGCTGGCGTGGCTTCGTTGCTGCTGCTCAGCGCCACGGGCAGCTACGCCCTCAATACAGCGACCATCATCGGCTCGGTGGCATCGCCCGATTGCCTCGAATACCGCGTCGTCGGCATCTGCTACTGGCTCTACTGCACATGGACGGGCTGCACCGTGCGCACGTCGATCAAGGTGCGCCACTACATCCCCGATGCAGTGGTGTCGTCGTACTCGAATACCGGAGAAAACCCCTGGGTCGAAGTCCAGGCAATGAGCACGCCCAACCCGTCCGCCCAAGCTGGCGGCGACGGAACGACGAACGAGGATCACGAAAACAGCCTCGCCAAATTCAAGAACGCGGATGTCATCGGTCACCCCGGCGCAGAGGTGTTCAACCAGTTCGTCTCTTCGTCAGGCTACTTCTGTGAGGGCGCGGGCACGGCGTTTATGCCGTACTTGCTCAGCACCCTGGATACGCTGGCCTGGCGCTACAACGTGCCCGAGATGGCCTACCCGGAAGCGCTGATTCCGGGCCGGCGCGAAGTCGGTGCCCGTACCACGATGAATCTCTGGGGCAACGTGTATCCCCGTGGCGGCTTCCTGCACCAGACCGACGACTTCAAGGCCGGCGCAGTGGTGGCCCAGCGTGCGGGCGATGTGGTCACGCGCCGCGGGCAGATCCACGTCTATCAGCCGTTGCTTGCCAACTCCCGTGACGGCTACTGGCCGGCCGGCGCGCTGATGGAGGGCGATGCCTCGACCGGCAAGTGGCAAGAACTCACGCCCGTCCTGTCCTCGTCCTGCACGGTCTTCCCGCGCAGCGGCTTCCTTACCCAGGCCCAGCAAGGCGACTACGCATGGGCGCTGTGGCGGCCGTATGCCTGCTGCGAGCGCCGGGGCCAGGTGTTCCTGGGCAGCGTCGATTTCCTCTGAGGGGGTGCCATGAAGTTCCGTCCTGCATTCAATCCGTTCTCCCGCCGGGTACGTCGCACGGAGATCGTCCTGGCACTGGCCGGCGCGCTCGCGCTGGGCAGCGGCGTGGCCTGGGGTCAACTGGGATACCAGACCAGCGGCAGCGTCATCGGCGATGACGTCATGTACTCGATCGGTGGCGGCAACGCCGTGTCGATGGGACGTGCAGCCGGCATGCGCTCCATCGGTGTCGGCGTGGGTTGGAACAGCAACTTGATCTGCGGCGACATGAGCATCCAGACCACGTTGAAGAACCAACTTAACGGCATTACCAACGGCTTCCAGCAAATCATGTCGTCGGTGATCCAGAGTGCCACCAGTGCGGTGGCATCGTTGCCCGCACTGATCATCCAGCGGGCCGATCCCGGTCTGTACAACCTGCTCACCAATGGCGTGCTGCAGGCGCGGCTGGATTTCGACCGCAGCAAGCTGACGTGCCGTGCCATGGCCGAGAAGATGGCCGAAACGGCGGGCGGCCAACTCGGCTGGAGCCAGATGGCCGAAGGGCTGGCGCTGCGCGATGCCGTGTCGAGCACGGATGCGGTCTCGGCCATCGAGCAGGCCGAGACGCGCCGCGGCAATGACGGCGTGCCGTGGGTCGGGGGCAGCAACGCGGGCGGCTCCGGCCAGCCCGCGATCAAGGTCGTCGGCGATGTCACCCGCGCTGGCTACAACCTGGTCAACGGCCGCGGCGTGACCGACACCTCGTCCATTGCGCCGGCCAGTTGCAGCAGTCTCTCGTGCCAGACCTGGACCTCGCCGCAGGCTGCCGTCGAGTGGGCCACGCGCGTGCTCGGCGAGAAGGAGCAGCGCACGTGCGATGCCTGCACCAAGACCGAGACGACGCCGGGCGTCGGGCTCACGCCGCTGATCCAGGAGGAGTACGACGCCAAGCTGCAGGCGCTCCAGGACCTGGTAACCAAGGCCAAGAACACGACGCCGGAGAACCTGCGCGAAGCTGGCAGTGCGTCGCTGCCGATCACGCGCGGCGTGATCGAGGCGCTGCGCGACGAGCCCGACCAGCACCTGCTGTCGCAGCGCCTCGCGTCCGAGGTCGCGCTGGCATCCGTGCTGGAGAAAGCGCTGCTGCTGCAGCGCACGCTGCTCACGGGCAAGAAGGAGCCCAACGTCGCGGCGAACGAACTTGCCGTGGAGGCGGTGAACCACGAGAGCGACACGCTCGACCGTGAGATTCGCAACCTCAAGACCGAACTGGAGCTGCGGCGCGAACTGGCGAACAACTCGCCCATGGCGATCATCCAGCGCCACGGCGCGCGCGCGGCCGGTTCGCGCGGCATCTACGAGGGCGATCCTGTGCCGGACCGTCTCGACCAGCTCCAGAAGGGCAATCCGGGGAGTCGGCCATGAGCCCGGCGCGCATGGCCTGGCGGCCGCTGCGCTGGTTGTTCAGCCGGCGCGCGGCGAAGACGCTGCTGTGGCTGGTGCTTATCGTTGCCGCCGCAGTGGGGGCGAACGTCGCGGGCATCAACCTGGTCGGCAGCGTTGCAGGCTGGGAACGGTGGCTGGCGGCCTCCGCAGGGTATTTCTTCATCTGGCGGCTGTGCGTGTACGCGGCAACGGCCTATGGATGGTTCTGGATGCGCCGCCGGGTGCTGGCCCGCGAAGACCAAAGCGGGACAGATGGGCAGGCGCGGCGCCGGCTGATCCGTACCGAGGTCGCCGGCGTCGTCGCCATCGTCGCGCTGGAAGCCAGCCTGTTGATGCAGGCCGCTTGAGGGGAGATCGGGGCCATGACGCTCTTCACGACCGACTATCTGGAGTACTACCTCACCCTCGTGTCCTGGATCGTCAACAACGGTATCTGGGCCGTGCTGGTGTCCAGCGGGGTGTTCGCGCTGCCTTTCGTCGCCATCGTCGTGCAGGAGTGGCTGAAGGCCCGCGCGGAAGGCGCTGACGAGGGCAACAAAGGCGTTCTGAGTGCCGCCCGTATCGAGAACCGGGTGTTCGTCGCGATCGTGGTGGTGATGTTCGCGGGCATTCCGTTCATCGACGTGGACCTCAGCACCATCCAGTACGACAGCTCGCGCTCGGCGCAGTGCCAGGTCAGCGTGCCGCAGCCCACGGAAACCGGCTGGTCGCAGTCCTTCAGCACCATCAACAACCAGTCGGCGAAGGTGCCGGTCTGGTGGGCTTTCATGCACGCGCTCTCGCGCGCCGTCACGAGCGCCTCGGTAGCGGCGATCCCGTGCGGTACGGACCTGCGGCAGATGAGGATGGAGATCGACGCGACCCGCATTGACGACCCGGTACTGGCTCAGGAGGTCGCGGACTTCTCGCGGGATTGCTATGGGCCTGCGCGGGCCAAATTGTTCATGCAGCGCCCGGATCTCGATGAGCAGCAGATGCACGACGTAACCTGGATCGGCTCGCGCTTTTTCACGGACACGGGTGGCTACTACGACAGCTACCGCTCCAGCACGGCGCGCGAGGCATGGCCCTATGACGACACCCGCGATGCAGGCCTCGCGCAGGTTGCCAATGGTGGCGGCTACCCGACCTGCAGGCAGTGGTGGTCAGACGGCAGCAACGGCCTGCGCGCGCGGCTGCTGGGGCAAGTGGACCCGACCCTGCTGAATCGCCTGGCGGGCTGGGCCGGGTTCCTCAGCCGGGCCGAGGTGGACGATTCGGTGATCCGCGCCATCGCGTCACCGCGGCAGCAGAAACTGAACCAGGGCAGCGTCTATACGGACTACGGCGGCCAGATCGACAAGACCCTGCCGAACATCGTGACGCGCGCCACGGGCGACGTGGGGATGGCAGTCGGCGCGATTGCCGCGTTTCCTGCCATGGATGTCGTGCGCCAATCCCTGCCCATGATCCTCGCCTTACTGAAGATGGCGCTGGTCATCTGCATCCCGCTCGTGCTGGTTGTGGGCACCTACGACCTGAAGACGGTCGTCACCGTCAGCGTCGTGCAGTTCGCGCTGTTCTTCACGGACTTCTGGTTCCAGCTCGCACGCTGGATCGATTCAACGATTCTGGACGCGCTTTATGGCTGGGGCTTTGGCTGGAACCGGCCGCACACCAACTTTGACCCGCTGGTAGGGTTGAACAACGCCTTCGGCGACATGCTCCTGATGTTCGTCATGGGCACGATGTTCCTGGTTCTGCCGGGATTCTGGCTGGCGAGCCTTACCTGGGTTGGGATTCGGGCCGGGCACGTCATCCAGGGACTTTCCGATGGCAGCAAGAGCGCCGGCCAAGCTGGCGGCAAGGGTGCCGGGGCGCTCACCGGAGGAAAACTGAAATAGCGCGAGGCCGGTCAGTCGTCGGTGTACAACTCGTGCGACGTGTCGTTGTACAGGTTGGGATCGTAGCCCGGCGTCTTGCGCAGCTCGGTGAGGTCGGTGAAAGGCCACTCGTCCTCATCCGAAGTATTTGCAGCAGCAGCCCATCCCGCCGCCGCAACGCCCAGCATCACGAGTGCAAACCAAAACGCAACGTAGAGCAGCACCCCCAGTACAGCCAGCTTGGCTACCCACACGAGCGCGGTAGCGCCAGCTCGCGGCATGCCCTTGGACACCAACCAGTTCGACGCCCGCCGTTCGCGTCGCGCATAGGCACGCCATCCGCGGCCAAAGGCGCGGCCGAGGCGTTCTGCGGTGCTGGTGCGGGTCGTCGTGTTCATGGTCGTCTCCTGCTGTTGAGGAATGCCTATTCCAGTTTGCTCCACTTCATTCGGTTTGCGGCTTCAATGTGTTTTCTTGCTGCTTCAGGACGCTTCGTCATCCGGCCCCACCGGGCCGGGGTCGGGTTCAACGCCGATGCGGTAGGTAACAACGAAACGCGGCCAGTCCACATGGTCCACCAGGTCGATGTCCTCGATGACGCCAACCTTCGCTCCCGCACGCTCGAACAGGGCGATGCTCTTGGCGGGATAGTTGTTGCGCGACGGATAGAGCACCCCGTCGAACAGCGCCTGGCCATCATCTCCGAGCATCGCATGCACCTGGGCGGACACCCGCTGCGTGTGCGTGTAGTCGCGGCTGGCCAACTGCTCCAGGTTCAGGCCGAAGTAGCCCGCCATGACGCCCTGCGCCGTGAGATCGGCCAGAAACACGTCGTCCATCACGCCTACTGCGCGCACCATCCGGGCTTGGACTTCTTTCAGCGCGATCGAGCGTTGCGTGTCCGCAAGCCACTGGTGCTTGTGAAACACCGACTCCATCAGCGCCGTGGGCAGGTCGCGCCCCAGGTAGAGCACGCCGTAGGCCCCCGCTGGGTCATCGTAGCGATTCGTGCTGCTGCGGCCATAGTACAGCGGGCTGCCCCGATAGACGACGCGGCTCACATGCTGGAGCAGTTCACCGGCATCGATCAGGAACGAAGGCAGCTCGTGGCTCATGGCGGTCTCGCTTCAATGCACCTGGACGCCCAGCACGTTGAACACGGCCTCGGCCACGTCATCGATCGTGCCATGCGTCACCGCATCCACGGGCGAGCGACCACCCAGGCCTTCGAGGGGTTCGGACAGCGCGCGGTAGATCGTCCAGTGGTCGATGCCCTCGACCTCCTGGAGCACGGTTTGGGTCAACTGCTGCTTCACCGGGTCGAGCTGCCAGTCGGGCAGCTTCTGGCCGCGCGGCCCCACGTTCAGCGCCAGCAGCCGACGGGCGAGGATGTCCTTGTAGATTTGCTGGCGCGACTTGTCCGCCAGCTTGGCGAACTCGGCAGGCGGCAGGTTGTCCGGCTGGTTGAAGGCTTCCAGCAGCAAGGCGCGGCCTCGCTGGACATCGGTTTCAGCCGGTGTCCAGCGCGTGTCGGAGCGCAACGCGGCCGCCTTGCGCTGCAAGGCCTGCGCCACCGTTTCACCTTCCAGGTTGGCGGGCAGCGTCACCGCCTCCACTCGCTCGTGGATGAACGCCTGCAACTCAGCCGCGAACGCCGGTGCATCCCGGATTTCGACGGTATCGGCGAAGCGTCGCACATCCTCCACCGTGACTCGCGGCAGCCGGTCGGCAATGAATTCGATCGCAGTGGGCATGGTCAGCTCCCAGGTAGGTTTGAGACAGGATTCACTCTAGTCTCCTTTGTCGCATTTGTCAACTTAGTCGCCCGGGTGGGAGCCTACCTGGCGGTGTAGCGCCCCGGCAGCATAGGCCGGGGCCCAGCGCCAGGTCGCCGTCTAATCCATTCGTGCGGGTTCCGCATTGACGCTGGAGCCGCAGCCCAGGCCCCGCTATACCGAAACGGTTAAAGGCCAAAGGGTCGAAACGGCAAGGGAATGGGGTGCAAGGGGAAAGGCCCTACCTTGAAAAGGCCAAAAGGCCTCCCGCCCGGCCCGCCATCAGGACACCGACATGCTCTCCCTGTTCCAGCGAAAACGGCCCCCGGTCGCTGCCGCGCCGTCGCCAGCACCCGCCACCGACCTCCCGAAAGGGTTGATGCGGCCGGAGTCGGCCGCATCGTTGCTCGCCACCCCGCGCCGGCAGAAGCTGCTGGAACACATCTGGCAGCGCACCTCGCTTTCGCGCAAGCAGTTCGCCTCCCTGTACCGCGCGCCGCTGGAGCGCTACGCCGAGCTGGTCCAGGCCTTCCCGGCTTCCGAAGCGCATCACCATGCCTACCCGGGCGGCATGCTCGACCATGGCCTCGAAATCGTCGCCTACAGCCTAAAGCTGCGGCAGTCCCATCTGCTGCCCATCGGGGCCAGCCCCGAAGACCAGGCGGCGCAGGCCGAAGCCTGGACTGCGGCCGTCGCCTATGCCGCACTGCTCCATGACATCGGCAAGGTGGCCGTCGATCTGCACGTCGAGCTGGCCGACGGCAGCACCTGGCACCCATGGCACGGCCCGCTGCGCCAACCGTACCGCTTCCGCTACCGCGACGACCGCGAGTACCGGCTTCATAGCGCCGCGACAGGCTTGCTGTACCAGCAATTGCTCAATCGCGATCTGCTGGACTGGCTCAGTGGCTATCCATCCTTGTGGGCGCCGCTGCTCTACGTCTTGGCTGGGCAGTACGAGCACGCCGGGGTTCTGGGCGAGCTTGTCGTGCAGGCCGACCGCGCCTCCGTCGCCCAGGAGCTGGGCGGCGATCCCGCGCGCGCCATGGCCGCGCCCAAGCACTCGCTCCAACGCAAGCTGGTCAACGGGCTGCGCTACCTGCTCAAGGAAGAGCTGAAACTGAACCAGCCGGAGGCCTCCGATGGCTGGCTCACCGAGGACGCGCTGTGGCTGGTGAGCAAGACAGTCTCGGACAAGCTGCGCGCGCACCTGCTGTCCCAGGGGGTCGATGGCATCCCCGCGAACAACACGGCCGTGTTCAACGTGCTACAGGATCATGCCATGTTGCAGCCCACCGCCTCCGGCAAGGCCATCTGGCGCGCAACTATTACCAGTGAGAGTGGCTGGTCCCATGCCTTCACGCTCCTGCGCCTGGCCCCGGCGCTGATCTGGGAGCCCTCGGAGCGACCCAGCCCATTTGCGGGAACCGTGACCGTGGACAACGCCGGCGAGGCCGAGGACGGGCCGCGCCCGTCCGCACCCGACGCTGCATTGCTACCTGGAGCAGCGGTGGCAACGGAGAAGGAGCCCGCAGCAAGCAGCCGTCCAGATCAGTCGGGCGGAAGTCACGCCATACCTCCCAGCACGCAGCGCAATCCGGCCGACCCACTGGAAAGCATGCTGGCGATGTTCGAGACAACGCCTGAGCCGGAGCAGTCCGTCGAAGCCCCGCCAGAGGGTGCCGACGATGCAGCGGTGCCGCTCGACCCTCCCGCATCGGCCCCAGGTCCTTCGGCGCCGACCGCCGCGCCTGCGCCGCACGATTTCGCCTCATTTACCGGGCGGCCATCGGGCGAGCATTTCATGGCCTGGCTGAAACAGGCCGTCCAGACCCGCAAGCTCATCATCAATGACGCCAAGGCCCTGGTACATACCGTGTCCGACACGGTTTACCTGATCAGCCCTGGTGTTTTCCAGCGCTACGCACAAGAGCATCCAACCATTGGGCCGCTTGCGAAGGACGCGGCCCTGCAGGACTGGCAGTGGGTGCAGAAGCGCTTTGAAAAACTCGGACTCCACAGGAAACAGCCATCGGGTCTGAACATCAGGACGTGCGAGGTCATGGGACCGCGCAAAACGCGCCAGGTGCATGGCTATTTGCTCGAAGACCCATCGCACATATTCGATGCCGTTCCACCGAACAATCCTTATCTGTCGCTCAAATAGCCGACTAAGAGGGGAAGTGCCACACGTTCTGTTTGAACGGGTGGCAAGCTTCAGTCGATCCGAAGAGGCTCGAACGACTTGACGAGTTGGTCCACCGCCTTGACCTGCCGCAGCAGCGGTTCGAGCGTGTCCAGTGGCAGAGCGCTGGGTCCGTCACAACGTGCATGCGCCGGGTCGGCGTGTGCTTCGAGGAACAAACCGCCAATGCCGACCGCCATGCCGGCCCGCGCGAGTTCGGGCAACTGTTGGCGACGCCCACCCGAAGCCAACGCATCCGCTTCTCGCCGCTGCAGGCTATGGGTTACGTCGAACACCAGTGGCAGGCCACTGCTGGCAACGCTCATTTCGCGGAAGCCCAACATGTCCACGACGAGATTGTCGTAGCCGAACTGCGTGCCACGCTCGCACAGCAGGACGCGCGGGTTGCCAGCCTCGTGCAGTTTGTGGACGACATGCCTGATCTGGCCCGGGCTGAGGAACTGCGGCTTCTTGACATTCACTACCCGACCGGTGCGGGCAATGGCGGCCACCAGATCGGTCTGCCGGGCCAGGAAGGCCGGAACTTGCAGTACGTCGGCAACGGCAGCGACCTGCATGGCCTGCTCAACCTCATGCACGTCGGTCAAGACTGGGCATCCGAACCGCGACTTGACCGCATCGAGGACCCGCAGCCCTTCCTCCAGGCCGACACCTCGGAAAGAATGGATCGACGAGCGATTGGCCTTGTCGAACGACGCCTTGAAAACGAAGGGTATCCCCAGCTTGCGCGTCACCTCCGCGAAGTGCTCAGCCGCAGCCAGGGTCGTATCGAGATCCTCGATGACGTTGATGCCGCCGAACAGCACGAACGGCAGGTCGTTGGCGACTGTGATGCCCTCGGAAATGGCGACGTGCAGGGAGGTGGCTGATGATGTCGATCGCATAAAAATTCCTCTCGTGATGTCAACGACCGCAGGCGAAAGCGCCGAGCGTCGTCGGCGAAGAATGCCTCACGGTCTTGAGCTTTGCGTGCAGACGCGTCCACAACAGCGCTTACAGGGTCCGACCGGGGTCCGCACCGGCGACTCCGCCCGTGACCACGGTCTTCCTTCAGCGGCTCACTGAAGACCGAGCGCCTTCATCAGCCTCGGCTTCTGGCTCGCGAAGGTGCCATAGAAGACCTCGTCGCCGACGATCGTGATCGGGGCCACGCGCACGCCGGTTCGTGACTTGGCCTCCGCGGAAATCTTCGGGTCGGTCAGGTCGCGCTCTTCAAACGCGATGCCCTGCTGGGACAACCACTCCTTTAGTGCCCGGCAGTCCGGGCAAGTTGGAGTGCTATAGATGAGGATGCGCGGGGTGTTGGCTTGGTTCATGGTCGTGCCTTCACTTGCCCCGAGCGACAAGCCAACTCTTCATCATGGCGATCTCGCCTTCCTGCGCGGAGATGACCTCCTGAGCCAACTTGCGGACCTCCGGGTTCTTGCCGTACTGCAGCGCCACCTTGGCCATGTCGATCGCACCCTGGTGGTGCGGGATCATGCCGCGCATGAAGTCCACATCGGCGTCGCCGCTGAAGTCGATCATCATGTCCGCATGCATGCGGTCGTTGCCGGCACGGTAGGCGGCCGTCGAGGCATCGCCCGAGCTGCCGGCCGCCGCCTGCTGGCCGTTGTCGCCCAGCCACTTGTTCATCATGGCGATCTCGCCTTCCTGCACGGTGATGACCTCCTGGGCCAGCTTGTGAACCTCCGGGTCCTTGCCGTACTGCAGCGCCACCTTGGCCATGTCGATCGCGCCCTGGTGGTGCGGGATCATGCCACGCATGAAATCGACGTCGGCGTTGCCAGTGAACTGCGCTCCCATCCCGGCGTGCATCTGGTCGTTCACGGCGCGATACGCGGTCGTGGAAGGACTGTCATTGGCCGAGGCGCTGGAGGGCATCGCGTGCCCTTGGTGACCTCCGCCCGCACTGGCCTGCATCGCTTCACCCGACGGGACGACCACCTTCTTCTGGACGGCCATCAGGCCGGCGGCGACCACGACGGCGCCCGCAATGAACAAGAGGCTGAACTTGTTGACCTTCATGAAAAAACTCCTTGAATGAGGTTGATGGGTTCACTGTAGGGCCTCCCATTGTTGGAAGGTCAAGCCCTTATTTCGCCCGTCACTTGGCGCTGCACGGCGGTGTGCCCATGCCCATTTCAGTTGCAAGTAATTCTCAACAAAGGTAGGATGTTAGGACGTTAATAGCGAGAGTCCAGGATCATGTCCCAGCAACCGAAAGTTCACGACACCAGCGATTTCCCCATCGTCCGCTTCGACGGCGCAAGCATCTACAACGGATACAGCAGCGCCTGGTGCGCGGAAATGGATGAACTCGTCGCCTGCGGAAAGCCCTTCGTGCTTATCTACGTCGCGGGAGGGCCAGAAGAGACTCTCGACGATCGCGCTCAGCGCGGCGTCTGGCTGAAGACTCACAAGGAGACGCTTGGCGGCACATTGCTCGCGCTCATCCACGTCGAACCGGATTCGGATAAGCGAGCCCAGTTGGAGGCCATGCTGCCAAAGCTCGTCCAGGCTTTCGGTACACCGCAGTCCACCCGGGCCACCCACGCCGATGCCGAGGCGCTGGCCCGGTATGTCCTGGCGGGTGGTCGCGTCGAAGATTCGATATGAACAGCACCGTCCGGTCGCTGTAGCGCACCAAGGGCCTATCCATGAGGACCGGCTACCGCGTGCTCTCCGGGAAACAACCCGCGTTCCGATCAACGGGGCCGGCGACCGGCTGCTCGATGGAAAGCGGCATTGCCAGCGCGGGAGTCGCGCTCGGATCAACCCGATTTCTCAAGTGCCGCAATCAGCGGAGCGACCACGTTCCGCACAGCCGCCGCAGCTGCTTCTCCATCCTGGCGCTCGATAGCATCCACGATCGCCTCATGGGTCGCGAGACCCGGCTCGGGCAGTTCCTTGTCCTTCAGCGCAGTCAGCGTGTTCATGCGGACCGAGTTCGCGAAGTAGCGGTACAGCTCAGCCAGCGCGCCGTTGCCGCACATCCCGGCGATCGCGCAGTGGAAAGCCGTATCGGCCTCGGCAAAGGCCGCGCTCGATGCGTGTTGCTCCTGCTCGCCGCGGGCCTTCAACAGTCGGCGCAGCAGCCCAACGTCCGCCTTGGACCGATGCACCGCGGCCAACCTGGCCGCCTCGGTTTCCAGCATGCAGCGCAACGCGAAGTGCTCTCGCAAGCCGGAACGCCCGACACGGCGCATGACCTCGGCCGGATCGATATTGGTTCGCACGTAGGTGCCATCACCCTGGCGGACTTCCAGGACCTGGCCGTGCGAGAGCACGCGAATGGCTTCCCGCACCGTGTTGCGGCCAACCTCCAGCATCTCGGCCAGTTCCTGCTCCCTGGGGATGCGCTCGCCGACCTTCCAGGCGCCTCCCTCGATCTGGCCGCGGATCAGCTCAATCGTCGAATCGACGAGCGAACGCCGCGGCGCCTGTGGGAGTGTGAAGCGGTTATTCATCGCGGTTCTCAAATGACGTAGAGACGGGAGCCCATCGGACCTCGATTGTAGCAACTCAGGCCTTATACATAGGATGATTCTATGTATTTGACAAAAGAGCAATTGCCGACGGCCTGTGCTTCGTTGCGCGCGACATGCGATTTTCCACCACGCCCGTGCGAGCGGGATTTTTTTCAACACCTTTTGGAGTATTTCGACCATGAACAACATGCAGCACGCCCTGTCATTCAGGCCCCTTCGTTCTTCAGACGGCTTGCGCTGCCGTCCGGTGCAGGCTTTGGGAGCGATATTCCTCGGGCTGGCTTCACTCGCCTATAGCGTCACGTCGCAGGCGGCAGATGAGCCAGAGAACGTGAAGGTGGTCCGGCAATACCTTGACGCCTGGAATGGCGGGCGAACCGACGCGATGGAAAAAGTGCTCGATTCCAACGTCGTCTATTTCAATACCAGCAATGAAGCGTCCCGCACTGGGCCTCAAGCCATTACCGAAGTCTCGCAGTTTCTGATGAAAATCCTGCCCGACCGAAAAATGAAAATCCGTTCGCAGCCGGTTGCCTCCGGCGATGGTGTGGCGATCGAGTGGGAATTCACCGCCACCAAGAACAGCAATGGCGGGACGTCGCCCTCCAGTTCGACCATCAGTTATTTCGGCGCGAGCTTCTTCCGTGTTTCGAACGGAAAGATTGTCTATGCCAGCGACTACTACAACCACAACACCATGCAGAAGCAGCTTCAGCAGTAACGTAAATCCGCAAACAGGAAATCACCGACATGTCCCGCTTCATCATGCACAAGCCCTCGGCGCCGCCAGCGCAGCGGTGAGGCAAGCGCTTTTCCTCAATCCAAGGTAATTGCGCTGGTGACTTGATGAATATCTGACACGCCGGTTATCGAGCCTTGTCTCGATGAAATAGAAATCCCGAATGAAACTACCAACCACGAAGCAGGAACTCCTTGACAAGGTTCGCGCCAGCCACCGAAAGCTCGGGGTAGAAGCTGCCACCATTCCCGCCAGCCACTACCGGCACACGGCCATGATCTGGCAGGAGCCGCGCCTGCATACCAACGCTGCGATGGTCCTGGTGGACGTCATCGTCTGGAACACGATGATCCTGCAGTTCGCGCATGATCGGACGCCTGGACCTTCGGCGTCCTTTTACTCGCCGAGTGCGATGGCGCAGCGGGCCGAGCGTCTTTCTGCCGGCTTCCAGCGCCGTTTCGCGGGCAGAGACCTTCGCGAGCTGGAAGCCATGCTCACGGAGGGACAGGACCGGGTGCTCGACTGCGTGGCGCACCATTCGAACGCCTCGCTTTTCGATCCCGCGTTGAGCCCGATGAAGACCCTCGGGCGCAAGATCCAGTTCTTCACCTCCACCGCCTACGACGACGCGCTGTCGAGGCTGCGCCAGTGGAAGCAGGTGCTGTAGCGGCCGAGGCGACCCACTGCGCGGAGCGCCTCTTGCACCGCTCCGATCAGACCGGAGCTGGCAGCGCCGGCTTTCGCGCGGCCTGCCACAGCAGCGGCACCAGGATCAGCGCCAGGGCCGGGAAGATCATCCAGTTGACCGCCTGCCAGCCCGAGCTGTGCAGGATCGATCCCGCGAGGAACGACACGGCCGCCGTGGCGGCGAAGACGAAGAAATCGTTCATGCCCTGCGCCTTGCTGCGCTCGGCCGGGGTGTGGCAATCGGTGACCATCGCCGTCGCGCCGATGAAGCTGAAGTTCCAGCCGATGCCCAGCAGCGCCAGCGAGCCCCAGAAGTGGGACAGGCCGAGCCCGCCCAGGGCCACCACCCCGGAGGCGGCGAGCAGCACCATGCCGACGGCGGTCACGCGCTCCTTGCCGTAGCGCACCATCAGTCGTCCTGTGAAAAAGCTCGGCCCGAACATCGCCAGCAGGTGCCACTGTATTCCTAGGGCGGCGTTGTCCACCGAATGCCCGTGGTTGACCATCGCCACCGGCGCGGCCGTCATCACGAACGCCATCACCCCATAGGACACCACGCCCGCAGCCACGGCCAGCAGATAGCGCGGCATCGCCAAGAGCTGCAGCACCGTCCGACCGCTATCGGCGACTGCTTCGGCCTGGGTCTGGCTCGGCGTGCGCAGCATCAGCAGGATCGGCAAGGCGATCAGCGGCAGCAGCGCCTGGCTGAGGAAGCTGCCAACGTAGGGCGTGCCCGCTACCGCATCGCGCGTGAAGATCACCAACTGCGGCCCGATGATGGCGCCCGCGAGACCGCCCACCATGACCCAGGAAATGGCCTTGGCCTTAAGCGCGTCCTCGGCGGTGACGGCGGCTGCGAAGCAGTAGCCCACAGCAGGAAATCGAACTATGAAACGAATAACCCCTTTCCTTCTGGTCGCAGTACTCGGGGGCACTGAAGCAGGCCAGCGTGTCTACTCATCGCGCATGAATTGCCTGACAACCTTTCAAATTTAGAGAAGATAAATTGAAGTTCTGACGGGAATTTCTCAGTAAAAGAATCCTATCTTTCTCGTCAACAGACTGAACGGCACCCCCTGAGTTTTTATGCATATATTCAAGATCGGCAAATTCTTTAATGATTCACCACAAAAAAGGCGGGAAGCCCATTGAGCGATCCCGCCATAGCAAAAAACTCAAACATGCTCACATCAGGAAACTTTACCCTGAAACGATCCCTTGAAATTTAAGCGCATAGTAATAATAAGATTTAGCCATTAGCCGAATCTTCCAAAGTTGGCGCACTGCTTGCTACGTTTTTAAGCGACTCCGCCATAGTGAAGTACGGAGACCACTGTTTTGCAAGTTGGTCAACCGTAAGTCCTGCGGAGATAATATAGGTTGCAGCTGCAATAACCTCTCCAGCAGATTCGCCTACCATATGAATACCCAGAATCCTTCCTGTCTCACGCTCGGATATCATCTTGATTATCCCTTTGTCGTGACGACTTACAATAGCACGTAGAACAAAGGAAACCGGAATTTCACGAACATCATAGGCAATTTGGGCCGCCTCAGCCTGCATAGGAGTCATGCCGACAGCAGCCATCTCGGGCGACGTGAAAATGACGCGGGGCAAGGCGGTGTAGTCTAGGGACCGAGGCTCGTTGCCCAGAGCATTGCTCGCGGCCACGGTCCCCTGCGCACTAGCGACATACACTAATTGAGCCATACCAGTGACATCGCCCGCTGCCCAGATGCGAGGATTTGAGGTTCGCAGATGTTCGTCCACAATTATTTCGCCTCGATCGCCCCTGGACACATTGACAGCATCCAAGTTGAGTCCTTCAGTTGCCGGACGGCGCCCCGTCGCTATGAGAATCTTATGGGCGAAAATTTGCTGAGTACGTCCTTCGGCGACGACAGTTGCAAGCACCCCGCTCTCGTGTGGTACGACGTTTGTCAGATTGGCGCCAGTATGGAACATGATGCCCTCCGCTGACAGCGCCTGCTCCAGTGCCGCAGAAATCGCGGGATCCTCGAACGGTGCAATTCGAGGAGCTATCTCGACCACTTCAACCTTGCTGCCCAGTCGAGCGAACAATTGACCTTGCTCCAGACCGATCGCATTGCCGCCGACGACCAGCATGGACTCAGGCACCTGCTCAAGGGACATGGCCGAGCCGGAAGTGAGAAAGTCCACCTCACTGAGGCCAGGAATGGAAGGAATGAATGGCGCTGCCCCACTGGCGATCAGTACCTGCTTGGCGTACACCAGGTTTGTGTTTCCGTCTGAGTCCGCGACGACGAGCGCTACGATATCTGGCTCATCTGACGCTACAAAGGTCGCCTTGCCGCGAAATACCGCAATACCTGCATCCTTGGGTGCTTGTACATGGAAAGACTGCCGGAAGTGCCCGATCATTTGATCTTTATCTCTGACAAGCAAAGACAAGTCGACAGGCCCGGCCGAGGTCGCTATACCTGGGAACTTCCCATGCGCAGCAGACATGCGAGCAGAAGCCGCCGCAAGCAACGTCTTTGAAGGAACGCATCCTACATTGAGACAGGTCCCTCCTGCCAACCCCTGTTCGATCATGGCGACTGTTTTGTCGAGCCTACGTGCTTCGTTCGCTGCGGCTCTAGCCGCCGAACCGGAACCTATCGTGACTAGATCATAGATGACGGAGGGCTGTTGTGCGGAAGCCGCTGTTGTCGTGTTCATAAAAGAAGCCTCAAGGAAATTGCAAAGAAAGAGACAGATCGGTCTCCTTGAGGGATTGTAGACAACCCTGTCTCCTTGTGTCAACATGTCGCGTATGAATCCTCACAACGATGAATAACATCATGGACAAAAAAGAACAGTTAGTCGCAACTGCCTTTAACCTTTTTTATAAGTACGGCATTCATGCTGTTGGCATCAATCGGGTACTTGAAGAGTCCGGCATTGCCAAGAAAACGCTATATAACCATTTCTCCAGCAAGGAAGATCTAATTGCTGCGACCGTCGAATATTGTGATCAGCAGTATTTCTCTTGGCTCGATTTGCGTTTGCACGAAGCGACGCCAGGTAGGGACGCCTTGTATGCCATGCTTGATGCTTTTGACGATCTGTTTCAGGGTCTCGATCAATCCAAGCCACTTTTCTTGGGTTGTTATTTCATTAATGTCAGCGCCGAATTCAGCAATCCGGATCATGATATACATAAGCTTTGCGCCCGAAACAAAGAGGCTATGCTGCGATGGATCACACACCACACTTCACTTGTCATAACGTCCAGAGAATCGATAGTTCAAATCTCTGAAACAATTGCTATGTTGCTTGAAGGGGCGATTATTCAGGCTCACGTTCTTGGAGATCTGCACGCTGCTCGCAAAGCCAAAGCCGTGGTTAAACTGCTTCTTGATAAATCTAACTAACTAACTAACTAACTAAATTCATCTGTCCATACAACTCTTTGACCATCAATAAAGGTGGAACGGCAAAGTAGCTTTCCGAAGTTTCAGCAGTGGAGACAAGTCGTGTAGTGCCGGAACGGGCCACTTATCGGCTTCCAGTCCTCGATCAATGCCCCAAGTCAAGTCAGTTGCAACCGTACCGCCCCTGCCACAGCAGCGGCACCAAGATCAGCGCCAAGGCCGGGAAGATCATCCAGTTGACCGCTTGCCAGCCCGAGCTGTGCAGGATCGACCCCGCGAGGAACGACACGGCCGCCGTGGCGGCGAAGACGAAGAAGTCGTTCATGCCCTGCGCCTTGCCCCGCTCGGCCGGGGTGTGGCAGTCGGTGACCATCGCCGTGGCGCCGATGAAACTCAAATTCCAGCCGATGCCCAACAGCGCCAGCGAGCCCCAGAAGTGGGACAGGCCGAGCCCGCCCAGGGCCACCACCCCGGAGGCGGCGAGCAGCACCATGCCGACGGCGGTCACGCGCTCCTTGCCGTAGCGCACCATCAGTCGCCCGGTGAAGAAGCTCGGCCCGAACATCGCCAGCAGGTGCCACTGTATTCCTAGGGCGGCGTTGTCCACCGAATGCCCGTGGTTGACCATCGCCACCGGCGCGGCCGTCATCACGAACGCCATCACCCCATAGGACACCACGCCCGCAGCCACGGCCAGCAGATAGCGCGGCATCGCCAAGAGCTGCAGCACCGTCCGACCGCTATCGGCGACTGCTTCGGCCTGGGTCTGGCTCGGCGTGCGCAGCATCAGCAGGATCGGCAAGGCGATCAGCGGCAGCAGCGCCTGGCTGAGGAAGCTGCCAACGTAGGGCGTGCCCGCTACCGCATCGCGCGTGAAGATCACCAACTGCGGCCCGATGATGGCGCCCGCGAGACCGCCCACCATGACCCAGGAAATGGCCTTGGCCTTAAGCGCGTCCTCGGCGGTG
>NZ_JAWIRS010000012.1:0-45970 GCF_036320005.1 Stenotrophomonas sp. SMYL11
TCCGACAGATCGCGGAAGTCTGTCGAAGGCGGGGGGGGGGGGGGGGGGGGGGGGGGGGGGGGGGGGGGGGGGGGGGGGGCGGGGGGGGGGGGGGGGGGGGGGGGGGCGCGGGCGGGGGGGGGGGCCCCCCCCCCCCCCCCCACCCCGCCATCCCTCAGGAAGCCAGCTTTTGCCGTTGCCGTTGCCGTGGCTTGAAGCAGGTGCAGGGCTGCAAGCCCTGCCCAGTAACCCCCCCTCGTGCACAATGGGGCGACCACGCCTGGACGTTCCCCGATGTCGAGCAAGCCGTATTCAGAAGCCTGCGAGCGCAACCGCGAACCCATCGCCACCGCACTCGACCCGTGGATGGGCGATCGCCACCGGCTGCTGGAGATCGGCAGTGGCACCGGCCAGCACGCGGCGTTCTTCGCCGAGCGCTGGCCCTGGCTGCGCTGGCAGCCCAGCGATCATCCGGACCATCTGCCCGGCATCGAGGCCTGGCGCGCGGAGGCCGCGCTGCTCAATCTGCTGCCGCCGGTGGCGCTGCAGGTGGAACTACCCCCGGCGCCGGGCCTGTCGTTGCCCGAGGGCAGTACGTTCGATGCCGCATTCAGCGCCAACACATTGCACATCATGGGTTGGGAGTATGTGCAGGCGCTGTTCGCCGCGTTGCCGTCGGTGCTGCGGCATGGTGCGCCTCTGGCGGTGTACGGCCCGTTCAACTACGGCGGCCGCTACACCAGCGACAGCAACGCGCAGTTCGATGCCTGGCTGAAGGCGCGTGATCCACGCAGCGGCATCCGCGATGTGGAAGCGGTGCAGGCGCTGGCTGAGGACAACGGCTTCACCCGCCTGCGCGACGTAGCGATGCCGGCCAACAACCGGTTGCTGCTGTGGCGGCTGGGGTGATCAGGCGTCCGGCGACATGCTGGAAAGGCGTGCCGCTGCAGCGCGCAGCCCGTTGAAAATGGGTTCGGACACGTTTACGGGGAAATCACTTGGGAGCTGACGCGTGACCTGCTCGATGGCGGGTTCGACGGCTGCGATCAGCGCTTCGATCCACGGCTCCGCACCATCAGCGACACCACAGGCGCGTGCGGTTTCGTTCCAGTGGCGTCGTCGCACAAGGTGCAGCTTCCGGTGGCGGTTCTTGCCCTGGACGGACATGGCGAGCTGTGCATTCCGCGGGTCGAGCTGGTTTGGCCCCCTACCCAGGATGGGATGCACCGACAATACGTCGTAGACGGGTGTCAGGCGGAAGCGTCCACCGGCTTCGAGGTAAACACTGAAGTTCTTGGCATGTCCATCGGTTGCAGCCAACATCCAGAAAAGAATCTGCGTCTTGAAGAAGGTCGCCCGATCCTCGAAATGCTCGGATTGTCGAAGCAGATCCATGATGGTCACGATGCCTGGGCCGCCATCGGATTCATACTTCCTGGCAGCGGGCAGACCGAAGACCTGGCACATGTCTTCCTGCGGCAGCCGCAGCCACCACCGGCGATCCGCAGAAAGACGGCGGTCGAATCGCTCCACAATAAGCGCGCGTTCGTCCTTGAAGCGTCCCATCTGCGTATTCGCAACGGGGATTCCAAATGCGGAAAGCAGTTGCATGCACAGCCATTCGTTCTCGACGGATTGGTGCATGTCCGCCCGCATGTTGCCCACAATGCCAAGCGGCAGCTTGAAGATATGGGTGGATGGGGTACTGCCGGTAGGAATGCACCACTGGCCAGCATGTAGCAGAAGCCCCGTCTTCTCCTGCGCACCGGCGATGGATAGGCGGAACGCATCATCACTGGTGGGTGCGCCAGGTAGATTCCCTGCCGTCACCTGACCCAGGATCGCAGCGACGCCTGATTCGTCCAACGCTTCGCACGTAATCTGCTGGATGTCCCCCGGTATATGCGAAAGCGGCATCAGCTGCACTGCGCCGACGCAATCCCGGCCGATGGCTTCGAGAAGATCGAATGTGTCGCTGCTGCGCGTTGAGAACCTGTCGCGGATCCGGTTGCGGATGACGGCGTTGTCGGGAAGAAGGTTGTCGAAGTAGTTGTTGATGACATTGCCCCGATGGCTCTCACCCTCCGGGAGCAGGGGCAGTGAGAGTGACAACGGCCGGGACTGGGCGGAGCTGATCCACGAGTCGACGTACGAAAGCCGGGGAGAGCCGCTCCGGACATCATCCCAGAGCGCGACCTCGACACCATTCATCCAGACCCGCAGCGTACCCATGGCTCACCACTCCAACGTTGACGTTGTCTCCGGGGGACTTCGCTGCTGCAATCTGACTTCCAGACCCAGCACTGCCCAGACCCGCATCAGCCGTTCGAAGCTTGCCGACGCCGGGTCGCGCTCCAAGGCGCCTACTGCCTGGCGGCTTATGCCGAGCTGTGCCGCCAACTGCGCCTGGCTCAAGCCCGCCTGGCGCCTGAACGCACGCATCAGTGGTGCCAGTTGTTGAGGTGTCCTCACCGTGTACAACGGCCTGTCCATATCGGCAGTCCCCGAGAAAGTGACCGTACGCGAACGTGTACGCAAAGGATAGGTTGCATTACGACAAGCAACCTATCTCTTTCCTTCGCTGGAGGCAACCTATCGATTGCTCTCTCAATATGCAATCAATAGGTTGCTTTCGCGCCTTCAGCGGCGCTCAAGCCACCTGCACGATGTGCAGCGCCTTTGGGTTCCGCCACTGCGCCAGCAGGGCGGCTTCGCGCGCCTTCGCCTGTTCGAAGTGGGCTTCCTTGACGTGGCCGAAGCCGCGGATGTGTTCGGGCACGCTGGCGATCTCCACCGCCAGCGACAGCCGATCATCCTCCAGCCCGTCCAGCAGCAGCTGCACGGTGGCCTCGTAATCGCCGATCAGCTTGCGCTCCATGCGGCGTTCCCCGGTGCGGCCGAACACGTCGAAGCGGCCGCCACGCAGGAACTTCAGCTTGGCCAGCAGGCCGAAGGCCTTGAACATCCACGGGCCGTATTCCTTCTTCAGCAACCGGCCCTGCTCGTCCTTCCTGGCGAACAGCGGCGGTGCCAGGTGGAAGCGCAGCTGGTAATCGCCCTCGAACTGCTGCTGCAGGCGGCGCTGGAAGTCGCCGCTGGTATACAGGCGGGCTACTTCGTACTCGTCCTTGTAGGCCATCAGCTTGAACAGATAGCGGGCCACGGTCTCGGTCAGCGCGGTGGAACCGCCGATGCGGTCGGCTTCGGCGGTGCGCACGCGCTCGACCAGGCTGCGGTAGCGGTTGGCGTAGGCAGCGTCCTGGTACTCGACCAGGAAGGCGGCGCGGCGCTCGATCATTTCATCCAGCGAGCGCGACAGGCGGGCGTCGTCCAGCGGCAGGAACGCCACGTCGCCACCGTGCGAGGGCAGGCCACGCAGTTCGCGCTCGTCGCCGGTGTTGCGCGGCGCCGCGGTGGCGCCCCATTCGTTGCCCTCCCACTCGCCCGGCGGCAGCGGATGCAGCGGGCCCGGGGTGGATTCGGTATCGGTATGGCGGTTGCGCACCAGGCCGGCGGCCTGCTGCACGGCCTGCGGGTCGACCACGGCCAGGCGGCCCCAGGCGAAGGCCTGCTGGTTCATCGCCACGGCCGCACCGTTGAGCTCGATGGCGCGCATCAGCGATTCGAACGACAGCGGCACCAGGCCCTGCTGCCACGCATAGCCGAGGATGAACAGGTTGGCGGCGATCGCATCGCCCAGCAGCGCGGTGGCCAGCTGGGTGGCATCCAGCAGCAACGGCTCCTGGCCGCCCAGCGCCACGCGCACGCCGGCCACGATGTCGGCGGCGGGGAACTGCATGTCCGGGCGGGTGGTGAAGGTGCCGGGCATCGCTTCGTAGGTGTTCAGCACCACCTGCGAACGGCCGGCGCGTACCTTCGACAGCGCCCAGTAGTCGTTGACCACCACCATGTCGCAGCCCAGCACCAGGTCGGCTTCGCCGGCGGCGATGCGCACGGCGTGGATGTCTTCAGGGCGACGGGCAATGCGGATGTGCGTGGTCACCGCGCCGCCCTTCTGTGCCAGGCCGGTCTGGTCGAGCACGGTCGCGCCCTTGCCTTCCAGGTGACCGGCCATGCCCAGCAGCGCGCCGATGGTCACCACGCCGGTACCGCCGACGCCGGTGATCAGGATGTTCCAGGGCTGTTCCAGCGTGCCGCGCACGGTCGGCGCAGGCAGGTTGTCCAGCAGCGTGGAGGCATCGCGCTTGCTGCCCTTGCGCGGCTGGCCACCGTGCACGGTGACGAAGCTCGGGCAGAAACCATTCACGCAGGAATAGTCCTTGTTGCAGTTGGACTGGTCGATCTCGCGCTTGCGCCCGAACTCGGTTTCCTTCGGCAGCACCGACACGCAGAAGCTCTTCTTGCCGCAGTCACCGCAGCCTTCGCAGACCAGCGAGTTGATCAGCACCCGCTTCTGCGGATCTTCCAGCTTGCCACGCTTGCGGCGGCGGCGTTTCTCGGTGGCGCAGGTCTGTTCGTAGATCAGGATCGAAACACCCTTCACTTCGCGCAGGCGCTTCTGCACTTCGTCCAGTTCGCTGCGATCGTGGAACTCGACATCGCTGGGGAAGTGCTCGCGCTGGCCGGTCCACTTGCCGATATTGTCCGACAGCACCACGATGGTGTGGATGCCTTCGGCGCGCATCTGCTTTGCGATGTCCGGCACGCTCAGCGGGCCGTCCACCGGCTGGCCGCCGGTCATCGCCACCGCGTCGTTGTAGAGGATCTTGTAGGTGATGTTGACGCCGGCCGCGACCGCCTGGCGGATCGCCAGCGAGCCGCTGTGGAAATAGGTGCCGTCGCCCAGATTCTGGAAGACGTGCGGGGTGTCGGTGAACGGCGCCTGCCCGGCCCAGGTCACGCCTTCGCCGCCCATGTGGGTGAAGGTGTCGGTGCTGCGATCCATCCAGGTCACCATGTAATGGCAACCGATGCCGGCCAGCGCCCGCGAGCCTTCCGGCACCTGGGTGGAGGTGTTGTGCGGGCAGCCGGAGCAGTAGTGCGGCACGCGCGGGAAGCTGGCGCGCGGCAACGCAAGCTCGGCTTCCTTCTCCTGCATCCACTGCAGGCGCTGTTCGATCGATTCGTTGTTGAAGAACTTCTGGATGCGGCGGCCGATCACGCCGGCGATGGTGGCCGGGGTCAGTTCGCCGGTCGACGGCAGGATCCATTCGCCGCTCTCGTCGTACTTGCCGACGATGGACGGGCGCTGGCCCCAGCTGACCGGCCAGTTGAAGAACTGCTCCTTCATCTGGCGCTCGATGAAGGCACGCTTCTCCTCCACCACGATGATGTCTTCCAGGCCCTGCGCGAAGCGCGCGATGCCTTCCGGCTCCAGCGGCCAGGTCATGCCGACCTTGTACACGCGGATGCCGATGTCGGCGCACGCGGCCTCGTCCAGGCCCAGGTATTCCAGCGCCTGCAGCACGTCCAGGTAGCTCTTGCCGGTGGTGACGATGCCCAGCCGTGCGCGCGGCGCATCCATCACCACCTTGTCGATGCCGTTGGCGCGGGCGAACGCCTGCGCGGCCTTCACCGCATAGCGGTGCAGGCGCATTTCCTGGTCCAGCGGCGGGTCCGGCCAGCGGATGTTGAGGCCGCCGATGGGCATGTCGAAATCTTCCGGCAGCACGATACGCCGGGCCAGCGGGTCGACCTCGACCGACGCCGACGATTCCACCGTCTCGGCAATCGTCTTGAAGCCAACCCAGCGGCCGGTATAGCGGCTCATCGCCCAGCCCAGCAGGCCCATGTCGAGGATGTCCTGCACGCCGGCCGGGTTCAGCACCGGCATCATCGCGCTGACGAATTCGTCCTCGCTGCCGTGCGGCAGGGTCGAGCTGCGGCAGGCATGGTCGTCGGCAGCCAGCGCCAGTACGCCGCCGTAGCGCGAGGTGCCGGCGGCATTGGCATGCTTGAACACGTCGCCGCAGCGGTCCACGCCCGGGCCCTTGCCGTACCACATGCCGAACACGCCCTGTACGTTGGCGCCGGGGAACAGGTTGGTCTGCTGCGTGCCCCAGACCATGGTGGCGCCCAGGTCCTCGTTCAGGCCCGGGGTGAACTTCACCTTGGCTGCTTCAAGGTGCTTGCGCGCGCGCCACAGCTCCAGGTCGAAGCCACCCAGCGGGCTGCCACGGTAGCCGCTGACAAAGCCGGCGCTGTCGATGCCTTCGGCGGCATCGCGCAGCCGCTGCATCAGCGGCAGCCGCACCAGCGCCTGCACGCCACTCAGGTAGATCCGCCCCTCGCTGCGGGTGTACTTGTGGTCGAGCGTGTAATCACGGTCGAGCAGGTCGGCGGACGAGGGCGAAGTGAGTTGCGCGGTACTGGTCATGGCTGGCCCGGTAGGATCGGCTGGCACCGGCCACGTGCGGGCACGCGGCGGGAAAGGCGCGAATTGTAGCAGCGGGGCCGCGAGGCCCCGGCACTCGCGCCCGCGGCGGTGCTGGGGTTAGGATCGGGGAGAGAGAGAGGGAGGCTGCAGTTGCGGCCTGGGGAGAAGGGATGTCAGTTCCAGGAAAGATCCTGGCCAGCGTGCTGCTGGCCTCGGGAGTGGCCACTGCGTGGGCCGCGCCGGCCGTGCCGGCACCACAGGAGTTCTACTTCGACAACGACCTGGCGGCCACGCCGATGGTGGCGGTGCAGGGCGAGGGCGATGAGCTGGTAGCCCAGCTGGTCAAGCTGCGTGAGCGCGGCCGCCGCGCGGTGGAAGCGACGGTGCAGCTGGCATCGGTGGCCGGTGCGCAGGGCCGGGGCGAGCTGGCCGAGCAGCTGTATGGCGAGGCGATGAAAGAGGCGCCGGCACAGAGCAGCAGCGGCCGCAGCGTGCGCTGGAACTACGGTTGGGACCTGCTGCGCCAGGGCAAGCCGGAGGCGGCGCTGGAACAGTGGCTGGTATCGGCCAGCAACGCCCGTACGAAGCCCACCTGGGTGCCACCGACCTATGCGTTGGCATTGTGGCGGATGGGGCTGAAGCAGGAGGCGGTGCAGTGGTATGCGGCTGCGGTACGCACCGAGCCGACGCAGTGGAGTACCACGGCCAACTATGGGCAGCTGCTGCCGCAGTGGCGTGAGGATGAGCGCGCGTCGCTGGCCGAGGTGCAGCAGGCCTGGGCCGCCGCGCCGCCAGCCTGGCCATAAGGAGGGGGTTCGGCCGGGTTGCACCCGGCACCTGCAGAGGCAAGGGCTGAAGCAACAGCAACAGCCGAAGCAACAGCGGGCTTCCTGCGTGATGGCGGGGCACTGTGGGTTTGCGGGGCCGCCGTAAACCCGTCCATGGGGGCTTGGTCGCCGCATCCATGCGGCTCACACCCCGCAAACCCACAGTGCCCCGCCTTCGACAGATTCCGGCAGCTTTTGGTAGGTGTCGACCTTGGTCGACACGGTAGGTCCACGCCATGCGTGGATGAATCTGTATCGGAATCGACTATTCGAAATCTGATCGAAAGGCAGCCGAGCGTGGGCTCGGCTCTACAAAGAGCGGCGAGCCAAGCGCTTTTGCTCTTCTTCTTTCTTCTGCGTGGCTGAACGCCCCCGGAAACTGTCAGAGGCCGGGTGGGTAGGCTGCGCAGGGGCGTGAGCCGCATGGATGCGGCGACCGAGCTTACATGGATGTACTTGCAGCGCCCCCTGCGCAGCCTACCCACCCGGCCAACCACGGCTGTTGCTTTGAGCGACCAGCCACGAGGGGCTGCGCCGTTCGCTGGAAATCCCTCAGTCGTCCGCTGAAACCGTCCGCCCCGACGCCCACCCACGCAGTGCCTCCACCTGCTCGGCCATCAGCACCGACAGCGGGCGCGTGGCGCGGATCTCGGTCATCAGCAGCTCGGTGTCCAGCGGCCGGCCCTCGGCATGCGCCGCATACAGGCCGGCCACGATCGCCTGCTCGATCTCGGCCCCGGAAAAACCATTGGCGGCCGCCGCCAGCGCGGGCAGTGCGAAGTCATCGGCGTTGAGCTGTCGCCGGCCCAGGTGCAGCCGCAGCAGTTCCACGCGCACGTCAGGCGAGGGCAGATCAACGAAGAAGATCTCGTCGAAGCGGCCCTTGCGCAGCAGCTCGGCCGGCAGTTCATGCACCTGGTTGGCGGTGGCGACGATGAACACCGGCGCCTTGCGTTCGGCCATCCAGGTCAGCAGGTAACCGAGCACGCGGCGTGACACGCCGCCGTCCTCGCCTCCGCTGGCCAGGCCCTTCTCGATCTCGTCCATCCACAGCACGCAGGGCGCGAGTTGTTCGGCCGAGGCCAGCGCCTGGCGCAGGTTGGCTTCGGTCTCGCCGTGGTACTTGTTGTACAGCGCGCCCACGTCCAGGCGCAGCAGGGGCACGCCGAAGCCGGCGGCGGTGGCCTTGGCCAGCATCGACTTGCCACAGCCCTGTACACCCAGCAGCAGCATGCCGCGCGGCGGGTCCAGCCCGGCCGGGGCGGAGCCGGCGATGAACGCCACCCGGCGCTGGTTGATCCAGCGCTTGAGCCGGTTGGCACCGGCCACATCGCCGAAACGCGCGCTGTCATGTTCGAAGAACAGGTGGCCGCTGCGGTTGAGCATCTCGAACTTCAGCCGCGCCAGCTGTGGCAGGTCGTCGTCGCGCAGTGCGCCGTCGGCGTAGATCAGCTGGCGCGCAATGCGCCGGGCATCGACCAGGCTCAGGCCCTGCAGGTTCTTCAGGATTTTCTTCACCGCCTCGCTGTCGACTTCAACCCGGCGGCCGCCATGCTCGCGCGCATAGGCGTCGGCCTCCTCGCGCAGCATCTTCAGCAGGGCGTTGGCATCGGGCAGGCGCGGGTTGAAGCGCACCGCCAGTGCTTCCAGCTCGGCCGGCAGTTCCACCTTGGCGCCGATCAGCACCAGCACGTGCGGCTCGCTGTGGCGGCGCTGGATCAGGTCGCGCAGGGCGCGCTGGTGGCTGGCATAGCCCAGGTAGGGGTGGAAATCGAGCAGCAGGTAGACGCCGCGCTGGTCGGCCTGGCGGATCATCTGCAGGGCCGCGCTGGCGTCGGGCGGCCCGACCGGCGGGTCTTCGCTGTCCAGGTCGATCCGGCGCAGGCCCTCGGTGATCGACCAGCGGTGCAGCGCCCGCCATACGTGCATCAGCGTCTGCCGGAACAGCTCGACGATGCGACCCTCGTCCTGGGTCTCGATGACGATCAGTGGGGTATTGGCGCGGATCAACGCGCTCAGATCCTGCAGTTCGCTCATGCCGGTTCGATCCTTCGGGGGCGCCACGATAGCAAAGGCGATGGCCGCTGGTTCAGCACGACGCTACCTCCCGTCACCATCACCGGTGTACGCTCGGGGCACGTACCCGGAAGCGAGGCTGGCATGAAGACGATCCTGGTGGCCGGTTCCAAGGGCGGGGTGGGCAAGACCACCGTCGCCACCCACCTGGCCGCGTACGCGGCATTGCAGGGCAAGGCCACGGTGATTGCCGATGCCGACCCGCAGGGTTCCAGCACCCGCTGGGCACAACGCCGTGCCGGGCTGGAAAGCGCGGTGCTCCCCATCGACGTGTATCGGAAGAAGCAGTGGGCGCAGAAGCTGCCCGATGGCACCGACACCGTCATCATCGATGCGCCGGCCGGTGCCCTGGCTGACGATATTCCCCATTTCCTCGACGCTGCCGACGCGGTGGTGGTACCTGTGCTGCCCTCGGCGCTGGACATCGAAGCGATCGTCGGCTTCCTCAACAGCCTGGCCCAGAACCCGCGCGTGCACAGCCGCAAGCTGCCGGTGGGGCTGGTGCTCAACCGTACCAAGCCATGGACCCAGACCTCGCAGCAGGCGCTGCAGATGCTGGGTGAATGGCCGTACCCGGTGGTCGCGCAGCTGCGCGACAGCCAGAGCTATGTGGTCATGACCGGTCTGGGCCGCAGCCTGTTCGACTACCGCTCGGCCCAGGTGCGCGAGCACCAGGCCGACTGGGAGCCGCTGCTGTCCTGGCTGAAGCTTTGATGCCTGCGTCACTCTTTCTGCTGCATCCTCTTCTTCATGGAAACCCGCGATGCGTGAACTGATCCTGCTGCGCCATGCCCATGCCGAACCGGCTACCCCCGGCCAGGCCGACCTCGACCGGCCGTTGTCGCCGGTGGGGCTCGCCGAAGCCGAAGCCGCCGGCAAGTGGCTGAAGGAGAACAACCTGCTGCCGGACTGCGTGCTGTGCTCACCGGCGCGGCGCACCCGGGAGACTCTGGAAGCCGTGCTCGGCACCATCGGCTATGTCGAGAAGCGCCTGGAAGACCGCATCTACGAGGCCACCCCCGGCACCCTGGCGGCGCTGGTGGACGACCGCCGTGACCTCGACCGGGTGCTGATCGTCGGCCACAACCCCGGCCTGGAGCGCCTGGTGGCGTTGATGACGGAAGGTACCAGCAGCGACTATCGCGGCATGCCGCCAGCCGGCATTGCCGTGCTCGGCTTCCCGCGCGAGGCCTCGATCGAGCCGGGCGTGGCCAGCCTGAACGCGTTCTGGTGGCCCTGATCCAATGAGCCTGGCGCGGCGCAGCCGCTTTCTGCTGCCCGTGCTGCTGGCTTCCGGCGCGGCCTGGGCTGCCGCGCCACCGCCAACGCCCTTGCCGCCGGTGGTCGCTGAAGCGCAGCGGGTCCTGCACCTGGATACCCAGCGCTCGCAGATCGGTTTCGAGGTGCGCACCCGCTTCGGGCAGCGCATCGAAGGCCTGTTCCCGCACTTCGAGGGTCGCATCGAGATCCTCTCCGACGGCCGCCACCAGGTGCACCTGAAGATGTTCACGCGCTCGGTCGAGATCCCCGGCAAGGCGCGCTACACCGGCTGGATGCGCGGCGAGGAGTTCTTCGACGCAGGCCGCCACCCGGTGGTCGAGTTCGACTCGCTGCCGTACTGGCCGGAGACCGTGGAAGACGGGGGCGAGATCAACGGACGGCTGACCCTGCGCGGGATCAGCCACCCCGAGACACTGAAGGTCGAGAAGGCGGATTGCGCCCGACCCGGCTATGATTGCGACGTCGTCAGCCGCGGTACCGTGCAGCGAGGCCGGTATGGAATGGACAGCTGGCAGCTTGCCTTGAGTGACCGAGTGACCTTCGTATTGCGAGCGCGCCTGAGCGAGGCGCCGAAACCGTGAACCTCCTGCTGCGTGTACTGGCGCTGGCAACCGTGTTGCTGGGCAGCGGTTGTGCATCGCTGTCCAATGCCGAGCGCGACCGCGCCGAAGCGATCGCCGTGCAGGCGCGCTCGATCCAGGTCGACTGCCAGCGCGCCGACCGCTGCGCACAGGATTCGCCGCTGCGGGCGCTGGCCGGCCGGGCGTTCACCGAATCCACCCCGGAACAGCCGCGCCACTACGCCACCCTGCTGGACGAGGGGGAGGGCGCCCTGGTGGCGCGCCTGAACCTGCTGCGCAGTGCCACCCGCAGCATCGACCTGCAGACCTACATCTTCGACAAGGACGACAGCGCGCGGCTGGTCATCGACGAACTGCTGGCCGCGTCGCGTCGCGGGGTGAAGGTGCGGGTGCTGATCGACCAGCTCTCGGCGATTTCCGACCTGCAGATCCTCGGCGCGTTGTCCGGCGCCCACCAGAACTTCCAGCTGCGGGTCTACAACCCGACCTTCGGCAAGGCCCGGCTGAACTACTTCGATTACGCCGGCAGCGTGCTGTGCTGCTTCCGTCGCTTCAACCAGCGCATGCACAACAAGCTGCTGGTCATCGACGATGCGATCGGCGTGGTCGGCGGCCGCAACTACCAGGACGACTATTACGACTGGGATCGCGAGTACAACTTCCGCGATCGCGACGTCATGATCGCCGGCCCGGAAGCGCGGGCGATGGCGGCCAACTTCGATGCGTTCTGGCGCGCCAAGCGCAGCGTGCCGGCCGAGCGCCTGAATGACGTGGGCCGCACCCTGCTGCGCGAAGGCGTGCCGGTGCTGCCGCCCGCCACGTTCCGCCGCCCGGAGCGGGTGCAGCGGGTCAGCGCTGAAGCCAATGACGTGGAGTTCATCACCCGTTCCTTCGTGGATACCGCGCTGCCGGTGGCCTCGGTGCGCTACGTCGCCGACCTGCCGCGCAAGCACCGCCGCGAGAAGGCCGATGCCCCGCTGGCCGGCCAGCACGTGACCGAGCCGCAGCTGGACGCACTCATTGCCGGTGCGCAGAAGGAAGTGATCCTGCAGACGCCGTACCTGGTGCTGTCCAAGCCGGCGCAGAAGCTGTTCCGCGAGCTGCGCAAGCGCCCGCAGCCGCCGCGCGTGGTGGTGTCCAGCAACAGCCTGGCGGCCACCGACAACCCGATCGTGTATGCGCTGTCGTACAAGTACAAGCGGCGCAACATGCGCGAACTGGGCTTCAACATCTTCGAATACAAGCCGTTCCCGCTGGATGCGCCGGTCGATTACCGCAACCTGCTGCCCGACCCGATCGCCGCGCCCGGAGGCGACGACGACGGCGGGCGCAATCCGCTGATCGGCGGCAGCGCCGCTGGCAGCAATGCCGGTGGTGGCAGCGAAGGGGATCTGGCCGCGCCCCGCAAGCAGGTGCCGGTGAATCATCCGCGTACCGGCAGTGCCTACCAGAACGCGCGCGAACGTCGCCGCGCCGCTGGCAGCGAGGTGGAAACGCGCCTGCTGCGCACCGAGACGCGTCCGTCGTTCCTGGGCAGCAAGGCGGTCAACAAGCCGTTGCCGGTCACCCGCAAGGGCGCCCGCATGGGCCTGCATGCCAAGTCGCTGGTGGTCGATCGCCGCATCGGCGTGGTCGGCACCCACAATTTCGATCCGCGCAGCGAGAACTACAACACCGAAGGCGCGGTGATCATCGACGATCCGGTATTTGCCGAGCAGCTGGCCGAGAGCATCCTGCGCGATACCCATCCGCAGAACTCGTGGACAGTGGCGCCGCGGGCCAAGCCGCCAGTGCTGTCGGGCCTGAACTACAGCGTCGGCAAAGCCTCCGAAGCGCTGCCGATCCTCGACTTCTGGCCATGGCGCTACGCCACCGACTACGAGTTCAAGCCCGGTCCGGACTGCCCGCAGCCCCTGCCACGGCAGGACCCGGCGTTCCACAACTGCTACGTGGCCGTCGGCGACTTCCCCGAAGTCAACGTTGGCCCGAAGTGGCTGCTGGTGCGCATGCTGACCGCATTCGGTGCCGGCCTCGTTCCCATCCTCTGAAGGTGCCCGCATGACCCAGGTGTTCCGCGAAGCCGTTTCCATCGAGCAGCTCAACGCGCTCAGCCGCAACACGGCGATTGAATCCCTCGGCATCGTCTTCAGCGCTGCGGGCGAAGACTGGCTGCAGGCCACCATGCCGGTGGACGAGCGCACCCGGCAGCCGTACGGCATCCTGCACGGCGGTGCCTCGGTGGTGCTGGCCGAGACCCTGGGCAGTAGTGCCGGCAACCTGTGCGTGGATACCGGCAAGCAGATCTGCGTGGGCCTGGAAATCAACGCCAACCACGTGCGCGCCGTGCGCTCGGGCACGGTCACCGGCACCGCCCGCGCGCTGCATGTCGGCCGCAGCACCCAGCTGTGGGAGATCCGCATCGAAGACGAGCAGGGCCGGCTGGTGTGCATCTCGCGGCTGACCCTGGCGGTGGTGGCCGCCGGCCACGGTTGAGCCCCCGGCGTGCGTGTTGACGGCGGCAGAACCCAGCGTTCCCCGCCGATTGCCCCGGTCAATGGCGGTTATGGCCTAAATCGGCTGGCAGCTGCTGCGGCGCTCCGGTATCGTGCGCGGATGACTTCCCCCACTCCGGCCCCCCGTGGCGGCGTGGCGCGTGTGTGCCGTTACCTGTACCGCGTACCGCTGCTGTTGGTCCACATCACCGTGTTCCTGCCGCTGATCCTGATCGGCATGCTCCCGCCGTGGGGCGAGCTGCGCGTGGGCGAGGATACCTTCGGGGCGAAGGTGGTGAACTGGTGGCAGGGCGGCCTGATGTGGATCTTCGGCTTCCGCCTGTCACGGGTGGGTCAGCCCTTGCCCGGTGCCGTGCTGTTCGTCGCCAACCATGTCAGCTGGGTCGACATCTCCATCCTGCACAGCCAGCGCATGATGGGCTTCGTCGCCAAGCGCGAAATCGCAAGCTGGCCGCTGGTCGGTTGGCTCGCCGCGCGCGGGCAGACCATCTTCCACCAGCGCGGCAACACCGAATCGCTCGGTGGCGTGATGCAGGTGATGGCCGATCGCCTGCGCGCCGGCAAGGCGGTAGGCGTGTTCCCGGAAGGGCGCACTCGCGGTGGCCATGAAGTGGGGCCGTTCCATGCCCGCATCTTCCAGGCCGCGGTCGAAACCGGTGTTCCGGTGCAGCCTGTGGCGCTGGTCTATGGGTTCAAGGGTGACGCACAGACCATCGTGGCATTCGGCCCGGGCGAGAGTTTCGCCGCCAATTTCCTGCGCCTGCTGGGTGAGCCGGCGCGGCATACCGAAGTGCATTTCCTGGAGCCGATCGGTACCCAGGACCTGGAAGGCCGTCGACGCATCGCGGAAACCTCGCGCGCGCGCATCGTGGCGGCCATGAGCACTGGCTGAGGGCACGGTGGCCCTGGTCCCGCCACCCGTCCTGGACGCCGGTACACCGACGTTGCATGCGACTGACTACCAGCCGCCGCGCTGGCTGCGCAATCCGCACCTGCAGTCCATGCTCAGCTCCAGCCGCATGCGCCTGCAGCGCGGCCTGCTGCTGCTGGCCGCCACCGGTGCGGTCAGCGAAGAGCTGATCCTCGACGGCGGCGATGGCGTGCGCCTGCAGGGCTGGCACAGCCATGTCGAAGGCCGCGAACCGAAGGGCATGGCCCTGCTGCTGCATGGCTGGGAGGGCAGTGCCGAATCCAGTTACATGCGCATGGCTGCCGCGCGCATGATCGAACAGGGTTTCGATGTGGTGCGGCTGAACTTCCGCGACCATGGCAACACCCACCATCTGAACCCCGGCATCTTCCACTCCAACCTGATCGATGAAGTGGTGCATGCCGCGGGTGACATCGCCCAGCGCTGGCCGCAGCTGCCGCTGGTGGCCGCCGGCTATTCGCTGGGTGGCAACTTCGTGCTGCGCCTGGCCCTGCGCGCGCCGGCTGCCGGCGTGCCGCTGCTGCGGGTGGCCTCGGTGTGCCCGGTGCTGGACCCGGGCCTGACGATGGAGAGCATCGAAAACGGCCCGGCGATGTATGACTGGTACTTCCGCCGCAAATGGGCCGGTTCGCTGCGCCGCAAGCGCGATCTGTTTCCCGAGCTGAGCGACTGCGATGACCGCGTGCTGAAGCTGGACATCCGTGCGCTGACTGCCTGGCTGGTCGAACGGCACACCACCTTCGGCTCGCTGCAGGCCTATTTCGATGGCTATTCGATTGCCGGTGACCGCCTGTCCACCCTGCAGGTGCCGGCCGACATCCTGATGGCGCAGGACGACCCGGTGATCCCGTACGCGACTTTCAGCGATTGGCAGCTGCCGCGCCAGGCGCACCTGGAAACCGCCTGCTGGGGAGGCCATTGCGGCTTCCTGGAAAACTGGCGGGGTGACGGCTTCTCCGAGCGCTGGGTGGCGCAGCGCCTGCAGCGGGTGCTGGCGGGCTGAACCGGCACCGGTGCGTGGACCGCTACAATGCGGGTTTGCACTTGAACCGGACCGCCATGCAAGACCAGATCATCCAAGCGTTGCGCCAGAACCAGGCCGACCAGGCCGTGCAGCTGGCCCAGGCGTGGACCCGTGATGAACCCGGCCAGGCCGAAGCCCACCGCTGGCTGGCGCTTGCGCTGCAGCAGCAGGGCAAGGCCGAGGATGCGATGGAGGCGCTGCAGCAGGCGTTGCAGCTGGCCCCCGATGATGCCCAGCTGCACCTGCAGCACGCTGGCCTGCTGCTCGCCCTGCGCCAGTACCAGGGCGCTGACGAAGCGTTGGCACGTACCACCGGGCTTGACCCGAACTCCTTCGCCGCCTATCTGATGCAGGCGCACCTGGCGATCGGCCGCAACGACTTCGATGAAGCCCAGCGCCTGTCCACGCTGGCCTCGCGCGTTGAGCCGGACCACCCGGAACTGCTGACCATCGACGGCATGATCGCGCTGCGCCGCGACGACCCGGATCGTGCGCTGACGCTGCTGTCGGCGGCCAACCAGGCGCAGCCCAACGACACCCGCGTGCTGTACGCACTGGGCTTCGCCTACCTGGGCAAGGACATGCTGGCCTTCGCCGAGCAGGCGTTCCGCCGCGTACTGGAACTGAACCCGGCCATCAGCTCGCTGCATGGCCTGGTAGTGCAGTTGGCGCTGCGCCAGGGCAACCTGGAGGCGGCTGCCGAAGCGATGCAGATCGCGCTTCAGCAGGAAGGCATGGATACGCCGTCGATGCGTCGCCTGGCCGGTGAACTGTCGCTGCGCGGCGGCCAGCCGCTGCAGGCGCTGGACCATCTGCTGCCGTTGCTGGAATCGATCCCCGATGACCGCCAGGTGCTGCAGCTGCTGCTGATGTCCTGGCAGCGCCTGGGCCGCGAAGACGAGGCGCGCGCGCGCCTGGACGCGGCCCTGGAACAGCATCCGCAGCTGCACGACCTGTGGCTGGCACGCCTGGCCGTGGAAGAAGTCGGCAGCCCGACCGCCGCGGCGACCGTGGAGCGCTGGATGGACGCGATGCCGGGTCATCTTCCGGCACTGGAAGCACGCCTGCGCCTGCATGACATGGTGGGCGAACACGAACAGGCCGAAGCCATCGCCGAGCGTATCGTCAGCCTCGAACCGGGCCGCGTCAGTGGCGAAACACGCCTGGTCGAAGGCCTGCTGCAGCGTGATCCGGTTGCCGCGATCGCGCGCGTGCAGGCGCTGATCGACAGGGCGCCGGACGGCCATCGCGCCGACCTGCGTACCTGGCTGGGTGAAATCCAGGACCGCGCTGGCCAGCCGGAACAGGCGCTGCAGACGTGGATGGCACTGCAGGCCGACCAGGCACCGCAGCGCCTGCCGCTTCCGCCGCAGGCCAAGGCGCCGCCGAGCTGGCCGGAGAAGGGCGAGATCGACAGTGATGCCAGCTCCGCGCCGATCTTCCTGTGGGGTGCGCCGGGTTCGGGTGTGGAGCGGGTTGCGACCGGCCTGGCGGCCGCCAGCCCGGTGCTGCGCAGCGACCGCTACACCAGCAATCCGCCGGATGATGCATTCCAGAACTACCACACGCTGCAGGACCTCGCCTCCGGCGTGCTGACCCCGGAGCGGCTGGTGCAGCGCTGGCGCGAGCAGCTGCCGGCGCGTGGCCTGCAGGGCGATGCCGTCATCGACTGGCTGCTGTGGTGGGACAACGCCCTGCTGTGGGCGCTGCGCCCGCAGCTGCCGCAGGGCCGACTGGTGCTCGTGCTGCGTGATCCGCGCGACATGCTGCTGGACTGGGTGGCCTACGGCGCTGCCGCTCCGCTGGCGATGACCTCGCTGGCTGAAGCCAGCGAATGGTTGGCGCGCGCGCTGGCGCAGGTTGCCACCCTGCATGAGGAAGAACTGTACCCGCACGTGCTGCTGCGCATCGACCAGATCGGCAACGATCCACACGCGATGGCCGAGCTGCTGGGACGCCTGTTCGAGCGGCAGATGCCGCCGGCCGCACAGCTGGGCGCACCGCGCTTCCCGCCGGGCCACTGGCGCAACTACCGCGACGTGATGAGCGCCGCCTTTGCCAAGCTCACCCCGATTGCGGTGCGCCTGGGTTACCCGGAAGAGTAAGGAGAAGCCGATGCAACTGAGCAGCCACAGCCTGACCAACGGCGCGCCGATCGACCGCGAGTTCGCCGCCGGCGATGCCACCGGCTTCGCGCCGGACCGCAATCCGCACCTGGCCTGGAACGGCGCACCGGAAGGCACGCGTTCGTTCCTGCTGGTGTGCGTGGACCCGGATGTGCCGACCGTTGCGGAAACGGTCGGCCGCAGCGACATGACCGTGCCGCGCGACCAGCCGCGCTGCGACTTCGTGCACTGGGTGATGGCCGATGTCCCGGCCTCGGTGCAGGAGATCGCCGCCGGCAGCTGCAGCGATGGCTTCGTGGTGAAGGGCAAGACGGCACCGGCTGGCCCGGCGGGCAGCCGCCAGGGCCTGAACGACTTCACCGGCTGGTTTGCGGGCAACCCGGACATGGCCGGCGATTACCTGGGCTATGACGGCCCGTATCCGCCGTTCAACGACGAACGCGTGCACCGCTATTTCTTCCGCGTATTCGCGCTGGATGTGGCCTCGCTGGAGCTTCCGGCGCGCTTCACTGCCGCCGACGCATATCGCGCCATGCACGGCCACGTGCTGGCCGAAGCCGCACTGCATGGCACCTACACGTTGAACCCGGCGCTGGGCTGAGCGGCACGATGGGTAGAGCCGGCCGCTGGCCGGCTTTGCTTCCGTAGAGTCGAGCCATGCTCGACTGAACGTAGAAGCAGTCAAGCATGGCTCGACTCTACGGAACGAAGAAGGGCGACCTCTTTGGCCGCCCTTCACCAGCCAGCCGACTGACAGTCGGCTCTACATCACTTCTCGATGGCCGACTCGACCACCATGTCCAGCACGTACGCCTGCGACGGCGCATCGGCCGGCGGGTTCTTCACTTCGTAGCGCTTCACGCGCACCACGTTGCGCACGCCGTCCTCGTGGGTGTAACCCTCGATGTTGCCGTAGAAGTTCTCGAACTTGCCTGGTTCACCCTGCTTCAGGCCCTTGTCGTCGAACTTGACCTCACGCACCTGCAGGCACTGGTAGTCCGGGATCAGCGGGTGCGAGCACTTCTCGGTCTTGGCGGCCACTTCCAGGAACACGGTTTCGCCGGCGCCGCCGTAGCGGGTTTCAGCGGTCGGTTCCGGGTTGAACACCAGCACGTCGCCCTTGGCGTTGGTCAGGGTCAGCTTGCCATCGGCATCCTGCTCGGCCTTCAGCTCGCCCTGCAGGCGGCTCGACACGGCCTCGTCCAGCGCCATCAGCGCCTTGTCGGTGCAGGCCATCATGGTCGAGGCCATCGCACTGACCGTCAGCTTGCCGTCGGCCAGGGTGTAGCCGCCACCCATGTGGTTGCAGGCGTTGCTGACCGACAGGCGGCCATCAGCGAAGTCCAGGGTGACTGGCTTGTCTTCGCGGGCGAACAGCGCATCGATGCGCTTGCCGTCGGCGGCGGTGGCCTGCTGCAGCAGCCAGTGCTGGCTCTGCAGGCGCTGCGCGTCCAGGTGCGCCAGCGTCTGCTGGTCTGCTGCCTTGGCCGCGGCCGGGGCCACGTCGTCGCCGCCGGTGCCGGCCGGAGCCGGGGTCTGGCTGCAGGCGGCCAGCAGGGCCAGCGGGAGGAGCAGGGTGAGCTTGCGGTTCATGGTGATTCTCCTTGGGGAACCGTGGGGGAAACGGGGTGGGGCCGGTAACGGGGTTACCGTGCCCCGGCGCTGTTCAGCTGCCGGACGGCAACCACAGCAGCAGTGCGGCGCCCAGCGCGATGCGGTAGATGGCGAAGGCGGTGAACCTGTGCGACTTGATATAGCCCATCAGCCACTTCACTACGATGAAGCCGGTGACGGCCGCGGCAAGGAAGGCCACGCCCACGTCGGCCCAGTCTTCGCTGCCCAGCTGACCGGCCTTGGCCAATTCCAGGAAGGTGTAGGCGCTGGCGGCGAACATGGTCGGGATGCCGACCAGGAACACGAACTCGGCGGCGGCCGCGCGGCGGCTCAGGCCCAGCAGCATGGCCAGGAAGATCGCCGAGGCCGAGCGCGAAGTGCCGGGGAATACACCGGCCACCACCTGCGCCAGGCCAACGCCGATCGCAACCGTCCAGGTCACCTGGTCGCGGTCGGGAAGGCGCGCGGTATAGGCCTCCACCAGCAGCATCCAGGCACCGCCGATGATCAGTGCCCAGGCCACCGGGCTGACCGTCTCCGGCAGCGACCAGCCGGCCTTGCGCACCACCAGGCCGACCACGGCGGTGACCAGGAAGGCCGCGCCCAGCTTGAATACGTACTCGCGGTTCTCGCGCTGCCCGAAACCGGTGGCCAGCTGCAGCAGGCGCTGGCGGAACACCAGTACCACCGCCACGATCGCGCCGGCCTGGATGACGATGTTGAAGAAGTCCGAACGGGCACCCAGCCAGTGCTGGGCGATGAGCAGGTGGCCGGTGCTGGAGATTGGCAGGAACTCGGTCAAGCCTTCGAGGATGCCCAGCAACAGGGCGGAGAGCAGGTCGGACATGGACGGTGCGGGCACGCGCGGCAGGAAAGAAGAAGGTCGAGAGGATAGACGATCACTACCGCACCAAACGGGTGCGTCCGCTACCGACTGCACCCATTTGGTGCGCACGGTTCTGCACCGCTGTGGGGCGACCTTTTTGAAATCAATGACTTGCAGCCTTCAAAAAGTTGGCACGGTCGTTGCTGTACCTCAGCAGGCATTCATCCCCATCCGAGGTCGTACCGATGTCCGTGGAAAACGTTGAGAAGCTGATCAAGGACAACCAGATCGAGTTCGTCGACCTGCGCTTTGTCGACATGCGTGGTGTCGAGCAGCACGTGACCTTCCCGGTCAGCATCGTCGAGCCGTCGCTGTTCGAAGAAGGCAAGATGTTCGATGGCAGCTCGATCGCCGGCTGGAAGGGCATCGCCGAATCGGACATGGTGCTGCTGCCGGATACCGCCAGCGCCTACGTCGACCCGTTCTACGCCGATCCGACCATCGTGATCAGCTGCGACATCCTCGACCCGGCCACCATGCAGCCGTATGGCCGTTGCCCGCGCGGCATCGCCAAGCGCGCCGAGGCCTACCTGAAGTCCTCCGGCATCGCCGAAACCGCGTTCTTCGGCCCGGAGCCGGAATTCTTCATCTTCGATTCGGTCCGCTTCGCCAATGAAATGGGCCACACCTTCTTCCAGGTCGACTCGGAAGAAGCCGCCTGGAACAGCGGCGCCAAGTACGACGGCGCCAACAGCGGCTACCGTCCGGGGGTGAAGGGCGGTTACTTCCCCGTGCCGCCGACCGACACCCTGCACGACCTGCGCGCCGAGATGTGCAAGACGCTGGAACAGGTCGGCATCGAAGTGGAAGTGCAGCACCACGAAGTGGCCACCGCCGGCCAGTGCGAGATCGGCACCAAGTTCAGCACCCTGGTGCAGAAGGCCGACGAACTGCTGCGCATGAAGTACGTCATCAAGAATGTCGCGCACCGCAACGGCAAGACCGTCACCTTCATGCCCAAGCCGATCGTCGGCGACAACGGCAGCGGCATGCACGTGCACCAGTCGCTGTCCAAGGGCGGCACCAACCTGTTCTCCGGTGACGGCTACGGCGGCCTGAGCCAGCTGGCACTGTGGTACATCGGCGGCATCTTCAAGCACGCCAAGGCCATCAATGCCTTCGCCAACTCGGGCACCAACAGCTACAAGCGCCTGGTGCCGGGCTTCGAGGCACCGGTGATGCTGGCCTACTCGGCCCGCAACCGTTCGGCCTCGTGCCGTATTCCGTGGGTGTCCAACCCGAAGGCGCGCCGCATTGAAATGCGCTTCCCGGATCCGATCCAGTCCGGCTACCTGACCTTCACTGCACTGATGATGGCCGGCCTGGACGGCATCAAGAACCAGATCGACCCGGGCGCACCGAGCGACAAGGACCTGTACGACCTGCCGCCGGAAGAAGAGAAGCTGATCCCGCAGGTCTGCTCCTCGCTGGACCAGGCCCTGGAAGCGCTGGACAAGGACCGCGAGTTCCTCAAGGCCGGCGGCGTAATGAGCGATGACTTCATCGACGGCTATATTGCGTTGAAGATGCAGGAAGTGACCAAGTTCCGCGCGGCCACCCACCCGCTGGAATACCAGCTGTACTACGCCAGCTGACCGGTGGCGATGGCGGTGGGCTTCCCCCTCCCACCCGCCGCCATCGCTTCCGTCTTCGCGGCTGGGGAGCCGCAGGGCGGGCCCCGGTCCGCCGTGGTAGAGCGGGCCGCTGGCCCGCTGCAGTAGAGCGGACTGTCAGTCCGCTGAAACAGGGGCAAGAGAGACCGGATACGCGACCAGGGCCGCCCTCCCTCCCGCGTCGGTCGTGCAAGGAGAGAGGCACGGCCGTCCCGGCCCTGTACGTGTCCGGTGCAACAGCCACGGCCATCATCCTGATGGCCGCTGGTTGCCTGATGCCAACGCGCGCTGGCGCGCTGGCCCCATCCACCCTCGGGACATGCGCATGAAACTGATCTCCGCCATCATCCGGCCGTTCAAGCTCGACGAGGTCCGCGAGGCCCTCTCCGACGCTGGCGTGTCGGGCATCACCGTGACCGAAGTGAAAGGCTTCGGTCGCCAGAAGGGCCACACCGAGCTGTATCGCGGCGCCGAGTACGTCGTCGATTTCCTGCCCAAGATCAAGATCGAAACCGTGGTCACCGACGAGCGTGCCGACGCGGTGATCGAAGCGATCCAGTCATCAGCAGGCACCGGCAAGATCGGTGACGGCAAGATCTTCGTCACCGCCGTCGAACAGGTCATCCGCATCCGCACCGGCGAAATCGGTGCCGACGCGCTGTAACCCCTTTCCGGAGACTCCCCCATGAAGATGCGCCTTCTCACCGGGTGGCAAGCCCGGTTCCACTTCGTGTGCCTGTTGATGCTGCTCAGCGCGCTGGCCGCCGGTGCGTGGCCGGGCAGTGCCCACGCTCAGGCCCAGATCTCGCCGCTGCCGAGCGAAAGCGTGGCGGTCGAACCACTGCAGGACCCGGTCGCTGCGGCCGCCGCACCGGCCGCGGCTGAAGCCGCCGCGACCTACGACCATGGCGACGTGGCCTGGATGCTGACGTCCACCCTGCTGGTGCTGCTGATGGTGGTGCCGGGCCTGGCGTTGTTCTATGGCGGCCTGGTGCGTTCGAAGAACGTGCTGTCGGTGCTCAGCCAGATCCTGGTGGTGTTCTCGCTGGTGCTGCTGCTGTGGGTGGCCTATGGCTACAGCGCGGTGTTCAGCGCCGGCAATCCGTTCTTCGGCTCGTTCACCGAATTCGCCTTCCTCAAGGGCTTCACTCCGGAGTCGGTCGGCAACACCCCGATCAAGGGCCTGCCGGACTACCTGTTCGTCGCCTTCCAGTCGACCTTTGCCGGCATCACCACCGCACTGATCGTCGGCGCCTTCGCCGAGCGCATCAAGTTCCGTGCGGTGCTGCTGTTCTCGGCGCTGTGGTTCACCCTCAGCTACATCCCGATGGCGCACATCGTCTGGGGTGGCGGCTACCTGGGTGAGATGGGCGCGATCGATTTCGCCGGTGGCACCGTTGTCCACATCAACGCAGGCGTGGCGGGTCTGGTCGCTGCGTGGTTCGTCGGTAAGCGCCTGGGTTATGGCCAGACCGCGCTGAAGCCACACAACGTGCCGTTCACCTACATCGGCGCGATGCTGCTGTGGGTGGGCTGGTTCGGCTTCAACGCCGGCTCGGCCGCGGCGGCCGACACCGTCGCCTCGCTGGCCTTCCTCAACACCGTGCTGGCCACTGCCGCGGCGGTGCTGGGCTGGACGCTCACCGAAGCCATCACCAAGGGCAAGCCGTCGGCACTGGGCGCAGCCTCGGGCGCGGTGGCCGGCCTGGTCGGCATCACCCCGGCCTGCGGCACCGTCGGCCCGCTCGGCGCGATCGTCATCGGCTTCGTCGCCGGCGTGGTCTGCGTGTGGGGCGTGACCGGTTTGAAGCGCCTGCTGAAGGTGGACGACACCGCCGACGTGTTCGGTGTGCATGGTGTCGGCGGCATCGTCGGCGCGATTCTCACCGGTGTGTTCAGCGCGCAGTCGCTGGGCGGTACCAAGGCCGATCTGGATATCGCCCATCAGGTCTGGGTGCAGGTGGTCAGCGTCGGCCTGACCGTGGTCTGGTCGGCGGTGGTGACCACGCTGATCCTGCTGGTGGTGCGCAGCGTGGTCGGCCTGCGCGTGACCGAAGAAGCAGAGCGCACCGGCCTGGATGTGACCTCGCACGGCGAGTCCGCCTACGAGGCCTGAGCTAGCGGCCGAGCTACTGCATTGATGTTGTGGGTGCCGACCATTGGTCGGCACTTCTACTGTTCTGGTGGGTGCCAAGCTTGCTTGGCACTGGGTCTGGGTCTGCTCTGGTGGGTGCCGACCACTTGGTCGGCACAGCGGGTCGCCCGTCCACGCATGGCGTGGATCTACCGCATCCTCTCTGGTGGGTGCCAGGCTTGCCTGGCACGGCGGCATGCATCATCGCGCCTGATCGCGCACAATCGGGCCATGCACTCGACCCGCACCGCCCTGATGCTCTCGGCCTGCCTGCTGCTGGCCGCCTGTGCCTCCGCGCCGCAGGAAACCCGCAACCCGCTCGCCACCTGGGTGCCGTCACCCAACCAGAACGCGCGCACGCCCGTCATCATCGTCATTCACCACACCGAGCAGAAGTCGGTGCAGCAGAGCCTGCGTACGTTGCGCACGGCCAACAGTGGTGGACCGGTCAGCGCGCACTACCTGATCGGTGCCGATGGCCATCGCTATCAGCTGGTCGCCGATGAGCGCCGTGCCTGGCACGCCGGGGCCGGGCGCTGGGGCACCATCACCGATCTCAACTCCGCCTCGATCGGCATCGAGCTCGACAACGATGGCCGCAGCCCGTTCAGTGCGGCGCAGATCGAATCGCTGATCGTGCTGCTGCGCGATCTCACCACCCGCCTGAACATTCCGTCGCGGCAGGTGATCGGCCACGCCGACCTGGCGCCGACGCGCAAGCAGGATCCGAGCCGGTTCTTCCCGTGGCAGCAGTTGGCCGAGGCGGGCTTTGGCGTGTGGCCGCGCGCCAGCGATGGCCCCGCACCGGAAGGCTTCGATGCGTGGACTGCGCTGGCCCGCTTCGGCTATCCGCTGGACAACCGCGAAGCCACCGTCGCCGCCTTCCACCGCCGTTTCCGCGGTCGGGATGATCTGCCGAAGACACTGGACGCCGAAGACGCCCGCATCCTGCACTCGCTGCTGCTGCAGACGCCGTAACCAGGCGCATGAACGCTTGACCCCGCGCTGGGTTGCCCGCCAGCGGCCGGCCCGCCACCATGGCGGCATGATCGATTCCGCCATCTTCTTCAAGCGCAAGCACTGCATCCTGCTGGCAGCGGCGGTGCTCGCCGGTTGCGCCACCACCACTCCCCGCACAGGCTCCGAAGCGCCCACGCCGACCTCGCCGCCGGCGGCCACCTACGCCAAGGTCGACTGGAAAGCCCTGCCCGCAGTCTCCGATGCTGATCTGCAGGCCGGCTTCGTCGCCTGGCGCAGCAGCTGCACCCGCCTGAAGAACGATGCGGTCTGGGCAAAACCCTGCGCCACCGCCGCGGCGGTTTCAGACAAGGACCCGGCCGCGATCCGCCAGTTCCTGCAGCGCGACCTCGATGTCTATGCGCTGCGTGCTGGCGGTCACCAGGCCGAGGGCCTGATCACCGGCTATTACGAGCCGATCTATGCCGGCAGCCTCACCCGCACGGCCGCTGCCACGGTGCCGGTGTATGGCACGCCGGATGATCTGATCGTGGTGCAGCTGGACAGCGTCTACCCGGAACTGAAGGGCAAGCGCCTGCGCGGGCGCGTCGAGGGCAAGGTGCTCAAGCCCTATGACGACGCCGGCACCATCGCGGCCAAGGGCGCCAAGGCGCCGGTACTGGCCTGGCTGACCGACCCGATGGATCTGCAGCTGCTGCAGATCCAGGGGTCGGGCAGGGTGCGCCTGGGCGACGGCACGCAGGTACGGCTGGCTTATGCCGAGCAGAACGGCCACCCCTACCGCGCGATCGGTCGCTGGCTGGTTGACCAGGGCCAGCTGAAGAAGGAAGACGTCACCATGGACGCGATCCGCGCCTGGGCCCGGGCCAATCCCGCGCGCGTGCCGGAACTGCTGCGCAGCAACCCCAGCTACGTGTTCTTCGTGCGCAACCCGGACAGCCCGGAGGGTCCACGCGGTTCACTGAACGTGCCGCTCACCGCTGGCTACAGTGTCGCAGTGGATCGCACCGTGGTGCCGCTGGGCAGCCTGCTGTGGCTGTCCACCACGCGCCCGGACGGCAGCCCGGTGGTGCGCCCGGTGGCCGCACAGGACACCGGCGGTGCCATCGCCGGTGAAGTGCGCGCCGACCTGTACTGGGGCAGCGGCGATGCCGCCGGCAAGCTGGCCGGCGACATGAAGCAGAAGGGCAATATCTGGATGCTGTGGCCGAAGGGCGTGGCGTTGCCGGCGTCGGCCCGGTGAAGCACTCACCTGCGCGCTGCGAGGTCGGGCGATAATGACGCCATTCCGAACTTTCCGGCCGCGTATGCGGCCAGGACCTCTGCAATGACCTACGCAAAGCACAACGCAAAACCCGGCGCGAAATCCGCCGCGAAGAAGTACTACAAGCACTGGGCCGAATCGGGCCTGGGCAAGGGCAACGTGCTGATGGAAGCCCGTGGCGAGAAGATCGTGCGCCAGGTGGAGATCTACGGCACCAAGATGGTCTGGGCCGACGAGCATGCCCACAGCGATGACCGCTTCCTGCTGGCCGACCAGCCGGTGTCGTTCCTGGATTTCGACGAAGACGACGAGATCAGCGCGCGCGAATTCGAAAGCGCCTGGAAGAAGGCCCGGGAAGCCACCGGCTACCCGGTGTAATCCCACCTCTCGACACCCGCGTTTGTAGAGTCCAGCCACGCTCGACTGGCGTTTGCCAGGAGCAGTCGAGCGTGGCTCGACTCTACAAAGGCGACATATGAAATGTTATATAATTACATTTCATTGCAGCTGCTTCCTTCCCATGAAAACCTCCACGCTGGTGGCCGCCCTCGCGGCTGCTCCGTTCGCCCCTGAAGCACTCGCACAATCGGCCGACGCCGCGCTCACCCTCGGCAAGGTGCAGGTACACCAGCACGGCGAAGGCCAGCTCAGTGCGCACCAGGTGCTGACCTCGGTGGACGTGCTGGGCGCGGACCAGATCGAAGACCGCAACGTCTCGCACAGCTGGGAACTGCTGGGGCAGATGCCCGGCATCCAGCTCACCGAAACGCGGCAGGGTGCCGAATCGGGCAAGGTCAGCTTCCGCGCCTTCAACGGCGAGGGCTACCTCAACGCCATCAAGACCCTCATCGACGGCATCCCCAGCAACGTCAACAGCGGCAACCAGCGCTTCATCGACATGCTGTTCCCGCTCGAAATCAGCTACATCGAAGTGGTACGCGGGACCAACGACCCGCGCTACGGCCTGCACAACATCGGCGGCAACGTGAACTTCGGTACGCGCCAGGGTGGCAACTACACCGATGCGCGGCTGGCCTACGGCAGCTACAACACCCGCGATGCGCAGCTGGCGGTGGGCCGCGAAGCGAACGGCTTCGCGCAGAACTACTTCGTCGGCACCCAGGCCAGTGATGGCTACCGCGACCACGACACCTCGAAGAAATACTCGCTGGGCGGCAAATGGTTCTACGGCTCACTGGACGATGGCCTGCGCGTGGGCCTGAGCGCGCGCGCCTACCACCATGAGGCCGACGAACCCGGTTTCATGACCGCCGACGAACTGCGCGAGCACCGCCGTGGCAGCGACCTGCGAAATGGCAACGACGGTGATGACCGCGACATGCGCCAAGTCGCCGCGCACCTGGACCTGAAGCTGTCCGACGCGCTCACCTTCGGCACGCGGCTGTACTACAACCGCTATGAAGACGACCGCCGCGTGACCTTCAGCGACCTGCCCAGCGGCAACCTGCCGCGCCAGCGCCGGGTGTGGGACGAGCGCCAGGCCGGTCTGCTCAGCACGCTCACCTGGCAGGCCAGCCCCGCACTTACCGTCGAGGGCGGCCTGAACTACGAGCAGCAGGACAACGGCTACCGCCGCGAGCGCTACGCCTACGCCGAACCCACCGATTTCAGCCAGCCACCGGCGCGCGTGCAGAACAACGACCGCCACAGCTTCGACAACTGGGGCGCTTACGTGCAGGCCATCTACCAGCCGGCCGAGGCATGGAAGATCGTGCCGGCCTACCGCGTCGACCGCTTCAGTGGCCGCACGCACCTGATGAACGGCGTCAGCGGCCGCCTGCAGGATTACGGCAGCATCGGCCAGCCCAAGCTGAGCGTCATCCACAGTCTGGGCCAGACCACCCACGTGTACGCGAACTGGGGCCGCACCTTCCAGGTGCTGATCGGCTCCACCGCACCGGCCTACCTCACCCCGGGGCAGGCGCCGATGCAGCCGTCCACCAACACCGGCATGGAGCTGGGCCTGAAGTTCCAGCCGTTCGCCGGCAGCCAGGCGCGCCTGGCGGTGTGGCAGCAGGACGCGGAAAACGAGGTATCCAACATGCCGGCCACCGGCACCACGGTCACCCTGGGCAGGACCCGCCGACGCGGCGTGGATGCGCAGGTGAGCCTGCAGCTGGGCGACGACTGGACGGTGTGGGCGTCGCACGCCTACCAGGAAGCGAAGATCACCCGCGACGACCGCGACGCCAGCATTTCCCTGCAGGGCCGCGAAGTGGCCGCCACCCCGCGCCATATCAGCAACCTGGGGGTGGACTACCGCGCCAGCGACGCGCTGCGCCTCGGCCTGCAGGCGCGGGCACAGGGCGACTACTACCTGGAAGAGCGCAACGTGGCCGGCAGGTTCGGCGGCTTCGCCGTGCTCGACCTCAGCGCCGCGTACCAGATCAACCCGCGCTGGAGCGTGGATCTGCAACTGAAGAACGTCACCGGCCGCGAGTACGCCTACGCCTGGTACGACAGCTTCTTCTGGGACAGCGCCCGCCCGATGTTCTCGCCGGCCCCGGCGCGCAGCGTGTTCGTCGGCCTCAACATGAAGCTGTAACCGGCCACGCATCTGGTAGTGGTCGAGCTTGCTCGACCTGCAGCAGGGGTCAGGGCCCTTTCCTGACGGAAAGGGCCCTGACCCCGAACCCGCGTTTTGCACTACATTGGTGCAATGTCCGACCCCGCACCCCCGCCGTCCCTCGATGCCCTGGGCACGCCGTTGGCCTGGGCCGGGGCCGATGGCTGCATTGCCGGCTGCAATCCGGCCTTCGCCCGCTGGCTGGGCGTCAGCGCCCGGCGCCTGCTGGGTCGGCCGCTGGCGGCACTGGAAGTGCAGGGCGAAGCCCTGGCCCATTTCCTGGCCCGCGATGAGCGCGACAGCCTGCGCCTGAACCGGCTGGCGCTGGCGGTGCCTGGCGAGGCGCCGCGCTTCGCCGAGGGCTGGATGAGCCGCCGCGACGATGGTGGCTGGCTGCTGGAGGCGCACCCGGTAGATGAATTCCCAGGGCTGGACCCGACCCAGGCCCTGCCCAGCGCGCTCAGTGCGGCGCTGAAGGGACTGGCCCACGAGCTGCGCAACCCACTGGCCGGGCTGAAGGGCGCGGCCCAGCTGCTGGCCCGCCGCGCCGCCCAGCGCGACGCCAGCGAACGCGAGCTGATCGAACTGATCGGCTCGGAGATCGAACGCCTCAACGGCCTGCTCGACCAACTTCTGTCGCCGGCGCCGGCCGCGCCGCATGCCGAACTGAACATCCATGCGGCGCTCGAGCGCGTGCTGCGCCTGGCCGAGAACGAGGCCGGCTGGGCGGTACGCCTGCAGCGCGACTACGACCCCAGCATTCCCGAATTCCACGGTGACGCCGACCGCCTCACCCAGGCGGTCTGGAACCTGGTGCGCAACGCGATCCAGGCCGGTGCCGGCAGCATCACCCTGCGCACCCGCGTCGAGCATGGCGTACGCATCGCCGAGCAGCTGCACACGCTGGCGCTGCGCCTGGAGATTGCCGACGACGGCCGTGGCGTGCCCGAGGAGCTGGCCGAGCACCTGTTCCTGCCGCTGGTCAGTGGCCGTGCCGAAGGCACTGGCCTGGGCCTGGCGCTGGCGCAGCAGGTCGCGCGCGAGCATCGCGGCACGCTGACCTACCGCTCGCGCCCGGGCCACACCGTATTCACCCTGCTGCTGCCGATCGGCAACGGCGCCGCCCTGGCCGAGGAGGCCCCGCGCGATGTCTGAGTCCTTTTCGTCCCCGCAGCGCATCTGGGTGGTCGATGATGATCGTGCCGTGCGCTTCGTGCTGTGCACCGCGCTGCGCGAGGCGGGCTACCAGGTCGTCGATTTCGACAGCGCCGCACCCGCCCTGCAGGCCCTGAACGAGGGCCCGCCGCCGGCGCTGCTGTTCACCGATGTACGCATGCCCGGCGACGATGGTCTGGTGTTGCTGGACAAGCTGAAAGCCGCGCTGCCGCAGCTGCCGGTGGTGGTGATGTCGGCCTACACCGATGTGGCCAGCACGGCCGGTGCGTTCCGCGGCGGCGCGCATGAATTCCTGTCCAAGCCGTTCGATCTGGACGACGCCGTGGCGCTCGCGCAGCGTGTGCTGCCGGCCGTTGCACCGGCACTGGCGGCGCCCACACCTGCGGCGGAAGCGCATGGCGACCAGCCACCGCAACTGGTGGGCGATACGCCGCCGATGCGCGCGCTGTTCCGCGCCATCGGTCGCCTGGCGCAGGCGCCGCTGGCGGTGCTGATCACCGGCGAGACCGGTACCGGCAAGGAACTGGTGGCCAATGCGCTGCATCGCGAATCGCCGCGTGCGCAGGGGCCGTTCGTCGCGCTCAATACTGCTGCAATCCCGTCCGAGCTGCTGGAAAGCGAGTTGTTCGGCCACGAAGCCGGTGCCTTCACCGGTGCCCAGCGCCGCCATATCGGTCGCTTCGAGCAGGCCAACGGCGGCACGCTGTTCCTCGATGAAATCGGCGACATGCCACTGCCGCTGCAGACCCGCCTGCTGCGTGTGCTGGCGCAGGGCGAGTTCTTCCGCGTCGGTGGCCGCGAGTTGATCCGCGTCGACGTGCGGGTGATTGCCGCCACCCACCAGGATCTGGAAGGACTGGTCGCGCAGGGGAAGTTCCGCGCCGATCTGCTGCACCGCCTGGACGTGGTGCGCCTGCAGCTGCCACCGCTGCGCGAGCGTCGCGAGGACATCGCACAACTGGCCAGTACGTTCCTGGCCGCCGCCGCACGCAAGCTGGATACGCCGCCGAAGCGCCTGACCGCTGCCGCACTGCAGGCGCTGCGCGAACACGACTGGCCGGGCAACGTGCGCGAACTGGAAAACGTGTGCTGGCGGATGGCGGCGCTGGCCGCCGCTGACACCATTGGCGTGGCCGACGTGGATACCGCGCTCAACCGTACGCGCGGTCGTCGCAGCAGTACCACCAGCGCCGATCTGGGGCAGTGGGAGGCGCTGCTGGCCGAATGGGCACGCCGGCAGCTGGCCGAAGGCGTGGAAGGGCTGCACGCGCAGGTGCGTGAGCGGGTCGACCATGCATTGCTGGAAGCCGCGCTGCAGATCACCCACGGCCGCCGCGCCGAAGCCGCTGCCCGCCTGGGCCTTGGCCGCAATACCCTTACCCGCAAGCTGGGCGCTGGCCGTCGCCGTGGGGGCCATTGAACGGTCCCTGCATGCGATCCTCGCGCCCGCTTGCCGAACCGTTGATCGTTCATGGACGATGCCGTCCGTAGTGTCACCTGCAAGGAGTCTTCGATGCGTCTGTCCTTTGCCATCCTGCCGTTGTCCGCCGCCGTGCTGCTGTCTGCCTGTGGCAGTGCGCCGAAGAAGGCTGAACCCACCCCGCCACCGCCGGTCGCGGTCAGCGCCGCAAAACAGGCCGAGGCCAATCTGGCGCCGGCGTCGGCCAGCATCGTCAGTGGCCGCATCGCGCTGAGGGTGGAACCCGGTGGCATCCACATCACCGGCCTGATCGGTGGCCTGCAGCCGATGCAGCAGGCCGGTTTCCACATCCACGAGCGCGGCGACTGCAGCGCGGTGGATGCCAGCAGTGCCGGCAATCACTTCAATCCCGGTGGCGCTGCGCATGGCCGCGCCGGCACCGGCAAGCACCACCTGGGCGACATGGACAATCTGCGTGCCGACGCCCAGGGCCGCGCCAACGTCGATATCCACCTCAAGGGCGTTACCCTTGGCGGAGGCGCCGCCACCGATATCGCCGGCCGTGCACTGGTCGTGCATGCCAACGCCGACGACTATCGCAGCCAGCCCGCCGGCAATGCCGGCGTCCGCATCGCCTGTGGCGTGATCCGGGTCGTCCGCTGATCACTGCAGGCATCATCCAGGGAGAGATTCCATGCGTTTGATCCACACTTCGCTGTTCGCGGCCATTGCCGCACTGGGCCTGGCGGCCTGCAACCAGCAGCCGGCCGCGCCGCAGGCTGAAACCGCGCCGGCCGCTCCGGCCGACGGCGCCACCGCCGAACCGGCCGCAGCACCTGCACCGGCTGCCGATGCCTCGGCCACGGCCGAGCTGGCTCCGACCCAGGGTAACGAGACCAAGGGCAGCGTCACCTTCAAGGTGGTTGAGGGCAAGGTCCACGTGACCGGCCAGATCAGCGGCCTGAAGCCGGGCAGCGAGCACGGCTTCCACATACACGAAAAGGGCGACTGCAGCGCGCCGGACGGCATGAGCGCCGGTGGCCACTTCAACCCGGGCAAGCAGGATCACGGCAGCGTGTCCGCCGATCCGCACCACGGCGGCGACATGCCCAACATCAAGGCCGACGACAAGGGCGTGGCCACCATCGACGGCCCGGTGTCGAGCAACGTCAACATCGGCAAGGGTGATGACTTCGACATCATTGGACGTGGCCTGATCGTCCATGCCGATGCGGATGACTACAAGACCCAGCCGACCGGCAACGCCGGTGCGCGCCTGGCGTGTGCGGTGATCCAGAAGGCCCCGTAAGGGCGCTTTTGCTGGAAACGGGAAACGCCGGCGCAAGCCGGCGTTTTTCCTTATAGGTAGTGCCGGCCGCTGGCCGGCAATCGCAGATCCGGAGGTTGCCGGCCAGCGGGCCGCCAAACCCTCAGGCCACCCGGATCAGCGTGCCAGCAGCTCGCGCGCGTCCTGACCGGCTTCGCAGTGCACGAACAGCACCGGCACGCCGTGCGCTTCCAGCACCGCGGCCATCTGCCGCTGGCGCATCAGGAACTGCTCGTAGATCCCCTTCAGGCGGTCGCAGTCGTTCTTGCCGTGGTTGTAGTGCGCGCACCAACCGGCCGGGTCGAACAGCGCCATGCGTGCTTCGCCATGGGTGTAGCGCAGCAGCGGCTCGGGTGCGGCATTGAGCCACTCGTCCTCGCTTGGCGCCATGATCGCGGTTTCGATCAGCGGCCACAGCGCGGCCAAGCCCTGATTGTCGTACTGCATCGACATCATCGCGGCCAGATCATTCACGGTGAAATAGCGCGCATGCTCGATGCGGGCACCGAAGGTGTTCTGCGCCATCAACGCGGTGTCGGCATGCGCCATGCCGTTGGCCAGCAGTGTTTCTTCCAGCGCATTGGCGACCGCGTTGGTGGTGGCCACGTCGCTGCCGGTCAGCAGGAACGGCACCACGCGCAGGCCACCGCCCACCAGGCTGGAATCGGCTTGGAACGGCAGCGGCACGTCACCGTTGGCATCGGTACCGAAGGCCAGCAGGCGCGGGCCCTGGTTACGCCCCGGGGCACGCATCTGCAGTTCTTCCAGGCGGCGATGGATCGGCCAGCCCGGGCGCAGTACTTCGGCCGGGTCGAAATGGGCGGCGGCGAACACCAGGTCCAGCTCGGCCACCTGCGGCACCAGCTTGGACAGGTCGCGGCCGACGCGATCGGCCAGTTCACCGGCCTGTTCGGCGCTGAGTACCGCCTGGCGGGGGATTTCGCCGCCGGCCAGTTCCAGGGCCAGCACGCCAAGGGCATTCATCGCGGGGTCGGGTTTGCTCATGGTTCCACGGTTGGCCCATCACAGGGCGGCAGCTACACTTGGCTCCATTATGCCTGCTCCGTCGTGCAGGCCATGTTGCAGACACCCTCATCCATGCCAGGTATCTCCATGCCCAACGCTCGTCCCGTCGCCATCCTCGGTGGCGTCCGCATTCCGTTCTGCCGCCAGAACACCGCGTATTCGGATGTCGGCAACCTCGGCATGTCGGTCCGTACGCTGGGCGCGCTGGTCGAACGTTTCGGCCTGCACGGCCAGCAGCTCGGTGAAGTGGCGATGGGTGCGGTGATCAAGCACTCCAGCGACTGGAACTTGGGCCGCGAAGCCACGCTGTCTTCCGGCCTGTCGCCGTTGACCCCGGGCATCACCCTGCAGCGTGCCTGCGGCACCTCGTTGGACAGCATCATCACGGTTGCCAACAAGATCGCGCTGGGCCAGATCGAATCGGGCATCGGCGGTGGTTCGGACACCACCTCCGACGTGCCGATCGTCTACGGCAAGAAGCTGCGTGCACGCCTGCTGGCGGCCAACCGTGCCAAGAGCACCGGCGACAAGATCCGCGCGCTCACCGCCGGCTTCAAGTTCTCCGAGCTCAAGCCCGAGTTCCCGGGCGTGGCCGAACCGCGCACCGGCAAGAGCATGGGCGACCACTGCGAGGACATGGCCAAGGAATGGAACATCTCGCGTGACTCGCAGGACGAGTGGGCGGTGTCGTCGCACAAGAAGCTGGCTGCCGCCTATGATCGCGGTTTCTTCAACGACTTGATCGCACCGTTCCGTGGCGTCGAGCGCGACAACATCCTGCGCCCGGACACCTCCCTGGAGAAGCTGGCCACGCTGAAGCCGGCGTTCGACAAGGTCTCCGGCCGCGGCACGCTCACCGCCGCCAACTCCACGCCGCTGACCGACGGTGCCGCCGCCGTGCTGCTGGCCAGCGAAGAGTGGGCGCGCGCCCACGGCCATGAGCCGCAGGCCTATCTGCGCGATGCGCATGTCTCGGCGGTGGACTTCGTGCATGGCGAAGGACTGCTGATGGCGCCGACCGTGGCCGTGCCGGAGATGCTCAAGCGCAACGGCCTGACCCTGCAGGACTTCGATATCTACGAGATCCACGAGGCCTTCGCCGCACAGGTGCTGTGCACCCTGCGTGCGTGGGAGAGCGAGGATTACTGCCGCAACCGCCTGGGTCTGGATGCACCGATGGGCCGCATCGACCCGGACAAGATCAACCTGCTGGGCTCGTCGCTGGCCACCGGCCACCCGTTTGCCGCCACCGGCGCCCGCGTGATCGCCACGGCAGCCAAGCAGCTGGCCGAACGCGGCGGTGGCCGCGCGCTGGTATCGATCTGCACCGCCGGCGGCATGGGCGTAGTGGCGATCGTCGAACGCTGATCGCTGCGACCGCGTGCCAACCAAGGTTGGCGACTACCGGGTTCCACAGATGAAAGCGCCGCCCAATGGGCGGCGTTTTTTTCTTGCTCCGATGGGTGCCGACCGTTGGTCGGCACACTCAGCAGGGATCACGGCAACCGTGGATTGCCGAACTCGTCGCGCTCTTCGTTGGCGTCATACACCGGCGGCTGCACCGTAACCGGGTGCTCTTCCACCGTGGCACGCAGCGGCGTTTCGGTGCCGCGCACCAGTTCCACGCTGTCCTCGCCACGCTGCAGTCGCAGCGCATTGGCCAGGCACTGTGCGGCCAGCGCGTGCTCGCCACGCTGTGCGAACAGTTCACCCAGTGCTTCCCACGCAGGAGCACCCGCGCCGGCGGCGATGGCCTCGTGCAGGAACGCATCGGCGGCATCCCACTGCTGCTGGGCCAGGGCCACGCGGCCCTGTGCCAGGCGCAGCGCAGCCGAGCTGTCGTGCACGTTGCGCCAGCGCGCGAGGTTGGCCTGGCGCGTGGCCAGGCGCTCGGCCGGCAGGCGGCCATACAGCGCCACCAGTTCGTCGTCCCAACGCTGGTCCAGTGCCTGTTCCAGCGCCAGCAACGCCGGCTCATCCCAGTTCAGGGCCACCGCACGGCTGGCATACGCACCGACCACGTCCGGGGTCGGGCGCAGCGCCTTCGGCGTGGCTTCCCACTGCGCGGCCAGCGCATTGACGTCGGCTGCTTCCAGCAGCGCCTGTGCGGCCAGGCGTGCTTCCAGTTCGCTGTTGGCGTCGGCCGGCAGCACCTTGCTCTGGCGCAGTGCACCCAGCTGGCCATACGCCTCGTGGGCGCGGCCGGCCTGTGCCAGCGCTTCGGTACGCAGCCACAGGCCGCGCGGCGGCAGCGGCTGGATCGTCGCCACATCCAACGCGTTGATCGCATCCACCGGCAGATCGCGCGCCAGCAGCTGTTCGGCGCGCAGAAGCGCCTGCAGGGTGGCATCGCTCTCGCCCAGGCGCTGCAGCAGGGCTTCACCGGCGGGGCCGTCGGCACGCGCCTGCGCACTACGCACGGCGTTGGCCAGCGCCACCGCACTCACTTCCGGATCCTTGGCGGCGCCATCCAGCAGCTTCTCGGCACGCTGCCACTGGCCGTGCTCATAGGCCTGCAGGCCGTCGATCAGGCGCACCCGGCCCTGCTTGCGGCGGTAGCGGCCCCAGGCGCGGAACGGTGCAGCGATCAGGCTCCACAGCAGCCACAGCACCAGCACCGCGATCACTGTCAGCAGCGCCACCTTCGGCAGGTTGCTGTGGTAGTCGTAGCCGCCGTAGCGCAGGGTCACTTCGCCGAAGCGGTTGAGGTCATCGGCGCCGAGCCATTGCGCGGCCACCACGCCGATGGCCACGGCCAGCAACAGCACGACCAAGGATTGCAGGGGTTTCATGGGGGATTACCTCCGGTCGGTCTGGGTACGCAGCTGCTGCAGGGTGCTGCCAAGAACAGCGTTGCTGGCCTGCAGCGGAAGCTCGCGCAAGGCCTTCAGTTCAGCACGTTGCGCGCGCAGGGCCGGTGAATCCGGCCAACGCCGCTGTGCCCAGTGTTCCACGCGCGCCAATGCGGTATCGCGGCCGGTGCGGTCGCCACGTTCGATCGCGGCGCGCGCCAGGGTCAGTTCCAGCTGCAGCGCGTCGTCGGCATTGCGGCGTTCGGCGGCGGTCAGCGGACCGTTCTGGCGACTCGGGGTGATGTCCACGAACGGTGCCAGCGTGGACTGCCACCAGGGCTTGCCGGCGCCGGGCGCGGTGTCACTTGGCACCTGCGAGGGCAGGCCCTGCAAGGCCTTGGCCAGCGCATCCAACCGCTGCAGCGATTGCACGCGCGGGCCGGTGCCCAGCGCATCCAGTGCATCGCGTTCCTGTACCAGGGCCTGGCGCAGGTTCAGGCCGTCGCTGTCGGGCAGATCGGCCAGCGCGGTGGCGGCCTGTGCATACAGGCGGCGTGCGCCTTCCACGTCGTCGGCGTAGTTCAGGCGTTGCGCCGCCTGGGTCAGCAGCAGCTCGGCCTCATCGCGCTGTACCGCCTGGCGGCCCTGGTTGGCGCTGTCGGCCAGCTTGGCCAGGTTCTCTTCCAGCAGCGCACTGCGCTGGGAAAGGCCCAGCATCTCGTCGCGCAGCACGCGGTTGGTGGTCGCCGCATCCTGCAGGCGCTGGCTGGTTGCGCGCTGGTCGCGGCGCAATGCATCCAGCGTCGCCTGCAGGCCCTGCAGCTGTACGGCCGTGGTCTGCGCCTGCGCTTCCTGTTCATGCTGTTGCTGCTGCCAGACGTACCAGCCGGCATAGCCGCCCACGCCAAGCACGACCACCCCGGCCAGCGGCAGCAGCCAGCGCACGGGTCGACGGGGCGGGGAAACGGGCGGAGTCTCGTTCATGGGGCTTCCTTGTCGGCACCGTCGCCGGTCAGGTTCCGGCAGGCCGCGTTGTGCACAGCATCACTGTTGCCGACCACAGCGGCAAGCGTGACGCACGTCCCTGTTCAGTTCGCTGCCGGGACGGTGAGCGTGGCGTGTGCAGCCGCCACCAGCTGCGCGGTGGTGGGCCCGGCCGCGTGCACCACGCGCTGCAGCCCCAATGCATGCGCCTGTTCGCCCAGCCGTTCGCTGGCCACGACGGCGGTGGCATGTGCCTGACAGCGTTGCTGCAATGCCGGCGGAAGCTGCTGCCAGAAATGCAGCAACGCCTCACCACTGCTGACCGCCAGCCCCAACGGCTGTGCTGAATGCGCCAATCGAGCCAGCGTGCGCGGCGACAGGCGCAGCAGGCGACGCTGGTAGACATCGGCACGTTCGATGCTGGCGCCGGCCGCCTGCAACTGCGCAGCGATCAGGCCGCGCCCGCCGGGGGCGGTCACCAGCCCGATGCGCAGGCCCTGCACCTCGGCCAGCACCGGCAGCGCCAGCAGGCCCTCGCTGTCCATCCGCTGCGGCGCATGCACCTCGGCGACGCCGTGCACCCGCAGCGCGCGCGCGGTGCCTTCGCCCACGGTCAGCCACGGGCTGCGTTGCGCCTCGGCCAGTGGCAACAGGGTGGCGGCTGCGGTAACGGCGGCCGGGCTGGTGAACACCACCCGATCGCAGTTCAGCGCGCGTTGCAGCTGGCGCACCACTGGCATGCCCTTCAGGCGCTGCAGGCGCCAGGGTGGCAGCGCCACCACATGCCCGCCCAGCCCAGCAACGGCGCGGCGCAGCGCGGAATTCTGGCCCTGCGGTCGCAGCGAAATGAGGGTCCAGCCCGGCTCGGAACCGGCGGCGCCAGTGGGTATCGTATGGTCGGCCATTGCCTGCATTATGCGGGCCCTTCGTTGTCGTGGTCTCTGCTCCGATGTCCGTTGATGCTCTGACTTCCTCGCTGGCCGCCCTGCAGGACGTGCTTGACTGCATGCCGGCGGTCCGCGCCATGCAGATCCAGCTCGACGGCTATGCCGATGGCGTGCTGCGCATCACCGCGCCGCTGGCCGCCAACGTCAACGACAAGGGCAACGCCTTCGGTGGCAGCCTGGCCTCGGTGCTGACCCTGTCCGGCTGGGCGCTGGTCAGCCTGCGCCTGCGCCTGGCCGGCCACGATGCCGAGGTCTACGTGGCCGACAGCAACCTGCGCTACCTGGCACCGGTCTACGAAGACCTGCACGCCCATGCCGAAGCGGCCGAGGCCACTGGCTGGGATGCCTTCCTGAACACCTTCCGCCAGCGCCGCAAGGCCCGCATCAGCATCATCGCCACCCAGCCCGGTGCCGATGGCAAGCCCGCCGCCGAGTTCAGCGGTCGCTTCGTTGCCTTCGCCAAAGGGTAGGATGGCAGGCTGACGTTCTGGGGAAACCACCGATGCGCCGCCTCATCCAGTTCCTGATGTGTTGCCTGCTGCTGGCCAGCGCCGTGGCCTCGGCCGATGACCTGACCCGCAAGCAGCGCAAGCTGCTGGAAGAGACCCAGATCGCCTACGGCGCCACCATCCGTTGGGGCAGCATGGACGATGCCATCGGCTATCTGGACCCCAAGCTGCGCAAGGAAAAGCCGCCCACCGAGTTCGAGCTCAACCGCTACGCGCAGCTGCGCGTGTCGTCCTACCGCGAGCGCAGCAGCGCCGCGCTGGACGGGGGCCTGGTAGAGCGCCGGGTCGAAATCGGGGTGATCAACCAGAACACCCAGGCCGAACGCACCGTGGTGGTGGTCGAGCGCTGGCGCTGGGATGCCGAAGCCAAGCGCTGGTGGCAGACCGCCGGCCTGCCGGACCTGTGGAAGGGGCAGTGACGGGCCGCGTCCGGCTTGTGCGACAATCGGCGCCCGCTTAATCGACCCGTGACCTGAGTGAATTACGAAGAGTTGCTGGCCTTTGCAGGCCGAAACCCGATGCTGTCCGCGGCCCTGGTCGGCCTGACCGTGGCCATCATCGTCACCGAGATCCGCCGCCTGTTCCGGGGCTTCAAGGGCATCAAGCCCGCCGAACTGACCCAGCTGATCAACGCGGGCGGCACGGTGGTGGTCGACCTGTCGGCCAGCGGTGACTTCGAGAAGGGCCACATTGCCGGCAGCCGCAACGCCCAGGCCAGTGCCTTCGGCCCGGACAACAAGCTGGTGGCCAACGCCAGGCAGTCGCCGGTGGTGCTGGTGTGCCGCAGCGGCAACGCCTCGGAAACCGCCGCCAAGGCGCTGAAGAAGGCCGGCTTCGAAAAGGTCTATGTGCTCGACGGCGGCATTCCCGCCTGGCAGCAGGCCGAGCTGCCGCTGGTCAAGGGCCGCAACTGATTGCCGCAGGTGGCGGATCCGGCCTTGTATGGGCCTGATCCCGCCCCCATCGCAGTAGTTCGACCATCGTTTTCATTGCATTCACCTGGAGTTACTGGAAATGTCCGAAGAGATCACCAACGGCGCCGCTGCGCCGGTCGATGCCGCTACCGGCCCTGCTTTCACCGTCGAGAAGATCTACGTCAAGGACGTCTCCTTCGAGTCGCCGAACGCTCCGACCATCTTCAATGACCAGGTGCAGCCGGAGCTGCAGCTGAACCTGAACCAGCAGGTGCAGCGCCTGGGTGAGAACGCCTTCGAAGTCGTGCTGGCCGTGACCCTGACCTGCCAGGCCGGTGAGCGCACCGCCTACGTGGCCGAAGTGAAGCAGGCCGGCGTGTTCGGCCTGGTCGGCCTGGACCCGCAGTCGATCGACGTGCTGCTCGGCACCCAGTGCCCGAACATCCTGTTCCCGTACGTGCGCCAGCTGGTCAGCGACCTGATCCAGGCCGGCGGCTTCCCGCCGTTCTTCCTGCAGCCGATCAACTTCGAAGGCCTGTACGCAGAAACCCTGCGCCAGCGCCAGGAGCAGGGCGACGCACCGTCGCTGGCTGACTCCGAGCCGGCTGGCAACGCCTGATTCCTGCCGCGACGTCACGGATGAGCACTACCGCTGACAAGATCGCCGTGCTGGGCGCCGGTTCCTGGGGAACCGCGCTGGCCAGCCTGCTCGCACGGCACGGTCACCCGACCGTGCTGTGGGGGCGCGATGCTGCCGTGGTCGAAGCCATCGACCAGCGCCACGAGAACCCGCGCTACCTGCCGGGCATCCCGCTGCCGGACAGCCTGCGTGCCACCACCGACCTGGCGTCGGCGGTGGAGGGCGCGGCCTGGATCCTGGTGGTGACCCCCTCGCACGCCTTCGGTGAAACCGTGCGTGCGCTGGCACCACTGCGCCCGGCCGGTGCCGGCGTAGCCTGGGCCACCAAGGGCTTCGAACCCGGTTCGGGCCGCTTCCTGCATGAAGTGGCGCGCGAAGTGCTGGGCGAGGACGTGCCGCTGGCCGTCGTCACCGGGCCGTCGTTCGCCAAGGAAGTGACCCAGGGCCTGCCGACCGCGATCACCGTGCATGGCGACGTGCCCGAGTTCGCGCAGACGGTGGCCGAGGCGATGCACGGCCCGGCGTTCCGCGCCTACACCGGCGACGACATGGTCGGTGCCGAGCTGGGCGGTGCGATGAAGAACGTGCTGGCCGTGGCCACCGGCGTGGCCGATGGCATGCAGCTGGGCCTCAACGCCCGTGCCGGCCTGATCACCCGTGGCCTCAACGAGATGCTGCGCCTGGCCGCGGCGATCGGCGCCAAGCCCGAAACGCTGATGGGCCTGGCTGGCCTCGGCGATCTGGTGCTGACCTGCACCGGCGACCTGTCGCGCAACCGCCGCCTGGGCCTGGCCCTGGGCCGCGGCCAGACGCTGCAGGATGCCGTGCGCGAAATCGGCCAAGTGGTCGAGTCGGTGCAGACCGCCGACGAAGTGATGCGACAGGCACGCCGTCATGGCATCGACCTGCCGATCTCCGACCGCGTGCGTGCCGTGCTGCACGGCGAGCAGACGCCTGAGGAAGGCCTGCGCGCGCTGCTGGCGCGGGAACAGAAACCGGAGTATCCGGATACGCTGTTCAAGTGAATCGAAAAACCCCGGCTACGTGCCGGGTTTTTTTTGCGCGCTGCATCCACGCATGGCGTGGATCTACTCCGGAACCCGCTTCTGGTAGCTGCCAACCTTGGTTGGCGCCCGGTAGCGCCGGGCCATGCCCGGCGGAAAACCCGCACCGCGTCCGTGGCCTCGCGTTGGTGTTGTCCATGTCCGAGAAGATCAACTACGGCCCATCACCCACGCGCTTCAACGTGAGCGTGAACTTGCCGGTATCGCCCATGTTGTTGCCGTAGCGGTAGGCACCAATGATGTAGCCCGTGTTCCCCTCCACCGAGTAGGCCAACGCACGCAGCCGCAACGGGCTGCCGCCCTGGCCGGCATACGCGCGTTCAATCGCATCGCGTCCGCGCACGGGGGGGCCGGTTGCTCTGCAGGATGAAACCATCCTCGGCGAACAGGGCAGCCAGTTCCTTGGCATCACCCGTGCGCCACGCCTGCTCGTAGTCGCGCAGCACGCGCTCCAGCGGCGCGGGCAAGGCTGCATCCGGGAGAGGCTTCGCGCCTTCTGCATCGTGGGCCACGGCCGGCGATGCCAGCAGCAGGGCACTGCAGAAGATCATGGTGAGTCGTGTGCGGCGCATGCGTCCAGGCCCTGGCGATGATGAGAAGGCGACGGACGCATCCTAGCGCGCCGCTGGTTAGAATCACGCGTCCGTCGATTCGGCGGATGCAGCGCAGATCAGACAAGGACACGCGATGAAGATGCGAATCACCGGGATGGCGATGATGGCCGCGCTCGACGCGATGATGACGCTCGCGCAGAAGGTAGAGTTGGCAACGTGGAGATCAAGCCGTCGCGTTCGCCCGCCCGCCCGCTGAGCAGCCTCAGCGAGATCGGACGCCGTATTACGCATTCAGTGCAGTTGCTTTGACGGGTGATGTCGGAATCGTCCTGCCCGCGCGCGAAATGCATCCGTATCCAATCGTCTCGGGAGTTCAGCGCTGTGATCGAGTACCTCATTTCTGCTATGGAAAGCTATGAATTGCCCTGTGATCCGCAAAAAAAGCAAGGCAACGGGGTTTACAACGTTCGAAATATATGTATAACTTCAGCTACTGCTCAGCTTTACGAGCCATGGAACGGTTGAACATGATCGGGACGTCCCGCAGTATCTGTTGCACAATCGTCGTAATTCCCTAGGTTTCTCTTTCGGGTCGCGATAACGCCCGCTGGCTTGCCCGGCAGGGTCGCCGTATGCGCGCTTCGCCAGCAACGCCGTGAATAAAATGTGTTTGGTAGTCGACCGCAGCCCCTGTCCGCGTCGCTTCTGCGTGCGCGTGTCGGACGCAACGAGAAAGGACTTCCATGAGCAATCCGGCCAAGGTACTTGTCAAGTCGCCGCTTGACGCGATTCCCATTCTGCTGGTCAGCGACGTGCCTGACTCATGCGTGGCGCGATGGAGCCCGTCCAGATTCAATGTACAGGCCACGACCGCCGAGGGCTGGCTGCTGCTTTGGAATACCTACACGGGCAACATGAATGCGTTCAAGCCAACGCAGCGTGACGCCGTGCTCGAGCTCATTTCGCGACGGGGTGTTGCCTCGGATGCGTCGCCGCTGGTTGCCTATTTCAGTGATCGTGGCTACCTCGTCCCTGAGAGTGCGGACGAACTTCGGCGCGTGCAACACGCGTTCGGCAAAGAAAGTCACCGCACCGACAAACTCGAGCTGATTCTGTTGCCCTCGGAGGACTGCAACTTCCGGTGTACCTACTGCTATGAGGATTTCCGGCGCGGCACCATGCTGCCCGAAGTGCGTGAAGGAATCCGAAATCTAGTAATGGCGCGTGCCAGGACCTTGCGTGAGTTGACCGTCAACTGGTTTGGCGGCGAGCCGCTGTATGGCATGGAGGCTATCGACGAGCTCGCGCCTTTCTTCGCCGCAATCGCGCAGGAGCACGGGATTTCATACTTCAGCCACATGACGACCAACGGATTCTTGTTGACAGATGACGTGGCGCAGCGGCTGCTGGCAGCGGAGATCACCGACTTCCAGATCACGCTGGACGGTCTGGCCGAAGACCACGACAAGATGCGACCGGCCCGCGATGGAAGCGGGACTTTCGATACCATCTACGAAAATCTGGTCAGCCTGTCACGGCGCCCGGAAGACTACAGCGTCGTCATCCGGGTCAATTTCACCAGCGAAAATGCTCCAAAACTTGAGCCCATGCTTGAGAAACTGCGTGCAGCCTTCGCCGGCGACAGCCGCTTCACCCTTTCGTTCCATTCGGTCGGGCGGTGGGGCGGTGACAACGACGCGGATCTGGCCGTTTGCGGGCGCGATGAGGCGCAACATTACCGCATGAAGTTGAAAGCGGCCGCACGCACGCTTGGACTGAGGGTGACCAGCGGCTGGATGCCCGGAGCCGGCGTGGGATCGCAGGTCTGCTATGCCGCCAGGCCCTACAACTTCATCGTGGGTGCCCACGGTGACCTGATGAAGTGCACCATCGACCTCGACAAGCGCGATCGCAACATCGTCGGGACGCTGTCACGCGACGGCACGCTGCAACTGGATCAGGACAAGTTCGCACTGTGGACCGAGCCGGCTTTCGAACGCGACACCGGCTGCCAGAGTTGCCACATGCTGCCGGCATGCCAGGGCATTCATTGTCCCCAGATCCGCTTTGATACCGGCCGTCGCCCCTGTCCAGGCATTCGCAGGACAGCCAAGCAAGAGATGGTGGACTTCTTCGAGGCCAAGCAGGCGCAGCAGCGCAGCGCAGCAGATCCGCTGCTGCTGCCTCTTCCCACCTCTGCCGGTGCCACACCCGAGCACGAGCTCGTTGATGCGGCTAACTGACACCATAGCGAAGGAGCGCAGTATGAGCGATGCACGGTCGCACTACGAAGAACTGCTTGCCAAGGGCGCGACGCACTCGACGATGCACGCGGCCATCCACGCGATGACCGATGCCGACCTTGCATCCTATGGCCTGAATGCCTACCGGATGAACCTGATATCGCTGTTTGGCTCGCTTTGGTCGCCGCAGCGCGTCGAAGCCACGGCACGGTCCGCGGTGCGCTCCAAGCTGTGGCTTGGATGGGAGTACTACCAGCACCATCTGCCTGGGCAGGGCACGTTGCCGTCGCCGCCGCACCTGCTCGGTGGCTTGGTCGAACGCGTCCAGTCACTGCTTGCACTCGGACGTGGTCTGCTGGTTGCCTCGTTTCACCAAGGGCATATGCGGCATATTGCCTCGGACCTTGCCAACGCCGGGCTGCACATGCATTTGCCGCTGGCTACCGACGCCTGGCGCGATTATCAAGCTGCCCAGGCCGCGACGCCGGGGGCGGCAATGTGGCAGTACTTCCATTACCTCAATGTCGAAGTACCTGGCGGCGCCCTGGCACTTGCACGAGCTTTGGGGCGGAAGGGACTGGTGTACTCCACTCTGGATGGCAATACAGGCATGGACGGCCCGCGGGGCACTGAGCGTCGAACGCAGGTGAGCATGCATGGCCGCAACGTCATGGTGAAAGATGGCCTGCTGACCATGGCAGCGAAGTTTGGCACGCCGATCCTTCCCGTCATCGCACATTCCGAAGGGGACAGCCGCGTCTGTCGATTCGGCACGGTGCTTGATCCAGGCGCTCGTCTGTCCGGAAGCGAAGCGACAGCGTTCGTGGCTGGTGCCGCGCAGTCGCTGTACGGGTTGTTGGCCGACGATCTGAGTGAATACGCCGGAGAGTGGTGTGGTGGGGACCTCTTTCACCAGTGGCGTGTCCCCGAAGCACACGGTGAGATGGATGCGGCGGCGGCAGAGAACATCGTGCGCCAGGTGCTTGAAGGTCACGCACGCGTGGCTGTCAATCCCAGACGTGCAACCGCATTGGCAGCCTCGGGTGATGTGATGCTGCTCGATGCGCTCAGTATGCGGGGCTACAAGGTTCCGGCCAATGCTGCAGATTTTTTTGAAGAAGACATGTCGCAGGCAGTCCGGGGGGACAGCATTCCGCAGGAAGGTGCGCCCGGAGGCGCCGCATGGCTGCGGGCCATGGTTGGACGCGACCTGCTGATGCTGAGCGCGCGACGTTGAACGGGTTTGCTGCCTGCAACGGCAGCGAAGTCCCTGCCTCAGGGCACGCAGAGGCGAGGGAGGATCGAGGTGAGTGTGCCACCAGCGGTGGGGCGGCTCCGTCCCGCCATCCTTTGAATGGAACTTGAGGAATCCTGCATCATGAACAATGAAACCACTTCCCAGACTGAAGTCCTGCTGGTTGACGAATTCGAGATCATCGAGCTGGAAGACCGTCTGGAGCTGGCGGGCCGCTGCAATGGACGTTGTGACACCACCCAGCCGGAACTGTCGGCAGGCTAAGCGCTGTCGTGGGGGGGGGGGGGGGGGGGGGGGCCCCCCCCCCCCGCGCCGGGGGGGGGGGGGGGGGGGCGGGGGGGGGGGGGGGGGGGGGGGCGGGCGGGGGG
>NZ_JAWIRS010000012.1:45980-115680 GCF_036320005.1 Stenotrophomonas sp. SMYL11
CCGCATGGCCGGGGGTCCCCCCCCCCGCCCGCCTCGGCCGGGGGGGCCGGGGGGGGGGGGGGGGGGGCGCGCCCCCCCCCCCCCCCCACGGCCTTGCTCCTGGTACGTATCACGCGGAGTGTGGAAGGGATGGAAGACGCGGCCCGGATGTTCATGAATCCCGACATGGAAGTGACCGAGTTCGATTCGGACTCGGGAAAGCCGATGATGCTGTGCGTCATCCCGGCTGGTGGGGAACCGGTCCGTCTGGCAGTGCCTGCCATCTACGTTGAGCTGCTACGCCAGTTTGATGGTGAACGTACCCGCGATGAAGCCATCGCGTCATTCCGCGCGATACATGGGGAGGCATTCGAAACAGCCTGGCTGCAGCGGCTGATAGAGACATCCCTGCGCCCGCGCGGAATGCTGGTCGAGCAGGGCCAGGACCCCATGTTGGCCGGCGCGCCGGCACAGCCCCGCCGTTCGTTTCTCTTCGTCAAACTGCCGGTCATTCCCCCAGCGATCGTTGATCCGATTGCGCGTGTTCTCGGGTTCCTGTTCCATCGACCGATGCTGATTGCCGGCCTGCTTGCATTTATCGCCAGCCATGTTTACGTCTACGGGGTGCTGGTGCATGGGCAGCATGTCAACTTCAACAGCCTGGACGGTGGTTCGATCCTGCTGCTGATGCTGCTCTCTACCTTGGGAACCATCTGCCACGAATTCGGCCATGCCAGTGCAGCAGCGCATTTCGGATGCCGTCGCATGACCATTGGCTGGGGCATCTACATGGTTTACACCGTGCTGTGGACCAACGTGTCTGAAGCCTGGAAGCTTCCGCGTCGCCAGCGTGCCATCGTCGACATAGGAGGCGTGCATTTCGAGTCGATGTTCCTTCTACTGATGCTCGGGCTGCACCTGGCAACGGGTAACCCCATCTTTCTGTTCGCATTCATCTTCATCGATCTTTCCATCGCCAACACCTTCAATCCCTTCCTGCGCATGGATGGGTACTGGCTGATAAGCGATCTGTTCGGTGTGGTAAACCTGCGTCAGCAACAGAACCTGCTGCTTCAGGTAGCGGCGCACCGCTTGGTTGGAGCACCGCCGCCGGCCTCCCGACCCACGCTGAGTCCACGGGCGACCGTAGCGCTGGTGATCTATACGATCTTGGGGACGGTGTTCCTGGCGTACATCATGTATGCCATCTTCACATTTGCAGTGATGAGCGTGGCGGTGGAGTACCCCGGCATGCTACGCGCGTTCTGGGTCCAGATGCAGTCCGGCGCGGATCTAATGGCGTTGCTGGGAAGCGCGTTCGAGCTTCTATGGCGGGCACTGATTCTTACGGCGGCCACGGTGACGATCTGGAATTTGTCCCGCAGCGGCATCCGGACCGCAAGCAGAATCGTCTCGATGCGCAGCCCAAGGGCAGCCGCAGATGTTTGAGCGCGGCGTCGCGGTGGCAGGGTCGGCAACCCACGCAGCACCACCGGAGCTGCGATATGTCATGAACAGCGCACTGGTGATCGAGCAGAGCACTGCCCAGCACGTGATTCTGCTGGATATGGATACCAGCAGGCGCACCAAAGTCACTACGCCGCTCTATCAACTGGTCCGGAGATTTGCAGCCGCAGGAACGGCTAGCGCCGTGCTGGGTGAAACATGCGACCGCCGATTACGCGGTGCGCTCGATGCGTTGCTGGCTCGGGGGCTGTTGCAGGACGCGGATGCGGCCCCGCCTTCGCTGCCCCGCCGGCGACTGAACGTGGCCTACCGGTTCTGTAACGCGGCAGCCTGGAGCGAGAAGACGAAGTACGATTTTGTCGTGGTGGGCGCACCGTACGACATGGCGGGCGACAGGGAATGCCGCTTGGCACCCATCCACGTACGGCAGAAATCCTTGGATTACCCCTACAGACTGGATGTCCACAGCGCGCAGCCGGTGGGGTGGTTTGACTGCGCCACCGGCGGCTGGATCCTACGCGGCGCGAGCATGGCCGATGCAGGAGACGTCCCGGTCGATCATGCCGCCGCTGCCGTGGATGCCGAGGTTGCAGTCATCTCAGTGCTTGATGAGGTATGCGCACGCGGTGCAGTACCGGTGGTGTTGGGGGGCGATCAGGCAGGTGCAGAGGCGGTCCGGAGATGGTGCGCGCGGAATCAGCACACCGCGGCAGCAAGGATTGGCGCAGGAGAGAGCGAGACGGACAACGCAACGCATGGGCCGCACGCGCCCGGCTGGCTTCATTTCGATGTGCTTAATGCCAACGGTGAGCCCGAGGCGGTGGGCACACGGCTTCAGGGGGCCACGACGATACTGCTGAGCATTGATGCTGCCGCACTGCACGACTGCTACGTATCAGGCCCTGCCTCGACGCGTGAGTTGCGCATGGATGTGGCGCGGCAGGTGATTGCTGAAATCGGTCGGACGTGCAGGATCGTGGCCATACACCTCTCCGGGTGGGCGGCTGGCGGGGCCGCGTCGGACGTTACCAGCGCCGCCGCCTGTGACCTTCTGCTGCATGCGATGGATGCCGCTCTGGATACGGAGCGCCCATGAACGACATCCGCGATGATGCGGCAGGCCTTTTTGGCTGGTCGTTTCCCCCCGCGTCCGATGCCGCAAGCAGATTGTGCGTGCTGGGGGCACCATCCGATGCAGGCAATGCTGTCAGGCGGGGTGCCGCCGACGCCCCAAGCGCGCTTCGCACCGCATCCCATCGATGCACCACGCTGACTGGCGCGGGATGGGATCTTGGCGATCTTCCGCGAGTGCCCTGCGAACACCCCGAACGCTACATGCAGCGTCTTGGCGATGCCATCGGCCGGATCGTCGATAGCAGCCATATCCCGTTGCTGCTCGGAGGTGACCACTCACTCAGCTTCGCGTCCATCGAGGCTCTGCAGCGGCATGCCCCGCTTTGCGTGGTCTGGCTGGATGCGCATACGGACTTCAGCCCGTGGCAGGCCGGCAGCAGCCACAACCACCGCCAGGTGCTGCGCCGTGTCCTCACGCTGCCCGGCGTCTCGCGTGTCATCCAGATTGGCTATCGTGGCATCACTGTAGGCGATGAACGCCAGTTGGGTCCCCGCGCAAAGGTGATGACGACCCAACAGGCGCGTAGCCAACCGGTCGGCGCACTGCTGGAGTCGATACCGGCAGACATGCCGATCTACCTGTCGCTGGACATCGACGTCATTGATCCACAGTGGATTCCTGGAACCAGCGCCCCGGTGCCCGATGGGCTGCCGCCTGGCCAGGTGCTGGAGATCGCGTTGGCCTTGGTGGAGACCGGACGGCTGGTTGGCGTGGACCTCATGGAACTGAACCCCCGACTGGATATCAATGGAAGAAGCACTGACCTGGCCTGTCATCTGCTGGAGCGCATTGCCGGCATGTGGCCACGGGATCGGGCGATCAGTGACGAACTGAAAGGGAGCGGAGCAAGATGAAGGCGATGCAGATTCCGTCGTACGAAGTTGCCGAGTACTCAGCGCTGCTGAAGGAGGACCCGGACGTGCTGTCGGCGCATCCCTGCGTGGTGCGCGGGTTCGTGGAGCAGTGGTCAGCGGCGCGCAGCTGGTTGGAAATCGACCAGCTGAAAACACTGTTCGGCGCGCTGCCGGTAACAGCGGGGGCGCCCCAGTTCACTACGCACCGGGATCAGCGCATGTGCCAGGTACAGACCAGCTATGGCACCTATCTGGACTATGTACAGCAGCCTGAACGGATTGCAGAGCTGTTCCCAGAGCCGTGGCGAAAAGGCAGTCTGGAGGAACTGCGGCACATGCAGCTGCCGCTGTACTGCGGCAACCTGCGCCTTGTCCGCCATGCGGCAGAGCCGGTGCTCGAGCAGATCCAGCCGCTCGTCCCGGGCGGCATGGAATGCCTGAATGACCAGATCCCCTACTACTACCAGTCCGGGAATCATGTGTGGCTGTATGTCAGCCGCGCAGGCGCCCTGACGCCGCTGCATCAGGACAACAATGCCGTTATCGCCTACCTGGCCCAGTTGAGGGGGCGCAAGCGAGCCGTACTCTACGCGCCGTCCGACAAGGCGTACTTCCATACCTCCGGTGTGGGGTACATGGATCCGCTTGCGCCGGACGAACAGCAGTTCCCCCAATGGCATCTGGCACAGCCATGGGTGGCCACGCTCGAGCCAGGCGAACTGCTCATCTGGGGCGCCAACTGGGCCCACCATGTCATCACCGAAGAGGACTCGATCACGGTCAGCTTCGACATCGTCAACGCGACAAACCTGGATGCCTACGCGCGATCGTTTGACTGGCAGCATGAGCTCGGTCACTTCGCGAAAAAGAACGCCGACATGATCCGCACGCGGAGCGACGATTCACGCCTGCATGCCGCACTGGATGCTGGCATAGAGGCGCCCATCGGCCGCGCATTCATGCAAGCCACACTGCATGCAGCTCTGCGAGCCAACCCGGCCCATGCAGGCGCTGCCGTGCGTGAACAACTGCGACGTACTCTGGAAGAGGCCTGAACGATGGTGCAGACAGGCAAGCACAGTGCCGACACTACGCTGGGAATCCACCAACCGCTTCGGCTTTCGCGTTTCCTGCAGCTGGAGGCCCTGAGTGAGCGGGACGCGACCCTGTTCCTGTCTCACGATGGTGCGCGGGTGCGGATACCCAAGGCGCTGTATGCGCTGCTGATGCGTTTCGAGCAACCGCAGCGCGTAGACACCGTTGTGACTGGGCATTCCCAGGCGGAAAAGCTGGCAGAGGCGCTGCTGAACCTGGCGCGCAAGGGCTTTCTGCATGATGCCGGGATGGAGCAGGCCGGGCGCGAACGATGTGTCACCGATCCGCCCCAACGAATGTTCGATTCCCCGGCATTCAAGCCGGACATGACGCGCGTGAAGATGGTGGTCATCGGTGTGCCGAGTGACCATGCAGACCCACGATGCGCGGGTGGTCGGGCTGCACCGATGGCGTTGCGTGAGCTTTCATTGCATCTGTTGCACACGATCAATCGACGCACCGGCGGCGGACACGGCTGGTACGACGCAGATGAACTGCGGCCGCTGCTGCGCGGCGTATGTCTGGCTGATGCCGGAGACGTGTTCGTCGATCCCGGCGAAAGCCAGCATGCGGTTTTCCGACGGATGGCGCAGGTATTGGCCGGATTCGGCGATGCACTGCCCATCGTGGTTGGCGGTGACAGCACGGCGTGCTGGCCGGTGCTGACCCGATATGCGTCGCAGGAACCCGTCTGCCTGCTGAGGATCGGCGGGCCTGCACAGCGCGGGCCTGCGCAGGATGGGGTTGTTTCAGCCGCCACGTTGCTCGCCAGGGCGATTTCCCTTGACGGTGTCGCTGGCACGCTGCAGGTTGCGGCTACGGGTGGGCCGGGTCCATGGAAGCATCCCGATCATCGATACATGGATGCGTCCGTGCTGCGTGCAGGCAACTACGACCAGACACTGCATGAGTGGCTGGCAGGCAAGCCGGTCCACCTGGGTCTGAATCTGGACGCGTTGGACGCTCCCGGTGAACCGCTTGCCGACGAGCGGTTGCGCTATCAGGAAGTTGTCGACTTCATCGCGTGTATCGGCGCCCAATGCCGCATCGTGAGCATCGACATCACCGGTATGACGCCGATGCGCCCTGGATGGAATGTCGTGGCACCCACAGCACTCCACCTCCTGGTGCTGGCGATGGATGCCGCGCATCGCCGGGCTGCACAGGGAGTTGAACAGCATGATGCATGACCTGTTGGAGGCCGCAAACCCCGGCCTTTTCGGATGGTCCCGCGATGCCGGTACCATCGATCCGCGTATTGTAGCGCTCGGGGTTCCAAGCGATATAGGCAACGGCGGGGGTTCAGGCGCGCGTCTGGGCCCTGCCGCTATCCGTGCAGCGTCTCTGGCGCTGGCCGCGCCTGCCTTGCAGGCACTCGACCTGGGCGACGTGCGGCGACTGGACGAGATGGATTGGTCTGATGCGATCCAGCGTATCGAAATGATCGTAGGAGCAGTGATCGAGGCAGGTGGCTTGCCGCTGATGCTGGGCGGGGACCATTCGATCTCCTACTCGGCGATAGGCGCCATCGCGCGCCGACATCGCGTCAACATCGTCTGGTTCGATGCCCATACGGACTGCTGTGCATGGCAGGGCGGGGCGACGCACAACCATAAGCAGGTACTGCGACGCTGCGCATCCCTGCCCGGTGTGGGTCGCATCGTGCAGGTCGGCCACCGTGGCATCACCTACCACGACGAGCGCCACCAGGTGGCCGCGCTGCAGGTTGTTCCTGCCAGGCAGGCGCGAACGCTGCAGGCGGAAGCGCTGATCGATCTGCTTCCCGCGGCCGAACCGGTCTATCTGTCGGTGGACATCGACGTGCTGGATCCCCAGCTTGCTCCTGGCACGGGTCATCCAGTACCGGGCGGATTGGATGTTGGCACGGTGTGCAGGCTGGCGGCGGCGATCGCGCGTTGCCGCCCGCTTGCAGGCCTGGACCTGACCGAGGTCAACCCACTGTTGGACATCAACGGCAGCACCGCGATGGCAGCAGCCACTGTCCTGGACAGCGTGGTGCGCGCACTGCCGCAGCAGCCCAGCCCTCGCACAGCGCAGCGTATCGACGTGTTTGAAACGGAGGCGGGCACATGAAAGAGCGGGCCATACCGGTAATGGATGAACGCGAGTTCAAGGCCATGATGACCCGCGACCCAGAAGCGTTGCATCGCCAACCGTGCATCGTGACGGGCTACATCGAACGCTGGCCGGCCTTTGGTGAGTGGCAATGCCTGGACCACTTGCGGGCAAAGTTCGGCGCACTGGCAGCATTTGCCAAGGCACCCAATTTCGTCACCAACACCAGAGCGTCCCTGGTCAGCGTGGAAACCACCTTCGAACAATACCTGGACTACATCGAGCATCCAGAACGCGTGGAAGAGATCTATCGTGATTGCTGGCTCGAGGGCGACCACGCGTCGTTCGAGGCGCAGGGATTGCCGCTCTACTGTGGCACGCTGCGCTTGGTCCATGCCGCCACAGATCCCCTGTTCGACCTGCTGGCACCGCTCGTACCCGAGCCGATGCAGCCTTTGAATGCCTCGTTGCCCTATTACTATTCGCTCTTCAACCACCTCTGGCTGCTGGTCAGTCTGCCCGGATCGCTGACTCCACTACACACAGACAACAACGGGACCATCGCACTGGTTTCCCAACTGACAGGACGCAAGCGCGCCATCCTGTACGCACCGCACGATCTGCCGCACGTGAGAAACCCAAAGGTGGGGTTCATGGATCCGCTGTCACCCGACCCGGTCGACCATCCGACCTACCGGCAGGCCGTGCGCTGGACGGGCGACATCACCCCCGGCATGACGTTGTTCATTGGCACCCAGTGGGCCCATCACGTCACCACCATCGAGCCTTCCATCTCGGTCAGTTTCGACGTTGTTGATGCGACCAACATCGACCGCTACGCCGCTTCAAAGGACTGGGCCCGCGTCTTTGGCGAGCGCGTTGCGCGGCAACCGGCAGTTGCTGCGAAACTGGGGCTGGACCCCGAAGCGCTGGTCGAATGCGATCCGGTCATTGTCGGCCGCCGTGCCATGCAGGCCGTGCTACGCGCCTCGTTGGCCGAACCGGGATTGGATGCGGTGCACCGGCAGGCGCGTCAACGCTATCTGGCGGGTATCCCCGTCGAACCTGTCGGTCCTGCCGTCGATGCGAGAGTGTCCGATTCCGGACGCCGCAGTACGAATTCGGGCATCGAATGCTGTCCGAAAAGGTCGTGGGGATAGAGATATCCATCAGCGCCAGCCCTTCGCGCGCTTGGCACGATGTGTGCTTACTCCTTTGCCATGGACAGAATAAAGAGTACCAGTACCGCCTGGTGGCGGCGGAAGAAGGTGGTGTGGACCGGTGCCGCGGCGCTTTTGCTGTTGGGCGTCGGGTCGGCCACCGCGATGATGGGCAAGGCGTCGCCCGCCGTTGAGCGCACGTCCCTGTGGATTGATACAGCGGTGAAGGGCGAAATGCGCCGCGAGATCCGCGCCAATGGCATCCTGGTGCCAAGGCAGATCCGTTGGATCACCGCAGGCGCGCCGGCCTCCGTGCAGGAGACGCTGGTGGACCCAGGTGCCATGGTGAAGGCAGATACGATCATCCTGCGGCTGGCCAATCCAGAGCTGGCGTCCAAGCTGCAGCGTGCGCAGGCTGCCTTGAACGGGGCCGATGCGGAGGTGGCGGCGGCAAGGACCTCGCTGGCCTCGCAGTTGCTCGATCAGCGTGCGGCACATGTGCAGGCCGACTCGGAGTGGCGTATCGCGGACATCAAGCTGCGTGCGAACAAGCGCGCGCTCGACGCGGGAGTGATCTCCAACATCGAGTTCCGCCAGAGTGAAATCACCGAGCAGCAGACCGGCGCACGCGCAAGCCTTGAAGCGCAACGCGTTGAGTCCTTCAAGAGCAACATGCAGGCACAGCTGCGGGCGGCGCAGGCGCGGCGTGACGAACTGGCGAGCGAGCTCAACCTGGTGAGCCAGCAACTGGCCTCGCTGGAGGTTCGCGCGGGTATTGATGGCATCCTGCAGCAGGTTGACGTTGAGCCGGGTCAACAAGTGGAACTCGGTGCCAAACTCGCACGGGTAGCGCGACCGGATGAACTCATCGCGCGCCTGCAGGTGGCCGAGTTGCTGGCCAAAGACCTGCGGCTTGGTTTGCCGGCTACCGTCGATACACGCAATGGACTTGCCAAGGGCCACGTCATCCGTATCGACCCGGCTGTGCGCAACGCTACGGTGACAGTGGACGTTGCGATGGATGGCGCGATGCCCGCCGGTGCACGGCCGGATCTCTCCGTAGACGGCCGGATCCTTCTGGGCACGCTGTCCAACGTGGTCAATATTGGCAGGCCGGCCTCGGCCGTGCCAGGAGCGGAGTCGACGCTGTTTGTGATACGTGCGGGTGAGAGCACCGCCCTGCGCACGCCGGTGCGCTTCGGCGCAGTGTCCAGTGACCGGGTAGAGGTGGTGCAGGGGCTGGCGCCGGGTGACCAGGCGGTGCTGTCTGATGCAAGCCAATGGAGCGACCATGACAGCCTCAGGCTGCGGTGAAGACAGGAGAGAAGGGTGATCACGATGGATGCAATGCTGCTGCAGCTTGAAGGCGTGTCACGGGTGTTCCACACCGATGACATGGAGACCCACGCCCTGTCGGACATATCCATGGGGATTTCCGCAGGCGAGTTCGTCGCGATCACGGGACCGTCCGGCTGCGGAAAGAGCACGCTGCTGTCCGTGCTTGGGTTGCTGGACAAGCCCGACGGTGGACGCTATGTCCTGGACGGGGTGGACGTCGCAGGGCTGGGGCAGAGCGAACGGGCCCGGGTGCGCAACCAGAAGATCGGCTTCATTTTCCAGGCGTTCAATCTGATCGCAGACTTGACCGTGGAAGAGAACGTGGCACTGCCGCTCACCTATCGCGACGGGTACGACAAAGCAGAGGCCCGTCAGCGCGTGCGCGAGGTGCTGGAGCAGGTGGAGATGAGCCATCGAACACGGCACTATCCGGGACAGCTTTCCGGCGGCCAGCAACAACGTGTCGCGGTCGCACGCGCGCTGGCAGGCAGGCCACGCATTCTGTTCGCAGATGAGCCCTCGGGCAATCTCGACAGCCGCAACGGTGAATCGGTGATGCAGCTGCTGGAACAGTTGAACAGGGACGGTGCGACGTTGTGCATGGTGACGCATGATGTGGCGTTCGCGCAGCGCGCCGGCCGCCTCATCCACATGCTCGATGGCCGAATCCTGGATGAGGATGCTGCGGTGGATCTGCGTGATCCGCGTTCGGCGTCGCTGGCCGCTGTGGCAGGAGTGCCAGCGTGAACGTCGCCGCACTGCTTGACGACGTGCTACAGGCCTGGCGTGCGTTGGTCCGCAAGCCCGGCTTTGTGCTGCTGGCTACCCTGACGCTGGCCCTCGGCGTGGCGACAGTGACAACGGTGTTTTCGCTCATCGACCAGGCGTTGCTGCGCCCGTTGCCCTTCCCGCAGCCCGAGCGGTTGGTGACCATTGGCATCGAAAGCGAGCCGGGACAGACCGTCGCCGCGCCACGATACCTCAACCATGTTCGACAGATGCCCGGTGTGCAATCGGCAGGCATGATCATGGGCTGGACCAACAATGCCAACGTCGCCTTCCATGGTGACGCTGAAGTTGCCCGTGCGCTGCAGGCTGACAGAGGTTTCCTGGACGCGTTGGCGCTGCCGATGGCGGTGGGCCGCAATTTCAACGATGCGGAGAACACGCCCGGTGGGCCCCAGGGCGTGATCGTCAGTCATGCATTCTGGAAGTCGCATCTCGGAGCGGATTCAGCGGTGGTAGGCAAACCACTGCTTGTGGAAGGTCTGGCGGTGCCCATCGTGGGTGTGCTGTCGGAGCACTTCCAGTGGCCTGACACGTTCGACATCATCCAGAACATGCAACTGGACTCCGCAACCCGGGACCTGTCGACCAATCAGCTCATCGTTGCCCGGCTGAAGCCAGGGGTCCCTGTCGATACCGCTGCGGCGCAGGCCAGTACGGTGCTCAACGCCATGATGAATGAGGGGGCCGGGGCAAGCGAGAAGCAGCGTGCCTACCTGCAGCGCAATCCGCCCACCGCTTTGCCGCTGGAAGGCAGCGTGTTCGCACACCGAAGCGGCGAGGCTTTGTGGATGTTCCTGGGTGCTGGCCTCTGCGTGCTGGCCATTGCAGGGATCAACCTTGCCAGCCTCATGCTGCTGCGCGCGCTGTCCAGAACCCACGATAGCGCGGTGCGTACTGCATTGGGAGCATCGTCGATGCGGCTGGGACTGCCGCCGGTGGCCGAAGGGGCATTGGTCGGATTGCTCGGAAGCGCTGCCGGCCTCGCCATGGCGTGGGCGGGGCTGCAGGCGTTCGGGCGGCTGGTCCCAGCCGAATGGATGCGGGGGCAGCCGGTAGCCCTCACCGCGACGGCCATCGTGGTTGCGTTGCTGGCCGGCGTGCTCACCGCAGTGCTGGCCGCCTTGCTGGGCGTATTTAGGGCGAGGCGGGTGAACTGGTCGCGTGAGCTCGCAAGCGGTGGACGCACGGGCTGGGGCAAGAGTGCTACCCGCACGAGCAGGGCATTGGTAGTCGCACAGGTCGCGGTGGCCGTCGTGCTGCTGACGGGAGCGGCGCTGTTCGCCCGCAGCCTGCAGAAGCTCGAAGCGGTGCCGCTTGGTTTCCAGTCCACCCAGGTCACGACCTTTACCTTGGCGTTGATCAAGAACCGCTACAGCGAAGTGGATGCAGCGGTCGCGCAGACCGAGCGTATTCTTCAGCGCCTGGGACGCGTGCCGGGCGTGTCCGCCATCGGCGCGTCCACGAACCTGCCCGCAGGGTCGCAGTTGAACTACAGCATGCAGTTGCCCAGTGGTGCCACCGTTGACAGCCAGTACCGCCTGGCCAGTCCGGATTTCCTGAATGTGTTCAATGTGCCACTGCTGACCGGGCGCGGTTTCGAAGAATCCGACCGCGCGGGTTCCGAGCCGGTCTGCCTGGTCAGCGCCACGTTCGCCTCGCGTCACCTTGGTGGAGATCCGTTGGGCCAGATCGTCACCATGCCGATGGAGGGAGGCCAGGACATCCGGATGCGGGTTGTCGGTGTGGTGGGCGATGTGCGCCAGTTCGGCCCGGATAAGCCCGCGCCGGCTACGGTGTATGCGCCATTGGCACAGATGCCGGCGGACATCTGGGCACTACTGCGCGAGTTTGGTCCACTCAGCTACGCCGTACGGATGCGCTCCAACGATCTGGGCCAGGCCGAGGGGGCGCTGCGCACTGCGCTTGCGGAAGTCGCACCGCAGCAGCCCATCGCCAACGTGCAGCCGATGCAGGCCGTGGTGGCCAGTGCAACCGCCGCCCAGCGGCTTAACCTGGTGATCATTGGCGTGTTCGCCGCGTTGGCACTCTTGCTCGCATCGGTGGGCCTGTACGCCGTAATGGCCGTGGCCGTGGCGGGTCGCAGCCATGAATTCGGCGTGCGATCCGCGCTGGGTGCAACCCGCAGGCGGCTGGTGACGCAGATTCTCGGCGAATCCGGCAGGCAGGTGCTGCTGGGCATGGCGATCGGGCTCGCGTTGGCGATGGCCGTATCGGGCATGCTTCAGAAGCATCTGTACGGTGTGGGTGCCACGGACCCGGTAGCCATCCTGCTGGTGCTGCTGGCACTCGCCACAGCGGCGCTGCTGGCCAGTGTGGCACCGGCACTGCGCGCTGCGGCGGTTCAGCCGATGCAGGCATTGCGCAACGACTAGTACACAACGTCGGTCCCCTGGCTCTGGAGAGTCAGGGGACCTTGGCTTAAAGTGCTGCAATGGTTGATTCGCCTTCCGCCCATGCGCCGGTGCTGATCGTTGACGACGATCGTGATGTCCGTGAGGCACTGCAGCTGCTGCTCAAGGTCTCCGGCTACACCTCGGTGGGAGCGGACTCTCCGGCATCCGCACTCGCGCGCCTGCAGGAAATGTCCTTCCAGGCGGCGCTTGTCGACATGAACTACAGCCGGGATACCACGTCGGGTGGTGAAGGGCTGACACTGATCGCGGAGATGGTACGGCTGCGGCCGACGTTGCCGCTCATAGCGATGACGGCGTGGGCCAACATCCAGATGGCTGTGGAGGCGATGCGCAGTGGCGCAACCGACTTCATCGAGAAGCCATGGCAGAACGCGCGCGTGCTTGCGGTGCTGGAGGCCGTGATCGCCGCGGCACGCGTGCGCGGCAACGTCGGCGCGGCCATCGACGACCTGCGGCTACCGGACGATGCAGGCGTGATCGCGGAGTCCGCGTCCATGCGGCGGGTTCTGGACGAGCTGCACGCGGTGGCCGGCAGCGACGCAAGCATTCTGTTGCTGGGCGAGAACGGCACCGGCAAGACACTGCTTGCGAGCAGGCTGCATGGCGCGTCGCGGCGCGCGAAGGCACCCTTCGTGCGCGTGGACGTGGGTGGGCTGGCGCCAACGTTGTTCGAGTCGGAGATGTTCGGGCACGTTCGAGGCGCTTTCACCGATGCACGCAAGGACCGTGTCGGGCGCTTCGAAATGGCTGATGGGGGAACCCTGTTCCTGGACGAGATCGGCAATCTGCCTCTGGAGCAGCAGCCCAAGCTGTTGCGTGCCATTGAAGATGGCCAGTTCGAAAAGCTGGGCACTTCGCTGACACGGCGGGTGGATGTGCGGCTGGTCTCGGCCACAAATGCGTCGTTGCGCGACCTGGTGGATGAAGGCCGGTTCCGGCGGGATCTGCTGTATCGCCTCAATACCATCGAGATCCATATCCCTGCGCTCCGTGAACGCAGCGAGGACATCCTGCCGCTGGCGCGCAAGTCTCTGGAACACTCGTGCCGGCGCTACAACACGCCGGCGTTGCCGTTCTCGGCCGCGGCCGAGCGGGCGTTGCGCGAACACACATGGCCGGGCAACGTGCGCGAGCTTGAACACGCCATGGAGCGGGTTGCTCTGCTGGCCAGGGGCCCGCGGGTGGAGGTGGAGGATCTACGTCTGACGCCTGCGCAGTCCGCTCCACCCCCTCTGGCGAGCGGCGCCCTGGGAGGCATTACGCTGGAAAGCGCTGAGCTGCTTCTGTTGAGGCAGGCATTGCAGACCAGTGGCGGCAACCTGCAGAGCGCGGCGGAACAGCTGGGCATCACGCGCCAGAGCCTCTACCGGCGCCTGGAAAAGCATGGCCTGAGGGGCGGTGATGATCTGGCCGGGTGAGCATCGCCGGTTCGTGTGGATCGCTCTGCCTGCATTGGCCGCACTGGCGGTGGTTCTGTGCGCCGGAGCACCTGGTTGGCGCGAGTCTGTCACCCTCTTCGTCATCGTCGTCGCACTGACCTTGCTGGCCTGGCAAGCGCTTGGCCGGCATCCTGGCAGACTGCGAACGGTCGCCAATCTGCTGCACGCCCTGCACCGCGGTGATTACGCTGTGCGCGCAGTGGTTCCCGCCGGATCCGTTGACATGGCACAGGCGGTGGAGGCAGCCAATGCATTGGCCGAACGTCTGCAGCGCCTGCAGCGTGAAGCCCAGCAAGGCACCCGATTACTGCGCAAGACGCTCGCCGAGCTGGATACTGCGGTATTCGTGTTCGATGGAGACGGGACACTTCAGCTGGTCAACCCTGCAGGTGCGTACGTGATGCAGCAGCGAGCGGAGCGCCTGCTGGGCAGGACGGCGCAATCGCTCGGTCTGGCGGCGCACCTGCAGGCCGACGCCGGCTCCATGCAGCAACTGGCGTTGCCGGCTGGATCCGGTCGTTGGCAGGTGAATACAAAGGTGATCTGGAGCGGTGACACTCCTGGCCGATTGCTGATTCTCCAGCCGGTGGAGCGAGTACTGCGGCAGGAAGAGGCTCAAGCATTCCGCCGGTTGCTGCGGGTACTTGGGCACGAGATCAACAACTCCATGTCGCCGATCGCGTCGATGGCCGAAACGCTGCAACTGTTGCTGGGTCGCCAAGCTGAGGATGCCTCGCCGCCCGATCCTGATGTGTTGCGCGGGCTGGAAGTCATTGAGGCGCGCAGCCGCGCTTTGCAGCGCTTCGTGGGTGGCTACGCCCGGCTCGCTGCACTGCCGGATCCGCGGCCGTGCGCAACTGACCTGACTGCATTGTGCAAAGCGGTGGTGGCGCTGCTGGAGGCCCCTGCACTTGTACTGTCGTTGGGTGAAGCGGCAACAGTATGGGTGGACCGTGATCAGCTGGAGCAGGTGCTGATTAATCTCGTCAAGAATGCGGTGGAGGCAAGCCCGCATGGGCAGGTGGAGTTGCGGTGGATCCTGGACGGCAATAGCGCTGTGATCCAGGTGCTCGACGACGGGCCTGGACTACCGGCCAGCGGCAACATCTTCGTGCCGTTCTTTAGTACCAAACCCGGCGGCGCGGGGATCGGCCTGGTGCTGTCGCGAGCGATCGTCGAAGCCAATGGTGGCGATCTGCAGTTGGCACAGCGACAGGATGCGGCTGGGGTGGTTGCCAGCATCCGGCTACCCCGCCACGATCCGGCCAGTCGACGTTGAGGTTTCCGCCCGGCGCGCATGGCCGTCCCTTGGTGCTTCGGATACCCCTTGATGAAGTACACGGCGGCGGACGAATCCATCTGCAGGGAGAGCCCGTCGCTGCGCCAATGCCCATTGAGCGGACTCTGCGGGCCCGGCGGGCTGCCGATGCTGCCGGGCGAGCCGACCGCGGAACAACGTGCGCAGAGCGAACAGCGCCAGCCACTGCAGGATGCCGCGTTGAAGGAAGACAGCGCGCTCTGCGAGTAATGTGGTGCCGGCGGTAGCGCCGGGCCATGCCCGGCGGAACAGCAGGCGATGTTCCCTGCGTCACCCTTCCGGCCGCATGCGTGCGCTGACCTGCGCGGTCAGCGACAGGCTGGCCATCATCAAGCCCTCCATCACGCGGTCGCCCACGTACTCCTCGTCGGGACCGTTCTGGCGCACGCGCTCGGCGGCCAGCAGCATTTCCAGCGCCACGCGCAGCCCGGCCAACGCGCAGTCCGCGTCGGCCAGCGCCATGCGGCGGCCCGGCATCTGATGACGTTCGGGCCAGGGCTGGCCGTCGGCGGCCGCGCCCTGGCCGATGCGGTCGAGCGTGGCGATGAAACAGTGCGGATCGTGCGGGTGCGGTGCTTCCGAGGGCGCGTCCGCGTTGGCGGGCACATACTGCGCGCGCAGGCGGGAGGATTCGGGTGTGCTCATGGCAAAGGCTCCGTGCAGGACAGACGGCAGCCGCCACGCAAAGGTGGCGGGCGGAGACGTGGCTCGAAAACCGGGACAGTGCGTACAAGGCCGGCAGGCACAAGGCCTCCACGCTCCGCCCACCATGACCGGCAGACGAATTGCCCGCCGGCGCCACACTGGGTGACGCCGACGGGCAGGCGCAAACAACGTACGCATTGCCACGGGTTTTCGATGCCCGGCCACCCTTTTCCGGTGGCACGTCATCTGTACCGCCGTCGCTGCGCAACGCCAATCAGACAAGTTGCAAACAGCGTTCGATCGAAGACGCTTTCGGCATTCTTGCATGCTGTTAAGCCGTCGCAGACGCAGGCGCCGCAACGGCCGTAGCGGCATGGGGAATATGCGACATGGGTCGAAGTTGAGAGTGTTGCGCTCTGCTACGTCACCGGGCCGATGACGACAAGGCAGGTTGGAGGCAGCAAGATCGCCATGTTGGACTATCGAACAACCCTGATCGTCCAAAACACTGCGCTTCAGCAGAAGGGCTGCCTGCTTTCGGAGCAGGCGCAGACGGTGTTGTGCCTACTGGAGGACAGCGGTGGAATACTCTTCCATTGCAATGGTGTCGCAATTCGCACTTTAAGGGTCAGAGCCTGTTCGCTATAAACGGCTCTTCCTTTCCATGGCTGCGCACCATGAATCTGAGAGATTTGTTGGTCTCTGCTGCCTATTGCGACTACCTATGTGAACTGGAATCGCATCTGATCGGGCACCCTTTCAACCAAGACGCACCCATCAGGGCCGTCATTGTCCGCTTGCATGAAGAATGGATGGGGTACGCCGAGGTGACACCTGAAGCGCTGCTGGGCCTTATTGAAGCGGAACGTGTTCAGACCATCAGATACATTGCGCAGAAACTCACTGCATACATGGAAGCGGAAGGAGGGCCAGACAATATTGTCAATGAGCCCGCAAACCTGCACATGCCCATTGGTCATCTGATCGAGTACTGGTTGCACCGTGGCGAGGGCCCAGATCTAAGAAACTATCTGAGAAAAGTCCGCATGCCCGGCGCCACTGCCTATGCCAAGGAGACGGCAGTGATGTTCCGGATTGCCCGAGCGACCGACTTCAGTCAGTAGACCCGGGCCGTGGGATCCACGACCAACGCTGCCTGATGGATCACGCACCACAGTTCAAGCTCGTCTCTGAGCTGAGGCCAGAGATCGGCCGCCCACGAGGGGGCGTTGTTTCGGAATGCTTCTTCGGAAGGCAGGTAGGCCGTCAACCTGCCCATTGCCAGCTCAAGCACGAACGAGCCATGCGGGCCTGTGCAGACCAGCTCTTCTTTCCATCGCGCGCTGAATTCGAAGACGGACATGCAGATCTGACACCTGAACCAAGCTGTCCCCCGAAGCGGGTACCACCGGCGTGGAGTGTACGCCGGCGCCGCTACTTGCTCGCGCGCCGCGCACTTTTCTCGTCTTCGTTCTTTGCATCATGGGTCGAAGTTGATGACGTGGCGTACGGGTACTACACCAAGCCGATGACGACAGCGCGGAGTGAAGAGCGTAGATCGACTTCGACGCACTCCGGTATGTCAGCGCTCTTCGCGTCTCTCGTACCAGCCTTGAGTACGGTTCACGATCCGCACCACGGACAGCATCACCGGCACCTCGATCAGCACACCCACCACCGTCGCCAGCGCCGCCCCCGAATGCACACCGAACAGTCCCACCGCTGTCGCCACCGCCAGTTCGAAGAAGTTGCTGGCACCAATCAACGCCGAAGGACCGGCCACGCAATGCGCCACGCCCAAACGACGATTGAGCAGGTAGGCCAGGCCGGAAGTGAAATAGACCTGGATCAGGATCGGTACCGCAATCAGCGCGATCACCAATGGTTGTTCAACGATCTGCCGGCCCTGGAACCCGAACAGCAGCACCAGTGTGAGCAGCAGCGCGCACAACGAGACGGGCCCCAGCTTGCGAAGCACCCGCTGCAACGCCGCCTCGCCGCTACGCATCAGGATCCAGTGCCGCAGCAGTGCAGCCACCAGCACTGGCACCACGATGTAGAGGCCCACCGACAGCAGCAGCGTATCCCACGGCACGGTGATCGCCGACAGGCCCAGCAGCAGTGCCACCACCGGCGCGTAGGCAACCACCATGATTGCGTCGTTCAACGCCACCTGGCTCAGGGTGAAGTTGGCATCGCCACGGCACAGGTTGCTCCAGACGAACACCATGGCGGTACAGGGCGCCGCTGCCAGCAGGATCAGCCCGGCGATGTAGCTGTCGATCTGCTCCGACGGCAACCAGTCGGCGAAGGCATGGCGCAGGAACAGCCAGCCCAGCAGCGCCATTGAGAACGGCTTGACCGCCCAGTTGATGAACAGCGTTACGCCGATGCCCTTCCAGTGCTGCTGCAGCTGGCGCATCGCACTGAAGTCGACCTTCAGCAGCATCGGGATGATCATCAACCAGATCAGCGTGGCAACCGGCAGGTTGACCTTGGCCACTTCGGCGGCGGCCAGCACCGCGAAGGCATTGGGCAGGACGTGGCCCAGCAGCGTGCCCATCGCAATGCACAGCACAACCCACAGCGTCAGGTGCCGCTCGAACAGGCTCATGGCCGTGGCACCGTCACTGCGCGCCGTCGGTCGGCAGCAGCTGGCCGATCCGGTCCAGCACGTGCTGCAGCGTTTTGCGTTCGGACCACACCGGTTCGGGCAGTGCGAGCAGCGCGCGCAGGCGGGTTTTCACGATGGCATGAGCCAGCGCGAAGGCTGCGGCCTTGTCGGCATCGCTGCCCGCTACGGCGGCCGGATCGGGCAGACCCCAGTGACAGCGGATGAAGTCACCGAACACTACAGGGCAGGCTTCGGCAGCAGCGGAGTCACACACGGTAATCACCAGATCCATCGGGGCTGCATCCACGAACTCGTCCCACGACTTGCTGCGCAGCCCTTCAATGGGCATTCCTTCGGCCTGCAACTGGGCGAGCGCGAATGGATTGACCTGGCCGGTGGGCTGGCTGCCGGCACTGAAGGCGGTGAAGCGATCGCCGCCCCACGCGCGCAGGGTGGCTTCGGCAAGCACGCTGCGGGCGCTGTTGCCGGTACAGAGGAACAGGACATTGCGCGTCATGGAGCAACTGCCTTGAGGGGAGGGGATCTGTGCAGGTTCAGCACTTGCATGCAGGCGCAGTGGGCACGCATTGCTCGGTCGGCGAGCCCGCGCAGCAGTTGTGCGTCAGGTACTCGATCAAGCCGTTCATCGCATCGAAGTTGGCGCGGTAGCAGACATGGCGACCTTGGCTTTCGCTCTCCACCAGGCCGGCCTGCACCAGCTCCTTCAGGTGGAAGCTGAGTGTGGCCGGCGGTACCTGCAGGGCAGTTGAGATGTCGCCGGCCATGCGGCCTGCCAGGCCGGCCTCCACCAGCAGGCGGAAGGCGGCCAGTCGGGTGCCGTGGCCCAAGGCGGTCAGCGCAGCGATTGCATTCGATGTTTCCATATTTCTAGAATAATCGAATGAATGAGCCAGTCACAAGCCCTGACCTGCCAAACCTGGTGGAATCGTCATTGCCTCAGCCCGATCATCACCAGCGCGCCTATCCCCAACCAGTCGTCGGTGGCCAAGGCCTGGCAGGAATTCGATGACGACGGACGAATGAAGCCCTCGCCGTGCTACGACCGCGTGGTGGACGTGATGGAGGAGCTGGTGAAGTTCACGCTGCTGACGCGTGGCAGGGCGGACTACCTGGTGGACCGTTACATCGAGCGGAAGGGCGATGCGGTTGCGGCCGCACTCGCTCGGGCAGCCGGCGCCGCCGCTTCCTGAGTTCCGTTACGCAAACGCGCTCTATTTGCTCGCGCGCCGCGCGCCCTTCTCTTCTTCGTCCTTTGCATCGCCCCGGCTCTGCGCGAAATCCGGGAACGTCTTCGCGATCGAATCCTTGTCCGGAAGGATGTAGAACACACCGCCCTTCTCGAACGTGGATTGCACGATCTGCTCGTAGAACGCAGGCGTGACGTTGATGCAGCCGTGCGTAACGCGGTTGTCGTCCGGCGAAGGTGATGCCAGACGTTCGGCGCGCTTCTCTTTCGGCGTGCCCGGCGGCAGCGGGTGCATCGAAACCGCGGAATCGTAGTCCACCCACAGCACGCGACCGGCATCGTCTGAGGGGCCGTAGCCACCAATGAAACGGCCCGCCGGGGTGGTGCGGTCATGGCCTGGAATCGCACTCAGCGCGAGCTTGGCGACGCCGGGTGCGGAGTGATCACCGATGGCCGAACCGAACAGCGCCGGTGCTGCACCGCGCAGCTTGCCGTCTCCACCGAAGACCAGTACCTGCGCAGCCGCCTTGTCCATGATCGCAAATGGATAACCCTGGTTGTCCTTGCTGGCGACCACCCAGCCGGCCAGTTCGATCACTGTTTCGGACACGCTCTGGTCGGGCGGAAGTTCATCAACGGCGGCACTCCGCTGTTCAGGCGCTTCCTTGTCCTTGCCCTTGGCGTTGGCTGCGCCGCTGCACGCTACGGCCAGTGCCAACATCAACGCAGCAGGGAGGGCACGACGTGCAGGGGAGGAGGAGGTACGAATGGGACGGCTCCTTGCAATGCAATCTTGGGTGGAAGGACGCCAGTGGCCGGCGAAGGCCACTGGTTCCCGATACAGAGGTGGATCAATTCAAACAGTGAGGGAGCGATCAGCCGCGCGGCTTGCGGCCGACCGGTGCCCTTTCGAGCTGCTGTACGCGGCCTTCGATCTGGTCCAGACGCTGGTTGGCCTGCTGTGCCGACTGGTTGGCGGACTCGGCACTCTGGGCAGCACCCTGCACCTTGACGTCGAGCTGATCGAGGCGCGAGTTGATGGTTGCGAACTCGTCCTTGTAGGTGGCGCAAGCCCCGAGGCTTACGGTGGCGATGAGCGCTACAGCAAGTGCGCGGGCCGTCTTCATGTGTTGCGGGTTCAGGTTCATTGCACTCCCTCCTTCGTCTGGGGAAGCTGGAATATAGCGGCGTTTGTTCCCGGCGCTACCAAACGCTTTCAGCTGGAATTTGAGTACGTGGATGGGCTGTGAAGGCCTATGAATCAACAAACCTTAACAAGCGGGATCAAGCGATCTGATCTGCACCGGCGTATCGCCTTGTGCCTGTTAAACATCACCCATTCACCTGTATGAAGCCGGCATCACGGCATGTGCGTCTGCGTGCTTTCGCCTGCTCCGCACGCAGGTTGCCATCCACTTGCTTCCAGCAGCGCTGCAGCGTTCCCAGGCTGGACATCCAGCAGTTCGGCGATGGCGTTGTGCGTGTCGGGCGCGCGCGCAACATAGGCATGGGCAATGCGGTAGCCGATCCAGTAGCCGAGATCTCCACGGCGCGCATCGTCGCCGGGGCCGTTGTACAGCCACCTCGAAAGATCGGTGCCCATGCTGTCCTGCAGGAACGCGCGCTCCAGCGCACACTCACGACCCTGCGTCCAACGCTGCAGATGCGCGTTGGCCGGTTGCCCGGAGATCCGCTCGGTCACGTACTCGGCGCCGCCTTCCAGCAGCGTCTGATAGAGCAGGGTGGGCTGCTCGACCTCCACGCGTGCACCAGGCTGTTGCACGTGCACATACTCATGGGCGATCAGATGCACGAAGCGGTCACTCACATCGGCCTGCATCCAGTCGGCGTTGCACAGCGCTTCCAGGCCGATGACCACGCCTGCTTCGGTGGTCACGCCACCACTGTTGCCGCGGCCCACCAGTACGGTGACCGGAGGAAAGCGCGCAGACGGCAACAGGGCGCCCAGTTGATCGACGGCAGCGGCGACGCGCGTGCGGATCGATGGCAATGCGGTCGCGCAGGTTCTCGCTTTCGCAAACAGTGCCGGCTTGTCCTGGATGGCCCGGGCCAGCCGCTCCATCGAGCCGATACGGCTGTCGGTGAAGCTGCGCAGGGCATCCGTACCCGCATCCAGATAACCGTGTTGCAGTTCATCCGCGCTTGGGCGCCCATGATTGGCGTCCAGCACCTTGAAGAAGCGCGTGACATCGTCTGTCTGTACGACGATGTGCCCGGCAGGAACGATGCGCTCAGCCGCCTGTGCCTGCAGCAGCGCGAGCGCCGAGGCGACCAGGATCAGTGCCCGCATCAAGCGTCGAGCGTGATGCGCGTAAGAAGCCGACAGCAATGCCATGCGGAGTTCCCTGAACGCCAGCCTTATTTATACACCAGTCAGTTCAATATTCAGGGTCGATTAGACCCCCTAACGGATAATTCACACCTGTCGACCGTCTCCTCTCTCCCCCCCTCCCGGCAGGCGGTCGACGAAACCAAAATAATTAAAGGTGTGTCCCGATGAACAAGAATTCGCTGCTCGCCCTGGGTCTTCTGGCTGCTCTGCCGTTCGCTGCATCGGCAACCGATGGCCTGTCGTACAACTACGTTGAAGGCGGCTACGTGAACACCGATGCCAAGGGCGGCGACGCCGATGGCTGGAAGGTGAAGGGTTCCGTTGCGGTGCACCCGAACTTCCACATCTTCGGCGACTACAGCGCGCAGGAGACCGACAAGTTCAAGAATGACGTCGACCAGTGGCGCCTGGGTGTCGGCTACAACTACGGCATCGCACCGAACACCGACCTGGTGGCCCGTGTTGCGTACCAGAAGTACGACGAGAAGCGCGGCCTGGACTTCAATGGCTACTCCACCGAAGTGGGCGTGCGCACCGCGTTCAACCCGTACGTGGAAGGCTACGTCATGGCCGGCTACGAAGATTTCAGCAAGAAGCACGGCTACAACCCGGACGGCGAGTTCTACGGCCGTGTCGGCGCCACCGCCAAGTTCAACCAGAACTGGGGCCTGAGCGGCGAAGTGAAGCTGGCCAAGGCCGGCGACCGCGAGTGGTTCGTGGGCCCGCGCTTCACCTGGTAACAAACGCCTGTCGTTAGTGCGTGTTGTGCTGGCGTGTGACTCTCTCTCTCTCCCACACGCCAACCGAAGCCCGGCCTCGCGCCGGGCTTCACTTTCTCCCACACGCCAACCGAAGCCCGGCCTCGCGCCGGGCTTCACTTTTTTGCGGGCTGACTGGCGCCGTGCTGCGGCATCCCATACCGCTGCTGCACGCTTGGCTTCGATGGCACGGCGCCGGTCCTGCAAGCCGTGCTGACGCAGGAATAGTGCTGCAGCGCCGGCATCGGAACGAGAACCGCTCCGTCCCCGATCAGGCGGTTCCGCTATGATCGCCCGCACATCGCCACACGCGATGCGCCCGCCTCAAGCCAGCAGGAACCGCCGTGAACTCCCAGCCCGCACCGATCACCGCCCTCAATCACACGCTCGACAACGAGCCGCAGCAGATCACCGCGCCACTGACCCATTCGGCGGCGTTCCTGGTGCTGAAGGTGAAGGACGATGAGGCGTCGATCGCAAAGGCGCGCGAGGTACTGGCCAGCACCGATGACCTGATCAAGAACACCGCCATCCGCGAGATCGAGCGCACCTTCACCTGCAACGTGGCCATTGGCCACCGCGTGTGGCACCCGCTGGTGGGCACCACGCCGCCGCGTGAGCTGCAGCCGTTCCGCGAAATCAAGGGTGCGACCCACACTGCCGTGTCCACGCCCGGCGACCTGCTGTACCACATCCGCGCCCGCACCATGGACCTGATCGTGGCGTTCGAGCGCAACCTGCTGATGGCCTTTGGCGATGCGGTGGAGACGGTCGATGACGTGGCCGGCTTCCGCTATTTCGATGGCCGCGACCTGCTCGACTTCGTGGATGGCACCGCCAACCCGGAAGGGCTGTCGCTGCCGGAAGCCACCATCGTGGGCGATGAAGACCCGGCGCATGCCGGTGGCAGCTACGTGGTGGTGCAGAAGTACCTGCACAACCTCGATGCCTGGCGTGCGCAGAAGACCGAGGCACAGGAAGCGATCATCGGCCGCACCAAGCACGACAACATCGAGCTGGACGATGCGCCGGCCGATGCGCAGAAATCGCACAAGACGCTGTGCACCATCGAGGATGCCGACGGCGAGCACGAGATCCTGCGCGACAACATGCCGTTCGCCAACCCGGGCCGTGGCGAGTACGGCACCTACTTCATCGGCTACACGCGCCGCCTGTGGGTGATCGAGAAGATGCTCGAGCGCATGTTCATCGGCAATCCAGCGCCGCTGCATGATCGCATCCTCGATTTCTCCACCGCCACCACCGGCGTGACCTTCTTCGCGCCCTCGCGCAAGGTGCTGGCCGACCTGGGCGATTGATCGCACGGGGCAGTGCCGACCGCCATCTGCCTGTCATCTACCGCGCCGACCATCAGCCGTTGGATGAAAGCGCAGGGGCGGGCGATGGCGATGGCAAGGAACACAACCGGCGCACGCCGCTGGTGGCGGCCGCTGGCCGCATTGTTCGGTGCGCTGGCATTGGGGAGCGCCGGGGTGTCCGCGCAGGAAGCCCCTGCACACTGGATGGCCTATGCCGCCGCCGTGGGCAGCCAGCTGCAGCAGCGCCTGCAGCAGGAACAGGACCCGCAGGCGCAGCGCGTGCTGGAATGGCTGCAGGCACATCCGGATGCGCCGACGCCGCTGCCGGTGAGCGTATGGATCGCGGCGGACGGCCGCATCTCGAAACTGGAATTCGACAGCCTGGGTGATGCCCAGGTCGACGCCGATCTCCGCGCGACCCTGCAGAGTGCGCCCCTGCAGGCCGCGCCACCGGCCGACATGCGCCAGCCGCTGCGGCTGGGCCTGCTGCTTACCCAGTAGATCACGCCATGCGTGGATGCGCCCGGTAGATACGACCCTGGTCGGCAGGCGCGCCAACCAAGGTTGGCGACTACCGGTAAACCCCAGCCACGCATGGCGTGGCTCTACTGATCTTGCGGGTGCAGTAGATCCACGCCATGCGTGGATGTGTTGGGTAGATGCCGACCCTGGCCGGCAGGCGTGCGCCAACCAAGGTTGGCGACTACCGGTAGCCCCAAGCCACGCGTGGCGTGGCGCTACTGCGTTGCCACCTGTGGTTCACGGGCTGCCGCGCTCCACGCGCGCAGGCCGAACACGGCCAGGCCGAGGAAGAACACGTACAGCGCGGCGGTCACGTGCAGCGACTTGAACAGGTAGGCACCCACGTAGACCACGTCCACCGCGATCCACACCCACCAGCAGGCCACGTGGCGGCGTGCCTGCCACCACTGGCCGACCAGGCTCATCGCGGTCAGCATCGCATCCAGCCACGGCAGCGCGGCATCGGTGAAGGTGTGCATGGCCGCACCCAGCGCCACGCCGCCGCACAGGCCGATGGCCAGGTCGCGCAGCAGCTTGCCGCGTGCCAGTGGCACGATGCGGACGCTGCCCTCGTCGGCGGCGTGCTGCCGCCAGTTGAGCCAGCCGTAGACCAGGAAGCCACCGAAGGCGACCTGCAGCAGGGTGTCCGAGTACAGCTTGGCCTCGGCGAACACCAGGCCATACAGCGTCACCGACAGCAGGCCGACCGGCCACGCCACCAGCCGGCGCTTGGCCATCAGCCAGACGCCGAGGATGCTGCACAGCGCGGCGGTCCACTCGAGCATGACGCCGCTCACAGCGCGAACGTCACCGACAGGCGAGCCTGTCGCGGTGCGCCGGGGAACAGGTAGTAGTCACCGCCGCTGCTGCCGGTATCGCGCCAGTAGAAGCGGTTGAACACGTTGTCCACCGACAGGTTCCAGGTCACCGCGCGCTCGTGCAGGCGATGCTGGAAACGCAGGCCAGCGTCGAACACCGAGTAGTCCGGTGCGCGCACGCCACCGTCGGCGCGGGCAACGTTGGCACCGGCATAGCGCCAGCCACCGGTTACATCCAGGCCCTGCACGAACGGCAGCGCATAAGCCACGTGCACGCTGGCGCGCACCTTCGGCACGTTCACCAGCTGATGGCCTTCATAGGCCGGTGTGCCGGTGTCGCGCGCGCGCGCCTGCAGCACGCTGGCGCTGGCCACGATCTGCAGCGCATCGGTCAGCTGGCCGTTGGCGGTCAGCTCCAGGCCGGTGTGGGTCTGCGTGCCTTCCTCAACGAAGGTGTAGCCGACCTCGCTGTTGTCGGGCTTGGCGTACTGGTACGGCTGCGAAATGCGGAACACCGCCGCGCCCAGCGTCAGCGCCTCCACCGGCACGTACTTCACGCCCACTTCCAGCTGCCGCGACTGCACCGACGGCAGGAAGGTATCGGCGTTGCTGGTCCAGAACGGCGCTTCCTGGCCCAGCGAGATGCCGCGCACGTAGCTGGCATAGGCGTTGAGCTGGTCGGTAGCCTTCCACACCACCGCGGCCTGCGGCAGGAAGCGCGACAGGCGGCTGTGCCGCTGCGGGGTACCACGCTTGTCGTAGGCACGCTCGTCCAGGCGCACGAAGCGGCCGCCGGCCAGCCACTGCCAGTCATCACCGAAGCTCATCCGGTCCAGCGCGAAGAACGCGGTCTGGCGGCTGTCCAGGCGTCGAGCGGACGGCCCGGGCATCTTCGGCGACGGCGCGAACACCGGCACCTGCGCGTCGTGGATGTTGCTGGTGCCGACGTACTCGTTGACGCTCGGGCGCTTGTCCACGGTGCGGCGGAAGTAGTCGGCACCGATGGTCAGCTCATGGCCGACGCTGCCGGTCTCGAAGCGGCCACGCAGCTCGGCACGGGCCTGCTGGTTGCGGCGGGTGTCGTCCGGGCTGCGGTAGTCGTAGACGTCGTAGTCGCCATTGGGCGCGAAGTAGTTGCCCGGCACGCTGCCATCGGCGCATTGCGTGGCGTAGTAGCAGCCGTAGGCGAAGGCGACGTTGTCATCGATCACCGAGCGGCTGTGGCCGACCGAGACGCGCGACTGCCAGGCCTCGTTGAAGTCGTAGGTGTGCAGGGCGGTGATGTTGGTACTGGCGATATCCACCGGGCGCTGCCACGGCTGGTAGCCGAGCAGAAATTCGCGATCCACGCCGTGCGGCAGTTCGCGCGCGCCCAGCAGCTGGTAGCCCGACACCGAACGCTGCGAGCTGGTCTGGTAGTTGGCATCCACTTCCAGCTTGCCGCGTTCGCCGATCAGCCAGTCGGCCGCCAGCGAGTAGAAGTTGCGACGGCCATCGGCGTGCTCGACGTAGGAATTGCTGGAATCCCATGCGGCATTCAGGCGCAGGCCGAAACGCGGGGTGATCCAGTGGCCGACATCGACGGCGACGTAGCGCGAGCCTTCCGAATCGGTGCCGAGTGTGGCGGTGCGCACTTCGGCCGGGCGCTTGCCGATGTAGTTGATGATCCCGCCGGGCGCCATCACGCCTGCGGCCAGGCCGGCTTCACCCTTGAGGATCTCAACCGACTGCACGTTCTCCAGCGCCAGGCGCTGTTCGCCGGCAATGGACAGGCCGTTGAAGCGGTAGCCGGTGGCGGCATCCAGCGCAAAGCCGCGGATGGCGATGTTCTGGTAGTAACCCACCGGCGCATACGCATCACCCAGCGAGGCATCGTTGCTGGCCAGCTCGGACAGCGAACGCACCTGGCGGCGGTCGAGGTAGTCGCGCTCGAGCACGTTCACCGACGCCGGCGTGTCCTTCCAGGAACCACCACCGAAGGCGTTCACGCGTGAGGTATCGGCCTTGGGCTTGCCGGCCTGCACGCGCACTGCTGCCAGTTCGGTGGGCGAGCGCTCGGCGCCGGTGGCAGCCGCATCGGGGGACGCCTCGGCCTCGCTGGCGTGCAGCGGCAGCGCGGCGCAGAGGGCGAGGGAGAGCAGGGTGGGGCGCAGGCAGCGGTTCATTCGGTTCGTCTTCGGACAACAAGGGAGACGAAGCGACGGCGCGCAGGTGCATCGGCCCATGACGAGGGTGTGACTGCGGCTCAAAGCTCCCTACGCCGGTGCAAACCGGATCAGGTTCCAAGGGACTCTCTCAGCCTGGCAGATCCAGGCACCCCCGCTTCAGGTGACCATTTCACTACAAATGGTACGGATTTGCGAGCCGGTGCCCTTCAGGCTGCCGCGTGCAGCGCCTGCAGCAGTGCCTGCCCCGGCGCGCTGTGGAACCACGCCGGGTGCCCCAGCATGAAGGGCTGCCAGGCCACATCCGCGTTCGCGGTCGAGCCGGTGACGCCTTCGAAGTACTCCACTTCGGACAGTGCGAAGTCGAAATGGACCATCGGCAGCAGGTCGGCCAGCAGGTGCACGCGTGCCGCCGACAACGGCAGCACCTGGCGGTAGCCGTCGAGCAGGGCCAGCGCGATATCGATGCGCACCGCCTCCATGCCGCGCTCCAGTTCCAGCCACGCCACCGCATTGCGCTCGATCGCGGTGGCGAGGTCGAACAGGGCGCTGGTGGGTGAGGCCAGGCCGAAGTCCAGCACGGTGCTGACCTGTCCATCGCGCCACAGCAGGTTGGAGACATGCCAATCGTTGTGCGCCCATAGTCGCGGTTCGTCGCGCAGGCGCTCGGCCAGGCCGGCATGCCACGGCAGCACGTCGCGCTGCAGCTGTGCTTCCCAGGGAATGCGCGCGAGATAGCGGGCCAGCCCGGGGCGCTCGTGCAGACCCGCCTTGATGGCCGCGATCGGATCGTCGGCGCGGATCAGATCGTCGCGCGCGACCAGCACATGAGTACTGCGCTGCGCCGCGTGGTAGCTGGCCGCAGCACGGTGCAGCTGTGCGAGTGCGCGCCCGGCTTCGCGGGCCTGCGCGACATCGGTCAGCAGCGACCACGACACGGCATCGCGGTACAGATCCTCGCCGACGCCAACCGCATGCAGCTCGAAGGTCCATTCACCATGCTCGACGGCGCTGTGGCCATCAGCTGATGGCAGCACCTGCACCACTGGAACGCCCGCTGCGGCGAGATGGGCGATGAAGCGGTGCTCTTCTTCCAGGCAGGCCGCGCTGCGCACGCTGTGGTGGTGGCGCTTGATGAACACCGCGCCGTCCCTGCCATTGACGATGGCAGCGGCCGAGAGTGGCCGCGGGCTGTGCCAGTGCGGGTGGCTGTCTGCATCCAGCTGAGGGTAGCGCCGGCGCAGCCACGCAATGTCCGCCGCGCTGATCGGTGGCCAGTCGGCAGCAACCTCGTCGTTGTTGAGGCCCTGCACGCGGTGGGAGGAAGAAGTCATGCCGCAGCCCCAGTGGGGAAAGTCACATCCAAGGCTGCGCATTCAACGCCATGCACGCGGCCAACGCAAACGGGCGGGTCATCGACCCGCCCGTCCGTGCATCGGCATGGGGATGCCGCGCCGCTTACCAGCCGCGATGGCGGCCGCGGTCGTGGTAGTAGCGGTTGTCGTAGTAGCGCTGGCGCTGCCAGCGACGGTCGTCACCGCGGTCGTAGTAGCCGCTGCGGTAGTAGCCACGGTCGTAACGGCGATCGTAGCGGTCGTCGTAACGGCGATTGTCGTAGTAACGACGGTCGCGGCGGTCGGAGGTGGTCAGGTTGCCGATCGCGCCGCCGGCCACGGCACCGCCCACGGTGGCAGCCGGATCACCGTTGGAGAGCAGGTTGCCGGCCACGCCACCGACCACGGCGCCGACCAGCGTGCGCTTGTCCTTCCTCGACATCGCGCTGGCATCGCTGACCACGGCGACACCGGCCAGCAGGGCCAGGGCCATCGCCAGACCACGGAAGCTGAGTGCGGAAGTACTGAGCATGTTCGGTTCTCCTGTGAGGTGCATGCCACGCTGGGCAGGGAGGGCGCGGGGCGCCCCGGCTGCCGTGATGTCCACGCTGGCGTTCCAACATTGCCGGAACATTGCCTGGTCCACCGTGCGGCTTGCGCATTCATCTAGCGGCAGGCGGCATGAAGCAAGGCTGAAAGCGGCCTCGGCCGCTCAGCTGGCAGAAAGGGAAAAGGCCACGCGGACGTAGCCCTCCCTTCTCTGCCAAGGCGCCGCGGGCTTAGACGCCCATCGCCTTCTGGGCCTGCCGGGCCTGCTCCTGCTGGGCGTCCTGCTGCTGATGCAGCACGTTCGGCGCGCCCTGCACGGCACCGCTGCTGAGCGCCAGGCTCTGCTCGCTGGCGGCACGGGTCTCTACTGCCACGCGGCTGGCGGCGGGGTCGCCAATGGTGCCCTGCACGGCGAACAGGCGCTCACCGTTCGGGCTGGGCACCACCGAGTCGATGCGCTGCAGGCCGGCGGCATGCGCCTCCTTGGTCAATGCCGCAGCAGCGCTTTCCAGCGCGTGGCGGTCCTTGAAGGTCCCGGTCGGCAGCAGTTCCAGACCCTTGCTGGCTTGGATGAACAGCGGATTGCGCGGGTGCCGTTCGTCGTTCAGCAGCGGGCGCTCGCGGGCGTCCTTGATCGCTTCCAGCGTCTTCGCCCCGACAATGCCGTCGACCACCAGGCCGTTGTCCTTCTGCAGCTGGCGCACCGCCGCGTCGGTGTTGCGGCCGAAGCGGCCATCTTCGACCAGCGGCTTGCCGTCGGCGCCGACGTAGCCCAGGTGGCCCAGCTGCTCCTGCACCTTGCGCACGCCCTCGCTGTGCGCGCCCTGCTTGTACAGTTCGGCGTGCGGCGTGGCAGCGGCCTTGTGCTCGGCCGCAGGCTTGCCCTGGGTCTGCTCGTGCGACTGGGTGCGGTTTTCCAGCAGGTCGCGCGCCTTGGACAGCGGATCGGAGGCGTACAGCTTCCAGTTCGGGTGGTCCTTCACCTGCTTGAGGTAGTCCTCGACCGGCATGGTGTGCACGCCCTTGCTGCCGGTGGACTGGCTGATCAGCAGCTTGTCGGTGTTGGGGTCGCGCACCACCATCACGATGTGGTCGATGCCGTTCCAGTGCTCATGGCGGGTCCTGGCCGTATCCAGGCCGATGATCATGCCTTCCTTCAGCGCATCGGGCTTCAGGATCGCGTCGCGGTCCAGCAGCACGCCGGACTGGTCGAACGCCTTGCGCACGATCCCACCGGAACCGAGGTTGCCCAGGTCGATGCGATCAGCCTTGCTGAACACCGCGTGCCCGGCCTTCTGGTTGATCTCGTCCATGGTCCGGTTCTGCAGCGTGCCGACCCAGCCGGAACAGTCGATGTAACCCTGCTCCACGTTCTTGCCGGTCTTGCCCGGTACGTATAGTGCGTGGCCCGGAATGTTGATGGCGTACTTGACGTCGTCGTACTTCACGCCGGCCTCGTAGGCGGCCTGCAGTTCGATGCCTGGCTTCGGTGTGGCAGCTGCCGTTGCGGTTGCCGCCAGCGTGGCTGCACCCGCCGCCACGGCTGCGCTGGCCTGTACAGGTGCTGCCGGGGTCTGGCCCTGGCCCTGCGCTACCGCCTGCGGTTCGATGTTCTTTTCCGGAATGCTGATCGCCGCGTACTTGTGGATGTAATAGCTGGAGAACGTCCGCGCCAGGTCGCCGTCGTTCATCCCGCGCATCTCGGCCAGGGTGTGGCCGGTCAGCGCCTTCGCGTCGGAGCCGATCTGGTTCAGCACGTTGCGGCGCATGTTGATCTCGTCGCCGTGGCTGTTGCGGACCACGCCGAAGGTGCCGGTGGCAATGGCAGTCTGCACCGAGCCGTAGCCGGCGCTGCCCTGCTGGTGGGCCAGGTACAGGTCCAGGCCGGTGGGCGTGTTGCCCCCGGACAGGTACGGGTTGCCGGTGCGCTCGTTGCGGCGCGCCATCGAGTCCAGGTTGTCCTGGTACATCTGTGCGGCCGCTTCGGTGTTGCGGGTGGGGTCGAACTCGTGGCCGGTCAGGTGGTACTGGCGCGCGGAGCCGGGCACGAACTGGAACAGGCCCTTGGCGCCGGATGAGGTGTTGTGGGCGCGCTCGTTGAAGGTGCCGCCGGTCTCGATGTGCGCGAAGCGCATGAAGTCATCCACAGGGATGCCCTTCTGCCTGGCGACCTGCTCGACGATGTCCAGGACTTCCTTTCTGCTGTAGTCATGCTGTGCCATGACGTTTTCCTCGGGGTTGATGGAGCGGCGCATGCCGCGAATCGCCAACCGGACTCATCCGTGAGTCAAGAACATGTCGGTCAACACGGAACCCGCGCGTGGCGGGTGCTATCAGGGCGCGACGTACTGCTGGGTCGCGCTGTCGAAGGTGTAGTGCACGGCGTCGCCGGCACCCAGTGCGCGGGTCTTGCCGGGGCCTTCGATGGTGGTGCCCTTGAAGGTCACGGTCAGTCGCGGCAGGCCGTTGCCGTCGGCAGCGAAGGCCAGTTCGCCATCGCTGTCGGTGCAGGGCATCACGTTGCCTTCGTCGCAGGCGGCGCTGTTGTCCTCACCCGTGCGCACTGAACCGACATAGCGCCAGACCTTGCTGTCCACGTCGTCTTCGCTGCGCCTGGGGTTGAACAGCAGCAGCGCATAGCCGGTGCTGCTGATGCCGCGGTCGAAGCTGCTGGTCGGCACCGCCAGCAGCAGGCGACCATCGGCCGTGCGATGTTCAAGCGGCTTGCGCCGCGTATCGACATCGTCGGCCTTGTCGTACGCGCCCAGTGCGCCGATGGTCCATTCCTGGCCACGGAACTTCCATGGCTTCCTGGCGTCGGTGCCGGCCAGCACGAAGGTGGCCTCGGCAAGGTTGGCGCGGTCATCCGGACCGGCCGGCGTCTGCTCGCCCGGCTTGCCGTAGTGCTCGCGGGTATCCCAGGAGAAACCCGTGTAGTACGTGGTGCCATCGAGAGTGAAGGTGTGGCCGAACCAGAAGGTCGCCACGCTGCCGTTCTGGACCTCATAGGAGGTCGCGCCATCGCCGTCCACCTGGTAGGTGAAATACATCACGGTCGGCGCGTCGGGCGGGGTGGCGGCGGCATCGGGGGTGGGGGTCTGCATCGGGGCAACATCCTGTCGGGGCGCATTGGCAGCCTGCGCAGGGGCGCCGGGCTGGGAGGACGAGGGGGCCGGATCGGCGGCGCTGCAGGCGGCAGCGGAAAGAGAGACGAGCAGGCACGCCGCGAATGCGCGCAGGGGTCGCAACGGCAGGGTCCAACGTAGCTTGGGGGGATGATGCATGCGCCTCTCCATGGTCAGCGTTGCCGGGCCAGACGGCCGGCAGGAAACCGCACCCCATCCACCAGGGACGGGAGCGAGGACATGAGCCGGTCGATTCCTTCGACCTCGCATTGAGAACTCATGCCGGACCATCTTGGCACAGATCGGCGGCCGGTCAAAGAGGGCGGTGGCAGCTGCCCTTCTTGTGTGATCTGGCTCTCAGATCTTGCCGTCGCGCAGGTAATCGAACAGCTCGGCGTCGCCCTTGAGGCCCAGTTTGAGCATGGCGTCACCCTTCTGCCGGCTGATGGTGCTGACGCTCTTGTGCAGCTGCAGCGAGATCTCCTTCACGGTCATGCCGGTGCCCAGCAGCCGCAGCACCTCCACTTCGCGTGGCGACAGTGGCTTGCCGTCGCCCTCGCGCATGCGCCAGCTGCCAGCGGCCTCGACCCGCTCGCGCAGGCTGCGGCTGATGTAGGGCTGGCCCCGGTAGACCGCCTGGATGGCCTGTGGCAGTTCGTCCATCGACGAACTCTTGTCGACCAGGCCGAGCACGCCGCTGTCGAGCACCATGCGCAGGATTGCCAGGTTGTTGGAGACACTGAGCATCAGCACCGGCAGGTCGGGATGACGGCGGCGGATCATGCCGATCATGGCGAAGCCGTCGGCCTGGGGACTGCCCGGCATGGAGTAGTCGGTTACCAGCAGGTCACAGGGTTGGCTGCCGAGCAGGGCCATCAGCGCCTGCGCGCTGTCGGCTTCGCCGACCACGCGGCCAACCCCGCTCGATTCGATGACGGCACGGGTACCGATACGGACCACCGGGTGGTCGTCTGCGATGATGATGCGCAAGCTCATGCTCTAGTATGGCCACCGGGCACGCCGGACCGCGACCATCGCGGTTCCTGGCAGATTCTAGGAGATCAACGCCGATGCGTAGCTGGGCTGTTCGCGGGCTGGTCCTGCTGCTGGCCGTGCTGGTGCTGCCTGCGGCGCTGGCACAGGCGGTGCCTGGGCTGTTGCCGCTCAGCCCGCTGCAGCGCGAGTACCTTGCCGCGCATCCGAGCATCGTCGTGGGCCAGTATGACAGTGGCTGGCCGCCGTTCGAGTCCCTCCGTGATGGCCAGCAGGTCGGCCTGGGCCCGGATTATCTGTCGCTTCTCGCCCGTCAGCTGGGCGTGAAGGTGGAGGCGCGGCGCTATCCCGACTGGACATCCGTGCTGGATGCGGCATGTCGTGGCGAGATCGATGTAGTGATGAATGTCGGTCTCAGTGCCGACCGCACCCGCTGCATGGTCTATACCGCGGCCTATGGCGAGGCACCTCTGGCCTTGGTGGGACGCCCGGATGACCTGCGTGCCTCCGATATCCCCGACCTGGATGGACTGCGGGTGGTGATCGAGCAGGACTTCCTGACCGGCCCGCAGGTGCGGGCGCGCTTTCCCCGGGCACGACAGCTTGTCGCAAACAGCTCGTTGGCGGCGCTGGAGATGGTCAGAGACGACAAGGCAGACGTTTACATCGGCAATGCCTACGTGGCCACCGAACTGATCGCACGCGAGGACCTGCAGGGGGTCGTGCTGCTGCGCCCCAGCGATCTGCCGCCCGAACGGCTGCACTTCGGTGTTCCCAACAGCAAGCAGCCGTTGGCCGAAGCATTGGACCTGGCACTGGCTGCGACCAGCCAGGCCCAGCGCGATGCGCTGGTGCAGCGCTGGCTGCCACCTCCGCAGTGGTCGGCATCGGCACAGCTGGCGTTGAGCCAGGCCGAGAAACGGGTACTGGAGCAGCCGTTGAAGATCGGCTTCGCGCCGAACGCGGCGCCGCTGTCGTTCGCGGACCAGGATGGCAAACCCAGTGGCCTGGCCAGCGAATACCTGCGGCGCTTGCTGCAGGCTGGCGCCAACCTGCAGGTGGAAAACAGCCATGACTGGTACGAGGTGCGCGAGAAGGCGCGCCGCGGCGAGCTGCAGGCGGTGATGGGCATTCCTGCCGATTCTCGTTACCTGGGCCCGGACTGGGTGTTCAGCCAGCCCTTCATCAGCGTGCCGAACGTTATCGTCAGCCGGCGTGACAGCCCGGCGTTGCTGGGCCTGTCCGACCTGCAGGGCAAGCGGGTGCTGCTGTCCGATCCGGAACGTGTGCGTGGCTATGTGCTGCAGCAGGCGCCGCAGGCGCGCATCATCGCGGCACGCAGCGCGGAACAGGCCCTGCAGCGCCTGATCAATGGCGACGCCGATGCCTACGTAGGCAACCTGGCACTGGTTGACCATCTGCTGCGCAGCCGCTTCCCGGGGCGCCTGCAGGTGGCGGCACCGGCAGGTTTCAACGATCAGCTGGTGCTGGCGGTTGAGCGCCGCCATGCCGCCCTGGCCACCACCTTCGACCGCCTGCTGCTGCAGATGACGCCGCGCAAGCGGGAGGCGCTGCGCGGCGACTGGTTGGCGGTGGAATACCGCAGCGGCGTCGACTGGACCACCGCGCTGCGCTGGGGCGTGCCGCTGCTGCTGGTGCTGCTCACCGCGCTGCTGGTGCACGCCATCGGGCATTGGCGGCTGCGCCGCGAGGTGGCCGGACGGCGTCACCTGGAACAGCGCCTGGCCGAAGTCACCGACAACCTGCCCGCCGTGGTCTATCAGGCTCGCCGCGCGGCAGACGGAACCCTCAGCTTCCCGTTCATTGCCGGTGACCTGCAGGCATTGTTCGGGATCAGCCGGCAGCAGGCCGAACAGGATGCAATGTGCCTGCTGGAGCGCATCGAGGAAGACGACCGCGAGCACATCCTGCATGCGGTCGAGCAGGCGGCGCGCCAGTTCGCACCGCTTGTTCTCGAGTTCCGGCTGCGACCTGAAGGCACCGGCGCGCGCTGGGTGCGCAGCCAGGCCCATCCCTATGCGGCCGAAGCGGGCGTGGTCACCTGGAGTGGATACTGGGTGGATGTCAGCGAGGCGCGTGCACAGGCCGAGGCCCTGACTGCGGCCAAGGCCGACGCCGAACAGGCGGCGGAGGCGAAGTCGCGTTTCCTGGCGACCATGAGCCATGAAATCCGAACGCCGATGAGTGGCGTGCTGGGCATGCTGGAAGTGCTGGCGCATTCGCCGCTGGATGCCGAGCAGCAGCGCATCCTTGGGGTGATCGAGGATTCGGCGCAGATGCTGCGGCAGATCCTCGACGATATTCTTGACTACTCGCGGCTGGAGGCCGGCGCGCTGCGCCTGGAACCGGTGCCGCAGCCGCTGCGGCCATTGCTGGAAAGCGTGTGCCGGTTGTTGTCGGCGCAGGCCAGTGCACGTGGGCTGGACGTGCACGTGCAGATCGACCCGCAGCTGGCGGCCGCGCACGAAGTGGATGGCGTGCGCCTGCGCCAGATCGTGTTCAACCTGCTCAGCAACGCCATCAAGTTCACCGTGCGCGGCGAAGTGCGGCTGCAGCTGGACGTGCTGGGGCCGACCGCCGAAGACGGCAGCCAGCCGCTGTGCCTGAGCGTCACCGACACCGGCATCGGCATCGCGCCGGAACAGCTGCAGCACCTGTTTGCGCCGTTTACCCAGGCCGGTGCCTACATCCAGCGCGACCATGGGGGTACCGGCCTTGGCCTGAGCATCTGCCAGCGCCTGGTGCAGATGATGGACGGCGAGCTGGAGCTGCACAGCACGCTGGGCGAAGGGACCCGCGTCGAGGTGCGGCTGTCGCTGGTGGAAGCCGGCAGTGGCGATGTCGAGGCCCTGGTGGCCGAGCAGGATGAGGCGGCGCTGCTGCCGGCGCCGCTGCGCGAGGCACGGGTGTTGGTGATCGAGGACCACCCGACCAACCAGGCGATGATGGCCTGGCGACTGCAGCAGCTGGGGGTGCCGCATGTGATGGTCGGTGACGGCCAGCAGGGCTTGGATCGGCTGTCGTCGGAGAGCTTCGATCTGGTGATCACCGACTGCCGGATGCCGGTGCTGGATGGTTTCGGCTTCACCCGCCTGCTGCGCGAGCGCGAAGGCCGCAATGGCCAGCCGCGGCTGACCGTGCTGGCGCTGACCGCCAGCGTGCTGGATGACGATGCACGTCGCTGCCGTGAGGCGGGCATGGATGAGGTGCTGGCCAAGCCGCTGTCACTGGCAACGTTGCGCGCCGCGCTGCTGCGCTGGTTGCCACAGGCGCAGGGCCAGTCGTTCGAGGTGCCGGTGGTCGAGGTGGCGGCCGACGATGGCGATACGCTGCCCGATCTGGCGGCCCTGCAACAGCGCTTCGGCTCGCGCGCGGTGGCCGAGCAGCTGCGTGACAGCCTGCTGCAGGCCAGCGAAGGCGATCTTGCCGCCGTGCAGCGCGCGCTGCAGGCTGGAGATCGCCAGGCGGCCGCACTGCACCTGCATCGCCAGGCCGGTGGGTTGGGCGCGGTGGGAGCGACAGTGCTGGCCGGGCAGGCCAATGCGTTGGTGGAGCGTCTGCAGGATGCGGCGGAAACCGATCCGGCGCCTGTGTTCGCGGCGGTGGCGGAATTTGTGGCACGGCTGCAGCAACAGCTGCAGCGCCTGGCTCACTGAGCCGACTGCTGCTGCAGGTAGGCGATCACCAGCGCGCGGCGTTCGGCGCTGGGGAAGGCGTTGTACATGCGTGTGCCGGGCACCACGTGGGTGGGCGACTGCAGGAACGCATCCAGGGTCTGCGCGGTCCAGGTGATATCGGCGCTGCGCATGCCGTCGGAATAGCCATAGTCCGGCAGGCTGCCAGCGCGGCGGCCGATCACGCCGTGCAGATTGGGCCCGAAGCGGTGGATGCCACCAGGTTGCACGGTGTGGCAGCCGGCGCACAGCTCGAACGCGCGCTGCATGGCCTGCTGCTGCGCCTGTTCCGGCGTGGCCGGTGCCGCAGGCGGGCGCTGGCAGGCCGTGGCCGCCAGCGCCAAAGCAATGGTGATGAGCAGGCGGAAAGCACGCATGGGCGGGCAGGATAGCGATGCAGCGGGGCAGGTGGGCTGCGACACGCGGTCGCAGCCCGGAGCAATCACATGCCCGAATAGTTCGGGCCGCCACCGCCCTGCGGGGTCACCCAGACGATGTTCTGGGTCGGGTCCTTGATGTCGCAGGTCTTGCAGTGCACGCAGTTCTGCGCGTTGATCTGCAGGCGCGCGTTGTCGGCTTCACCGACGAACTCGTACACACCCGCCGGGCAGTAGCGGGCTTCCGGGCCGGCGTACTCGGCCAGGTTCACCTTCACCGGAATGCTGGGGTCCTTCAGCGTCAGGTGGCTGGGCTGGTTCTCGTCGTGGTTGGTGCTGCTGAGGAACACCGAGCTGAGACGGTCGAAGGTCAGCACGCCATCCGGCTTCGGGTAGGCGATGCGGGTGTGCTTGGCCGCCGGCTCCAGGCAGACGTGATCCGGCTGCGTGCGGTGCAGGGTCCACGGCGGATTGCGCACGCCCAGCTTCGGCAGCAGCCACTGCTCCACGCCGGTCATCAGCGTGGCCACGGTCTGGCCCTTCTTGAACCACTGCTTGAAGTTCTTGGCCTGCTGCAGTTCGGTGAACAGCCAGCTGGCTTCGAACGCCTTCGGGTAGGCGCTCAGTTCATCGTGCTGGCGGTCGGCGGCCAGCGCGTCGAACGCGGCATCGGCGCACAGCATGCCGGTCTTGATCGCGGCATGGCTGCCCTTGATGCGGCTGGCGTTGAGGTAGCCGGCCTCGCAGCCGACCAGCGCGCCACCCGGGAACACGGTCTTGGGCAGCGACAGCAGGCCGCCGGCGGTGATCGCACGCGCGCCGTAACCGATGCGCGTGCCACCCTCCAGGTGCTTGCGGATGGACGGATGGGTCTTGAAGCGCTGGAACTCTTCGAACGGGCTCAGCCACGGGTTCCTGTAGTCCAGGCCAACCACATAACCGATGGCGACCTTGCCGCCGTCGGCGTGGTACAGGAACGCACCACCGTAGGTGTCGCTGTCCAGCGGCCAGCCGGCGGCGTGCACCACCAGGCCCGGCTCATGCTTGGCCGGGTCGATCTGCCACAGTTCCTTGATGCCGATGCCGTAGGCCTGCGGGTCCTTGCCTTCATCGAGCTTGTAGCGCGCGATCAGCTGGCGGCCGAGGTGCCCGCGTGCGCCTTCGGCGAAGATCGTGTACTTGGCCTGCAGCGCCATGCCGCGTTCGAAGGCCGGGCCGATGCTGCCGTCCTTCGCGATGCCCATGTCGCCGGTGGCCACGCCGATCACTTCACCGTTGTCGCCGTACAGCACCTCGGCTGCGGCGAAGCCGGGGAAGATCGCCACTTCCAGCGCTTCGGCCTGCTGCGCCAGCCAGCGGGTCACTTCACCCAGGCTGATGATGTAGTTGCCTTCGTTGTGGAAGCACTCCGGCAGCAGCGCGTTGGGCGTGCTGCGCGCGCCGGTTTCGCTGAGGAACAGGAATTCGTCGCGGGTGACCTTCTGCTTCAGCGGTGCGCCGCGCTCGGCCCAGTCCGGGAACAGCTCGGTCAGCGCGCGTGGATCCATCACCGCGCCGGATAGCACGTGCGCGCCCGGTTCGGAGCCCTTTTCCAGCACGCACACCGACAGTTCACGGCCGGCTTCGATCGCACGCTGGCGCAGGCGGATCGCGGTGGCCAGGCCGGCGGGGCCGGCGCCGACGATCACCACGTCGAACTCCATTACTTCACGCGGGGGCAGGGCGTTGGCTTCAGCGCTCATCGATTGCATGACTCGTGGGTAGGGCCGGCATCGGGGCCACCGGCGGTGCCTGGGAATCGCGCGTGCAGCCACGAGCGAAACGGTTGTTTGAATGTGTCAGGGTACCGGGCCGCGCGTGATCGAGCTAGATCGACGATGTTCACGTCATGATTGCTGCGGTGCAGCGTAGGGCTGCAGCTCTGGTGGGTGCCGACCTTGGTCGGCACGCTCTGCCCGGATGACCGACAATGGCCGGGTCCTGACTGCGCGTGAGTGCCATGGCTTTGCATCCGTACGATCTGTTCGATGTCCGTTCCCTGCTCAACGAGGAAGAGCGCGCGGTGCAGGAGAGCGTCGCCCGCTTCACCAACGAGCGCGTGCTGCCGATCATCGGCGATGCCTTCGACCAGGCCCGCTTCCCTTCAGAGCTGGTGTCGGAGATCGCCGCGCTGGGCCTGCTCGGTGCCACTCTTCCGGCCGAATACGGCGGCGGCGACCTGGGTGCGGTCAGCTATGGCCTGATCTGCCAGGAGCTGGAGCGCGGCGATTCGGGCCTGCGCAGCTTCGTCTCGGTGCAGAGCTCGCTGTGCATGTACCCGATCTATGCCTACGGCAGCGAGGAGCAACGCCAGCAGTGGTTGCCGGCGATGGCGCGCGGTGAGCTGATCGGCTGCTTCGGCCTGACCGAGGCACACGGCGGTTCCGATCCGGCCAGCATGAAGACCCGCGCGGTGCGCGACGGCAGCGACTGGCGCATCAGCGGCAGCAAGATGTGGATCACCAGCGGCCCGGTGGCCGATCTGGCCATCGTCTGGGCGCAGACCGAGGACGGCATCCAGGGCTTCGTGCTGGAAAAGGGCATGGCCGGCTTCACCACGCAGGAGATCAAGCACAAGATGAGCCTGCGCGCGTCGCTGACCGGCGCGTTGTTCTTCGACGACGTGCGCGTGCCCGACAGCCACCGCCTGCCGAACGTGAAGGGCCTGAAGGGCCCGCTGGGTTGCCTGACCCAGGCCCGCTACGGCATCAGCTGGGGCCCGATCGGAGCGGCCATTGCCTGCCTGGATGAAGCGCTGGGCTATGCCAAGGAACGCGTGCTGTTCGGTCGCCCGCTGGCGGCCACGCAGAGCGCGCAGATCAAGCTGGCCGAAATGGCCCGCCGCATCACCACCGCGCAGCTGCTGGCGCTGCAGCTGGGCCGCCTGAAGGAAGCTGGCCAGCTGCAGCCGCAGCAGGTCAGCCTGGCCAAGTGGAACAACTGCCGCATGGCCATCGACATCGCCCGCGAGTGTCGCGATCTACTGGGCGGCGCCGGCATCACCACCGAGCATGTAGCGATCCGGCATGCGCTGAACCTGGAATCGGTGATCACCTATGAAGGCACCGAGACCGTGCACCAGCTGGTGATCGGCCGCGAACTGACCGGCATCAACGCGTTCTGAGCGGTGCGGGGAACACCATCCACGCATGGCGTGGATCTGCTGCACATGGCACCTGCCACGGCCACCTGGGATGTGCTTTGGTAGGTGCCAACCTTGGTTGGCACATTGCTTGAGCGCGCGACCGGGCATCGGTGCGGACCAGGGTCCGCACCCACCAGAAGCGATCCACAGCCATCAGAGGTTCTCGGTGCCTGCCTGGACCTGCCTTTGGTAGGTGCCAACCTTGGTTGGCACATTCCTTCAGCGCGCGACCGGGCATCGGTGCGGACCAAGGCCCGCACCCACCAGAAGCGGGTCCCCACCCACCTGAGGCGGTTTACGCGCCGCCCGCAAACCCGTGCTGCCGCCACGCTTCGTACATCACCACCGCAACAGTGTTGGAAAGATTGAGGCTGCGGTTGTCCGGCCGCATCGGCAGGCGCAGGCGGCGGCCATCGGGCAAGGCATCGAGCACGTCCTGCGGCAGGCCGCGGCTTTCCGGGCCGAACAGGAACGCATCACCATCTTCAAAGGCCACGCTGTCGTAGCGCACGCTGGCACGCGTACTCAGGGCAAACAAGCGCTTCGGTGCGATCCGCGCCAGCGCGGTGTCCAGGTCGGGGTGCACCTGCAGGCGCGAGTATTCGTGGTAGTCCAGGCCGGCGCGCTTGAGCTGCTTGTCTTCCAGTGCGAAGCCGAGCGGCTCGACCAGGTGCAGCTGCGCGCCGGTGTTGGCGCAGAGCCGGATCACATTGCCCGTGTTGGGCGGGATTTCCGGTTGGAACAGGATCACATGGAACTGGGGCGCGGCATTCATCGGCGCAGTGTACCTGCGACGACCGCCGCCTTTACGGCGCACGCCCTGCGCTGGGCAGGGCGGCACCGCTTACGGGCGCAGCAGGACTTGGGCGGTTTCGGTGGCCAGGGCCTGCAGGTCGGCGGCGCTCGGGCGCACCTGCAGGGCCGGCAGGTTGACGATGACCGAGTTGGCGACGTTGGTGGCGGCGGCAGCCAGGGTCGCGGCGTAGCGCTGGGCTTCCATTTCGGCGGCCAGGGCGACGCGCTGTTCCAGGCTGGGGCGCACTTCGACGGCGGCCAGGGTGGTGATCGGCATCGCGGCAGCAACCGGGGCGGCAACGTAGCCGTTGCGCTCGGCCAGCTGGTCGGCGCTCGGGCGCACTTCCACGGTGGCCAGGGTCGGGATGCCGCTGGCCTGTTCCCAAGCCTGCTGGGCCAGCTGGTCGGCGGCCGGGCGGACCTGCACGGTGGCCAGGGTCTGGATGGATTCGGAGGCCTGCACCGACGAAACAACCGCGGTGCCGGCGATCAGGGCGATGGCGATGGCAATGGTCTTGGCGTTCATGACGGGGCCTGTTTAGTGTTGGTGATCAGTGGTGTGGTAGTAAGGTAGTACACCAATTCTGGGCATGCAAGGAAAATTTTCGGCTTCCTGCAGTTGTTCAGTCTTCAGTCAGCTTTCATCTGAAGCCCTTCCTGGCGCAGGAAGTACCAAGCAATCCCCGTGCCAACTTTTAGTTATTGATTTACAAGGATTTTGTATTCTTCGAAAAGTGTCCGGTGGGCGGACACCTGTCCATTCAATGTGCTGCGGACACTGTCCGGACGGTCCTGGCGGGCGCTTGTGACCGGTCAGGCACAGCAGATCGGCGCTGCGGATGGGGCACAGGGGCAAACACCCCCAGTGACTGCTGGCCGATTCCTGCCGCTGCGTGCGCAGGCTAGGATCAGGGTTCACCTATGTGACCAAGGATCCGGATATGTCTCTCGCCCTTCGCCCGCGCGCTGCACTGCTGGCCGTCGCCCTCAGCACTGCCTTGGGCACGCTTGTGCCTTCCCATGCGCTGGCGGCCAAGCCGGCCGCACCGGCCAAGGTCGATATCCCGTATGAGCAGTTCACCCTGCCCAACGGCCTGCGCGTGATCGTGCATACCGATCGCAAGGCGCCGATCGTCGCGGTCAACGTCTGGTACCACGTGGGCAGCAAGGACGAACCGGCCGGCCGTACCGGCTTCGCGCACCTGTTCGAACACCTGATGTTCCAGGGCAGCGAAAACCACGACGGCGAATTCTTCGAACCGTTCAAGCAGGTCGGGGCCACCAACCAGAACGGCACCACCAATACCGACCGCACCAACTACTTCGAGAACGTGCCGACCACCGCCCTGGACATGGCGCTGTGGATGGAGTCGGACCGCATGGGCCATCTGGTCGGTGCGATCGACCAGGCTGCGCTGGACGAGCAGCGCGGCGTGGTGCAGAACGAGAAGCGCCAGGGCGAGAACCAGCCCTACGGCCAGGCCTGGGACCAGCTCAACAAGGCGCTGTACCCGGTAGGCCACCCGTATCACCACGGCGTGATCGGTTCGATGAACGATCTGAACGCGGCGTCGCTGGATGACGTGAAGACCTGGTTCCGCACCTGGTACGGCCCGAACAACGCGGTGCTGGTGCTGGCCGGCGACATCGACCTGGCCACTGCCAAGGAAAAGGTCGGCAAGTACTTCGGCAGCATCCCGGCCGGCCCGACCATGGCGCAGCCGGCAGTGAACGTGGCCAAGCGCAGCGCCGACACGCGCGAGACGATGACCGACAAGGTGCCGCAGGCGCGCATCTACCGCGCCTGGAACGTGCCGCAGGTCGGCACCACCGATGTCGATCAGCTGCAGCTGTTCGCGCAGGTCCTTGGCGGTGCCAAGTCCTCGCGCCTGAGCCAGCGCCTGCAGCACCAGGACAAGCTGGTGGACAGCATCGCCTCGGGCCTTTCGACCTCGCAGCTGGGTTCGAACTTCGTGATCATGGCGACGGTCAAGCAGGGCCAGGACCCGGCCAAGGTCGAGAAGATCATCGACGAGGAACTGGACCGCCTGATCAAGCAGGGCCCCACCGCGGCCGAGCTGGAGCGCGCCAAGACCGGTGCCCGCGCCGGCTTCATCCGCGGCATCGAGCGCATCGGCGGCTTCGGTGGCAAGGCCGACGCACTGGCCGAGTGCGCGGTGTTCACCGGCGACCCGGGCTGCTTCCGCACCTCGCTGGCCAACATCGAGAAGGCCAGTGCCGCTGATCTGAGCCGGCTGGGCGCGCAGTGGCTGGACAAGGGCAGCCACACCCTGGTGATCGCACCGGGTGAGCGTGTGGCGCTGAAGGAAGACCCGAGCCAGGCACCGAAGCCGTTCAACGTTCCCGCGGTGGACCCCAAGTACAGCACCCTGCCGGAGCAGGTTGACCGCAAGGCCGGCGTGCCGCAGACCCGCGAGTTCCCGCAGCTGAAGTTCCCGGCGCTGCAGCGCGCCACGCTGAAGAACGGCACCCAGGTGATCCTGGCCGAGCGCCACGAGATTCCGGTGGTGCAGTTCAGCTACCAGTTCCCGGGCGGCTTCAGCGCCGACCAGGGCCGCAAGCCGGGCACCGCCAACTTCACCATGAGCCTGATGACCGAAGGCGCCGGCAAGCTCGGCTCGCTGGCCTTCGCCGATGCTGCCGATGCGCTGGGCGCCAGCCTGGATGCCTCGGCCGGCCTGGACTCGATGAGCGTGGACCTGTCGGCACTGAAGGAAAACCTGGCACCGTCGCTGGCGCTGTACCGCGACCTGCTGCGCGAGCCGCGCTTCGAGCAGGGCGAGATCGACCGGGTCAAGGCGAGCTGGATCGCCGGCATCCAGCAGGAGAAGGTCAACCCGGGTGCGGTGGCGATGCGCGTGCTGCCGCCACTGCTGTATGGCAAGGGCCACCCGTATGCCATTCCGTTCACCGGCAGTGGCGACGAGGCGGCGATCAGCGGCCTGACCCGCGAGGATCTGGTTGATTTCCACCACGACTGGCTGCGCCCGCAGAACGGCACCCTGATCGTGGTCGGTGACACCACCCTGGCGGAAATCGTGCCGCTGCTGGACAAGCAGCTGGGCGACTGGAAGGCTGCCGGCGATGTCCCGCAGGTGAAGGCGGCGACCGACGTTGCATTGCCGAAGGGCCCGCGCGTGTTCCTGATCGACCAGCCGGGCGCGGTGCAGGCCAACCTGTTCGCCGGCCAGGTGGTAGCGCCGTCCAGCGCCACCAGCTCGACCCGCTTCGATATCGCCAATGGCGTGATCGGTGGCGACTTCACCTCGCGCCTGAACATGAACCTGCGTGAGGAAAAGCACTGGTCGTACGGTGCGCGCAGCAGCGCGATCAATTCGGTGGGCCAGCGCCCGTGGATGGCCAGCGCACCGGTGCAGATCGACAAGACCGGCCCGGCGATGGCGGAAATGCGCAAGGAAATCGCCGCGTTCGCCGACGGCAGCAAGCCGGCCACCGCGGCCGAGGTCAACCGCATCCGCAACATCCAGACCCTGAGCCTGCCCGGTGCCTACGAGACCGCCAGCGCGGTGGCGTCGACCATCGGTTCGATCGTGCAGTTCAAGCGCCCGGATGACTACGTGCTGCGCCGCAAGGCCGAGATCGAGGCGATGACCCCGGCACAAGTGCAGCAGGCCGCCGCCGAGATCAAGCCGCAGGCGCTGACCTGGGTGGTGGTGGGTGACCTCAAGCAGACCGAAGCGGCCGTGCGTGCGCTGAACCTGGGCGAGGTGACGGTGATCGATGCCGAAGGCAACCCGGTCAAGAAGTAAGGCAATACCCGGCCCGCCATGGGGTGGGCCGGCTCCCCTGGTAGTGCCGGCCGCTGGCCGGCAACCCCATGACCCGAAGGCGGGGTCAGAACCCCCTGCAGGGGATCTGACCCCCACCGGCTACCCCCGATTCAGGCTGTTCAGGCAGAATCCCCCCCATACCCTTCCAGGATCTGCCCATGCGCGTTCTGCTGCTTTCCTCCCTGCTGCTCACCGTCACCGCCTGTACCTGGGTGCCGATCGAACCGGCCGGCAAGGCGACCCGCGTGCTGCCGGCAGGCCCCGTTCCGGCCGGCTGCATCGCCAAGGGCGAGGTGGTGGTCACCGTGAAGAGCAAGGTCGGCTTCTACAACCGCAACCCGCTGCGCGTGCAGGAAGAACTGGAAACCCTGGCCCGCAACGAGGCCCCCAGCGCCGGTGCCAACGCCGTACAGGCCGCCGCCGCGCCTGCGGATGGCAGCCAGCGCTTCGCCGCGTTCCAGTGCCCGCCGCGCTGAACGCTTCACCATACGGCCAAGCCTGAATTCGTAAAGATGCGGTGAAAGCCCGGGGGTTATAGAATAGCGCCCCCTTTTGCCTGAGCCTTGGCGCTAACCTCGATGCTCTTCAAGAATGTCTCGATCGCCGGCCTGGCACACGTCGACGCGCCGCATACGCTGACGACCAAGGAAATCAACGAACGCCTGCAGCCGACGTTAGATCGCCTCGGCATCCGCACCGATGTGCTCGGCGACATCGCCGGCATCCACGCACGCCGCCTGTGGGACAACGGTGTGCTGGCGTCGGACGCCGCCACCATGGCCGGCCGCAAGGCACTGGAAGACGCGGGCATCACCGCGACCCAGGTCGGCCTGCTGGTCAACACCTCGGTCAGCCGTGACTACCTGGAGCCGTCCACCGCCTCCATCGTGTCGGGCAACCTCGGCGTCAGCGACGAGTGCATGACCTTCGACGTCGCCAATGCCTGCCTGGCCTTCATCAACGGCATGGACATCGCGGCGCGCATGATCGAGCGCGGCGACATCGACTACGCGCTGGTGGTGGATGGCGAGACCGCCAACCTGGTGTACGAGAAGACCCTGGAGCGCATGACCGCTCCGGACGTCACCGCCGATGATTTCCGCAACGAGCTGGCCGCCCTGACCACCGGTTCGGGTGCTGCGGCCATGGTGATGGCGCGCTCGGAACTGGTGCCGGACGCCCCGCGCTACAAGGGTGGCGTGACCCGCTCGGCCACCGAGTGGAACCAGCTGTGCCTGGGCAACCTGGACCGCATGGTCACCGACACCCGCCTGCTGCTGATCGAAGGCATCAAGCTGGCGCAGAAGACCTTCAGCGCCGCCAAGATCGCACTCGGCTGGGCCGTGGAAGAGCTGGACCAGTTCGTGATCCACCAGGTCAGCCAGCCGCACACTGCCGCGTTCATCAAGAACTTCGGCATCGACCCGAAGAAGGTCATGACCATCTTCGGCGAGCACGGCAACATCGGTCCGGCCTCGGTGCCGATCGTGCTGAGCAAGCTCAAGCAGCTGGGCAAGCTGAAGAAGGGCGATCGCATCGCGCTTCTGGGCATTGGCTCGGGCCTGAACTGTTCGATGGCCGAAGTGGTCTGGTAAAAAAGTCACCGCTGAGCTGCTGCGCGATTGCCTGGCCAACCGCTCGCGACGGGCAGCGATGAGTTTTCCAAGTGTCCAAGGGCCGGTTCTACCGGCCCTTTCTACAGGTGCGATTCGATGTCCCAGCTTCCCGGTTACCCCGCCCACCCGCAGCGCTTCGAGGTCCGCCCCGGCCTGTCGATGAACTATCTCGACGAAGGCCCGCGCGATGGCGAGGTGGTGGTGATGGTGCACGGCAACCCGTCGTGGAGCTATTACTGGCGCACGCTGGTGGCTGGCCTCTCGGACAGGTACCGCTGCATCGTGCCGGACCACATTGGCATGGGACTGTCGGACAAGCCCGATGACAGCCGCTACGAGTACACGCTGCAGTCGCGCGTGGACGACCTTGATGCGCTGCTGAAGCACCTGGGCATCACCGGTCCGGTGACCCTGGCCGTGCACGACTGGGGCGGCATGATCGGCTTCGGCTGGGCGCTGTCGCATCACGACCAGGTGAAGCGCCTGGTGGTGCTCAACACCGCCGCGTTCCCGATGCCGGCGGCGAAGAAGATGCCGTGGCAGATCGCGCTGGGCCGGCACTGGAAGATCGGCGAGTGGATCATCCGCACCTTCAACGCGTTCTCGTCCGGTGCCTCGTGGCTGGGTGTGGAGCGGAAGATGCCGGCCGATGTGCGCCGCGCCTACGTGTCGCCTTACAACAGCTACGCCAACCGCATCAGCACCATTCGCTTCATGCAGGACATCCCGCTGTCGCCGTCCGACAAGGCGTGGTCGCTGCTGGAACGCGCCGGCAAGGCACTGCCGTCGTTCGCCGACCGCCCGGCCTTCCTCGGCTGGGGCCTGCGCGACTTCGTGTTCGACCACCACTTCCTGAAGGGCTTCCAGGCCGCGCTGCCGCAGGCCCAGGTGCATGCCTTCGAGGATGCCGGGCACTACGTGCTGGAAGACAAGCACGAGGTGCTGGTGCCGGAGATCCGCGCGTTCCTGGACAAGAACCCGATCTGAGGGGGCGGCCGGGTTCATGAGGTTGCCGGCCAGCGGCCGGCACTACCTCTACGCGGCGACCGGTGCCTGTGGCGGCGAAGACGGGCTGTTGCCGTTGTCGTCCGGATGGTCGTCGTCGTTGTCGGCCGCGTCGCGCCAGCGCCAGTCGGCCAGCGTCAACGGATCCAGGCCATAGGAGATGCGCGCCTTATCGCACTGCGGGCTGGCCTTGCCGTACTCCCACGATGCATCCACCTCGCGGCACACGCTGGGCCGGTTGGGGTGGATGGTGCAGCGTGAATACACGCCGATCTGCGCATCCAGCGCCACGCAGCGCACCGGCTTGGAGTGGGTGCCGCGCATGCACAGGCGATGCGGGTCCAGCACCTCGGTCAGCTGGTGCGGTACGCCGCCGGGGGTGACCTCGTCTGATTCCATCCAGTGGAAGGCCACGCGGTATTGGGTGCAGCAGGCGCCGCAGGTCATGCAGGGATGTTGCATGGGCAAGCCGCCTCGGGCGGCAGTCGGAATCAGGAACGAGGGTGCGGATTTTCCACGAAGTGGGCCGCCGCGCAAGAAATTCCGTAAGCGGCGACAATGAACGGATGAACCGACCCTGCAATATTGCCGCCCGTTTGCCTGAACTGGCGCGTGAACGGCCCGACCAGATCGCCATCCGCTGCCCGGGCCGCCGTGGCGCCGGCAACGGCATGGCCGCCTACGACGTGACCCTGGATTACCGCCAGCTGGACGCCCGCAGCGACGCCATGGCGGCTGGCCTGGCCGGCTACGGGATCGGCCGCGGGGTGCGCACGGTGGTGATGGTGCGGCCGTCGCCGGAGTTCTTCCTGCTGATGTTCGCCCTGTTCAAGCTGGGCGCGGTGCCGGTGCTGGTCGACCCGGGCATCGACAAGCGTGCACTGAAGCAGTGCCTGGACGAGGCGCAGCCGGAGGCCTTCATTGGCATTCCGCTGGCACACGTGGCGCGGTTGGTGCTGCGCTGGGCGCCCTCGGCGACCCGCCTGGTCACCGTCGGCCGCCGCCTCGGCTGGGGCGGGACCACGCTGGCCGCACTGGAGCGCGCCGGTGCCAACGGGGGGGCGATGCTGGCCGCCACCGATGGCGAGGACATGGCCGCGATCCTGTTCACCAGCGGCTCCACCGGCGTGCCCAAGGGCGTGGTCTACCGCCACCGTCATTTCGTCGGCCAGATCCAGCTGCTGGGCAGTGCCTTTGGCATGGAAGCGGGCGGCGTGGACCTGCCGACCTTCCCGCCGTTTGCCTTGTTCGACCCGGCGCTGGGCCTGACCTCGGTGATTCCGGACATGGACCCGACCCGGCCGGCGCAGGCCGACCCGGCACGCCTGCACGATGCCATCCAGCGCTTCGGCGTGACCCAGCTGTTCGGATCGCCAGCATTGATGCGGGTGCTGGCCCGTCACGGTCGGCCGTTGCCGACCGTGACCCGGGTGACCTCGGCCGGTGCCCCGGTGCCGCCGGATGTGGTCGCCACCATCCGCAGCCTGTTGCCGGCCGATGCGCAGTTCTGGACCCCGTACGGCGCCACCGAGTGCCTGCCGGTGGCGGTGGTGGAAGGCCGCGAGCTGGAGCGCACCCGCGCGGCCACCGAGGCCGGCGCCGGTACCTGCGTGGGCAGCGTGGTTGAACCGAATGAGGTGCGCATCATCGCCATCGATGACGCACCGTTGGCCGACTGGTCGCAGGCGCGCGTGCTGGCCACCGGCGAGGTGGGCGAGATCACCGTGGCCGGACCGACCGCTACCGACAGTTACTTCAACCGCCCGCAGGCCACCGCGGCGGCGAAGATCCGCGAGTCGCTGGCCGATGGCAGCACGCGCGTGGTGCATCGCATGGGTGACGTGGGCTACTTCGATGCGCAGGGCCGCCTGTGGTTCTGCGGGCGCAAGACCCAGCGCGTGGAAACCGCGCGCGGGCCGCTGTACACCGAACAGGTCGAGCCGGTGTTCAACACGGTGGCCGGCGTGGCACGTACTGCGCTGGTCGGCGTTGGCCCGGCGGGTGCGCAGGTGCCAGTGCTGTGCGTGGAGCTGCAGCGTGGCCAGGCAGACAGCCCGGCGCTGCAGGAAGCGCTGCGTGCGCATGCCGCAGCCCGCGTGGCAGAGGCCGGCCTGCAGCACTTCCTGGTGCATCCGGCGTTCCCCGTCGATATCCGTCACAACGCCAAGATCGGCCGCGAGAAGCTCGCCGTCTGGGCCAGCGCCGAACTGGAGAAGCGCGCATGAAGATCCTGGTCACCGGTGGTGGTGGTTTCCTTGGCCAGGCGCTGTGCCGTGGGCTGGTCGAACGTGGCCATCAGGTGCTGGCGTTCAACCGCAGCCACTATCCGGAGCTGCAGGCGATGGGGGTGGGACAGATCCGTGGCGATCTGGCCGATGCGCAGGCGGTGCTGCACGCGGTCGCCGGCGTCGATGCGGTGTTCCACAACGGCGCCAAGGCCGGCGCGTGGGGCAGCTATGACAGCTACCACCAGGCCAACGTGGTCGGCACCGACAACGTCCTCGCGGCCTGCCGTGCACATGGCATCAGCCGCTTGGTCTACACCTCCACGCCCAGCGTGACCCACCGCGCCACCCATCCGGTGGAAGGCCTGGGTGCCGACGAAGTGCCGTACGGCGAGGACTTCCAGGCGCCGTATGCGGCCACCAAGGCGATCGCCGAACAGCGCGTGCTGGCTGCCAACGATGCGTCGCTGGCGACGGTGGCACTGCGCCCGCGCCTGATCTGGGGCCCGGGCGACCAACAGCTGGTGCCACGCCTGGCAGAACGTGCGCGGCAGGGCCGCCTGCGCCTGGTGGGCGATGGCAACAACAAGGTGGATACCACCTACATCGACAACGCCGCGCTCGCGCATTTCCTCGCCTTCGAAGCGTTGGCACCGGGTGCCGCGTGTGCGGGCAAGGCCTACTTCATTTCCAACGGCGAACCGCTGCCGATGCGCGAGCTGGTCAACAAGCTGCTGTCCGCCGTGGGTGCACCGACGGTGGACAAGGCAATCAGCTTCAAGACTGCTTATCGCATCGGTGCGGTCTGCGAGCGGCTGTGGCCGCTGCTGCGCCTGCGTGGCGAGCCGCCGCTGACCCGCTTCCTGGCCGAGCAGCTGTGCACGCCGCACTGGTACAGCATGGAGCCGGCGCGCCGCGACTTCGGCTACGTGCCGCAGGTCAGCATCGAGGAAGGGCTGCGCAGGCTGAAGGCTTCATCTGCCGCATAGGTCGCCATCACTGGTTGCACACCGCCAGATCGGGAGGATGGACCCACGCCATCCAACGGCCCGGACATCTGCGAGGAGCACCATGCTGCATTACGCCGTTATTTTCTTCGTCATCGCCATCATCGCTGCCGTGCTCGGCTTCTCCGGCATCGCCGGTGCCGCCAGCAATATCGCCTGGATCCTGTTCGTTGTGTTCCTGGTACTGGCAGTGATTTCGATGTTCCGCAAGCGCGGCTAGAAGACCGCTGGGTAGTGCCGGCCGCTGGCCGGCACTGTTCTTTCCGGTGGGTGCCGACCGTTGGTCGGCACGCCATCGTCCGGTAGATGCCTACCTTGGTAGGCACGCCATCGCCCGGTAGGTGCCTACCTTGGTCGGCACGCTTTTTGTAGAGTCGAGCCATGCTCGACTGCTCTTCATGAGTCAAGCATGGCTCGACTCTACAGAGACACAGAGCGCCCCTACTACACGGCGCTGTGCAATCCGCGATCGGCTGCATGGCGCTCCAGCGCCAGTTCGATCAGGCGCGTGATCAGCGTGGTGTAGTCCACACCGCTGGCGCCCCACAGCTTCGGGTACATGCTGATGCGGGTGAAGCCCGGCAGCGTGTTGACCTCGTTGATGACGATCTCGCCGTCTGCGGTGAGGAACACATCCACGCGCGCCATGCCCGCACACTCCAGCGCCTGGTAGGCCCGCAGCGCGATCTGCTGGATACGCGCCTGGGTTGCAGCATCGATATCCGCCGGCACCACCACCTCGGCGCCATCATCGTTGATGTACTTGGTGTCGTAGGCGTAGAACTCATCGTGCACCACCACCTCGCCGCACAGGCTGGCCTGCGGCTGTTCGTTGCCCAGCACCGCGCACTCGATCTCACGGCCGACCACCGCCGATTCGACCAGCACTTTGTGGTCATAACGCAGCGCCAATGCAAGTGCCTCGGCGAAGCCCGCAGCATCCTTGACCTTGCTCACACCCACCGACGAACCCTGGTTGGCCGGCTTCACGAACAACGGCAGGCCGAGCTGAGCGATCACCGCATCGACATCGACGTCGGCGGCCTGGTGACGCCGGATGCACAGCCACGGCGCCACCTGCAGGCCAGCGTCGCGCAACAGGCGCTTGGTCACGTCCTTGTCCATCGCCACCGCCGAGCCCAGCACCGGCGAACCGACGAAGGGCAGGTTCGCCATGCGCAGCAGCCCCTGCAGCGCACCGTCCTCGCCCAGCGGCCCGTGCACGATCGGCAGCACCACATCGATCTGGCCCAGCGCACTGGCCGCATTGGACGGCTGCAGCTGCGCCTGTTCCGCACCCGGGCGCACCGCCAACGACTGGCCTGAGCGATGCAGCGCGATGCGCGACGGATCATCGGCATTGATCAGGAAGGTATCCGGCTGGCTCAGATGCCACTGGCCCTGCTTGTCGATACCGACCAGCACCGGCTCGAAGCGCTTGCGATCAAGCGCATCAAGGATGTTCTTCGCCGACTGCAGCGAAACTTCGTGCTCGGAGGACTTGCCCCCGAAGATGATGCCGACCCGGGTCCGTGCCATGGTGTTGCGATGTCCTGTGCGTTGCGTGGCCGTACAGCATGAACCTTCCATTGCCGCACAGGTGAGGCACAGATGAACCGCCTGGCGGTCGGCTCGAGTAGCGGCCAACCCTGGTTGGCACCCCCGGAAATCCAGCGCCGACCAAGGTCGGCATCTACCAACGCGAGATACCCCGGATAGTCCGACAGATCGCTGGAACCTGTCGAAGGCGGGGTGGATCCGGTTGCGGGGGTGTCCGCGGCATGGGCCCGAGGCATGCCTCGGGCGGGTTGGGCAGGACGCCCAACCCCGGTCTTGCCGTGTGCGCAGGACAGCGCACACGAGCAAGCCGCGGCCAAGCCCCCAGGGACGGGTTTACGGCGTCCCCCGCAACCGGACCCACCCCGACATCCCACGGAATGCACGCCGTTGCTTCGGCTGTTGCCGTTGCCGTTGCCGTTGCCTGTGCGGGTGCCGGGCGGCAGCCCGGCCCAAGCCCCCCACCCACGCAGGTAGAATGCGCACATGGCTCTCTCCCTGCTCAAGTCTCTCAAGCCGGTCGCTGGCCGCGCCCTGCAGATCGCCCTGAACCGCGCGCTGGCGCTGGATCCGGATACCCGCCATGCACTGGCCAGCCTCGACGGCCGGCATATCGACCTGACCCTGGAAGCGCCGTCGCTGGCCATGCGCATCAGCGTCGATGGCGACCAGTTGCGGGTCGGCCCGGTGGACGCGCAGGAAGCCGACCTGGCCGTGCGCAGCAGCCTGGCCGGCGTGCTGGCGCAGCTGCCGCTGCTGGCCCACGCACGGCGCGGCGACAACAACGGCAAGGGCCGCGTGCGCGTGGCCGGTGATGCCGAACTGGCGCGCCGCCTGCAGCAGCTGGCCAAGGGCTTCGACCCGGACTGGCAGCAGCCGTTCGTCGGCGTGTTCGGCGACGTGCTGGGCGTGCAGGTGGCCAACACCCTGCGCAGCGCCCTGCAGCATGCGCGCCAGGGCGCCATCGACCTGGCCCACAGTGCCGCCGAGTTCATCACCGAGGAATCGCGTGACGTGGTGCCGCGCGCCGAGCTGGATGCTTTCCACGATGACGTGGACGTGCTGCGCGACGACGTCGAGCGCCTCGGTGCACGCGTGCAGCGTCTGCGGGGTGCCGCATGAAGGCCGTGCTGCGTGCCAGCCGCATCGGCCGGGTGATCCTGCGTTACCGCCTCGACGACCTGCTGCAGGGCACTCCCGCCGAGCGCTGGCTGCGCCTGGCCAAGCCGTTCGTGCCGCGCGCCTCGGCCGACATCGCCGCTCAGTCGCGCGGTGCACGCCTGCGCCTGGCGCTGCAGGATCTGGGCCCGATCTTCGTCAAGTTCGGCCAGATCCTGTCCACCCGCCGCGACCTTGTGCCGCCGGATGTGGCCAATGAACTGACCCTGCTGCAGGACCGGGTCAAGCCGTTCGATGGCGAGACCGCGCGTCGCATCGTCGAGGAAGCGCTGGGCCTGCCGGTCAGCGAGGCCTTCGCCAGCTTCGACACCGAACCGCTGGCCTCGGCGTCGATCGCACAGGTGCACGCGGCGACGTTGGCCGATGGCCGCCAGGTGGTGGTCAAGGTGCTGCGCCCGGGCATCGAGAAACAGATCGACGCCGATATCGCGTTGCTCAATTCGCTGGCTGCCCTGGTCGAGCGCACCCACCCGCGCGCCGACAAGATCCGCCCGCGCGAAGTGGTGGCCGAAGTCGAGAACACCCTGGCTGCCGAGCTGGACCTGCAGCGCGAAGGCGCCAATGCCAGCGTGCTGCGCCGCTTCTGGGAAAACAGCGACGATCTGTACGTGCCGGAAGTGATCTGGAGCCACACCGCCGAGCGGGCACTGACCCTGGAGCGCGTGTGGGGCATCCCGTCCGATGACATCGCCGCACTGGACAAGGCCGGCATCGACCGCAAGGCGCTGGCCGCCAAGGGCGTGCGGGTGTTCTACACCCAGGTGTTCCGCGACAACTTCTTCCATGCCGATGCGCATGCCGGCAATATCTGGGTCGACACCGATCCGGCGCGCCGCGCCAACCCGCGCTTCATCGCGCTGGACTTCGGCATCATGGGCCAGCTCTCGCAGGAAGATCAGTACTACCTGGCCGAGAACTTCATGGCCATCTTCAACCGCGATTACCGCCGCATCGCCGAACTGCACGTGCAGGCGCGCTGGATGCCCGACAACGTGCGCATCGACGATCTCGAGGCGGCCGTGCGTTCGGTGTGCGAGCCGTACTTCACCCGGCCGCTGTCGCAGATCTCGCTGGCCGAAGTGCTGATGAAGCTGTTCCGCGTGGCCCAGCGTTACCAGCTGACCCTGCAGCCGCAGCTGATCCTGCTGCAGAAGACCCTGCTGAACATCGAAGGCGTCGGCCGCCAGCTCGACCCGCAGATCGACATCTGGGCGGTGGCCAAGCCGGTGCTGGCAAAGATCCTGCGCGAGCGTTACAGCCCGCGCCGGGTGGTGCGCGAGATCGGCAAGCGCCTGCCGGAAATCATGACCCACGCGCCGGACATGCCGCGCCTGGTGCACGCCTGGCTGACCCAGCAGGTGGAAGGCCGCCACGAACTGGCGATGCGTTCGCGGGATCTGGTCGCGCTCGACGCCAGCCTGCAGCGCCTGCAGAAGCGCGCGGTGGGAGCGATCACCGGCGTCGGCCTGCTGGCCATCGCCGCGCTGATGTACGTGCTGCAGCCGCCGGGCTGGTACTGGGGCGACGTGCCGGCGTGGAGCTGGCTGTCCGGTGCGCTCGGCGCAGTGGCGCTGCTGCGCGCGTGGTGGAAGTAGGCCCCATGCTGCAGGCACTCAAGGACGAACTGGCCCGCTTCGGCGCCGACAACGACGCACGCGAAAGCGAGCGCGGCCGACGCATGCTCAACATCACGCCCGACACCGGTGAATTCCTGTCGGTGCTGGTGCGCTTCGGCAACACTCGCCGGGTGCTGGAAATCGGTACGTCCAATGGCTATTCCGCGCTGTGGCTGGCCGAGGCAACCGCCGCCATCGACGGCCACGTGACCACGCTGGAATACGCCGAGGACAAGGTGGCGATGGCGCGTGATACCTTCGCGCGCAGTGGCCTGGCCGATCGCATCACGCTGGTCCACGACGATGCCGGGCTCTGGCTGGTACAGGCCGCCGATGCCAGCATTGACCTGCTGTTCCTCGATTCGGACCGCGGGCAGTATGCCGGCTGGTGGCCGCAGCTGCGCCGCGTGCTGCGCCCGGGTGGCCTGCTGGTGGTGGACAACGCCACCTCGCATGCGGAAGAGATGCAACCGCTGCGCGTGCTGCTGGACGCTGATCCAGACTTCAGCACCAGCCTGGTGCCGGTGGGCAATGGCGAGCTGCTGGCCGTGCGCAGCGCCTGACCGCGCTACAGGTAGGTGCCAACCTTGGTTGGCACGCTGTTGCCGGTCGTGCAGAGCAGCCGAGCATGGGCTCGGCTCTACAGGAAGCAGGCCCTTATAATCCCGCGGTGAGCACCGAACCCGATACCCTCGCCGCGGTCGAGACCGACACCGCGCCCCTGCAGCTGCTGCACCTGGATGAGCGCCTGGCCGTGGTCAACAAGCCTGCCGGGCTGATGGTCCACGACAGCAAGCTGGCCCGTGGCGAAGACGACTTCCTGGCCGACCGCCTGCGCGAGCAGCTGGGCCGCCCGATCTTCCTCGTGCATCGCCTGGACCGGGCCACCAGTGGCTGCCTGCTGCTGGCCTTCGACCGCGATACCGCCAGCGCGCTGGGCAAGGCGCTGATGGGCGGCGAAGTGCTGAAGGACTACCTGACCGTCTGCCGCGGCTGGCCGGTCGAACTCGCCTGGCGGGTCGACCACGATCTGGACGGTGGCCCGGGCAAGCCGGTGAAGAAGCCGGCAGTGACCGACTTCCAGCGCCTGGCCACCGGCGAGCTGTCGGTGCCGGTCGGTGAGTTCACCAGCTCGCGCTACGCACTGCTGCGTTGCCAGCCGCAGACCGGGCGCTTCCGGCAGATCCGCCGGCACCTGAAGCATCTCTCGCATCACATGATCGGCGACACCAGCCACGGCGATGGTCGCCACAACCGCATCTTCCGCATGCAGGGCGTGCACCGCATGCTGCTGCACGCCGAGCGCCTGCGCTTCCCGCATCCGGATGGTGGCACGGTGGACGTCCGCGCGCCGTTGGACGGCGGGTTCCAGAAGGCGCTGGACCTGTTCGGCTGGCAGGTGGATACCGATTGACGGTATTGCCGGCCGCTGGCCGGCATCTGCGCGATTCCAGATGTAATGGGGAGCCGGCCAGCGGCCGGGACTACCTCATTTCTTTTCCGGCTCGTTGACGATCGCTTCCAGATCCTTCTGCAGGTCCGCGAACAGCGGCTGCATGCGCGCCTGGATCGCCACCATCACGTTCTGCATCAGCGCCGGGGTCTTGTCCAGCAGGCTCTGGCCGGCCGCGCTCTCGTAGAACTCGGCCATCGCCAGCACGTCTTCCTTGCTGAAGGTCTTTTTGTACAGGTCCACGTACATCGGCCGCAGCTGCTGCCAAGACAGGGCCTGTCGCAGGGTCTGGCTGGTCCGCGCCTGGATCCGCTTCAGCTGTTCCTGCTGCTGGGCGTTGAGCTGGCGCTGTGCGGCTACCTGCTGGAACTGCTGCTGCTGCATCGCCTCGATCTGCGGCAGCATGGTGTCGATCATGCTCTGCGCACGTGACGCGGACAGCAGGCGGTTGATGTCGCCATCGGTGGGTGGCGCGGCCAGAGCCGGAACGCTCGCCACGGCCAGCGCCAGCAGCAGGGCGGCGCGGCGCAGCAGGGACGGCAGGGCGGGTGCGGTGCGGGTCATGCGGGGCTTCCTGCAGTACATGGAACGGCCAGCATACCCGCAGCCAAGGCGAAGGCGGCGTGTTCGGTACCTGATCGGCGGCATACGGGGCGCGATGCCGCACTCCGGTGTGTGGCTGCCGCTACAATGCGCGGATGGGCAGTGGACCGGTCACCATCAGCGCGCAGCTTGAAATCCCCGACGGCGAGATCGTCGAGCGGTTCGTGCGTGCCAGTGGCGCCGGTGGCCAGAACGTCAACAAGGTCTCCACCGCGGTGGAACTACGTTTCGATGTGGCCAACTCGCCCTCGTTGCCCGAACCCTTGCGCGCGCGCCTGCTGGCGCGGCGTGACCGGCGCATGACCGGCGAAGGCGTGCTGGTCATCGACGCGCAACGTTTCCGGACCCAGGATCGCAATCGCGAGGATGCGCGCGATCGGCTGGCGGCCTTCATCCAGGCCGGGCTGAGCGTGCCCAAGCCGCGCAAGGCCACCAAGCCGACCCTCGGGTCGAAACTGCGTCGTCTGGACGCCAAACGCGGGCGCGCGCAGATCAAGCGCGGGCGCTCATCACGTGACTGGGAGTGATTGCTTGAACAACCCGACTTCGTTGCTGCCGGCCGTGCCGCCGCAGATGCCGCAGGTCAAACCCAACGCCTTCCTGCGCTGGCTGGCGCGCTGCACCCTGCGCATGGGTGGCTGGAAGGTGACCGGTACCCTGCCTGACATCCCCAGGCTGGTCTTCATCATCGCCCCGCATTCGTCCAACTGGGATGGACTATGGGGCATGGCCGCGAAGATCGCGCTGGGCATGAAGGTGAAGGTGCTGGGCAAGGCATCGCTGTTCTGGTGGCCGCTCGGCCCGCTGCTGCACAAGCTGGGCGTGATCCCGCTGGACCGCAGCTCGCCGCAGGGCACCGTCGGCCAGGCCGTGGACCTGCTGCGCAACAACGAGAAGATGTGGTTCGCCATCACGCCCGAGGGCACCCGCAAGGCCGTGAAGGACTGGAAGGCCGGCTTCCTGAAGATCGCGCGGATGGCCGACGTGCCGATCCTGGCCGCGTATTTCCACTACCCGGAAAAGACCATCGGCATCGGCCCGCTGTTCACGCCGACCGGCGATGATGCCGCCGACATGGCCGCCATCCGCGAGTTCTACCGGCCCTGGATCGGCAAGACCCGCGGTACGGTCTGAGCCTGCCGCAGGCCGCCGCATAGACGCCACGTCCGGCACATGCCGGGCGAGCGCGACAGGAGTAGGGTGGAGGGCTGGTATCCCGTACCGTCTGCCCCAAGGAGTGTTTTACATGTCGCGTACCGTAGTCCTGGCCGCCGCCATCAGCCTGGCGCTGGCGGCCTGTTCCGGCAAGGAGTCCACCCCCGTGTCCGATGCCCAGAAAGCCCCGGCCCAGCAGCCGGCCGAAGCCTCCACCAATCCGCTGCTGAGCGCCAGCACGCTGCCGTTCCAGGCGCCGCAGTTTGACAAGATCAAGGACAGCGACTACCTGCCGGCGTTCGAAGAAGGCATGCGCCAGCACCTGGCCGACGTACGCAAGATCGCCGACAGCAGCGAACCGGCCACCTTCGACAACACCATCGTGGCGATGGAGCGCAGCGGCGAGACCTTGAACCGCGTGTCGCGCATCTTCTTCGGCCTGGTCCAGGCCGATACCAATGATGCACGGCAGAAGATCCAGGAAGAAGTGGCGCCGAAGCTGGCCGCGCACCAGGACGAGATCAACCTCGATCCGAAGCTGTTCGCGCGCGTGAAGTCGATCTATGACCAGCGCGACACGCTGGAGCTGGACCCGGTGCAGAAGCGCCTGGTCGAGCACTACTATGACGGTCTGGTGCGCGCCGGTGCGCAGCTGTCCGACGCCGACAAGGCGAGCCTGCGCAAGCTCAACGTGGAAGAGACCACGCTCTCCACCCAGTTCCACACCCGCCTGGTGGCCGCTACCGCCGCTGCCGCCGTTGTCGTCGACGACAAGGCCAAGCTGGCCGGCCTGGACGACAATGCGATCAACAACGCTGCGTCTGCCGCCAAGGATCGCAAGCTGGATGGCAAGTTCCTGCTGCCGCTGCAGAACACCACCCAGCAGCCGGTGCTCGGTTCGCTGACCGACCGTGACCAGCGCGCTGCCGTGCTGAAGGCCTCGGAAACCCGCGCCGAACGTGGCGATGCCAACGACACCCGGCAGACCGTGCAGCGCCTGGCCCAGCTGCGTGCGCAGAAGGCCAAGCTGCTCGGCTTCGACACCTTCGCCGACTACCAGCTGGGCGATCAGATGGCCAAGAACCCGGCTGCCGCGCTCAAGCTGCTGACCGACACCGTGCCGGCCGCCACCGCCAAGGCCCGCGCCGAGGCCGGCGAGATCCAGAAGGTGATCGACGCGCAGAAGGGTGGCTTCCAGGTCGCTGCATCGGACTGGGACTTCTACGCCGAGCAGGTGCGCAAGGCCAAGTACGATCTGGACGAGTCGCAGATCAAGCCGTACTTCGAACTGGACAACGTGCTGCAGAACGGCGTCTTCTACGCCGCCACCCAGCTGTACGGCATCACCTTCAAGCCGCGTACCGACATTCCGACCTACAACCCGGACATGAAGGTGTACGAAGTGTTCGACAAGGACGGCACCTCGCTGGCCCTGTTCTACACCGACTACTTCAAGCGTGACAGCAAGTCCGGCGGCGCCTGGATGGACGTGTTCGTCGAGCAGGACGGCCTGACCGGTGCCAAGCCGGTGGTCTACAACGTCTGCAACTTCACCAAGCCGGCCGCCGGCCAGCCTGCGCTGATCAGCTTCGACGACGTCACCACCATGTTCCATGAGTTCGGCCACGCACTGCATGGCATGTTCTCGAACGTGAAGTACCCGTCGATCGCCGGCACCGCCACCTCGCGCGACTTCGTCGAGTTCCCGTCGCAGTTCAACGAGCACTGGGCGCTGGATCCGAAGGTGTTCGCCAACTACGCCAAGCACTACAAGACCGGCGAGGCGATGCCGCAGGAACTGGTCGATAAGATCCTCAAGGCACGCAGCTTCAACCAGGGCTATGCGACCACCGAGTACCTGTCGGCCGCACTCCTCGACCTGGCCTGGCACACGCAGAAGGCCGATGCCCCGCTGCAGGATGTCGGCGCCTTTGAAGCCAGTGCGCTGAAGAAGTTCAAGGTCGACCTGCCGCAGGTGCCGCCGCGTTACCGCACCACCTACTTCGACCACATCTGGGGTGGTGGTTACTCGGCCGGTTACTACGCTTACTTCTGGGCCGAAGTGCTGGACCATGACGCCTACCAGTGGTTCACCGAACACGGTGGCCTGACCGCGGCCAACGGCCAGGAATTCCGCGACAAGATCCTCTCGCGCGGCAACAGCGTGGAGCTGTCGACCCTGTACCGCGATTTCCGCGGCAAGGATCCGTCGGTGGAACCGCTGCTGAAGTTCCGCGGGCTGAAATAACAGAACGAAAACGGCGGGGGCAACCCCGCCGTTTTTCCTTGTGTAGAGCCGAGCCCTTGCTCGGCTGCCTTTCCACGAAAAGCCAGTCGAGCGTGGCTCGACTCTACACAAGCGGTTTACGTGCCCACGTGCACCCGGTTCGCCTGCTCGGCCAACCCCAGGTGGTCCAGCGCGATATCCAGCGCCAGCACATAGCTCTGCGCACCGTAACCAGCGGCGATGCCCAGCCGCTGGCCGACACCCGCCGGCAGGCACGGCTCGGCCACCGCGCCGTCGTCGTGCACTTCCACGTAGGCGTTGTGCAGGTAGGGCAGTAGCCGCTGCAGGCGCAGGCTGTTGGCACACGCACCCGGATCCAGCAGGGTCACCTCGCCGCGACTGTGGTCGGCCACGCGCAGCGCATCCAGCAGTTCCTGTTCCGAACCGCAGGCACGGATCGCGACGCTGGTACCGGCGTCGATCGCGCGATGCACCAGCGACTTCAATACCGGCGCCGGCAGCGGCATTGCCGTGCGGATCAACGCACCGGACGCTTCCGGGCCACGGATGATGAAGATCGACATGGCTCAGCCCTCCTGTGCCAGGCGGCGGCCGACAATGGCCAGCGACAACGGGTAACCAGCCTGCTGGCTGCGTTGGTCGACCACCACGGCGGCGGGGCCGTGCTGCAGGCGCAGGCGTGCATCCAGACCGGGTTCGCTGGGGGCCTGCAGCTCGATGTACTGCGCCGGCAGCCGTTCCAGCGCCGCCTGCAGCGCGCCACCTTCGGCCTGCCATTGCGCCTCATCGGCGGCACCGACATCCAGCAGTACCCAGTCGGCCGAGCGCGCCTGCGGCTGGCACAGGCACTGGCGCACTTCGGACAGGCTGGCGCAGTCGCTGCACAGCACGCGATGGCCACTCAGCTGCGCCGGCAACTGCGGGCGCGGCGCCGACGAAGACGCGTGACGGATCACCAGGAGGGTCATACAACACCTTGCGGAATGCGCCCTGTGGCGCGGTGGGCACACGATGCGCGCGGTGGCCGTAAAGGTGCGATGCCCGCTGCCGGGCCGGGGCGTAAAACCTGCGTAACCCGTTTTGTAGAGCCGAGCCCATGCTCGACTGCTCTGCGCCTCAGTCGAGCAAGCTCGACGCTACAAGAGCAAGCCTCGCATGGGCTCGGCTCTACAGGTTCCAGGCGCGGGAACCTCCTGCGCTCGGATGTGGTCTGATAGCGCTACTACTTATTCGGAGCCTGTCATGGATGCTGTTGCCCGCCCCCCGTTTTCCGAACGTGCGCTGGTCTGGCTGAAGAAGGAGGCGCTGCCGTTGCTGGTGATGCTCGGCCTGCTCGCCGCCGCCCGCGATACCCTCGCCAACCACTACGTGGTGCCCAGCGGCTCGATGCAGCCGACCCTGCAGCCCGGCGACCGGGTGGTGGTGGACATGCGCGCCTATGGCCTGCGCCTGCCGTTCACCGGCAAGGAACTGATGGCGACCGGCACCCCGCAGCGCGGCGAAGTGGCGGTATTCGACTCGCCGGCCGACGGCACCCGCCTGATCAAGCGCGTGGCTGCAGTGGCAGGTGACCATGTGCAGCTGCGCGAAGGCCATCTGAGCATCAACGGCCAGCCGCTGCAGATTGCAGACCTTCAGGACGTGGAGGCCTTCGGAGACCGCCATGCCAGCCTCGACCTGGATATGGGCGGCGGCCCGGACATCGCTGACCTGGTGGTGCCGGACGGCAAGGTACTGGTGCTGGGTGACCACCGTGGCAACAGCTTCGATGGCCGCTTCTTCGGCTTCGTCGACGCTGACAAGGTCTATGGGCGCGCCGTGGCGGTCTACTACCGCCGGGGCGCCGGTTTCGAGTGGCAGCGTCTGTAAGCTGAATTGATACTTTTGATGTATCAATCCTGACCTATCAGGTTATGGATCGACTGGATGGACGGGCCTAGTCTGAGGCCCGTTCCCTCCCACGTCCGGCCGCCCCACCGGCCCATCGATCCCATGACTGGCGAAACCGTGGTGGCCGTCGAAGGCCGCCCCTCCACTGTCGATTCCATCGCCGAGACCCGCATCCAGCAGGGCACGCCGGCCTTCCGCCGCACCGCGATGGCGATGTTCCTGGCCGGTTTCTCCACCTTCGGCCTGCTCTACACGGTGCAGCCGCTGCTGCCGGAGTTCAGCCGTCATTTCGGCGTGTCCGCCGCAGGCAGCGCGATGTCGTTGTCGTTGACCACCGGCACGCTGGCGGTGGCGATGCTGCTGGCTGGCCTGCTCTCCGACGCGGTTGGCCGCCGCCCGATGATGATCGCCGCGCTGCTGGCCTCGGCCACGCTGTCGCTGTGCACCGCGCTCGTGGATGACTGGACCACGCTGCTGGTGCTGCGCACGCTGCTCGGCCTGGCGTTGAGCGGCGTGCCGGCAGTGGCGATGACCTACCTTGTCGAGGAAATGGACAGCCGCGCGCTGGGCCTGGCGATGGGCCTGTACATCGGCGGCAACGCCATTGGCGGCATGAGCGGGCGCCTGCTGGCCGGCATCATCGCCGACCACTGGGGCTGGCGCTGGGGCATCGGCGTCGTCTCGATCATCGCCGTGGCCAGTACCGTCCTGCTGTGGCTGCAGCTGCCACCGTCGCGGCATTTTCACGCACGTCGCGGTGGCCTGCGCCAATTGCCGTCGCGCTGGCGCACGCTGTTCGCCGACCCGGGCCTGCCGTGGCTGTTCGCTACCTCGTTCGTGCTGATGGGCGTGTTCGTCACCCTCTACAACTACCTCGGGTATCACCTGCTGGCGCCGCCGTACCACCTCAGCCAGACCGTGGTCGGGCTGATCTTCAGCGTATACCTGGTGGGGACCTTCAGTTCGGCGTGGATGGGCCAGCAGGCCACGCGTTACGGGCGCGGGCGCATCCTGTCGATCTCGTTTGCGTTGATCGGCGCCGGCATCGCGCTGTTGGCGCTGCCGTGGCTGAGCACGATGGCGCTGGGTATCGCGCTGGTCACGTTCGGCTTCTTCGGCGGTCACTCGGTGGCCAGCAGCTGGGTCGGCAGCCGCGCCGGTGCGATGCGCGCCGAAGCCTCGGCGCTGTACCTGTTCGCCTATTACCTGGGTTCGAGCGTGCTCGGTGGTGCAGGCGGCCTGGCCTATGCAGCGTGGGATTGGCTGGGCGTGTGCCTGTTCGCCGCCGTGCTGACCCTGATCGGCGGTGGCATTGTCTGGGCGCTGCAGCAGCGCGCCCCGCAGCCGCTGACGGCGTGAACCTGCTCTGGTAGATGCCGACCTTGGTCGGCGCCGTGGCCGTGGGCCAACCAAGGTTGGCCGCTACCGGGGGTTGCACGCTTACCCCCCCGCAAACGCCTCACGCAGCAGCCCGGCGAAGTTGCGGATCAGTGGTGTCACCCCTTCGCGGTGCCACGCCAGCTGCACCTCCGAATGCGCACCTGCATCGGCCAGCGCCACGAAGCGCGCGCCTTCCACCCGGATGTGATCGCAGGACGACGGCAGGATCGCCGCACCCAGGCCCGCAGCGGCCAGACTGATCAGCGTCGACGCCTCACCGGCCTCCTGCACAATGCGCGGGGTGAAGCCCGCCGCCGCACACAACGCGATCATGTGGTCATGGATACCCGCGCCCGCACTGCGGCGGAACGCCACGAACGGCTCCTGCGCGAAGTCGCGCAGCGACAGCGTGCCCTGTTTCGACAGTCTGCGCAGGGCAGGGTGATCGGCATGCACGATCAACGCCAGCGGATCGACGAACAGGCTGTGCGCCACCAGTTCCGGCGGCAACGCGCGCTTGCGGATGATGCCCACGTCCAGGCTGCCATCGAGCAGCGCATCGATCTGCTGCAGGGTGTTCATCTCGCTCAGCTGCAGCCGCACCTGCGGGTACTGCTGGCGGTAGCGCAGGATCGAACGCGGAATCTGCGGTGACAGTGGCGTCGCCCGGGTCAGCCCGATACGTAGTTCGCCCTGCTCGCCGCGCTGCGCACGCTGCACCTCGTCCACTGCAGCCTCGACCTGCTGCACGATGGCGCGTGCACGTTCCTGCAGTAGTTCACCGGCAGGCGTCAGCTGCACACGACGATGGCTGCGCACGAACAGACGCGCACCGATCAGATCTTCCAGCTGGCGGATCTGCTGGCTGAGCGGCGGCTGCGACATACCCAGCCGCTCCGCCGCCTGTCCGAAGTGCAGCGTATCGGCGACGGCGAGGAAATAGCGCAGATGGCGAAGTTCGATGGACATGGGGCCAGTGTATTCATCGTCAGCCAGAAATGAATCAGAGAAGGGGTCAGAGCCCGTTGCGCAGCAACGGGATCCGACCCCGACAGATCGCGGGAATCTGTCAGAGGCGGGGCGGTGTGGGTGGGCAGGACCGTTGGCGCCATGGATGGCGCCATCGAGCCCCCATGGATGGGTTTACGGCGTGTCCTGACCACCCACACCGCTCCGCCATCCACGGATAGCCCGCTTTTGACGTTGCCGTTGCTTCGGCCTCTGCGGGTGCAGGGCGCAGCCCTGCCGAACACCCCTACCGCTCGGAATGCCCGCTCTGGTCGTAATCGCGCGGACTGAACAACTCCGGCTGGATCAGCTCGATGAACGCCCGCGCCTGCGCCGACAACGCCTTGCCGCGTCGCACGATCACCCCGTAACTGCGTTCCGGGAACCAGCGCTTCATCGACCGCGCCGCCAGCCGCTCGCGGTCGGCCTCGTTCAGGCACAGCGCCGGCACGATGGAAATGCCCATGCCCATCGCCACGTACTGCTTGATCACCTCCCAGCCGCCCACCTCCAGCGCCACGGTGTAGGCGATGCGGTGGCGCTGGAACACCTGGTCCACCAGGCGGTAGGTGATCTGCCGCTTCGGTGGCAGCACCAGTGGATAGCGCGCGATGTCGGCCAGCTCCAGCTCGCCGCCACTGGCCAGCGGATGGTCGTGCGGCGCGATCAGCACCTGCTCGAAGCGGTAGGCCGGCGCGTAGCTGAGGTCGGCCGGCACATCGGTCATCGAACCGATTGCCAGGTCGGCGGCGTCCTCGCGCAGCAGGTCGGTGCCATCGGCGCTGATCGCGTTATGCAGGGTCAGGCGCACGTCCGGGTGGTGCTGGCGGAAACGTTCGACGATTTTCGGCAGCAGGTACAGGATGGTTGAACTGTTGGCGGCGATGTTCAGCTCGCCCGCGTCCAGGCCGCGCACCTTGTCGCGGAAGCGCGCCTCCAGCCCGTCCAGGTTCTCCACCAGCGGCTGTGCCATTTCGTACAGCAGCTGGCCCTCGCGGCTGGGCACCAGGCGGCGCCCGCTGCGCTCGAACAACGGCACCCCCAGCTCCCGCTCCAGCGCCTGCAACTGCAGGCTGATCGCCGGCTGGCTGACGAAAAGTGCCTCAGCCGCCCGTGAGACCGAGCCCAGGCGCACCGTCTGGCAGAACGCGCGCAGTGGCTTCAGCCGGTCGGATTTGTAGGAAAAACGGGGGCTTGGAGGGGGCCGTGTGGTCATCGCGTCACAAGTATTAGCACAATTTATGTAGAACATTGCAAAAACTGTTTTGCCAAATACTCGACCTCGGCTGCACCGTGGAGACGTTCCCCCACCGCTGGAGTCGCCCCATGTCCGCCGTCGCATCCGCTGTTCCCACCCCCGCCAGCAAGGCCACCCCCGGCATCGCCCTGGCGACCCGCGTGGCCGGCCAGGACACCCTGCTGCCGGCGCCGCTGCTGGCCCTGCTGGTGTCGCTGCACCGCGCGGTGGAACCGGGTCGGCAGGCACGGCTGCTGGCGCGCCGCGAGCGCCAGGCGTTCTTCGACCAGGGTGGCCTGCCGGACTTCCGCGAAGACACCACCGCGATCCGCAGCGGCGACTGGCGCGTTGCGCCGCTGCCGGCCGCGCTGCTGGACCGCCGCGTCGAGATCACCGGCCCGACCGACCCGAAGATGGTCATCAACGCGCTGAACTCCGGCGCCAAGGTGTTCATGGCCGACTTCGAGGATTCGACCTCGCCGACCTGGCGCAACCTGCTGGCCGGCCAGCAGTCGCTGGCCGCCGCGGTGCGTGGCGATCTCGAATACACCGCACCCAATGGAAAGCACTACGCCCTGCGCCCGTACGACGAACAGGCGGTGCTGATCGTGCGCCCGCGCGGCTGGCACCTGGACGAGAAGCACGTGCGCATCGATGGCCAGTTCATCGCCGGCGGCCTGTTCGATGCGGCGGTGTTCGCCTTCCACAACGCCCGCACCCTGCAGGCGAAGGATCGTGGCCCGTACTTCTACCTGCCCAAGCTGCAGAGCATGGAAGAAGCGGCGCTGTGGGAGACCGCGCTGTCGCACATCGAAGGCATGCTCGGCCTGCCGCACGGGCAGATCAAGGTGACCGTGCTGATCGAAACGCTGCCGGCCGTGTTCGAGATGGATGAGATCCTGCACGCGCTGCGTGACCGCATTGTCGGCCTGAACTGTGGACGCTGGGACTACATCTTCTCGTACCTGAAGACCTTCCGCCGCCATGCCGACCGGGTGCTGCCCGAGCGCGGCCAGGTGACCATGACCCAGCCGTTCCTGAAGGCGTATTCGGAGCTGCTGATCCAGACCTGCCATCGCCGCGGTGCGCATGCGATGGGCGGCATGGCCGCGCAGATTCCGATCAACAACGATGCCGCTGCCAACGAACAGGCGATGGCCCGCGTGCGCGCCGACAAGCTGCGCGAAGTCACCGCCGGCCACGACGGCACCTGGGTCGCGCACCCGGCGCTGATTCCGGTGGCGATGGCGATCTTCGACGAGCACATGCCCGGTGCGAACCAGCACCGCGTGCTGCGCCAGGATGTGCGCGTCGGCCGCGATGAACTGATCGCACGGCCGCCCGGCACCATCACCCGCGCCGGCTTCGAAGGCAACGTGGAAGTCTGCGTGCGCTACCTGGCGGCATGGCTGGATGGCAACGGCTGCGTGCCGATCCATCACCTGATGGAAGACGCGGCCACCGCCGAGATCAGCCGCAGCCAGCTGTGGCAGTGGCTGCATACGCCTGGCCAGCAGCTGGACGACGGCACCGCCATCGACCTGGCACTGCTGGATGCCACGCTGGCACAGCTGCCGGCACGGCTGGGTGACACCGCCACGCTGCCCGGTGGCGCACGCATCGGCGAGGCCATCGCCCTGCTCGGCGAACTGAGCCGCAGCGACGAACTGACCGATTTCCTGACCCTGCCGGCCTACGCGCGCATCGACTGATCGCCGCCCGCGTTTCCCGCCGTTTCCCTCCCCGCTGCACGCACGAACCGAACTGGAGAAAGACATGAGCAAGCTGCCCACTGCCGAACAGATCCAGCACGACTGGGATACCAACCCGCGTTGGGAAGGCATCCAGCGCAACTACAGCGCCGCTGACGTGGTGCGCCTGCGCGGCACCGTCCACATCGAGCATTCGCTGGCCCGCCTGGGTGCGGAGAAGCTGTGGGCGTCGCTGCATGAGCGCGAGTTCGTCAACGCGCTGGGTGCATTGACCGGCAACCAGGCCATGCAGCAGGTCAAGGCCGGCCTGAAGGCGATCTACCTGTCCGGCTGGCAGGTGGCGGCCGACGCCAACCTGGCCGGCCAGATGTACCCGGACCAGTCGCTGTACCCGGCCGATTCGGTGCCGGCAGTGGTCAAGCGCATCAATAACACGCTGCTGCGCGCCGACCAGCTGCACCACGCCGAAGGCAAGGATGACATCGACTTCCTGCAGCCGATCGTGGCCGATGCCGAAGCCGGTTTCGGCGGCGTGCTCAATGCCTTCGAACTGATGAAGGCGATGATCGAAGCCGGTGCCGCCGGCGTGCATTTCGAAGACCAGCTGGCCTCGGTGAAGAAGTGCGGCCACATGGGTGGCAAGGTGCTGGTGCCGACCCGCGAGGCGATCGAGAAGCTCAACGCCGCGCGCCTGGCCGCCGACGTGCTGGGCGTGCCGACCCTGCTGGTGGCACGTACCGATGCCGAAGCCGCGGATCTGCTGACCAGCGACATCGATGGCAACGACAAGCCATTCGCCACCGGCGAGCGCACCGTGGAAGGCTTCTACAAGACCCGCAACGGCCTGGACCAGGCGATCAGCCGTGGCCTGGCCTACGCGCCCTATGCTGACCTGGTGTGGTGCGAGACCGGCAAGCCGGACCTGGAGTTTGCACGCAAGTTCGCCGAGGCGATCCATGCCAAGTTCCCGGGCAAGCTGCTGGCCTACAACTGCTCGCCCAGCTTCAACTGGAAGAAGAACCTGGACGACGCCACCATCGCCAAGTTCCAGCGCGAGTTGGGCAGCTACGGCTACAAGTTCCAGTTCATCACCCTGGCCGGCTTCCACGCGCTGAACTACGGCATGTTCAACCTGGCCCACGGCTATGCACGCCGCCAGATGAGTGCCTTCGTAGAGCTGCAAGAAGCCGAGTTCGAAGCCGCCGAGCGTGGCTTCACTGCGGTCAAGCATCAGCGTGAGGTTGGCACCGGCTACTTCGATGCGGTGACCCAGGCGATCCAGCAGGGCCAGTCCTCGACCACCGCATTGACCGGCTCGACCGAGGAAGAACAGTTCCACGGCGGGCGCAGCGAACGCGCCGCGTGATGCGGTAGTGGGGGGGGGGGGGGGGGGGGGGGGGGCGCGGGGGGGCGGGCGGGGGGGGGGGGGGGGGCGGGGGGGGGCGCCCCCAGGCGGGCC